>NZ_JBVKDO010000013.1:0-288450 GCF_055633805.1 Amycolatopsis sp. NPDC114478 | reverse complement strand
AGCAACAGAACACCGACCAGAACTAGACAACAACACCGCACAGGGGGTCAATTTTCCAGAGACCACCCGGGGTCAAGGTTCCCGAAGCGTTGACACCGACCACTTGGCGATCATGCCGATGAACACGATCAGCAGCCACGGCACCGCACGGACCAGGTCTCCCCACGGAAGGGGGCTGCCGACGAATCCGCCTGGCCGCGGGAGCGCGGCGATGAGACCGGAGGCGGCGAAGCGGCGACTGCCCTGGCCATGCTGTTCGTTGAGCACTTCATCTCCTTGCTGACGGTTCACACTTCACCACGGCACTTCGACGCAAAGCCACGACGCGGTGGCCCTTTCGACGCGACCGGCCGATCAGGCACGAGATCTGTCCAGATTCCCATGAGCTCAGAAATCGTCGTCATGGATCATGCCGCGCAGCCGGGTCAGGGCGCGGTGCTGCGTCACACGGACATTGCCGGCGGAGATGCCGAGCGCTTCGGCGGTCTCCTGCGCCGAGAAGCCGACCGCGATGCGCAAGGTCAGAATCTCCTGCTGAATCCGCGGCAGCGAGGCGAGCAGTCGGCCGAGGCGCGCGCCGAGGTCGAGGTGCAGCGCGTGGGACTCGGACTCGTTGCCGGCGGCCAGCGGGCGCTCCGGGAGCTCGGAAACGGGCTCGGAGCGGTCACGCGCAACGGCGCGGTAGGCGTCCGCGACCTTGTTGGCCGCGATCGCGTGAACGAGGTACAGGAAGGAGCCACCGCGACCTTGGTAGTCCGGCAGCGCCTTCAACACCGCAAGGCAGACCTCTTGGGCGACGTCGTCGGCCGAAAGGTAAGACAGGTCGCGGCCGCCCATGCGGGCCCGGCAGTAGCGGACCACCACGGGCTCGATCATCTGGAGCAGGTTGTGGATGGCGGCGGGGTTGCCCTCGCCGGCGTCCTTCACCAGAGGGTCGAGATCCTCCTTCGTCAGGCGTCCGTTCGGCCTCGGAGATGACGCCAAGGTGCGATAGTCCCGAACGTCGGAGACGGACGTTGCGGCAGACGCCGCTCCCTCGGCGCGGTCGAGTACCGCCGCCGCGGTGATGGAATCGCATCGCGCGGCGAGTTCGCGCACGCCTCGGGTCCCGACCGATGAGCGATTGACCAGCTTCTCGGCCGTCTTCGCGTCGATCGTGGAGATGGTGTCGTCAGTCATGCCCGATCTCCTTCACGCCGTTCCTTGGCTGCCTGTTTGCGGTACTCGGCCAGGATCTTCCGCACAGTGCTCGGGGTGTACTTGGCGGACTCGGAGCTGATCAGCTCGGCAATCTCGGCCGACTTGTAGTCCTCCATGTGGTAGAGCACGACGAGATCCACCACGTCGTCGGGATACCCGCTTCGGCGACGTCGCCGACCTCCTCGCAGGGTGTCGACGATGCCCAGCAGGCTTACCACCTCGTCTTCGGCCGACCGCGTCGCCGACGCGCCGAGTTCCAGGTCGAAGTCGGACACGAACACGTCCTGGTCGCTGTGTGAACGCTGTGTCAACTGCCCGCGGTGGACGTTGGGGAAGCACAACAGGCAACTGCCGATGAAGTAGGTCGACAGGCGGGCGCCTCCGGCGGGATTCCAATCATGTTGCTCGAGTCCCTTCTTCTTGAAGAGCTCCACACCTTCCGCCACCGTGTCCATGGCCACGGCCATGGCCTCGTCAGTACTCAGAGGAGGCCTCGCTCGTTCGACGCCTCGCCGTTTCAGCTTCGCCCTTTTGTAGATTTCCCCGCTGTGGATCCACGCCTTTATCACCGTGACGCCGTAACGCGCCAACCGGTTGGAGAGCTCGGTCCAGAGCGTCCCGTGCAACCCTTCAGCCTGCAGCGCGCGCAAAAGTCGCACATCGTGGTCGACCAGGGCGGCAGACGCGTCGAACCCTGCCCATGCCTCGGGGCGGTCGCCATCCACATCGGGCACCACGGCGAGCAGGAGTTCCTGCAGGTCGAAGACCTCTTCGCGACGACTGGCCGCGACGCCGGAGACGATTTTACTCAACCGCGGCCGACCGGGCCGGTCCAAACCGGCGCTGCCTGCCGGCTCCTCGTCTTTCGTCATCGGCGAGTTTCCTCCACGGTAAGAACTATCTGCTGGGCGGTGGCGGAACCACTTCCCGCCGCCGACCTGGACACATGGGTTCTATGTCGACGCGGCGGGAAACTGCACCTGATCTTGAAAATCAGCGCGGTCGCTGCTCCTCACCCAGCATTGACCTCGATTGTCTCAGATTCCCGCTGTTCGACGGCGTGAATGGGTCAAAGCGGAAACCGTGCACAGTGGTAGCTATCTGGCGATATCGACCGGTAGTCCGTGCAGGATCAACTCACCCGATATCCTTAACCGCGTTGGTGTCACGGCGGCAAGGCCGGTGGCCGCGCTCAAGGCCCCACGACCCTGCTCTGCTCGTGGCGCTTCGTCACCTGGGATCAGGGTGGCGGCGTGTCCCCTGGTCGTACGAAACCGTCCTGGTACGCGATGACGACAAGCTGGGCTCGGTCGCGAGCGCGGAGCTTCGTCATGGCCCGGTTGACGTGGATCTTCGCGGTCAACGGAGACAGGTACAGGCGGTCCGCGATGTTGCCGTTAGACAGTCCGTGAGCGACGAGCACGACGATCTCGCGTTCGCGGTCGGTGAGGGTTTCGAGTGGCGCGGTGACAGCCGGCGCGGTCACATGCGGGTGGTCGAGAACGTGCTGAACGAGGCTGCGGGTGGCTTTCGGGGACAGCAGAGCGTCACCCGCGGCGACAGTCCGGACAGCCTGGATCAGTTCGTCCGGACCGACGTTCTTGCCGACGAACCCGCTGGCGCCGGCCCGGACCGCGAGCAGGACATTCTCATCGTTCTCGAACGTGGTCGAGACGAGGATCCGCATCCACGAACTTGCTCCGGTCACCGGCTCTCTCGAGTCCGCGTACCTGGACCTGACCCGCGACGCCGTCGAATACACCGCCGAGAGGGCTGCCTCGATGACCACCGCACTCGCACCGGCTCATCCGATGCCGAGCACCGCAACCACGCGCCTGACGTTCGGCCGGGCGATCCGCTCGGGATGGATCAAGATCCGCAGCCTGCGCAGCACCTGGATCGGTATGGCCGTCGTGGTGCTGGTCATGGTCGGCTTCGGCGCGCTCGCATCGGCCACGTCGACCGGCGCGGTCGCCGGTCCGTTCGGCGGCAACGACCCGCTTTCGATCATCCTGACCGGCTCGAACTTCGCTGTGCTTGTCCTGGGCGTCCTGGGCTGTCTTGCCGGCGCCCGGGAGACCGCTCCCGGATGATCTCCGCCACGATGGTGGCCGTACCCCGGCGCCAGCAGGTCGCCGCCGCCAAGGCGGTCGTACTCGCGTGCGTCGTGATCCCCGCCGCGTTGCTCGGTGTCCTGGCCGCCTTCGCCGTCGGCACCGACGTCCTCTCGGCCAATCGCGCCGCCACGGTGTCCCTGACCGACGAGGGCGTCCTGCACTCGGGATAGCTGGTTACCTGACGTCGATTGTTCTGCTCGGGCTCGGGCTCGGCCTCCTGCTGCGCAGCGCGGCGCGCAGTATCGCCGCGGTGGTGGCCGGTGTCCTGGTTCTCCCCGCGGTGGCGGGCGCGCTGCTGCCCGACAGCTGGGACGCGATCCTGCGCTTCCTACCCACCTCCGCCACCTCGTCCCTCACGGCCGTGACGTCCGCTGGAAACAGCACCCTCGGCGTGGTCGCCGGAGCCGCGGTCCTCGCCGCATGGGTCGTGGGCCTGCTCGGCGCAGCCGCACTCGCCGTCACCCGCCGCGACGTTTGACGGGGCGAAGGGGCGTCGGCGCAGCAATCAGCTCCCGCTGCTTCAACGGAATCTTTTCCCAGTCGAAACAGGTTCTCAGGTAGTGACCTTGGTTCGCTCCGGGACACGTCCGACGACACGAGGGCAACGACCTCCGATCCGGCGGCGCGAAGTGTTCTGCCGACACGTCCACGACCGGGTGACCGATTGTCTGCCCCGGTACCTTACGGCCGTGAGCGATAAAACGTCTCAGAAGACCAGGCCGATCATCTCCGGGCCAGACTCTTCTGCACGCACACCCGGAACCAAGCCTGCGCGCTCGGCCCCGGCCCCTCAGATCTGGGGCTCGGTCCCCCTGAGGAACCTGAACTTCGTCGGCCGGACCGACCTGCTCAACCTGCTCCGAGAGCAGTTGACCGGGGGCAGGACCGCCGTCCTTCCCGTCACTCTGCACGGCATGGGTGGCATCGGCAAATCCCAGATCGCGGTCGAGTACATCTACCGACACCGCCACGAATACGACGTCGTCTGGTGGATTGCTGCCGAGGACCCCTTGCTGATCCGGAGCTCACTGATCCGGCTGACCGAACGATTGGCGGCTCCCGCGAGGGGCTCGACGAGCGGCAGCACGGACATCAAAACACCCGTCTCACGTCGGCTCGTAGTCTTCGACGGGGCAGACGATCACGACGTGGTGGGAAATTTCTTACCGGAACTTTCCGGCTACCGGGTGCTGATCACCACGCGATCACCGCTGTGGCGGGAAGATCAAGTTTTTCCGCTTGAAATACCGGCGTTGAGCATCGACGAACGCGCCAACATCCTCCTACTGGAGCCTCACGGCAGTTGTCCGGTTCCACAACACGAGGTCAGCCCACCGGTCAATTCCGAAGTCCGTTCGCTGTACGATTTTCTCATCCGCTTGGTCTCCGACCGGGAACTGACCGGAAACACACAGCGCATAATTCTGACCATGACAGTTGCAGTGGCGTGCGTTGCCGCAGTGATCGCACTGGTGATCTCGTCGGCATCACCACCGGCCCCCGCGACCGGTATAGCCATCGGCGCCTCGTCGCTGACCGGCCTGGTGGCCACAATCCTGGGCATCCGCGCGAGCCGGAAGAACAAGTCCGCCAGTTGACCGGCAGTCGGGTCCTCGTCGGCGGGTCGATGCGTGTCGTCACGCATCGACCCGTCGGCTCGGTTCCGGCACGGCACCGGATGGCCGGGCACATCAGCAGCGGAGCTCAGCGAGCCTTCCGCCGGATTGAACGGAGCTCTCGCCCGGTGAACGCGGGTACCGACCTCGTCCTTCGCGTCAGCCAAGCGAGCACCACTCGCAGTAGTGTCAGCGCGATCTGCCACACCAGCGTTTCGTCCACGATGTCCACCTCAACCTTCAGCCACCATCAGGGTTGAAAGGCCTTTCGGCCCTCGAAATGGCCAACGGGGCCTCATTGCGAGGCCCCGCTCGGAGATGGACGGTACGGCTTCGCTCGCCGAGGCGTCTGAACTCATCAACGTCGGGCGGCGCGGAGGAGTTCCCGGCCACAAGTGCAACTGCCGATCCCGTGCTTGCGGGGGTCACCCCGGGGCTGGGCTCGCCTCACCGCGGCCCCGGGTGAAGACCAGCCTCGACCACGGCAACCCTTGCTCAAGAGCGCCCGCAGAACTGGGTCGGTTCCACCGATACCCCTTAGTACATCGACACCAGCCGAGTTCCTCGAGTCGTCTGTTGCGGCTTGACGAATCACCACTCTTCGACCGACTTGGGAGGTGCTCCGGTCGCCATCGGCGCGCCGTCACAGTTGGACCGTATCGCCCAAAAGCCGGAAGGCCCCGCACGTTCCCGCGCGGGGCCTTCCGGCGTGGTGCTGGTATTACTTCTTCTTGGCAGCGGCCGAGGTGCGCTTGGCCGGAGCCTTGGCGGCGGCCGGCTTCTTCGCCGCGGTCGCGGTCTTCGCGGCAGCGGCCGGCTTGGCGGCGGCCTTCGCCCGCGTGGTGGTCGCCTTCGCCGTGGTCGCCTTCGCCGTGGTGGCCTTGGCCGCAGTGGCCTTCGGGGCCGCCTTGGCAGCGGTCGCCTTGGTGGCGGTGGCCTTCGCGGCCGGCTTCGCCGCGGTGGCGCGGGTCCGCGTCGTCGTCGCCCGCGTGGTCGTGGCCGGCTTCGCAGCCGCCGCACGGGTGGTTCGGGTCGTCGTCGCCTTGGCCGGAGCCGCGGCGGCCGCGGTCTTCGTGGCCGCCGCCCGGGTCGCGGTCGCCGTGGCGCGCTTGACCGGCGTGGCCTTCGGCAGCTTCTTGGAACCACCGATGACGTCCTTGAACGTCGTGCCGGCACGGAAGGCGGGAACGTTGGTCTTCTTGACCTTCACGGCCTCACCGGTACGCGGGTTGCGCGCGGTCCGAGCGGCGCGAGCGCGCTTCTCGAACACGCCGAAGCCGGTGATGTTGACCTTCTCGCCCTTGTTGACCGTCCGGATGATGATGTCCACCAAGCCGTCAACGGCCTGCGCAGCCACCTTCTTGTCGTCGCCCAGACGCTCCGACAGCGCCTCGATCAGCTGGGCCTTGTTCGTCATTCCAGTCCTCCAAAGTGGAACAGCAGTCAGGCCCATCTCGGCCGACATCACACAGAGTATTACCAGTGCGGCACAAAATCCAAACAAGGGTGACCATGAACTCTGTTGTGTCGTCTAGGAAGTCTTCTCACCCCGCCGACACCGCCGAGGCCGACGCGTCGATCCAGTTTGAAGAAGTGGGCCCTGACCTGCGGTTTCCCGAAACAGGAACGAACGATGTCCATATTGGACAAGCTCGACAGTCGATCAATTGTTCGATCTGAGTCGCGGGAAACCCAGATGGCGCAACGAGTGCCTAGGTCCGATCGGACAGCAGCGCGCTGACCAACGCGCTGGTCTCTTCGTCCAGCTCCACTTCGAGCGACGCCGCCAACGCGGCGAGCTTGTCCGCGGTCTCTTTGACGGCGGCGAGGTTTCCAGCGCGGTACTCGGTCCGGAGCAGGTCGCGGTAGAGGATCTCACTCACCGGATCGGCTTGAAGTCCCCGCATCGCGGCTCGCCGAGCGGCCGGCAAGTCACCGGCCTTCTGGCAGCTGTCGGCTACAGCGTGGGCCACATCGACGATCGAATCGATCATCTCCCTCTGGAGCCACGAACTCCACCCGTACCGTGCCGCCGGGACGTTGCTGAATGGCGCGCCCTGGACCAGGTCGAGAGCCTGCTGGAGGTGGTGGACCAACACTTCAGGTTCAGCGAGGCCGCGCCGGGCCAGGTCCTTGAAAGCGCGCCAGTCGCACCCGAAGGTCTCCGACATCCGGTAGCCGCCGTGCCTGGCATCGACGTTGGGCACGTAGAGGTCGCCGTTCGCGTCGCGACCGAGCCAGGTTCGCAGCCGTGAGATGTAGCCCTGCCGGGTCGACACGGACCACGGCTGCGCGTCGGTTCCCAGCCTGAGCGAGATCTCGTCGGCCGTCGCGCCCGGGTGCAGCGCCAGGTAAGCGGCCAGTTCGACCAGCCGGTTGAGTTTCTTGGCCTCGACTCCGTGCGGATCCACTCCGTTCAGGCGGACCGAGCCGAGTACCTGGAGACACGGCTCAGCGACGGCCGGTCGTTCGGGCAGGCCGGCTTCCTCGGGCGGCACGTTGCGATAAGTCTCAGCCGGGACCTGGACTGCTTCGTCGGCGCGGCGGAGAGCCGCGACCAGCTCTTCCACCTGGTCTGGCGTCAGCTTCTGCAGCTCAACTTCCTCACCGAGGGGATCCACGAAGCTGTGCGTGGCGCCGACCTCGAGGCGCCACGCACGGGGGAAAGGCAGCTCATCACTGTGGACTGTCACGACGGCTTCGAGACCTGGCCGCTCCAGCCCGTGGACGTGCTCGGCGTCCGGCGGCTCTGCTGCCAGAATCACCTGCGGCGGTGTGGACTTCGACGACTGGTTCAGAGCTTCCGCCCAGCCCCCGGCGAACCTGAGCCGGTCCGGCAGAACCTCGGCTGAGCTGTCCCCGAAACCGACAAGCGTGACAACCGTCCGTTCGGCCCATGGCGCGACAGCCAGGTCCCACGCCAGGGCCAGCAAGACCGCTTCGGCTGCCGACCGGTCTCCGGCGAGAGTCATGACACCCGCTTGGCGCAGGTCGACGAGCACGAGGTCACGCCGGGCTGTGTGCCCCAAGGACACCAGCACCGGGTACGGAGCTGGGTTCGTCTTCGCGTCAAGCGGAGCAGCGGGATTCAGCTTCCACTCCACAGAGGACGCCGCGACGAACGGCTCGATCGGTTCGCAGGGCTCCGTCAAGCACAGCTCGATTCCGCCGGAGCCCAACTTCACCGACTGCAGAGCCGGCACGGCGTCGCCGGTCTCCCGAGCTGTTCGTGCCAGCGTCCGCAGCGCCCGATCGAGGACATCGACCGTCGCGGGCTCCTCCACTCCTTGGAGTCCCCGCTCGAAGTTGCCCGGCTTCGGGACGCGGATTCGTTGCCCAGGCCGGCGGCGCTGGTGTGCCCGCCTGCGCCGGCCGGCCAGCAGGGCCAGGAGACCGGCGGCAAGCAGTCCTCCGGTGCTCACGACCGCGATGGTCGAGGAGTCCTCGGACGTGGCCGTCGGAGCTTCCGGTGGCGACGGGCGTCCGGTCGGCACTGTCGTCTGCTCTGGTGGAGGCGACGGCGGCTTTACCGGTGGTGGAACCAACGCGGGTGGAGGTTCGGGCGGCTCGCAGGAGGTGGAGGCGGCCAGCTGGGGGTTCGCGGCACCGGCGCCGCCACCACCGTGCGCCGAGTGCCCGGCGGAAACCGGAAGCCGAAGGACGTCGCCAGGACGGATGTGGTCGACGTCCTCGAGCGGTTGTCCCGACGGCTGCGGGCGGCCACGATTGAGGTCGAAGATCTCCCGGTACCGGCCGGGGTCGCCAAGCTTCTCCCGTGCGATCTGGGAAAGCGTCTGTCCTGGCCGCACGACGATCTCCTCGCAGTGCTCATGCTCATCCGGCAGTTTCAGGGTCCAGCCGGGTCGGAGCAGTCCCGGATCCTGGAGAGATCGGCCGTCTGCCTGGGGGATGCCGCGGTTCAGCTCGAAGAGCTCCGGGTAGCGGGCGGCGTTGCCGAGTTCTTCGGCGGCGACCTTCGCGAGGCTGTCCCCTGGGACGACGAGGTGGCTGCCGCGCGAGTCGTCGGTCGGTTCGGCTGCCTCGGCGGCGGTACCGGTCAACACGACGAGCAACAGGGCGGCAGCGATCCTCTGGGCCCAGCCGAAGCCGGGCAAGCGAGGAACAGCCGCCCCTCGCAGACGGGCGAGCACCTCCACCGCGATCGCGGCGACCAGTTGAAGCCAAGCGACCAGGCCGGCGCCCACCAACAGCAGCAGGAACAACCGGCCGTTGTCCTCGCTCGTCAGCCAGGCGACGGCCTCGGCGACATTCGGCACGTGGTCGGGCAGGTACACGGATCGGAAGTGCCACAGCGCCGTCGGCGGCACCAGGACGATCGCCGCCAGGACCGCCGAGGCGGCCGGAAGCCGCACCGCCGTCGTACGCATCGCACTCCTCCTAGCCTGCGGAAACCACGACCGCCGTTCCGCTGCCGTGCACGGTGAACTCGGAGACACCGATCGAGCCGAGGAAGACGGTCGGCCGGGTGATGGTGGTATCGACGATCAGGCGGCCGCCGGCCCAGCGCGCTGTGCCGTCGGCTCCGGACGCGGCGATGTAGCGCTGTGCCTCGACCACGGCCAGCTGCGGATCGACGGTCGCGTCGGCACCGGCAGCCAGTGCCTGCACCCGCAACGCTTGACCGCCTGCACGCGCGGCTTCCTCCGCAACCGAGGTCGCCTGGGAGTACGCCTGCCCTTTGCGGGTTCCGTCCACGGCGAACCCGACGCCGACCAGCACCGAGACGGTCAACCCAAGGATCAGGACCGACGCCGACCCGCGCTCACCGCGCAGCACTCTCATGATCGGGCCCCGTACCTGTCGATCGGCGAACGGAACTGCGACCGGAGCGTCTTCGAGCCGCCGATCCCCGGCACCAGGTCGGCGAGAGTTACGACGCAGGTCACGCTCGCGACGACGTATCCCGTCTCGCCGAGCGACTTGGCGAAGTCGCGGCCGTCCACGTTCACGTCCAAGTTGCTGCACGCGAGCTGTTGCTCGGCGAGCACCGCGCGGGCGCGGTGGTCCGCCACGGTGGCGGCTGCCTGGCCGTCGTGGGCGATCGACGCCGCTCGGGCTGCTGAACGTGCCGCTTCGTCGATGGCGGCGTCGGCTACGAGCACACGCAGGCCAGCGAGCCCGAGCCCGAAGATCAGGAAGAGCGCGACGACGCCGACCACCGCCTCGATGGTGATGTCGCCTCGCTCGGACCGCTTCACGAGCGCAGCTCCTCGATCGGGCCCGACGAGGTCTGACTGATCGGGAACTGCGCGAAGGGAACCAGCGACACGGCCTCACCGGTGACCGTCACGCTGACGGTGCGGCCGTCGGTCTCGGCGTGCGCGACGACATCGTCCAGCCAGGAGCCCGCGGCCCGGCGAACGTAGTCGGCTGCCGAAGAGGCGGCGGAGGTGGTGTCCACCGGCGGGAGCCGCGCGGCGCGGACGCCGTCACGCGCGGCTTCGAGCGCGACACCGCGGCCGAGCAGCACGACGGCGACCTGGAGGATCGCCCAGGCAACCAGCAGGATCGCGCTGAAGACGACCGCCGCGGCGACGTTGTCGTCGCCCCGTTCGCCGGGCAGCATCAGTGGCCGCCGATCAGCGGGAGCTTGCCGTTGACGAACGCTGTGATCCCGGCGCCGATCAGTGTCGCGACGGTGATACCGAGCGCGGCGTAGAAGGCCTTGGTGATGTTCTCGTCGCCGCGTTCGCCCTCTTCGGCGAACTCGTTCAGACGCGCTTGGACGTACAGCCACCAGACAGAAATCTTGCCGAGCATGATCTTCTCCTCTCAGGTGTGGAGCATCAGGTAGAGGCCGGGGAACGCGAGGAAGGCGATAAAGGCCAGGCCGAGCAGGGCGACGGGCATGTCCATGCGGTCGGAGCGAACCGATGAGCCCGTCTTGCGGTCCGCGAGCTGCTTCTCGTCCAAGGCGGCGGCCTTGGCGCGGAGGGTGTCGACGATGCTGGCGCCGTCTTGGCCGGCGCTGGCGATGATGTGGCCGATGTCCTTGAGTTCGCGGACGCCGGTCTCGTCGGCCAGCTCAGCGAAGCCGACCCACGGCATCCGGCCGCGAAGCACCGCTTCGTCGATGGCCAACTTGATCCGCAGGAATGACCAGCCGGTGCCGAGCGTGGCCGGGTAGCGCAGCGCCTCCACCGGCCCGCGGTCGCCGAGCCGGCCCAGCGCCACAAGCCTGCAGTACGCGGCCAGCGCGCCGGCGAACGTCGCTCGAGCGTGCTTGACCTTGCTCTTCAGCATCACCACGGGCAGCTGCCAGCCGACGAGCGCGCAGCCCACGGACGCCGCACCCGTCAGGACGATCGGCGGTGTGGCGCCAACCAGCGCGAGCACGGTGGTCAGGACCGGGATCCACAGCGCACCGCCGAGCAGGAAGCCCACCCGCTGGACCACAAAGGACTCGCGGGACTGCCTGATCAGCGCAAGGTCCGTGGATTTCGCGGTCAGCTTCATCCGGTCTGCGCGCACGACAATCGCTTCGAGCGGCCCGCGCGAGCCACGAGGAGCGCCGTGGAGAACGTCAGCGAGCCGTGGCCGGGTCGGCGCGAAGGCCGCCACGACCAGCGTCACGCCGACCGCCGCCGAGATCGCCAGCAGGATCAGCGCCGCCTCGGCACTCATGACGGCCCCCGGCGAAGGAATCGCGGTGCCGGTGGTTCGACACCGAGGCGGCGCAACCACACCACCGCCAGACCGACGACACCCAGCACCAGGGCAAGCACCAGCTGACCACTGACGGAGCTGTACACCGACGTGTAGCTGTCGCTGCCGAACGCGGCGAACCCGACGAACATCACCGACCAAAGCCCGAGCAGGACCCGCGCGGCGGACCGCCGCCGGGCGCGTTCGGTCTCGGCGTCCCGGCGCGCCGCGACGTCGGCGGCGACCTGCCGGGCCAGCGTGGTCAGCAGCTCGGCGGAGCCGGTCCCCTGCTGGTAGGCGACACAGAGGCCGGCAGCCGCCGCGTCGCCGACCTGGTCGTCCACGTCGTCGGCGAAGCACAGCAGGGCGTCGGTGACTTCCCAGGTGCGCAGCCGCTGTCCGAGCGTGACCACCTCGGCGCGGATCGCCGGCGGCACGTCCTCGGCCGAACCCTGCAGGGCACCGACGAGCCCCGCGTTACCTGCACGGAGAACGTCCGCAAGGCCGCGCAGCCAGTCTTCGATCGCCTCCAACCGCTCGATGCGCTGGGCGGCGACCTTCCCCGCGCCGAACAGCCACGGCAGGAACGCGCCGGCCGCCGCGGTGGCTATCCCGGCGACCGGCCAGCCGCTGATCAGCCAGACAAGGGCACCTGCACCGCAGGCCAGCCCCCATCGCGCGGAGCCGGCTCGGCGGACCAGCAGCCACGATCGGCCGTTTCGGAAGGCCGGCACCTCGTCCGGCTCGCGCCCGTGGAGGCCGAGCACGGCGAGGGTCACTCCCAAGCCCGCTCCGGCGCCGGCCAGCGCAAGAAAGAACTCCGTCATCGCCGGCTCCGATCGTTCAACCAGCCGCCGTCGCCGCCGCTCGTCAGCCAGGTCCGGTCGAAGCCGCCGCGCTCGTAGTCCTCGATGTCAGTCGGGAGGTTCCCGGTCGGCGCCGGGGCGAAGAGGGAGGTCCGGGCCGGGCGCCCGTACTCCCCCGGCTCTATGGAGACGACTTCGGCGACGTGCCGGTCGAGGTGACCGGGCTTCTGCACGAGATCGACGTGCACGATCAGGTCGATGGTGTTCGCGACGACCTCGTAGGCGAACTCGGGCGTCCACGCCGCGTTCGTCTCCAGGCACAGCAGCACCATGCGGTGGACGGCCTGCGCGGCACTGCGCGCGTGCAGAGTAGACAGTGACCCGGCACCGCCGGCCGCTAGTGCGTTGAGCATCGGCACGATCTCACCGCCACGGACCTCACCGACGACCGTGCGCGCGGTGTGCATCCGCAGCGACTGCCAGACCAGCCGTGGAAGGTCCACACCGCCGACCGGCCGGCCGTTCTCCCAGCGCTCGGTGTTGCCTTCGCGCTCTTCGAACGCGACCACGGCGGGGAACCGGTCACGATGCCGGTGCAGGCCCAGCTCGAATTCGGTCTCCAGCGTCGCGAAGCGCTCGGTCGCCGGGACTTCCCAGCACAGGGCCCGCAGCAGCGTCGTCTTCCCGGCCTTCTGCCGTCCGCAGATGACGACGTTCTTCTCGGCCCGGACGGCCGCGCGCAGCAGCGCGAGCTGAGCCGTCGACAGCATCCCGCGCTGCCGCAGCGCTTCGAGCCCGGCGGTGGGCAGTCGGTGGCGGCGGATTGAGATGTGCGGCCGGTCGGTAACGCCGATCGCCGCGGCCAGCCGCTCGCCGCCCGGCAACTCCATGTTCAGCAACGGGCGTGCGTCGTTGATCGTGTGCTCGGTACGGCCCATCCGCGCGGCGATCCGCTGGAGCCATTGCACGACCGCCTGGTCGGTCGGCGCGATCTTCGGCGCCCGGCCGATGCGGCCGTCGTGGAACGACAGCCACACCGGGTCGCTGCCGATGATGTCGATGTTCTCGACCTCGTCGTCCGCCAGAAGCGCTTCGAGCCGGCCGAGGCCGAACATCTCCGCCAGCACACCCGACCGGACGACCTGCTCCTGCTCGAAGTCGAGGAACGGACGGCCTGAGCCCGCCCACTCCTTGATGACTGTCGCGAGGACGTCGTCGAGCAGGATCTCCGCGATCGCGCGCTCGTCGCGCTCCCCCGACGCGATCTTCTGCTGCACGAGCGGCGCCAGGCGCTGCTGCACCCGGTCGACGAGCTCGTCGATGTCCGCGAACGCGGCGACGTCAACGGGCATGGCCGTTCACCACCGGCGGTGGCTTCCGCAGCCAGCTCATCCGCTGCATCGCGCGGCGGCCGACCTCGTCGGCGGTCTTCCGCGACTGGATCAGCAGTGGTGACGTCTCGAATTTCCGGCCGGGGCGGTGCAGGTCGGAGAACTGCGCCGCGTTGACCGGGTCCCAGGGCAGGACGCCGACGACGGGCAGACCGAGTTCCTTCCCGATCTCGCCGTGCGGATAGCGCTGGTGGATCCGCGGGTCCGGATCGGCGACCAGGACCACGAGTCCTTCGTCGTCGAAAACACCGTGCTCCTCTCGGAGGACGTCCGCGGCCTTCGCGAAAGCCTGCAGCGGACCGCGGAAGTTGCGCACGACCGCCACGACCAGGTCGGCCTCCGACAGCAGCGCGACCGCGGTTGCCCGGCTGCGGAAGCGGCCGCAGTCGGCGAGGACGTCGACGGTCTCCAGCTCCAGGAACAACGAGGTCAGTCGTCGCCAATCGAGGCTGTCAGCCTCGCGCGGAGAACTCGCTCCAGGCAGGAGATGGTGGCGGCCGGTGCCGTCCGGCAGTACGAGCAGCTGGCTCGACATCGCCCGGTGCAACGGCATGGTCCGCGCCTGCAGCATCAGCTCGAACACGCCGGTCCGGGCGTGGTTGCCGTCCGGGTCGAACACGCTGAGCGCGCGCCCACCGGCCGGGTCGCACTCGGCGACAACCGCATGCCGCGGCCACACCCAGCCGAGGGCCAGTGCCGCCGTTGAAACGCCGGGGCTGCCGTTGACCGAGATGAAGGAGATCAGCATGTCGATCACCGGCCCTTCGGCAGCACGACGATCGCGACACCGCCGGCCGAAGCTCGAGAGGCCAGCTGGACACCATCGGCGTCCGGTACGACGACGTCGATCACCTGCGTGGAGGTCGCGTCGCGGTCACTCACGCTGATCACCGCGCCGCGGACCGGCGGCCACGACTCGACAGCAGTTCCCATGGCACCCGCGGGCACGAGAAGGATCGGCTGGCGAGGCTGCAACGGCGCTGCGGGCAGCTGCCCTGGCTTCACCGGTACACCGATCAACTGCTGGCCGGCGCCCGGCACGGCGGCCGAGTCCGTCACCGCTTCGGGTGTCACGATCTCGCCCGGTTGCAGGTCGGTCGGAGACGTCCGGCCGACCACGTCGAACCGCTGATCCCACGGCAACGGCCGGATACCGGGGTCGGGCCGGACTTGGACCTCACGCAACGCCTCGGCGGTGATGACCTCGCCGTACCGGACTGGTCGAGCGACGCCGACCGCGGACACCGTCTCGTCGGTCGCGCGGAAGACCCACACGACTCCGGCGGCGGAAAGCGCGGACAGCACAACGCCGAGTAGAACGAGCAGCTTGGACCGGCGTCGACGCGGCGGCCGGAGGGGGATCGGCGCCGGCGGTGGGGCATCTGCAACACCGTGCAGCTGCTGCACCCGCGTCGTCATCGCGGACTCCGGGTGTTCAGGGTGCGGATCTCCCGGACCGGCAGGCGAGCGGACGAGGTCAGCGCCATCGTCCTGAACGCGCTCTGCCCGCCGCCCGACCAGCGGATCTCCCAGCGGCTCGTCGCGTTGATCCCAGCCACTCCGCCGACGACGAGGTCGCGGTAGACGTGACCGCAGGTCGGCGATGGCTTCCCGGCCAGGTCATCGCGGTACTCGGTGCCGGGCCCAGCGCAGCTGACGGTCATCCGGTCGCCCATCGACCAGTCGATTCCGGCCAAGGTGGCGGTGGCGGTCACCGTGATCGGACCAGCGCTCGCGGTCCGCGTCACCGGACCTATCGTGGCTTCACGACGGGCGGTCCACATCCAGACCGGGAAGCCGATCGTCGCACCGTGCGGCGAGTCCGCCGGCGGCGCGAGCCGGATGTCCGGAGCCGATAACCCCATCTCGGAGATGGCTTGTTCGGCCAGCTCCGCCGGCGACACCTGCGGGATGACGACGGGCTGCCCGTTCGGCGCGAACACCACCCGCGGCCAGCCTTGCAGCGCGCCACCGCCCTGACAGATGAGCAGCTTCAACGAGCCATCCGATGGCGAGTGACCACCCCACAGCGGATCACCGGCGGGCGGAGGAGTCCACGGCTGGTCGACGCAGGAGGGTCGCGGCCCTCCGGATGTGCCGGCTTGGTGGCCCGGGCCGGTCCCGGGTTGCGGCTTACCGGCCGCCACGGCACCGGGCCGTCCCGGGTCGGTGGCCGCCACCCAGCACATTCCGCGGGTACCGGCTGACGTGCACCCGCCGAGCCCCTCCTGGCCGTACGCCATCGCGGGCAGGGATGCGGCCACCAGGCCGGCCGTGAGGATGCAGCTTCCTTTCAACATGGTTTCTCCAGACGCGGTTGGACCTGCTGAACCAGCCAGCGGTCGCGGCCCGGGTAGCGGACAAGCCGGGCTTCGAACTCGTAGCGCCGCGGCTGGTCCGGATGGTCGAGGTTCCGGCCGGCCTCGCCGGTCTTGTCGCTGACCAAGTGCTCGTCGGTGGCATCGAGGCAGTCGGTGATGATCACCCGAGGCGGTTCGCCGAGCGACACCGAGGTCACCTTCGGCGCACGTCCGTACCGGCCGACGGTGTGCGCCGGTACCGAAGCGAGGTTGGCGACCTCGTTCACGTAGTCAGTCAGCGCCGGGTCGGCCATCACCTTGGCGAGTTCCGGTCGCCAGTCCTTCGCACCGGGTTCATGCCCTGCTTGTTCGCTGATTTGCCAGTAAGACCCGTAGACAGCCAACGCGGCTTGGGCGGCGGCATCCTCGGGACTTTTCGGGCTCGGCTGAAGCGAGACACCGGACGGTGACCCACTCGGCGACGTTTCCCGCGTGTCCTCGGAACAGCTGACCAATCCAGCGGAAACGAGAACCAGCGCCGCGACAGAGAACCAGCTTTGCATCATTGTTCAACCTCTCTGACGACCGTTGATATGGCCATCAAACCGGTAGAGCGCTACGACGTTGATCTATTCACTCGAATGTGGTTCTCACGCCGGGCCGTAGTAGCCGGGCGCGCACCCCACGCCGCCGTTCCACCAGGCGCCGGTCACCCGCCATCTGATGACCGGCTGCAGGTCGGTCACGCCAGGTCCGACGCAGTAGTGGTAGATGGTGCCCCAGATGTCCTGGACGTCGAGCATGACGGTCGAACCCGTGCCACCGTCACAGTGCCGGTACTGACCCCATTCCAGGTATCCGCAGCGCTCCTTGAGTTCGCGCGGCACGGCGGCATCAGCAACCGAAACCGAGACGCTTCCGAGCATGGCGATCACCACCGACCCCACGGCGACCAGTCGACCCGCCGAGCGAAACATTTTCGAATTCGACATTCCGTCCTCCAACCGGTCCGTTTTCTTGCTCTGGATCCGGTCTACCGGTGGACGTCCCACGCTCTGCAAACGGCGCATGACGCGGACTTTGAGGTACGCATGGCACTATCACCTGAGTTCACTCCAACGACTGCTGCGACGGGACCTCCGTTCGTAGCGTTCGCTCTGCAGTCCGCTGCGGTTCTGCCGCGAGCCGACAACGTCTGCCGGATTCGCACCGACCGGCGCGCCCGTCACCGCGGCCGACCGCGCGGTTCAGCTCCCAGGGTCGCGCCGTCGACACATAGAGGCGGAAGGATCCGGCCGGTCGTTGCCAGCTTGACCAAAGGTCGTGAACGCCAGGCCACCGAGCCGCCGGCCGCAACTCGTCACCTCATCCGTCTTCTGACATCGCGGGCCGACACGAACTATGCGCATTTTCCACCATCGGGTCTACATGGGGCGTTCTCCGATGTTCATCCAATTCGCGCACTCCGCCCGGAAGATCACCTTTCGGGGGTTCATAAGATTGTGGGAAAGTTCGCAATCGGCGAGCTTCGAATCACTCTTTTGCCGGAGAGACTGTTGATCAGGTGCGGGACTAGCGTTGTTCGCGCTGCGGTGGCCACTTGCAGCCAGGGGGGAACATGAGCTCGCACCAGCAGAAGGTCAGAGTTGTTCCGGCTTCATCGGTTCGTGACGTACGACGTTTGACACCGGTCGCGCACGCCGAAGGGCTGACGGCCTTGCAGTGGAACTTCGTCGGACGCACCGATGACGATCTGAGTCTGACCTTCGTCGTCGATCTTTCGAGGCAACGGGTCAGCAGCGTCGCGGGCGCGCAAGTAACCGAGGACAGCGACAGTGTCACGGTCGCGATCCTCGGGTTCCGCACGACAAGCGAGTCCGACCAAGTGGCGAGCGCGCGATACGGGGAGTACATGATCGACCTCGCCGCCCCCCTCGCCGGCCGACCAGTCCTGAATCCAGCGTCATCGCTCTGACTCGCCCAGTTCTCCCGTCGGCATCACATTCAATGCAACGAGGAGTTCAATTGAGATACAGAAGATCCATGTCCTATCCCGTAGTTGCGGCCTTGCTTTTTGCCGCGAACGTTCCGACAGCAATATCCTCGACCGCATCCGGCGCAACAACAGAATCACCCATATCCTTCGACGAGCTTCGAGCGACGATCAACGCGTCACCTCAGACATACGGGGACCCCTTCTACGACGAAACCAGTAACACTCTGCACGTGACCGTGGCGCACCCCGAAGCCATGAAAGATGGGCGAATCCTTCGTCCTTCTCGCATAGCCAATGGCGAAGCACTTGGCAGACACGGAACCGTCGGCGTCGAGATCGACAACGTGAAGTACAGTCACGCCGATCTCAAACGAGTCGTGGATCAGATTTCGACCGCACAGCCCTGGAAGTCCGACGTCGACGCAGTGCTGGCGACCTGGGGCATCGATCCGAAGGCAGACAAGGTGCAGGTCGGCCTCACACGGGTGACAGCTGATATCGCAAACGAGGCTTCAGCACTCTTCGGAGACAAGGTCGAGCTCGTCACCAGTTCTCGGGACAAGAGCGCCGACAAGGTCACCAAGCTCGCGCGCCCACCCAAAATCGTCAAGGTTGCACCGCCGAGCAAGGGGAAGGCCGGCACCTCTGCCATGCAGAGTTTCGCGCCGGCAGCGGCAGGTCCGCCGCTGGTCGACTCCGAGCCCTACATAGGCGGCGACCGCATGTGGCGAGAATTCAACGTGGCCGGCGAGGAGGAACTCGAGGAGTGCACAGCCGGGGGGATGTGGAGCACCGGTGCCGACGCCATGGCATCCGCGGGACATTGCAGTCAGCCCAACATCAACTGGACGCAGGGCTATTACGATCAGGCCAGCAACACGCTCTGGGAGACCGGCCCCATGGGCTTCACTTTCGTAAACGCGTTCAGCGAGGGCGGATCCGACTCCATGTTGCTGGATGGAGGCAACTACGCCCCCGACGTGTGGAGTAGCGCCAATGGCGCGCTCCAGGTCACGCCCGTATCCGCCGTCGCGACGGTTTCGGCCCAAGGCGTCCCGGTTTGCTTCGATGGCTCCTTCTCCGGCACCCAGTGCTCAGGGCGCGTAACGATCCCTGATCAATGCTCGATTGTCGAGGGACCGAACCCGACGACCGGAATTCCCACCCAAGTGACTGTGTGCAACCAGACCCGGGCGACGTCACCGACGCCGATAGTTCAGTACGGCGACAGCGGAGGCCCGGTCTTCCTGGATCTCGGAACGAGTGGCGCCGCCGCACTCGGCGTGATCTCCGCCCTGAACGACAACGGCAATACGGGCGTGTACGCGAACAGGACCGGAATGATGGCACACTTCGTCGGCGACTTCGTGATCTGAGCACGGAGTAGCCAGTGCCCACCTGTGATTCCAGCGTCGTGACTGAGAGCGGTCAGTCGGGTGCGTTGGGATGAGTCAACCGAGGTCGTAGGGCAGATTCACCGCCTGGATGCGGTCCCGGGCACCAATCTTCGCCAGCAGCAGGCCAACGTGGGTCTTGACGGTGGACTCGGACAAGATGAGGAGTTCGGCGATCTCGCCGTTGGTCCAGCCCTGACCGATCGCGACCAGGATCTCCTGTTCGCGATCGGTCAGGGATCGCCAGCGCGGATCCGTCTGCTCCGAGGGCTCTGCCGTGCCCGCGGGCAGCCGGTGGGCGGCTTCGATGCCGTCCATTCCCGGCATCCGGCTGTCCACCAGGACGACGTCGGAACGCAGTTCCGCCGCCCGCCGCACCGCCTCGGCTCTGTGCGCGGCCGCCCCCACGACCTTGGCGTCGGGAGTGGACTCGAGCAGCATGCGGAAGCCGAACCGCTACAAGGGCTGGTCGTCGACGATGAGGACGGTGGTCACGCGACTCCACCTGCGACGGGCGGCGGGGTCATGTCCAGGACGGCCTCGACAACCCAGCGGCCGCTCGGCGCGGACCCGCGGTGACGGTGCCCCTGTAGAGAGCGGCGCGTTCGCGGATCACGGTCAGTCCGTGCCCCTCCTCGACCGGCGGCGCGGGCCGCCGGGTTGCCTTCGGCTGGTCCTATCTGGTCCCCGCGATCCTCACCCTGTTATGGAATTGGGGGGATGGTGCGAATCTCCGACAGCGTGGGATACGCCATCGGCGTATCCCGATGTCACCGGATGCGACCAGTCGATATGGTGCTGCGTCAACCAGCCCGCTGTGTTCCGCGGGCCGCCCTTGAGGCGTTTTCGGATCGCGATGTCGCGGAGGATTCGTTTGACCGGTCCGGGAGTAGCGGTGCCACCCATCCGTGCACTGGTGGCCACCAAGCGCTCGACTCGGTCCCGGCGGCTCCCCTCGTATTCTCGAAACGCCGCCCCGACATCGGGCAGGTCGCGCAAGCACTTCGCCAGCACGACGGCGTCCTCCATGGCCATCGACGCGCCGTGGCCCGCGTTCGGCGCCGCGGCGTGCGCTGCGTCGCCGATGACGACCACGCGGCCGGCGTACCACCTCGGCGTGGAAGGGATGTCGTACCCGTTGCTCGCCCGAATCTCGTCCGACGCCTCGACGATCGCCGAGGCAGGCGACCGGTCTCGGCGGAGCAGTGCTGTCGCCTGCCTCTTCCACTCCTCAAGCGACGTTCCCGCCAACTCGGCTTTCCTCTTCTCCGCGCCGGGCAGGTTGACGAACCACCAGGTCTCGCCGGTGGGCGCGGTCGTGTAGGCGAAGAAGACGCGCCTGCCGTAGATCATCCGGTAAACGCCGGGCACCGGATCGACAGGCGCGTTCCTGGCGTAACCACACAGCACGACCGTCCCGGTGTAGCGCGGTTCGGGCGCATCCGGGTCGATGACCACGCGGGTCGCCGAGTGGACGCCGTCCGCGCCGATCAGGAGGTCGCCTTCTCGACGTGTCCCGTCCTCGAAGACCGCCGCAACGCCCTGGTCGAGCCCCGTGTCCACGTCGTCGAGCCGCTTTCCGTGCTCGATCTCGATGCCGCGGCGTGCGGCCTCCTCGTGCAGCACCCGGTACAGCTCGGCCCGCTTGATGGTGTGCGGGCCATACGCGCCGGACGCGCCGCCGCCGATGGGTGCCTCGCCGAGCTTTTTGCCCGAGCCACTCCAGAACAGCGCGCGGTCGGCCGGGAACGACGCATCCAGCACCGGCTTGTCGGCCTCGATGGCGTGCAAGGCGTCGAAACCGTTGTTCATGATCGTCATGAACGCGCCAACGTCGTCCGCGCCTTCCGAGTACGCCTCGTAGACGACAGAGTCGATGCCGGCCTTCTGCAGCGCCATCGCCGCTACCGGTCCCGCGATCCCTCCGCCGATGATCAACGCCTTGGTCATCCCGCTCCCCTCCTGTCCAAACCACGCGCCAGCTGAACCAGTTCGCGAACGTCTGCGTCCAGACCCTCTACCTGCGGAACCGCCACCGGAACCGCCTTCGCGGCAGCCGTTTCGCCCGCCGCGTGCGCGGCCAGCGCCTCCTTCAGCCGGCTCGGCAGGTCGGCCGCAGCGTCGGTCTGCGCCAAGTACGGACTGATCCGGACCAGGCCGTCGCGGCACTCGACGACCCGGCGGTAGTACCTGCGGTGCGTTCCCCGGAGGCGGAGCACATCACGCCAAGGTGCCGCCGGAACGCGATCCAGCGCGTCGTCGGGGAACCGCGAGTGCAGCGCCGTCCACAATGGAGCGAGTTGCCGGTAGCCGCGACGGTGGCGCGACCAGATTCGCATCGCGCCCAGCCTGGTCACCGCCGCCGGATAGGTGACTCCGACCAGGAACAGCAAGACACCGGGCATCAGCAGGAACGTAGCCGCGAGCGCCCCCATCACCGTCCCGTCGGCTCCGGGCCTCTCCGCGACTCCGACGTCGTAAACCAGCGTCAGCACGATCGCCGGCACGAAGACGCAGTTCGCCATGACGATGACCGCCAGGCCGACGGCCGCGATGCGCAGTCCTCGGGCCAACCGGCCAACCGCCTCACGTGCGTACCGCCAGGCCCACACCGCCGCCGCGGCGAAGCCGATCGCCATGAACACATCCGCGGCGATGAAGAAGATCGCCACGCTGGGCACCGACTGGTCGTTGGTCCGCGCGGACACCGGTGTCGCCAGCGCCGCGACGACGAGCACCGCCTCCGCCGCGAGCAGCGGAATCGAGTACCACGTGGCTCGTCGCCGTGCGACCGCTCGCTCTCGCGCCGAGAACAGGAAGAAGCACACCAGGCTGTAAACCCCGACCAGCAGAACGCCGTGCTGGATCAGTCGCGAGGTCATCGGCGGCAACCCCGCCACCCGGGCGCCGTTGTCGGCCGCGGCGCCGAACGGGAACGCGACCGCCAGGCAGGCCACCAGTGCCGTCACGCTGCGAAGTGCGGCGTTGCCGGGATGCCGGATCAGCCTCAGCACCAACCAAAGCAACACAAGGGCCGACACGATGCCGTACGCGGCGACCAGCGGTTTCACAGCCAGCCCAGCCGGTCTTCGAGGGCAGAGCCCATCCGCCGCGCCGGGCCGCTCGGGCCGCCGCTGACGACGACGTGGTCAAGAACCGAGGCCCACTCCAGGATGATCGTCGCGGTGGTCTCGGCCTCGCGCTCCTGCTCGGTGTCGTAGGACGTGCGCCGCAGAGCGCGGCGAACGGCATCGGGTTCGAGATCCGGGTACCGCTCGCGCAGGCTGTCCGTCGTCATGTCCGGGTAGAGCTCGGCGAGCAGCTCGTCGTCGCACGGGTCGCTCTGGTGACCGGCCAGCAGGTGTCCCAGCTCGTGCAGGATGATGTGGTTCTGGTGCGGCCTGCTGGTTTCGCTCTGGTACAGGATGTAATCCGCCGGACGCGTGCTGATCCACACACCGAACGGGCCCGGCACCGGGATCGCGTGTGCCAGCAGGCGAATCGGCTTGCCCCGCTGACCACCGACGCGCCGGCACAGCTCGACGACATCCAGCGGCGGGTGGATGTCCAGATCGTTCAGCAACCGACGGCACCGCCGCCGAAGCGCCCGCTCGTTCATCCCTCCCCTCCCCGGCTCCGCTCCTCCTCCGCTTGCTGATCGCGGTAGACGACGTCGAGGAGATCCATCACGAGCTGGCGCCGGCTCGGGGTCAGCTCGCCGGCCCGCATCGCGATGAGCTGCGCTTCCGGGTCACCGGCTTGAGCCCTGAGACGTTCCTGCTCTGCCGCGAGGTCGCGCAGTTGCTGGTCGACGCGGTCGGTCACGTCGTCGTCGAAGAAGTAGTTGAACGGGACCCCGAAGAACTTGGCCAGCCCTTCGACGTGCTTGATCGTCGGGTTGTCCCGCTTCCGCTTCCGGAGCTGCCAGACGTAGGTGCCGGAGATCTTCGTACCGGCGGCCGTGATCGAGTCCGCGACGAAGTCGTTGCTGTACTCGTCGCCGTCCGGAGACTTCGTGACGGCGAACAGGTGGTTCAGCTTGTCCGCGAAGTCACGCCCGGGACGTTCAGCCATCGCCCCTCCTCAGCTCCCTTCGACGGTACCGCCCACCAGGCTCTTTAACTCAGATTAAGACCTGATCAGGTGAATGACTCGTCGACAGTTGAGACGCGACCTGCGAAAACTTAAGATCAACAGCCTGGGGTGATCGAACCGGGGAGGGGACGATGACTCGACCGACCACACAGGCGATCACCGCCGAGGACGCCGAGCGGCTGCGCAAGCTGCACGATGCGAGGCAGCTTTTCGGCGGCGACTGGATGACGGCGATCCTGCTGGCGCTGAAGAGCGGACCGAAGCACTACACCGAGCTGCTCGGCATGGTGGGCTCGCTCAACAACGCCGCGGCGGCCAACAGCTGGTCCGGGCGGCCGCGGGTGCTGCACGCCAGCGTGCTGACGCGCACGTTGAAGACCATGACGGCCGACCGCCTGATCATCCGCGATCAGGAGGCCGGAGTGTTCCCGCCCTCGGTCATCTACTCGCTGGCGCCGGCAACTCGCGACGCGCTCGACGCCATGCAGCCCTTGGCCGACTGGGTCAGCCGACATCCGGACATCGTCGACCAGGCGCGGCATCGCCGCCGCGACGACGCGGAGGGCGCTCGCCGCTCGGCGTGAATCAGAACTGGGCCAGCGTCGCGCCTGCGAAGGCGACCACGATCATCGACGGCCCCATCGGCACCTGGCCTTCGCGGAGCGAGTACCTGCGCAGCATGACACCGGCGAGCCCGGCCACGGCCGTGAACACGTACGCAGCGAGGAAGCCGCCGAGAACCCACGTCCAGCCGAACCAGCCGAGCAGGACACCGACGCTTGGTGCGAGCTTCACATCGCCCGGTCCAGGCTGCCCCGTCACCAGATAGGACAACAGCAGCGCCGCGCCCCAGACCACGCCACCAGCAAGGGCTCGTACACCACTTCCGACGTCGTCGCCCACGATCGCGCCGGCGACCGCCGCGATGACGACGGCTCCACACAGCGGGAGGCTGAGCCGGTCCGGGATGCGGTGTTCGACGGCGTCGACCGCCGCGGCCGGGATGCCCAACGCGACGAATGCGGCCCCTATTGCGATCGCGGCGGGTTGCCAGAACGCCACCAGCGACCCAGCTGCGACGACGACAACGGCGACTTCCAGGGCGAACCAGCGCGGCAACGTGCCGTGAGCCGACTGGCTCACCAGACGAACGGTCAGCGGGGTGAGTGCCAGCGTCGCCGCCAGCCCGACGGCAAGACGAACCATCCCCGCCCCCCCCGTGATCACCCTGGTCCGAGATGATCATCGTAGGCATCGAACGGCGAGTTCGCCTGAGCTTCACCTTCCGCAGGCTGACGCCATACGACCGGCGGGCAGGCCATCGGGAGCTCCCATGACGTCCTCATCGAGAACGTGCAGCTCGAACCGCGCGGTGTCGTAGCCGCCGGCCTCCCACGCGAGGTCGCTGTCGCCGATGCGCCACTCCCGGCCGGTGGCTCGTTCCCTCAGCAACCACGCCACAACGACCTCCTGGCTCAGCGATCCCGACCTCGGCGCAACGAACCTACCAGACCCATCGAACGTGCGTTCGATGACACGAAGCGCAGCGGGCGAGCTCCGGCCAGCCCCGGAACCCGCCCGCTTTACCGCTGACTACTTCGTGACGGTGGCCAGGAAAGCCGACCACCCGGTGTCCGATACGACGAAGAAACCGCCGCGCGGATCCTTCGAGTCACGGACGGCAGCGCTGCCGTCGAGGATCGCCACCTCGACGCACTCGTTCTCCGCCGTGCTGTAACTACTCTTCTGCCAAGCCGTCTCCGGCACGTGGTTTTCGCGCATCGCGAGTCTCCAGTCTTTTGATCACGCGGCCGCCCCGATGATCTCCGCAAGAAGGCCGCGAGACCCACGCGGATCCTCAGCGGAGGCCCACAGCTCCTCGAACAAGTCTACGTAGGGCTCGACCTCGCCTTGCTGCTCCAGGTAGACGCCCGCACGAAGCAACTCGATGTAGCCGATGTCAGGTTCACCGTCTTCGAACCGCAGGATGCTGAACGGACAGCCCATCGCGGGATACGCACCGCTTTGGCTCCTCACGAACCTGACGTCGACGTTCGGCAACTCCATGAGATCGGCGATCCGCCGAAGCTGCCCACGCCATGTCTCTGGACCGCCGACCTGAATTCTGAGCACTGCTTCGGTCAACACGCACCGAACGCGGAGCTCCGTCTGGTCCTGCAGCCGAGCCTGTCGGCGGATGCGCGCCTGGACACGATCCTCGTGCCGCACATAGCCGTCCTTCGAGCCCATCGACTCGATCGCGCGGGCATAGTCCTCGGTCTGAAAGAGCCCCGGAACAACGTCAAGCTTGAAGATCAGCAACTGGGAGGCTTCGGCTTCGAGCGCGACGTACTCGCGCACGTCCGCGGCGAACGCCTCAGCGGAGATCTGATCCAGCCACCGGGGGCTCTGCGCGGCCTGCGCATCACGAAACAGCGCGTCGCGTTCGTCGGCAGGACGACCGAAGTGCAGGGCGAGCGTCATGACGTCGGCCGGCGTGATCGGCAGCTTGGCGGTCTCGATCCGCGACTGCTTCGCGGTCGACCAGCCGACCGCCTTCGCGACCTCCATCTGATCCTGACCACTCGCGGTACGCCAGGCGAGGATCGTGCGAGCGATCCGCCGCATGCGAACGCCAGTTGTCCTCACCTTGATCTCGTCGGCCACGGACACCTCTCTCTCGCGATAGGTCGGCGCCGAGCCTACGACAGGCCATTCAACTTGCACGGTAGCCCGATCGAGTGGCCATGCAAGTTTACATCGCCCAGTACTTGCATGGCATGCAAATTTGCGCGACCGTGATCTCACCATCGAACCGGTTGATGAAGCCGCCGCGATCGGCGGCGGAGGTGCGAGGGCCTTCCCCGACAGTCTCGATCCCGCACCTCCGCCGCTGCACCACCGCCTCGGGAGGAATCCATGAACACCTCGGATGAATGGGGTCCAGTGCCCTTGGCCTGGGAACGCGCCAGCGGGGCGATCGCGGTATCGCGTGAGCGCGGCTGGGAGTGGACGACCCGTCCGGCCGCCTCAGCGAAACCCGAGCAGTTGGTCGGCCGCTGCTCAACCGGCTCCCACGACGACGTCGTCGTCATCGAAGCCGCCAAGAACCCGGTGGAGGCGATCGGCGCGCGGTTCGCGCCGGGTGACTGGGGAAAGCACGGGAGCATTCCGATCCGCGGTCCGATCAACGGAGCACCCGACGAGGTCCTGTTCGAGGTACTCGGCTGGACCAATGAGGACGCACGATGAATCCGACGGCGCGCCCCGTGTTGTCCAGCGAGCAGCGGCACGCCCTGGCCGTCGCCATCCGGGATGCCAATAGCGGAATTCGCGTCCGCGCGGAAGCCGTACAGCGCTGGCACGAGGGCGAATCGCAAGCAGGCGTGGCAGCACGCGCGAACGTGTCACCTACGACGATCCGGCGCTGGGTAAGCGAATTCGCCGACACCGGCACAGTCCTGGCCCGACAGCGGCGTCAGACCGAACCCGCCACGCTCCACTCACCGCGGGGAACCGCCATGAGCCTTGCCGCGCGCCAGTTCCAATCCAACCTCGCGTCGGCGTTGCGGGCCGCCCGCGAAATGCGCGGGTGGTCCAGAGCCGAACTCATCGCCGCGAGCGGCGTCGACTACAGCGCAGCCGTCCTCGGCCACTGGGAACGCGGTAGCCGCGCGATGCCCATCGTCGCGTTCGCGATCCTCCTACGTGGCCTGGGAACCGATCCCGGGGAGGTGATCCGGCGATGCTACGACGAATCACTCGCCCACGTGCGCGGACTTCCCCGTTGAGCGGCTCCCTCCCCGGAGCCGTGGAGACTGGAGGGCAACCACGGACGAGGAGGAAGCCGCCGACGCCGAGCACTGCTGGGCCCGGCGCTCCGACCGTACCGAGCAAGCGCGACCTTTTGCCCGGGTGTCACCGACCCGGGTCAATCCGCAGAGTTACGTCCGCTCTCGCGGATCCACGAGGTGGTGATCAACGGTGTCGTCGACGGATATTCGCTGGCCATCCGAAATGGACCTTTGGCTCGCCGAGCACGACGAATTCGTTCTGCTGTGCCGGGTTCTCGTCGGGCTTCGCCGGCTGTCCGGTACGGACAGGTCCGCACCATATGGAGGGGTCATGACCCGCGCCACAACGGAACTCGTCGAGGCCCTCCTGACCGTTGAAGCCCAGATCACCGTGCTCAGGACCCAGCTGGCGGACGGTACCGCGCCCCCGCGCGAACAACGCGACTTCGCAGACCGGGCCGAAGAAGTGATCGATCTGCTCCGCACCCACGCCGACGACATCGACGCCGGGATCGTCGCGGCACCAAGTCATTCCCTTCACGCAGAATGAGAAGTCCTATGTCCGAGCCCAAGTTCTACCCTGCTCTATTTCTCCTCGGTCATGCGCTCCGCGACCTGCGCACCAAACGCGAGATCAGCCTGCGCACCATGGCCCGACGGCTTGGCTTCGCCCCCGCGTTCCTCTCGGCATGGGAACTGGGTGTTCGCCGGCCACCGGCGGAGGCGCTGGGGTTCATCCTGGGGTTTCTCCAGGTGAGACCACCGATGTACCGCCAGCTCTTGCTGATCCACCAGCAAGGCGACCGTCTCAGCTGCGTCGAAGACGTCGCTCCCGAGAGTGCCAGTTTGGAAAGCGCTTATGAGCTGCATGCGGTGCGGAAGTTCGAATGGGCACCGCACCTCCTCCCGCCCTTGTTGCGAACACCGGAGCACATCCAGGCCGAGCTACGACACCGGGACGTCGCGTCTGACGACATCGACCAGGCGATCTTCGCGCAGCACGTCCGGGAGATCGACCGGCCGAAGCACTTCCCAAGCGTCATCCTCGTGAGCGAAACAGCGTGGGCTTCGGAGGCCGACTTGCCGCAACTCAAGAATGTCACGGCGGGGATCGTCCCGACGAACCCGTCCCAGTCCCGGGTGGTCGAGGCATTCACCATCTACGAGACCGAGGCCGGCATGGCGACCGTCGTTCTGCGACATGAGCACGCCCGCATCTATCTCGGCGACGCCGCAACCGTTAAGAGCTACCGCGCGAACTTCGCGCAGCTACAGCTCCGGGTGTCACGATGAGCGCGGTGATCTATGTGGACCCTCAGACGGTTCACCCAGTCATCAACGGCGAGTGGCACCGCCTCAACGGAGTGGTGCAGCCAGACCAGACGTTCACCACGTTGTGCGGCATCACGGACACGGCGACGTTCCTGCCGCTGAGCGAGCGCCGAACCTGCGGAGTTCCCCAACAGTGCGACAGCTGCGATGCGACGTTCCGGCGTTGTTGTGGCATCCCTCTGCGGCAGGATCGGCTCCGCGGTGCCGGGCTAGGCGGCAGGCGACAGCAGGCCACGAAGACGTCGTAGCGCAAGGCGTCCGGCATCCGCGACGGCTGGGAGGTGCTCCCGCTTGGCGGCCCTGATCGCCCGCTGGAGCTGATGGGGCAGCCGACGGTGTTCGGCGGTCGCAATAGCCGAGGCCAATGCCTCCTCAGCACCGGCCAGCTCGCCTGTCGCGGCGAGGACTTCGCCGGCGGTCACCCGCTCGATGACCTGCCACTGCGGCGCGGCGGGTTCCCCCGCAGACGCGTTCAGGACCTCGAGTGCGTCCGATGGCCGCCCCAGGGCGAGGAGGCCACGAGCGTGAATTTCGCGCAATGTAAAGGGATTGAGCAGCAGCTCGTTCACGGATCCCGCGTCGACACGTTGTCGGCAGCCATCGATTGCGCCGGTGAACAGGTTCGGCATTCCCGCGTCGCCGGCCGCTCGCGCGAGCAATGCGAACGCCGCCCCCTGCGCTGCCGGCGTAGTGGACACGGCGACGGCATGTTCCAGTCGGGCGACGGCGGCTCGGTCACGGCCGGCCTTGCGCAATTCGTTGCCGTGCATCCGCAGCGTGGTCGCCAGGAAGAGGTCATCGTCCAGATGCCCGGCCAGCACGAGAGCTTTGCCAGTCCATGCCGCCGCCCCGGGAAGGCGTTCCTCCGGCAGCACCGTGCCGAGGGAAACACCGAGAGCCAGACGCGCCGCGGCGAGCAGGTACAAGGTGTCGCGCTCGAGGCGCCCTTCGGCGGCCCGGGCTTCGAGTCGGGCGGCCAGCGGCCACAGCTCGTTGACGGCTTCGACGACCCGGCCGGACTGGCGGGCGATCTCAGCGAGCCGGATCACGCTGTCGCCGAACTGAACGAGCGCTGCGAAGTCGGCGTCGTCGGGGTCTGTGACGCCGAGCAGGTGAAACGGCAGCCCGAGGACGCGGGCGATGTGCCGGCGCCCGGCGACGTCACCGGGGTTGCGCCTGCGGGTTTCGATCATCGCGACGTACGACTTGTCGTAGCCGAGCTGCGCGGCCAGCGCTTCCTGGCTCAGCCGGTTCGCCGCACGGTAGGCGCGCAGGATAGTCGCGAGGTCCCGCGAGCCGAGTGCCGCCGCGGCGCCCGGGTCGGACCACATCCAGACGGCCGGGGCCAGTCGAGGCGGTCGTGGGGAAAGGCTGGTGGTCGCGGCCCGGCAGGCCGGGCAGACCGTCGCGGACGCGTAGCGGCCCAAGCTCGTCCCACAACGTTCGCAACCGGCCATAACCGCTACCGGACCGGTTGCCGGGCGCGGAGCCGGTCGAACCAGACGGCGATGGAGCGCTTGTACCCCTCCGGCATGCGGAGGCTGCGGACCTCGTCCTCGGAGAACTCCCCAATCCGACTGTGCTCGTGGCTGACGACCGGCGCCGCGGTCGAACTAGTGGTGCAGCCGTACGTCACGATGAAGACGTCCTTGGCGGCTACGGCGATGTGGTACACCCAGGCGTCGAGGATCTCCGCGACTTCGATCGGCAGCCCGGACTCCTCGGCGATCTCCCGCGCGACGGTCTGCTCGGGCGCCTCGCCGGGTTCGATCCGGCCGCCCGGTAGCTCCCATTCGTCGCGCTCGTTGTGCACCAGCAGCACCCGGTCGTCCCGGATCAGCACGCCCTTGATCGACACCGGGTATCCGGCCTCCGCCACCGACACCAGCCTCCCGCCATCCGTGCGCCTGCTGTCACCGACCGTAGCAGCGGCCCCGGCCACCTGGGCTGTCGCAAGGTTGACGATCTGTCAGTGGACGCCACCCGTCCGGCCCGGTGTGCTGATCGAACCGAAACGTCAACGAAAGGGACCGCCGCCATGCCCGTGACCGCGCTGCCGGACTGCCGCGTCGATGTCGGCGCGGTGGGCGGCGTAGGAGAGCTTGCCGCCGTGCTGGCCCGTGACGGTGTCGCGCTGTTCGACGGCGTGGGCACCGAGCAGCGGCTGCTGCAGTTGACCTCCCGGCTCGGCCACCTGGTCCCCCACCGGGACAGCACCGGCTCAGGACTCACCGTGATCACCGACCGCGCCGGCACCCGGCCGTCGCCGGGGCATGTCGGATTCAGCCAGCACGCGCTGGCCGCGCACACTGACTGCTCGGACCTGCCGCGACCTCCGCTGATCGTCGCCATGACGTGCGGTCGTCCCGCCGAGCGCGGCGGCGACTACGTCCTGGTGGACGGCCGCGCGGTTCACGACGAGCTGGCTATGACCTCACCGGATGCGCTGGCTGATTTGTCGGCCCGGCGCTGCGCCTACTTCGGGGGTGCGGCCGGGATCGTGGGCAACGTCTTCGAATCCGACCTGCACGGTCTCGTTGCGCTCCGGCTACGCCGCGACGAGCTGGCCCGGTTCTCCCCGCAGACCCAGCGCTGGCTGCCCGTACTCGCCCAGGTCATCGAGCGCCACACGATCACGATCCCCACGAAGTTCGGCGGCGGGTACGTCGTCAACAACCGCCGCTGGCTGCATGGTCGCACCGCTTTCACCGGGCCGCGGACGATGTACCGCGCCCTTATCGACCCCCGGCCGGCGTGGCGCATTCCCGCCGGCTTCACCCCGGCGGTCACGCCATGACGAACGTCGCCGCGCCCTACTGGGTGTCCGAGCTGCACGAGCTCGTCGGTGCGCTGCAGAACGGCAACTGGGCGATCGCGCGGTGGGAAGACCTCGGCCCGGACGAGGACCTCGCCCACTGGCAGGCCGCCGTACGCGACGCGTGCACATCCGACATCGATCCGCTGTTCCTCGACATCTCGCGCCGCAGTCTCACCGTCGTGCTCAACGCAGCCTTTCCCGCCCCCGACGACGACCAGATCCACCTCTCCATCGCCGCCATCGAAGTCAGCCGCTTCACCGGTCGCCCCATCCGGCCGAAAGTATTCCTCCGCGGCTAGCGCCCAGCCAGCTCGGCAACGACCGGCGCGAGAGCACCCGCGGCGTCGGCGCCGACCACGAAGTAGGAGAACCCGATCTCCTCGCGTCGCCGTTGGATCTCGTCAGCCGCTGCAGCAGGATCACTGGGCAGGAACGCCAGCGAATCCGCAGCTCGGACGGCCGTGGGGTCGGTGTCGGGTCCGGCCATGAACGCGGCGACCGAGTCGCCGACCACCGGCACGTGCAACGCCAGCTCCACACCGCGACGGTTGTCGAAACCTGCTACCCGTTGCATCGTCGCGGCCCGCGTCTCGATCTGCGGCATCACGAACGTCACCGTGTCGGCCAACTCAGCAGCCAGCGCCTGCGCCTTCGGGCCGCCCACGGCCATGACCACCGGGGTATGCAGGTCCGGCTCGTCGAGGTCGCGCAGGGCCGCAACAACCTCGCGCACCTGGCTCAACCGCTCGCCCACCGGGGTAGCCGGCAGCCCCAGCTCACGGAGCTGGTCGGCGATCCCGGGCCGGCCGGTGCCGATGCCCATCTCGAAACGTCCCTCGGTGAGCACGGACAACGAGTGCGCCTCCCACGCAGTGATCCACGGCGGTCGAACCGGCGACGCGTACACCCAGGTACCCACCCGCAGGTCGGTGACCGTCGCCGCCACGGCGAGAGCCGGACCCGGAGCTGACTGCCACTGCGGCACGTCGGGCATCAAGATCGTCGAGTAACCGCTGTCGGCCAGACCACGGAGCTGATCACGCCACGTCGAGACGTCCTTGGTGATTGGCGCGACGACCCCGAACCGCAACGACCTGACCTTGTGTATCGGGTGATCCGTCATGGTGAAGCCCCTTCCCTGCGGCCCAGCCTGGTGCCGAGCTTCATACCTTCTACGAACGGGCCACAGCGCATCCGACACGACAAGCGTCGCAGTACATGCAGTCGAGATGTCGTGCGTTCCCGCGGATCAGTGCGCGGTCGTCTCCCCGGCACTCATCGTCTGCGCCCCGAGAAACCGGCGTGGACACAGGGCAGACCAGCTCGGCGCATGGCGATCCGGGCAAGAAATGACTGCGCCACCGGGCCGTCCGGCAGCGGTGCCGTCCACCGGTATGACGGCGCCCGAGCCACCGCGGCCGCCACCAGCGTGCGACCGAAGCCCAGGCGTCGGTACTCCGCGGCAACGTGGACGTAGTCGAGGGTGGCCGTCCGACACCTCCCGCACGGGCTCGCCGTCACCGAGCCGACCTCAAAGCCGTCCGAGACGGACTTCGATTCGACCGGCCAGTGTCCGGCGGCCAACAGGACCGCGCCCCGGTTGCGAACCCGGCCGCCCAGCCGACGCACCAGCGGCGCCTGGATACCGCGAGCTATGGCCGGACCGAGCACAACCAGATCAAACCCGTCAATCAGCGCAGACAGCACCGCGGCGACCTCAGCACCGGCGTCGGGAATGAGCGCGAGCCGCTCCGGCTCGACGCCCAGCTCAGCGGCGGCTGCCACACCCACCTCGGGCATGCCGGTGATCGCTGCCCACGAGCCGTCCCGGGTCGCCTCGGCGAGCAGCGCCAGCACCAGCGCGGTCGAGCCCGAGACCGACACCACTGTGCCGCGCCGTAAACCGTCGGGCACGAGCGCGGCCAGCGCCGACACCACTGGCAGGGAGCCTGCGGACGCCGAGGGGTCAGCGCTCGGCTCGCCGAGCTGCGCGGCCGTGCGCACGCCGGGGATCCCCGCGAGTCCGGCCACCGCCTCCGGCAACGCCACCACGCACCTCCAGCACCACGAACACGCACTGGAGACGCCCACGAGGGGAAGCCGCGAGCGAACCCGAAGTCATCGAACACTTGTTCGGATCCTGCGAGACGGCGCGGCCGCTGCCAAGCCGAGCCAGCCGACGTCACCCTGCGACGGGCGCACTCGCAGCACCGGCCCGAGTCGGCGCACACGCTCTCGTCACCCGCGGGAGTCATCGGCGGCCGAGGTGTTCGATCGCTTTACCCGGTTCGCGGCGGAATTGAGGACCGCGTCCTCGTCGTCGGCTTGTACCTGGGGTTGCTGCTGCCGCAGTTCCAGCACGCCGCCCACACCGACCGGCGCACCCAGCTCGCCGCCTCGCCTGGTGGCACGACGTCGCCGAGCGGGAACTCGACCGCGCCCGCCGCCTCGGCGACCGGGTCGGGCTGCTGCTGAACCTGGACCACTTGCACCATAAACGACCGGTTCGGACACCTGGCCGGCGACGCCGTGCTGCGCGCGGCCGCCGACACCGTCCGCGTCCGCGTGCGCGGCCACAGCCCGGATCTGACCAGCCGCTGGGGCGGCGAGGAATTCTCGTGGTCCTGCTGCCCGGCGTCGACCCGGTCGGGCTGACCGCAGCCGCCGAGCGGATCCGCGCCGCGATCACCGCGATCACCGTGACCGCCACTAACCGCCGCACCGGAGAAGACGCGGCGATCACCCTGACCACCTCCGTCGGCGCCGCGGTGTTCCCCGACCGCAACGACGACCTCACCGGGCTGCTGCTGGCCGTCAACGACGCGGTCTACCATGCGAAGAACCAGGTCCGCGACCGCACCGTCACCCGCCGGATCCGCTGGCCAGCAGCGACGGCTTCCTGTTGCAGGCTGACGAGCAGGCCCGCGCGACGACCTTGGCTGGGCGCTGGAGTTGCGCCTAGCTCTCGAATTGTTTGCCACACCGCTGCGGCAACGGAGCCGTCCTACCTGACCCGCCGACCGGTACGCGGCACCGGTGACCGCGGCCAGTTACCGCCACCACCCCATCGGTGTGCTGCCCGCCGGTGCTTGGTGCTTCCGGAGGTGTAACGAACGCTGCCGCGGGAGCGTCTCCTGCGGCAGCGCAACTCGTTCTCGGGGCTCGAGCTCGGACCGGGGAGGCGGCAACCGCCTCTCAGGCGGCTTCCTGATCCGGCGTGTCTACGGGTTCGAGTCGGCGCACTTTGGATTCGGTCGACCCTTTGCGGAGGCGCCAAGCACGAAAGAGCCGAAACCCCTTTACACCGAGACCACCCACGATCGGTGTGCCCACGGCGCCCACGAGCGCGTACAGGCCTTGCTGTGGATGGCCGGTGGCCATCAAGACGACCCCGGCGACCGCAGCGACGACCAATAGCATCCCGATCACCGCCAGCGCGATCACCACGATGAGCTTGACCGCGTTGTTGGTGCGCTCCCGGCCGTTGACCACGTAGGCCACCAGCTCGCAGACCGTGCCCGGCAGCTGCGACGGCATCCTTCGCCGGCTTCGTCCCGACGCTGCTCGCTTCCCAGCCACGCCCGTGCTCCCTCGTGTGCGCCGCCCGCCCCGTCGGCGTGCGATGCGGGAGCTTTATGCCGATGCCCCACGAAGGGGGACAGCACACCTGTGAGATTTGCATTAGCAACCGAACCTCTTCGGTGTGTCCCCCTTTCCGGCGGCCGCCCATATAGCCCCCTGCGTCCGAAGTTCCCCCGCCCTCCGTGGTCGGTGTCCCCGCCGCCGCCCGATTCCCCGCCACAGGAGCAGCCCGAATGGTCATTTCTCGAGATCCGCAGAACGAGCAGCACGCCAGAGCCGGCGACGGCTTGGTTGACGACGTCGAGCCCGTTCTCGCCGCGCCGGGCCTCCCGGAGGACTACGCGCAGCGGTACCGGGAGTTCCTGGCTGAGGAAGACTTCACCGACGAGGACCTCGCAGCAGGAGCCGCGGAGTTCGATGGCGCCCTGACCGACGAGCACACCCGTCGGCTGGAGGCGGACACCAAGTTGTGCGCCTACTTCCGCCGCATCGACTGCCAAGGCCCGCACTGGGACCGGTACGAGCGCCAGCTGATCCGATCCACCGAGAAACTGATTATTTCGTGGTGCAAGCGCGGGATCATCTTCGCCAAGACCCACGCGATCATCTACCCATCAGGGTCGATGGCCCGCTCGGGATCGATGGCGGACTGGGACCGCACTGAACTGCGCAGCCTGGTCGGCGAGGTCCAGGCGAAAGGACTGCAGCTGTTTCGCGACCGTGGCATCCGCGGTAAGGCGTGGGACCCGAAGAAGGGCGCCACGCTGCGCGGCTACTTCCTCAACGCCTGCGTGCTGGCCTTCGCCGGCCGCTGGGAGACCTTCGCCGCGGCGAAGCAGCACTGGAGCCAGCTGAGCCTGCGCGAGGACCTGCTCTCCCTCAAAGAGACCCCCGTCGATCTGCGCGATGGCTACGAACTCGACGCCAAGGCCCTCGTGGGCCTGCTCAGTCAACAGCTGTCCAATGCGACCTTCGAGATCCTCGCCGCGGCCTCGGAGGGCTACAGCTACGCCGAAATCGCCGAGATCTTCGGGATCAGCAAGGCTGCGGTGAAGAAGCGGCTTTATCGGGCCAGAGCAGAAGCTAGGACGCTCCTGCGCGGACTGGAAGACGAGGGGGCTCGCTAATGACCGGACACAGGAAGGAATCGGAGGTCAGCATGGACGACCGCGAATTCACCGAGCTTCTCAGCCAGTCGTCGGTGGGCAGCGAGGCCGCGGAGGCCTTCGCCGCCAAGGCCTCCGCTGGTCACGACGACCTCGTCCTGGGGCACCTCGCCGAGTTCGACCGGTCAACCCGGGAGCAGCACCTTGCGCTGTCCACGTCCGCAACGGCGCTGCGGGCCAACGGCTCGTGCCTGACTCCCGAACGACTGAAGGAGCTCAAGGAAGAACTGCAAGTCCGGCAGACGGATCTGGTTCGCCGCCGGCGTGGGCTACTTGAGCGTGTCCGCATCGACAACGCGGATCGCAGCACTCGCCGCTACCCGCGTGCGCTGCTCGAGCAGCGCATCATGCAATTGCTGACCACGCACTGGGCGGTGTTCCAGTCTAGCTACGCGGTGGCGCAGTGGTCGCTGCGCCGAGAGTATTTGCCCACCTACGCACGCACGGCCATTCTCGGCACCCCCGGAGCCGAAACCGAGGAATCAGGCCCCGTGGTGCTGCGCGACGATGTCGCACTTGTGCTGGACGGGGCCAAGGTCGAGGAACGCCACGGTGACCAGCACGACGTGACCCGGCTCGAAGCCTTCTTCCCCTACGAGATTCCGGTGACCTCGCCCTCGGTCGAGTCGGTCGACCGGTTCATCTACTCAGTGCGCGACTGCTTCTATCTGGTGGATCTCGCTCCGCACGCGTATGTCACGCCGCTCGATCCTCGCGTCAACGCACCAAGCACCAGCGCGATGGTCGCGGTGATCTGGCGAGTCGCTGACCCGCTGCAGTTGGTCAGACAGTCAGCACAGACCCCGGAGCTGGACGAGGCGATCGAGGCGATCGTGCACAAATGGCGGCGAAGAATCTTGGAGGACTGCCGGCTCAGCGGCACGATAACCCCCGAATTGGGCAAGCGATTCGCCGCCGACCAAGCCTGGCAGCAGTTCGGATTGATCGTGGCTCTGCAACTGTGCAGAGGAGACTCCCACAAGGAGCCCGATGAGGTGAGCAGCGACTCCTGGAAGTTCCTGCTGGCCGCATCGAAGGACAAACGACGCTGGTTCCCTGGAGTGCTGGAGGCCTTCGACAAGCACGAGGAGCGATTTGGGGTGCCGGTTGTGGAAACTCCGCAACCACGGAGGCAGTTGGACCCGCTCACCGATACCGGATCCACTCGACTGTAGAACACGCTGTTCTCGATAGGTCCGGTGGCGACACCTGCGGAGTTCGTCACGTTCGGCCGGCCCGCCCCGGCGCACCGGCCGAACGTGCAGCTCGCCGCGTTCTGTCGCTTTCCGCTACAGCCGCATCCCGTGGTCGTGGCCGGGGCCGTGGCGCAGGTGGTCGTAGTACTGCTCGTGACGCCGGTGGTCGGCGAGTTCGCGCTGCAACTGTTCGCGGCGTTCGGCGCGGTCTTCGGCGGTGTCGAGGCGCCGGCCGGTGTCGCGTCGCGCGAGGTCGTCGCGCCTGCGGACGTCGCTGGGCTGGCCACGGCGGTGGGCCTGGCGCGCATCGTGGGTCTGGTGGGTGCCGACGAGGACCCTTTCGGCGAGGTCGGCCCAGCGCGTCGTAGGTGACCGACGTGCCGACTCCGCCGGGTAGCGAGACCGCCGTCGGTCGGCCGGCGCCGTCGTAGGACAGGGTGGCTGTGCCGTCGGCGGCCGTGGTGTCACCGGACAGCGGAGACAGCCGGTCAGGCCGCCGTTTGGACGATCGTAAAGATGGACACTAAATCGCCCCAACTCCTGGGTAGCAAAAAGCCCAGGTCGTTGACCTGGGCTTTGCTCCCCCGCTTGGACTCGAACCAAGACCCCTTCAGTCAACTGGAGGTTCTAGACGTGGGCCGGCGTCAGTCGATATCGAGCGTCGCGGCCCCTCGTCAGTGTGATCGGCAAACCGGCGGGAAGCTGGCGTGGCCCTCGCTACTGTGATCGGGAAGCCAATCGGCCGGTCCTCTGAGCTAACGTGAACGGCCAGCGCTGCCGAGCGGCCCGATCCGGTTAATGTTGCCCTGAATGTCGCGATCCTCGCCGGCGCCGCGGCCAACGATGCTGTCCCCGCTGTTCCACTTAGACCCAGCGACGTCGTCGCGATCCTCGCTGTCCGCGGCGGCGACGGGCCCGTCAGCCAGCCCCGAGCGGGATCCGCGCCCAGTCGTACTCCCGCGGCCCGTGCGCACCGGCCCCGACCGACAGCCGCCGCCACGACCGGGCGGGCAGATCCGCAATCAGCTCATCCGCCCGGGCCTCGGCATCGCCAGTAGTGCTCAGCAGGTCGTTGACCTTGGTGGCCAACACATACGCGGCGTCGTGGTCCTCCAGCCGCACCCGCAGATACTTGACCTGCCCGTACGTCTCATCAGCGGTGACCCACGCGAACGGGCACATTCGCGGCGAATGCCCGCGACAGCATCGCCATTGCTTGCCGCGGCTTCGTATCGAACTCGATCCCGTCAGCGATCCCCGCCCGCCGTCACCGATCGGGGTCGGCGCACCAGGGCTCGGGCAGATGCAGCGCCCGATCGATCAGCGCATGCCCACGAGGCGAGGCATAGGCCAGGAACGTGCCGATCTGACAGTTCTCAATCCGCCCCGCCGTTCCGGAGTACTGCCGCCGCACCCTCGCCGACATCGCGCCCTTCTTCAGGAACCCGGTGTCGTCCACGGTCAGCACACCACCGGGCTCCCCGAGATGCACGACGACGTAGTCCCGCACATCGTCACAGACCCCCTCGATGCCCCAGCCCGCCCGCCGCAACAGTCGCTGCATCCCATCCGGCGAGACTTCGCCGGCCCGCTCGGCCAGCGACCTCCCGTTCTTCCGCTCCAGACCCGCCCGCAACCAGTCCGGACACCTACTCTTACGCCCGACCGCCGTGGCTCCGACCACGTGAACCGGCCCGCGATCCTCCCGTCCACCCGATCCAGCTGGTCCAGCTGGTCCATCACCACATCGACCACCCCAGCATTATCTACCACACATCACCCAAGTGCCATTGCAGCGCTAAGAGGGGGTCTATCCCGTGATCGGTGTTTCCGGCGTTGTTGATCAGTAGGTCTCGGCTCCCGGCCAGCGGTCACCAAAGGTGATGGCGAACGCGTTGATCACTGGTTTCCAGCGCATCGTCCATCGGGCGCGGCCGGTCCCGGTCGGGTCCAGGCTACGGGTCACAAGATACAGGCACTTCATCGCGGCCTGCTCGGTCGGGAAATGCCCTCGTGCGCGAATCGCCCGCCGATAACGGGCGTTCAGCGATTCGATCGCGTTCGTGGAGCAGATCATCGTCCGGATTTCAACGTCGTAATCGAGGAACGGAATGAACTCTTCCCAGGCGTTGCGCCAGAGCCGGATCATCGCCCCGTACTTCTTCCTCCATTTCTCCTCGAGCTCGTCCATCGCGATAGCCGCGGCATCCGGACTGGGCGCAGTGTAGATAGGTTTGATATCCCGCTTCACCGCGTCCCAATCCTGACGCGCGACCAGCCGGAAGGTGTTCCGGATCAAGTGGACAATGCAGGTTTGAACAATAGCTTTCGGCCAGACGTTCGCCACCGTATCGGGGAGCCCTTTGAGGCCGTCACAGACCAGGAAGAACACGTCGGCCACGCCGCGGTTCTTCAGGTCGATCAGCACGCTCATCCAGAACTTCGCGCCCTCGCCGCCGGTGCCCATCCACAGGCCCAGGACGTCCTTGCGGCCGTCGATGGTGACGCCGACGGCGGCGTAGACGGGCCGGTTGGCGACCTGCCCGTCGCGGACCTTGACGTGGATTGCGTCGATGAACACCGCCGCGTACACGGCGCCGAGCGGGCGGTTGGCCCAGTCGTTCATTTCGGCGACGACCTTGTCGGTGATCCGCGAGATCGTCTCCTTGCTCACCGAGGCTCCGTAGATTTCCGCGAAATGCGCGGATATGTCGCCGGTGGTCATCCCTTTCGCATACAGCGACAGCACGATCTCGTCCACATCCGTGAGTCGCCGTTGCCGCTTCTTCACGATCTGCGGCTCGAACGTGCTCTCCCGGTCCCGCGGAACCTCGATAGTGACCTCGCCTGCGGCATCCGAGATCACCGTTTTCGCCCGTGCGCCGTTGCGCACATTCGTCGACTCGCGATCCGGGTCGGCCTGGTTCTTCTCGTGGCCGAGGTGCTCGGTCATTTCCTCGTTGAGGGCGGTCTCCAGGACGTTCTTGGTGAAGAGTTTCAGCAGGCCGTCCGGGCCGGTCAGGGCCAGCCCGCGAGCTTTCGCTTCGGCCACCATCGCCGCCGCGGCGGCCTGCTCCGGCGACAGCTCCCGCGCCGGCTTGGACTCACGCTTACGTGGACTCACAAGGTCTGATGTCATCACTCACAGTGCCCATCCCGCCGGACCTCCGGTCCGGCGTGTCGGGCCGGAAACACCGATCGTGGAACAGTCCCCTAAGAGGAGGATGCAACTATATGATTGAGCTCGTCTGTCACAGCGGTGTCAATTGCCTCAGTATGCGCGGCCAGCGCTTGGAGGTACTCGCGCGCAACGGATGAACTAGCAAGGTTAATTCCCAATTCATCACGTTCATAATTCTGGGAATGCGCGAAATGGAGAAGTTCGTAGCTCGTTACAAGCACAGTGTGAGCGTCTTCAATGAGCAACTTGCAATGGATATGCAAAGGCGTTGTGTTGATGACGAGCTTTCCCTGCGTGTCCGTGGCCGAGTTGCGAAGCGTGGCGATCAGCTCGTCCGTTCCGGTGCCATCGCGCTCGCCCCACAGGAGCGTGACGTTCACGTCACGAGCGAGTGTTGCTCGTAGAGTTGCCAGGAAGTTCGGCCCCAGAGCATGCGCTGAAAGGCGGTGCGAAGTGATCACGATGCTTGTGCGGGCTCGCTCTAAGGACTGAAATAGTAAACGTCGGTGCGACGCAGTATACATCAGTTCGGCAACTGCCAGCCCGGCGTCCGCGGCTTTCTGTTCCAAGGCCGAGAGCAACCGCGTCAGGTCGGACCGCGCGATGCCTTCGCCGCGGTTAACGTCTGGTAGGTTGAACCAAGCCGTGAGGCCGGCGACCAGACCCCGTAGTTGCTCTGTGAGCGTTAGTTGAGGGCCCATCTCTTGGAGCCACTCAAGGGTTTCGACCATCTCAAGCAGATTTACAAGTGGTCGGTTAACTGGTGGAAGAGGGTAGGAAGGGGCCGGCAGTCCCGTCCATCCCAACTGTTCTGGACGCCATCGAAGTTTCCGCTGGACGGATGCTGGACTCAGTCGGCGTGCCCAGTCAAGTGCTTGGGGTCCGAGGTCGGGACTACTGGCCAATACTGCGACCTCGAACAGCGGCGACGCCGGGGGCGAGCTCAACAGATTCATACTGCCGAGGAGCACGTCTGCGGCGCCGCGAATGACGACTTTGGCATGGGTCGAGCTGCCTGTTTCGGGCTCGCTGACGACGTCAAGCTCAGACAGTATCTCGGCTGCATCTTCGGTCTCGACGCGTTCGATGCCATGGATGACAGCGACCGGTGGAACCGGTGGTCGGAGTGCTGAGAGCCATCCCGAGCCCAGCTTGTTCACAAATGGGCAGACGATCACAGCTTGCGGACCAGCGTTGACCAGGGCCTTTGCTTCCTCGTTGATCGCAGCACTGCCAATGATCGCCCGCACCACGGACATTTGGTCTATTACTTCTTTTGCCCTGCGCAGAACATCTATGACCTCCTTATTGCGGCAATTTCCACGGCCAGAGGACACCTTGTCGGCGAGAGCACGTAGCGACGGGAGCCGAGCCCCGCCCTTGCTCGGACGCCTTTCGCCGCCTTCGATGATGCGCGGCTTGAGTGCGGCCCAGAACCAAGGGTGTCGCCGGCGGAGGTCGAGCACAAGGGATTCCATCGCGTCGACATCAGCTTCAGATAGCTGATGGTTCGGGTCGAATGCAAGGGCAACCGAGGCTAATTCTTTGGCAGTGTCGTCGCCTTCGAAACATTCGTACGATGCAAGGAAACCTCCTTCCCGGACAATGGTGACGGCGTTCATGTCGAGTTCCCTTACTCGTTCTCCCTGCCGTTGCAAAATGGCGTTCGCGGCAGTAACGACGGCTGCCTCGTCGAGATTGCCGATTTCGGTAAGGTCAATGACCGAGGTGAGAGGTCGGTCGTTCTCTTGGAGCTGTTTCAACCAACGGCTTCGGCTCAGCTCGCCAGTACATCTGTTCAAGGTCAGTTCGATCTTGCGCCGCCCCGCTGGAGCAGCTCCGCCGAGCGGAAGAGACTTCTTCAGGCTTTCGTCGCACTGTACCGCGTCGAGCGTCTGTCTGGGAACGTGAAATTTGCCTTTGCGGAAATCGACCACGAGCAGATTGCGCCGTATTAGGTCGTTGCACAGTTCCATCGTGGTGCGCAGTGTGAGCCCGAACATCGACTTGAGGTCTGGTAGAGTGTCGACACCAAGCGACACCGCTCGGAGGACATGCTTCTGGATTGGCTGCAGCTCACTGTTGTCAATACTCGTTACCGTCAACCGGAACGTGACAGCCGGAAAGTAGAGGCGCGTCATTCGGGGATCACCTCGTCGGACGGTTCGTCGAGGTCATAGAGCACATCGATGGTGTCGGGCGGTAGTTCGACAAGGTCAATCGGAGTGCTGTCGTCCAAGACTCGCCGTGGCTTCGAATGGTCCGTTGCCCCCTCATCGACGGGCACGGCCCGGAGCGGAGGAACGGGAAACAGGCCAACATCACCGGAACTTTCACTGTCAGGCCAGTTCTCGACCATGCTTAGGAACTCTCCGAGCTTGCCGGCTTTCTCGCCAAAAACCCGCACGTGACTCGCATCGCCGACGATGACGAGAAGTGAACGTGCTCGGCTCAGCGCGACGTTAAGATCGTTAGGTTTCGTGATGCTGCCCAGGGCGCTCTTGGGGCGCTCTTCCGTGTTACTCCGGGTCAAGCTCAACAGCACCACGTCTGCCTCCTTTCCTTGGCATGCCATGACGGTGAACGCTTGCACGCCGTCCTCGTACTGATCCGCGATCTCGTTCAACAATTCGTGTTGTGCCTCGTAGATCGACAGCAGCATGATCGTGACGTTTGGGTCTTGACCACGGAGTAGGGCCACGAGATTTCTGATGTGTTGGGCCTCGAATGTGTTCCGCTTGCTGGTTCCAACTGGGGGAAGAGAATCTTCGCGACGTTCCGGGGAGGCACTGGTGTCCAGCCAGACCAGGGCTCGTCCCGACAGCTGGTCGGCTCCGTTCGCTCCATCGAGGTGGAACGGGTGAGATCGTTGTTCCCGCGACCTGGCGGGGTGCAGCACCCGCTCGTCGCCACTCCGATAGAAGAGTCGGTCGACGAGATCGACCAGGGTCGGGTGCATGCGGTAACACTGATTCAGTGTCGCTCGCTGTGGCCTTGTCGCCCGGCTAAACATGTGCGCGAAGAGATCGAGGTAACGGACAGCACGGTGTGCCGAAACCGGAATTTGATCGAGTGCGTTCTTAAGGGATTTTTTGAGTTCGCTCTCGACACTACTTAGGAAGGCTGCTTCGAATATGTCGGCCTTGAAGGGCCTCAACTGGTTGTGATCCCCAATGAGCAGCCATCGATGCGCCCGAAGTAGAGGGAGAAGCAGTTCCGTGGCGGCAGCGCGGCCCGCCTCTTCGACAATGACCCAGTCGAACTGCTCGACGTCGTGATAGCTGAGTCGTTCGGTTCCATAGCACGTCGCGAAGACCAGGTTCGCACTGCGCAACAGAAGTTGCTCGAAGTCAGAGTGCCGCGAGTCGAGCAGTCCCTGCCAGCTCAATGCCAGCTCTTCCAGCTTTACGACATCCACGGTTGGCTCGGTGGTATGGGCCTCGGTCTCCTGGACCTTGCGTCGAGCCCGGACGAACTGGCTCGCTCGGCGATCGGATAGGCGGGCGAACTTCTCCACTACGGCCGGTGGGTAGAGCGCACGAACCTGGTCGGAGCTGGTGTGGTACCGGGCTGGTAGACGCATGACTGTGCAGTCCCTGAGACCTGGAACCTTTTCCAGCACGCCTTCGACAAGAGTGTCGAGTGCGTCGTTCGCTTGAGCTGACACAAGTACGCGAGCAGCCGCATTGGCGTGGAGGATCTGCGCGACAACCTCGGCCGCAGTAGTTGTCTTGCCCGTCCCGGGAGGACCCTGGAGGAAGAACGCGGGGTACGCTGCTAGGCATGCGTCGAGGACTTCAAGCTTGTTCTTGTCAGGTTTTAGATCCGTTGCATTGTCAGCAGTCAGCCACTCATGTGATTTCTCGGGTAGTCGTCGATAGGCAGCTGAAGGGTCCGTCAACAGGCCGAGTCGGTAGTTGTCGGCGCCAAGACGTTTGAGGCCCCGCCTCTGTGCGGTCAAGGTTGGGTCGAAATCGTGTCTGCGCACCAATACGTTGGCCGGGAAAGCGGGTGAGTTCGGCGGCACCCGCAAGGTCATTGTCTGCGTGTCAGGGTCGTGGTCGGACAGGATCCCGAACGGTACGCGCGAGCTTCCGCGCATGCCCGTCGGAGGAACAATCTCCACTTTGGTGGGCTTCGCAACGATTTCACGTAGCCAGGCCATGAAGTCCTTACGCCGCTGACTGGTGTTACGGAAGTAGGCGACGGACGACGTGCTGTCGACATAGCGGGTGTCACCGTCCGGGTCGTACTGGAGCGTGATGAGCCGCTCGCCGAGGACAGCTTCGACGTCTCGCGCCGCCGCGTCGTCGGGCATTGTCGGATTGATGTCAGGTTGGTCCGCGATCACCCTTACCGCGTACGTCTGCGGGTCGCGTTCAACGTCCTTGAGATTCAAAGCCTGCCCTAGTGCAGCCAGGGCCACCAGGTTTTCTGCGTTGTGTTCCTCCTTGTTGCTCCTGCCGGCGCGTTCCTGTAGAAGCGTGACCAGATCGTCCCAGCGTCCCCACTTGTTCGAGTCAGCGCCGCTGTTCGCGATCGATGTAGCATGGCGGACCGAGCGGACTTCGACTCTTTGCAGGGGAACCGTAACCAGACCTTCCAGATCATGCGCATCCGTGGCGATGTGCTTCAGGTAGGCCAACCAGGGACGCTCCCTGCCGTAGACATTGTCGCGGAATCGTTGCAGCAGGTATACGCGGCGTTCGCCGCGCAGATACCAACGTCCAATCCCTTCGCTGTCATCTGCGTACTTGTTATTTTGAGAATCCGGAAATCCAAGTTTGAGGACACCTTTGAGGTCGGCCTCCAGTTCCTCAGCGACAAGTTCAGCCTGATCGTCCACGTCCATATCGAAACGAGGATGTTCAAGCGGTTCGGTCCAGTCGAGGTATTCGGCGGTGTTCGAAGGTGAAAAAGCGAATACAAAGGGCTTGTCCAATAGGTCGCGATACATGACTTGCTGGAACAAGTCTCGGACGCGTCGCGCCCGCGCGAGTAGTTCGCCCGCGGTCGCAATGCGAGCGTCCGGACTGAACTCGGTCATGTCCAGTAAAAGATTCTTGAGGTCCGCCTGTGCCGCGATATTATTCGACAGAGGCTCGCGATTAACCCGACTGTAGATCTGCTCTTGGATCCATTCCAGATGAGCGTACTCATCATACCCACCTTCAACGGGGAGGAAGTCCAAAGTATGACCCGTCAGAAGTGGGCGAGTAAACCACTCAACCAGGCAGATGCCAAGGCTGTAAATGTCCTGCCGGTAGTCTTCACCTGGCTGGACCATAAGCCCGTTTACGTCCAGCACGGAGTTCGTGAGGAACGCAAACCGCTCGGGTGCGACGTACGCCAGTCGTCCAGAAAAGGCAGAATCTATGGAGAAACTATCGGGAGCAGGAGCCCATAGGTAGTTGTTCATAAATACGCTCATCCCGAACCCGGTAATCGCGGCGCGGAGCGGCGTCTGATCCCATAAGCAAATAGTTTCCGGCGTTATTTCACGGTGAATTATGCCTTGTGAATGCAGTTCGAACAGTGCTTCGCAAATCATGACCATGAGGTCAACCTTGGTTGGCACTTCGTGCAGTTTTGCACCGACCACACGTGGATCGCTCAGCGCCTCAGCCAAGGTCGCCTTGTGACCGTCCTCCCATGCCACATACAGGGTGCCACTCGGACGGTCCTCGTTGCCATCGACAAAACGGACGAGTCCTAGCCTGCGCCATTCTTCCGGCAGAAGCCGCGTCAGGATTCGCAACTCGCTCTGCCACATCGTGGTCGCGAGTTCGCGAGAGTCCCCCTCGACACCTAGGAGGTCGTAGACCCGCAGCGTCACGGCCTGAGCTTCTTCGGCGTCGTACACCTTCAGCAGAGCATGGCCGTCCTGCTCCATTACAACACGGCTCTCGGCACGGAAAACGAAGCGATCGTGGTACCGCTGAGTTAGGTCGACACCGAACATCCGATCCAGCAAGGTGGTCAATTGATCTCCAAATGAGGATGCATCTAGAAGATTGAGCCGTGCCAGGTATCCTGGCGGACGCCCTGTCAGTCCTTCCACCCAGCTGTGTGATCTGCGGATAATCACTATGATCGACGGGCGATTGATTTTGGTTACACGTTGGCGGCTCCAGTCGAAGGTAGCCTTGGTAACCGTTTGGACACGAAGACCTTGATCTGGTGCGGCAGCATCGTGAACTCGACGGGGGATCGATTCGAGCTGGACACCGAGGTGGGCGCCTCCGCCACGGGATGAAGGAGGCCGACTGGACGTTCACAGCTTCCGCGGCCGTCCGCCTCCGGCTCCCTGGCCGGGACGGCCGGCCGCCCACGTCTCGATCTCAGGCCTGCGACCCCGGGCCCACCCCGGCGTGCGGCCGATGATGACGTCGGGCTCGGGAAAAGGATGGGTGTCGGCGTAGCGGGTACGCCAGTTGGCGACCGCGCGGTGGGTGATACCGAACCAGCCGGCGATCTCGACCATGTCGACGTAGCGATAGGTCGTATCCGGGTTCGCCGGAGGACCGTCGGTGATCTTGCGCTGGCCGTCGCCCACCCGGCGAACCTAGCAGGAATTCCGGGCATGACCTGGGCGCTTACCTCGGCGTGTTCTCCAAGTCCAGCGCCGCCAGCACGCCCCGCAAAGCGTGGACCTCCCGCTGGAACTGCATCTTCCGCTGCGTAGCCGCGGCCGACCAGTCCGGTTCGGCAAGCGGCTCGCCGACATAGAGAACGACGTTCGGACCGAGCTGCCAGAGCACGCTGTTGACCGCGGCGGCCGCGACCGCCAGCTCGTCGACGTCGGCGCCGAACCAAGTCAAAGCCGTCGGATCCAAGCCGCGATTGCGGATCACCTGCGCCGCCGCCCGGAAGAGCCCGCCGGTGCCGACCGTGTCGTCGACAAAGGCCTGCCCGGGCTTGACGTCACCGAGCATGACCGAGGTCAGAGCGAGGGCGACGTCTCCCGGGGTGTACATCTGGGCGTCGACCTTCGTGGCAGCCGGGGACCGCAGCGCTCCGAGCACCGGCCCGAGCAGATCGGCGTCGAACCGGCGGTCACCACTGATCAACTCGAGCTGTCCTGCCGCGAGGGCGGCGTCGGCGGTGCGTTTGATGCGGTCCGCCAGCTGCTCGCCCGCCCCGTGGAGCCAGCCCACGATGGGCGCAGCCATGCGCAGGACGTCCGGTCGCTGCACCAGCACCGCCCGCCACACCCAGCGGGCCAATCCGAGGAATTCGGCTGGCGACCGGCCGCGGACCCACTCCGCGAAGTCGGCTTTCCGGCGTCCAGCCAGGCCGGCGAGCGCCAGTGTGGCGACGATCCCCAGCGGCACTTCCGGCCCGTCAGGGCCGCCGCCCCGGCGCCAAGCCCGAGCCACCTCGACGGCGATCTTCAGGGCATCGCACACGGCGTTGATCGGGTTCCCCGGCTCAGCCGCGCCCGCTCGGTGATTCATCGCGTCCTCCAACAAATCCTTGTTGACTTAGTACTCACGGTTTGCTTACCGTAAACCGGGAACACTAAGTACACAAGGTTTTATGGAGCCGCGATGACGTCGAACCCCAAGCCGGCCCGTTGGCGGCCACCCGCACCGCGGGAGCTGCCCGCTCTGCGCGAGCACCTCGCCGACTATCTGCAAACCGAGTACGCGTACCTGTTCACCGCGAAAGCGCTGCGAGAAGGGCGCGGCACTCTCCGGCCGGACGCCGGCCCGGAAGCCGGAGCCGTGCTCCTGCTGGCCGATGAGTATCAGCGGCTCTGCAACGCGCAGCTGTTCTACGTGACCGCCGACATCACGAAGCTCGTCCGCCAAGCGGCGCCGAGCCTGGAGAACAAGTGGGAGATCCAGCCACACGACCTTCCGGCGCGGACCGGTTTTATGCTGTTCGCCGAGCCGATGGCCGAGTACACCCGGGACACCGACGGCAAGCGGATCGACATCGTCGGTGTGTCGTGGGGCAGCACCGAACTGCTGACCAGCGAGACCGGCGGGCTGTGGTTGAGCTTCTGGAGCGTCACGGACTTCGCGGCGACCAAGAGGCTGGCCCGCGAAGCCGGCGCCACCGAGCGCGAGGCTGAGATCTCGGCCCGACGCCAACACGCCGAACTGACGTGGGACAACGAAATCTACATGCCGTGGGGCGCGACCGCGCCGGCGATCGACAAGTCGTTACCACGCATCCGATCGATCGACCCGAGCCAGGTCGCGGCCGCCGAGACGACGATCACCTGGCTGCAGACCGTCCACGCGGGCTGGATCTTCTGCAGCCCCAACACGTTGACCGACACCGCGGAGGAACATCTGCCCCGAACTCAGCGCGTCCGGGCCGAACGCACGGGGCACACGACGTCATCGGTTCGCGTCGTGTCAGTGCGGCATCGAACGTCCTCGACGTCCGCGCGCCTGGGCGAGCCTTCGGGTCGCACCGTGAGCGTGCGGTTCCCGGTCGCTCCGTTCTTCCGGCGCCAGGCTTACGGACCCGGTCGGCAGCTGCGCAAACTCACGCCCGTCGCCGGGCACTGGAGGGTGCCCGCCGACGCGCCGGTCCAAATCTCCAAGAAGGTCAACCTCGTCGACACCCCACTCGACCGTCCTCGCAGTTGAAGGAATGTCCACAATGGGCATGGAAGCCTACTTCAGCGAAACGTACCCTGGCTGCGATGCCGCTGTCGGCAGGAAGCACGATCGGATGTGCGACGTCGCACGCTGCCTGAAATCGGGACTTCAGCGAAACAGTTGCACCGCCGCACACCGGTGCGGCGCCGACCGTTGGGACGGGTACTGGCCCGGACTGCAGGACTGCCTGATCTTCGACCTCACGATCGACACCGGCTTTCCGGACTTCAACCGGCTCTACGCGAAAGCGACGTGGGACCATCTCGTCACGTCGCTGGCGGATCACCGAACGCTGATCGCCAAGCCCCGTCGATGTGCAGATCGGCCCGCGCGAGGGTCACGAAGCTCTCGATCGCATCGTGGAGCTTCTGCCGGGCAGCATCGCCGTCACCACGGTAAGGTTCCTCCACGGTGCCCCCGAAGCCCGGGCGACTGGAGTCCTGGATCATCCGAACGGTGTCCATTAAGGACCGCGCTGCGGCGAGCAGCCTTTCGAGGATGGCGTTGAGGTTGTCGCCTCCAAAGAACGTGGCCTGGACGACAGTGTCCTCGAGAGTGTCGAACGCCGGCTGCGGATCAACCGGCACCCGGTCGCGCCAGACCGGGATGCGGTGCAGCCGATAGGCGGCGAGGGTCACCGCGGGGAACAGCTGCCCCTTCCGCTGCAGCACCAGGTAGCTCTCGGCGCCGTCGTCCAAGCCGGCTGTCATGGGAAGTCGTAGCCCAGGTTCGTCGCGACGTCCTCGACGAAGTTCTGGCCGTCGATGCGCGCGTCGCGGTCCTGCACCTCCCATGCGGCGTCATCGATCGCGTCGCCGCCGTCGCCGAGCGCTCCGGCGACCAGGTTGACCATTTCGCGGGCCTCGTCCCTGTCCAGATCGTAGTGCTGGGCCGCGCGTCCGGCGGCGTAGTCCAAGTCGTCGTCGGTGTGCTCGTCCATGCTCACTCCAGAATTCAACGCAGTGTTGCGCCGGCCGGACGCAATACGATCCGCACTTCGGCTCCTCGCCAGGCACCGGCGTCGGTCGCTGTGGCCGCGCGATAGTGCCAGGCCGGGTGATTCGAACTGGCCAGGGTTCGACGACACCGACAGATTTCGGTCCGCCACCAGCCAGGATGGATCCTGAGGCGGCCCTGCTGGGGTCCGATCGCCGCCTGTGCGCGCTCGATGATCTCGTCGAGCGTCACGCCGCGGACGAGCAGCTGACCGTGTGCTTCACCGTGATCAGCGACCCACTCGACGGTTTTGAGTCTCGGAGCTGGTTCTTGCATGTGTCTTCACCGCCTCGTCGGTGAAGACACGCCGTTGCCGGGGCGGCTCGATTCAGGGACGTCAACCAGGCCGCCGACGACAGCGGGTCGGGCGGCGCAGACGGTGCTATACCTGAGGGGCGAACTTGGGGGGTGCAGGTGGCGAGGGTGGTCGCGGTCCACGGGATCGGTCAGCAGGTGCTGGGCGAGGAGATGTTGCTGGCCCGGTGGTGGCCCGCCATGGCGGACGGGCTGCGGAGAGCGAACGGGACTCTGTCGCGAGCGGACGTCACGGTGGCGTTCTACGGAGATCTCTTCCGTCCCGCCGGTCAGCTGCTCTCGCCGGGCGAACCGCTCTACGGCCCTGATGATGTCGACGAGGGTCTGGAGCAGCAGTTGCTCTTGGCGTGGTGGCGCGCGGCCGCGGAATCCGACCCGGCCGTGGTCCCCCCGGACTCGACGGACACGCTGCCGGGCACGCCACGATCGGTGCAGGCCGCGTTGCGTGCGCTGTCGGCGTCCAAGTTCTTCGCCGGGCTCGCGATGCGGGCGATGGTCTTCGACCTGAAGCAGGTGCGTCGCTACCTTCTCGACCTCGATCTGCGCGAGGAAGCTCGTGGCCGGGTGCTGGCGGCGGTGGACGACGACACCCGGGTGGTGGTTGCGCATTCCCTGGGCTCCGTCGTCGCGTACGAGGCGCTGTGCGCCCGGCCCGGGCACTCTGTGCGGTCTCTGGTCACGCTGGGATCGCCCCTGGGCATCCCGAACCTCATCCTGCACCGGTTGCAGCCACCACCGTCTGGACAGCGCGGGGTGTGGCCGGGCGGCCCCGAGCTGGTGTGGACGAACATCGCGGACGGCGGCGACGTCGTGGCCCTGGTCAAGGATCTCCGCCCGGTGTTCGGCGACGCGGTGCGCTCGGCACTGGTCCACAACGGTGCCCATGCCCACGACGCGACGGCGTACCTGACCGACGTGCTGTGTGGCGAAGCGATCGCGGCAGGCCTGGGATGACCGCGCCGGGTCCCGGTGAACCGCGCCGGTTCCTCATCGCGACCACCGTCACCCGGTATCCGAAATGTCCGGCCTGGGACCGCCCCGGCCTGGCCGAGGCTCGCGAACAGATCATCGAGCTGTTCACCCGGCAGCTCGGTTACCGGCACCACGCCGCACTGGGACCCGACCCGACCCGGGCCCAGCTGACCGACCGGCTCCGGGCGTTCTGCAAGGCGCCCGACCGGAGCGAAGAGGACCTTGTGGCGGTGTACCTGTCCGGGCACGGTGAGGTGCTCGGCGACGGCGGCGAGCACGTGCTGTTCACCGCCGACACCGACCCCGACGACCTGGCCTACACGACACTGCCGACTGTCGAGCTGGCCCGGGTGGTCCTGCGCGACACGAAGGTGCGACGGCTCCTGCTGATCCTGGACACCTGCTACTCCGGGCAAGGCGGCAACGAACTCGCGGCCGTGGCGCTGGAACGCATCGGCGCGCAGTGGCGTACCGACCTCGGGGCCGGGCTGGCAATCGTCTCCTCCGCCCAGCCGCACCAGCAGGCCCGCGCCGGCCTGTTCCCCCTCCTGTTCGGCAAGGCGGTGAACAGCCTGGCCACCGCCGGACACAGCCCGGGCACCCTGTCGGTGTCCACCGTGGTGCAGCAGATGAACGACCAGCCCGACCGGCCGGGCTTCCAGCACATCAGCCTGTGCCTGATCGGGCTGACCGGCGAACCGCCGCCGTTCCTGGCGAACCCGCGCCACGACACCCGGCTCACCGACGTCGACCTAGCCATCCAGCACGCCGCTGAGTTCGACGCGCAGGCCCGGCGACGGGACACCGAACTGACCACCCGACTGCTCGTCCGCGCCATGGGCTACCACGGGGACGCCGAACAAGGGTGGTGGTTCTGCGGCCGTCACGCGGCACTCGGCGATTTGGTGGGCTGGCTGCGCACGCCGTCGAGCCGTTCGTCGGCCTGCCGCGTGGTGACTGCCGGCCCCGGCTCCGGCAAGACCGCCGTACTGGGCTTGCTGGCCGCTCTGTCCCACCCCGAGCGCCGCCGCACGGTCCCGCTCGACGCGCTCGGGCTCGGTGCGCACCTCGTCCCGGACGAGGGCGCGATCGACGTCGCCGTCTACGCCCAGAACCTCACCGACGCCGACGTCGTCCACGGCATCGCGGCGGCTGCGGCAATCCACGCCGACACCGTCGGCGAACTGCTCGACGCCCTGGACGCACGCACCGGCGAACGACCGTTGACCGTACTGGTCGACGCTCTGGACGAGGCGGCGACGCCCGAAACCTTGTGCACCCAGGTGCTGCGGCCGCTGATCGACCACGCCCGGCAACGGATCCGTCTTGTCCTGGGCACCCGCCCCTACCTGCTGGACCGCCTCGGCGTCGTGCCGGACGAGCGCGTCGTCGACCTCGATTCCCCCCGCTACGCCGATCGCGCCGCCTTGCTCGCCTACACGGTCCGGACCCTGTTGGAAGCCCATCCGGCCTCGCCCTACCGGCGCCCGGAAACGCGGGTCCGGGCGGTGCTGCGCGAGGTGGCGGAAGTGGTCACCGAGGCAGCGGGCACCTCGTTCCTCGTCGCCCGCATCACGGCCGGCACCCTCGCCGCGGCCGACGACGTCGTCCGGAATCCGCGCGACCCCGCGTGGCGCGCGGACCTCCCGCGGCTACCGGGCACGGCGATGCGCAAGGATCTCACCCGGCGGCTCGGCGCCGACGCCACCAGAGCCGCGGACCTGTTGCGCCCCTTGGCCTTCGCCGAAGGCCAAGGTCTGCCGTGGGAGGACATCTGGGCGCCGCTCGCGTCCGCGATCTCCGGACGCTTCTACACCGACGACGACCTCGTGTGGTTGCGCCGGACAGCCGGCTCCTACGTTGTGGAAGCCGCCGAATCCGCGCGGTCGGCCTATCGCCTGTATCACCAGGCGCTGGCCGAGTACCTGCGTGAAGGCACCGACGCCTCCGCCGTCCACGCGGCCTTCGTCGAAGTGCTCGTCGCCCGGGTGCCCTACCGTGTCGACGGCTCTCGCGACTGGTCCCGCGCTCATCCCTACACACGTCAGTACCTCGCCGCGCATGCGACGGCGGCCGGCCGGCTGGACGAGCTCCTCGACGAGCCGGAGTACCTGGTCCACGCGGTCCCGGGTGGTCTTGCCCGTCAGCTGCGCCACGCCCGCGGCGACGAAGCCCGGCTCACCGCGACGGTCTACCGCACCTCCCTCGGCATCCACGCAGCACATGCTCCTGCCGTTCGTCGCCAGGTCCTCGCGCTTGACGCGGCCCGCGCGGGCGCGGCCACGCTTCGGCAGCGCTTGGCCCGGCATGCCCCCGCGAGTGGCTGGACCCCCAGGTGGGCCACTAGAAGCGGCTTCTCAGCCGCGCTATGCGAAACCCTGACCGGACACGTCGGCGCCGTGCGGGCCGCCGCGTGCACGACCGTGCACGGCGCGCCGGTCGCCGTCACCGGCGGGTCCGACGGCACCGTCCGGGTCTGGGACCTGGCCACCGGCGTCCCGATCGGGCGTCCGCTGACCGGCCACGACGGCTCTGTCCCGGCAATCGCCTGTACCACTGTGGATGACGCTCCGGTCGCCGTGTCCGGCGGCGCCGACGGCACCATGCGGGTCTGGGACCTCACCACCGGCGCACCCCGCGGCCGGCCCATGACCGGCCATCCCAACGGAGTCCTGACCATCGGCTGCACCACGCTCGACGGCAGGCCCGTCGCCGTCACCGGCAGCGGCAGCGACACCGACCTGCGGGTATGGGACCTGAAGACCGGTAGACTGATCCGCCAGTTCGCCACCGGCGACCACTACCAGGTGTGCTCCGTGGTGTGCGCCGAAGTTGCCGGAATCCCCGTCGCTGTCACCAGTTCAGGCACCTCGGCCGCGACAGTGTGGAACCTGTTGAACGGGTTGCCGGCCGGGCCGTCCAGCATGGGTTCCACAAGCGATCCGTGGGCGTTGGCCTGCACGATCGTCAACGGCAGGCCAGTCGCCGTCACCGCCGAGCACGATACGGTCCTGACGTGGGATCTGGCCACCGGCCGCCCGATTGGCCGCCCCATGACTGGCCACGGCGGCGCGGTGCTTGCGGCGGCGTGCACCGAACTAGACGGTTCTCCCGTCGCCATTACCACTGGCGCCGACGGGACGGTCCGAGCCTGGGACCTCGTCACCCACACCGCCGTCGGACCCGCTCTGACCGGCCACACCGGCGGAGTGTCGGTAGTCGCCTGCGGCACCGTGGACGGTCTACCCGTCGCCGTCACCGGTGGCAACGACAACCGCCAAGGCCTGGCCACCGTCGGCGGCAACTCCGACGAAGGCCCCTTGCGGGTGTGGAACCTTTCCACGCTCCGCTCGGCCGGCCCGTCGCCGACCGCTTCCGGCGAGCCGGTGTGGGCGGTGGCCTGCTCCACGGTCGGAGGAACCCCGGTGGCCCTCGCGACCGGCGGCCGCCGCGACCTGGGACGTCCCACCGGCCTTGAGGGAGACAGCTCGGTACGGATCTGGAACTCGGTCACCGGCGCCCCATTCGGGCGCTCCCTGGTCGGGCACGACGGCCAGATCACGTCGGTCGCGTGCACCACCGTGGACGGCGCCCCGATCGCAGTCACCACCGGCCACGATCAGACGGTACGAATCTGGGACCTGACCTCGCGAACCGCGCTCAGTCCGCCCCTCGTCGGCCACCACGGTCACATCACGTCCGTCGCGTGCACCACCCTGCACGGCGTACCGACCGCCGTCACCGGCGCCCTCGACGACACGATGCGGACCTGGAATCTCGTCGAGAGAGCGGAATCGGGCCGACCGCTGCCGACTCGCTATCCCCTTTCGCCGGTCGCTCTCACGTGCGCAGTCCTGGACGGAAGGCCGGTCGTCGTCACGGTCACGACTGCCGCCCGATACGGCGAAAACGGTCAAATGCAGCTGTGGGACCTGAGCTCCCGCAGCTTGATCACCCGTCTCGAGCTCGATCACGAGGGTGCGGTCTCCTCGGTCGCCTGCACGGTCGTGGACGGCACCCCCATCGCCGTCACCACCGGCCACGACCACACGGTCCGACGGTGGGAGCTGCCTTCCGGTACCCCGGCAGGCCCGCCGCTGCACGGCCATTCCGGCCCGGTGTGGGCCGTGGCATGCGCGCACCTGGACGGCGTCCCTCTCGCGGTCACCAGCGGCCATGACGACACAGTCCGATTCTGGAACCTGCGCGCCGGCCAAGCCGACGGCCTCCTGGCCGTACCGAGCCCCCGATCGATCGCGCTCAGCGCGACCGGCGATCTCCTCGTCGCGATGGGCAACGACGTGGCTGTCTTCAACCGGCTGCATCAGCCCTCGCCGCACTGAACCGGGGTGGTCAATCGTGCTCGAGCCCCTCGATCTCAGCACGCCGCTCGCCCGCGAGGGTGGTCACCCACGTATCGAAGTCCTGCAGCCGGGCGAGTCGATCGTGGCGGGCGGGCTCGACGCGCGCGTGCTGGCCACTGACCAGATCGAGCGCCAGACCGCCCCCGTCGACCCGAGCGTCGGCGACGTGAAGCGCGCGGCGACGCACGACCTCCGGGTCAAAAGCCGGCAGCCCGTCGCGCGAGGCCGCAGGTGCGACGAGCGGGCGGATCCAGACGACCGCCGGGTCATCGCGGTCACGACGGGCGTGCCGCGCAAGCGCAGCGCGGAAAACCTCGACTCCGCCCTCGAACACGACCAGTTCTGCTCCCGGCAGATCGTCACCGACGTCTTGGCCGCTGCCGCGAAGCAACTCGCCGAGCGTGGTCCAGAGCGCGTCATCGGTCAGGTGCTGCATAGCGTGACGACCTCCTCGATCGGCTTACCGGCGATGCTGGCGACGCCCTTGCCGTGCAGGAGCGCTTTGATCTCGTCGCGTTGCGCGGTGGTCTTGCAGAGGATGCGGCTGGGGCCTTCGACGCCGAGCAGATCGATCCCGTCGGCGAACATGACCTCGTTGCACGCGCTGGTGAACTGAGCGATGGTGAACGGGTTCCGGGTCAGCGGTGTTGCCGCGTAGTCGTCGGCCTTGGCCGGGTTGATCACGCCGAAAGTGTCGGCGTTCGCGCCGTAGTAGTCGGCTCGGGCGAGCAGCCGCTCCGGTTGGTCCCAGACCAACGTGGGCCCGTCCGTGAGCGATGAGCTCGGGCTGACGCGCACGAACACCGAGCTCGCACCGCCGGTGAGCTTATCCACATCCTCGCTCTTCCCTATGCCTGTGCCGGTTCCCATCGTCGCGCGGCGTTCAGTGGAGGCCAGGACGCCGGTGGCCAGCATCGCCTTCAGCCCATCGAAGGACGTCGAGTGCGTCAGCGATCGTCCGGCGACCGTCGCTTTGAGTTTGTCGGCGGCGTTGCCCACGTCGAAGCGTGTCCAGGCGAGCCAGCCGGCCGAACGCCGGGGTGTCGGGTCGTAGCCGGGGCTCGCGGCGAGCGCGGCGCCGTCGGTGAAGCCGGTGGCCTTGGCAACCGCGTCGCGCAGGACCTGGACCTTCGCCGGCAGTGCGCGGGTATGCGCCTCGAGCTGGATGTCCTTGGCGAACTTCGCCAGTTGCGCGTCGCCCATGCCGACCGCCTGGTGGGCGCGTTCGTGGAAGATCTCCTGCCGGACCATCTCCTCGAGGTGGTCCCCGGTGACCTGGGCGGCCGCGACCTCGGCATGCGCGCCGAGGCTTTGCGCGGTTACGTTGGCGGCGAGGTAGCTGTACTCGCCCTCGGCGCGGGTCATCGGCCGGTTGGCGAGGTTGAGCTGACCGAGCCTGCGGACGACGTCGGGCCCGTGGCCCTCCCCCGCGGGCGCGATGATCTCGAGCCGGCCGCGCAGGCTGTACTCGCTCTCCGCCGGGTCGTTGACGCCGTACGGGCGGTACACCGCCTGGTAACCCTCGCCGAGGTCGATCGCGTACTCCTTGCCCAGCACGCCGGTCGCGCGGCCGCCGTCCCAGCTGGCCTGCCCGGTGTCGGCGTCCAGCGTCGGGTTGATCCGCGTCGCATCGCGCAGCACCGCGACCGCGGCGCTGCCGAACGCCTCCGACGGCAGGACCGGGACCATGACGGTGACCATCGCGGTGCCTTCGTGCAGGAACGGCGTGACGTGGTCGACCGGTGCGCCGGAGAAGACGGCGTGCTGGACGGCCTGGAACTGGGCTACGTAGTGGTCGAGCATCGCCTGCTCGACCGGCGAGACGTCGCCGAGGTCGCCGGCGAGTCCTTCGATGGCGGTCTTCGCGGCGTCGATCTTCGCGGCAGTCGTCCCCGGTGTTGCGCCGGAGGTGAGGGTGCCGTTGACGATGTGGTGGTTGACGCTCTTGGCCGCCGTGATGATCTTGTCGGCGACTCCGTGCTGCTCGTCGATCGGTAGGCGGCCGGTGACCTGCTGCTCGACCTGCGTCGGGACCATCTCCGGGCTGATGTTCAGCGCGTCCAGGAGCTTGGCCTCGGCGTCCTCGTCGACGCGGGCGTGCAGCACCGTGCGGGGCCCGTGATCACTGGCGTAGCTGACCAGCGTGGCAGTCGAGGCGAGCAGGTCGGCGCCGCCGACGAGGACGGGTTCGCCGTAGGCGTGCCCGACGTCCGGGGTCAGCGGGATCGGCGTCACCGGGAGCTGACCCGGTTCGAGCGGCAGCTCATCGACGACGGTCAGCGGCGGTTCGCCGACGTCGTCGTCGGTCTGGATCGGCTCGTCGACGTCACCCTGCTCGCTGCTGCCGGCGGGCGCGAGAGCGTATGGGGTGTGAGTGGTCTTGGCGTTGGTGCCCATCAGCCTTTGCCGAAGTGCTGCAGGGCCGCGGCGGAGGCGATCTTCAGGTCGCCGGTGAAGAACTCGACGAAGTCGCGCCGCAGGTTGTTCTTCCGCTCGACGGCGTGGTCGAGGAAGGCCTCGGCGATCTGCTTGGTGGTGACCGCGGACTCGGCGATGCCGAGGGGCTTCGCCGCGCGGGCCCGCATGGGCGCGACCCAGGTCAGGTTCTGCGCGGCGCCGGCGTGGGCGACGGTGTGCAGGGTGGCGCGCCATTCGGCGTCGGGGACGGCTTCTAGCCGGCGGATCACCGAGTGCGCCGCGGCCGGGTTCACCTGCACGCCGTTGCCCAGCTGGCCGGTGAGGTGGGCGTCGTAGACCTGGTGGTAGACGGCCGTGGCGCTGGGCCGGTAGCCGAGTTTCAGCTTGTCGTGGCCGAAGTTCTTGAAGGCCTGGCCCTGGTCGATGGGGACGAGGCCGCCGGTGCTGGTGCGCAGGACGTTGTCGTGGTGGGCGTCGTGGTTGCCCAGCGCCCAGCTGGCGACGTGCAGCCGGACGATCTCGTCGACGTCGGCCTGCGACCAGCTCGACGCGCTACCCGAGATCGGCTTCGCGCCGGCCAGCAGGGGCTGGACGCTGACGGGGTGGCCGTCGACCTTTGTGGCGTAGACCGGGACGACGGGCAGCCCGGCCCGGGCGGCGAGACGAGAGGCGGCGACCTCGGTATGCGTGATGGCACCGGCGTGCGGCTTGCCTTCGCGTTTCGCGATCCAGGTGGCGCCGTCGGGTCCTGTGTGGAGGGTCTTGGGGTGGGTGCCGCCGAGGTTAGCCGGTGTGCCCGGTCCGAAGTCCCACGCCGCGACCGCGGCGGCGTCCATCGGCTTCGGGACGGCGGCGTGGGCGGCCTGGGCCTGCTGCAGCGCGGCGACCAGCTGAGCGTGCTGCATACCGAACCGGCTGCTCGGCTTGGCAGTCGGCGTCGCTTTCGCGGGCGTCGGAGCCGGCGAGTTGACAGGCTTGACCACCGACTTCGGCGCCGGCAGCTCGTTCTTGACCGCGGCGACGACCGCGCTCGAGTTGCTCACGTGGCCCTGTAACAGCTTGCCGAGCTGAGACTTGGTCGCCACGGCGGCTTGCGCCGCGGTCGTGACGCCCGTGTCGCTGAGGAACTTCCGCAAGGCGCCGACCTTCAGCTCGTCGGCCCACGCGAGCACCTTCGCCTGACCGGCCTGCATCACCGCCTGGTTCAGCGGAGCCGCGGCGAACGTGTCCCACGAGACCGCGGCCGCGTGGACTTCGGCGATCGCCCGCAGCTCCTGGACCAGGGCTCCGGCGTTCGACGCGTCGACCGGACCGGCATCGAGCGCGGCGCTGACGTTGGCGGCGCAGGTGGCGGAGTTAGCCAGCAGCGCCGTTCGTTCGGCGACGGTGTCGGCGATGTCCTGGCGTTCGACAGCCGGCGTCGACGCGCGCATCAGCTGCAGGACGTGATGCGCATCGAGCGTCTGAAGCTGTGCGTCGGTGATTTGACCGTGGTCTTTGGCTTCTGCCACGGCGTTGCCGAGCTGGGTGGCGGTGATGGCGCCGAGCAGTTCGTCGACGTGGTGGCGGGCCGCCGCGGTCGCGGTGCCGTAGTCAACGCCCGATTCGAAATTCTGCGCGGTGGCGATCCGGTTTTCCAGGCGCAGCAGCTGAGCGACCTGCTCAGGTTTCGCGTCCGCGCCGAAGTGGGCGACCACCGCTGCGGCGGTGTCGAAGTCGTACTGGACTTCGGCGAGGTCGGCTTCGGTCGCCAGCCAGCTGTCAAATCCCCCCGGCAGTGCGGATGACGCCGCCGCGAGGTCCCACTGGCCGAGTGCCTTGCCGTTGATCTCCTGGCCGGCGCAGAGGGCGTCGTGGCGGGCCTGCGCGAGGGCCTGGATCTTCTTCTTGGCCTCGGAGTCGGCTGGCATCGACGGGTCGAGCCACACCGCGAGTGGGTGGGGCGCGTGCCCGGTGAACCCGACCAGCTCCGGGTTCTCGAACCCGGCCGCCGCCGCGGCCGCCTCGAGCTCCTCGGGGGTGAGGCCGGCCAGGTACTCGACGGTCAGCGCCTGCAGCTGCTGCTGGTACGGGGCGGCCGCGGTGTCGGAGAGCTGGCTCTCGGCGGCGAGCGCCGTGGCGACAGCGGCCGAGAACACGCCGTAGCCCTCGACCGGGTCGTCCGGTAGGTCGATCGCGGGTGGGCCGTGCGGGTCGTCGGGGTCGATACCGCCGGCCACGATGCCCGCCACGAACTTGAGGTTCTCCTCCGCCGCGTTCGCCGGCTCCACGGCGTAGGCGCACACCGCGGCGAGGTGCTGCAGGATCGCGTCATCTGCCGACGCCGGCGCCTCGGCGAACGCACCGGTGGGCGCGACGGCGTAGGCGGCGTGGCCGGCTTTCGCGTTCGTTCCCATACCCGCCGCCGGTCAGCGCGCCGATCCGAGAAGGTCGTCCAGCTGCGCTCGCACCACATCAGCGAGCGCACCGGCCAGAAGCGGCTCGACTCGCACTGCCGGTGCGCTCGGCGTCTCGGCCCACCCGGCGATCCGCTCTGCGACCTCGGCGGTGCCTGCGCCGACCAGCCGTTCGCGCCAGATCCGGCCGGCGACGTGCTCCCGCGGGACCCATTCGACGAACACCTCGGGCACGTCGAGGCCAAGGACGCCGACCGGGGTGCTCGCGATTCCGAGCTGCGGTGACCAGCCCAGCAGGACCCAGATCTGCCGCGCCATCACACAGCCGTCCTGGTGGTGACGGTGCTGTGCGGCAGCAGCGAGGCCATGAACCGGACGGAGCGGGCGAAGGCGTCGGGAATGCGGGCATGGACGTCGTGGCGGCCGGTCTCGGTCATCACGGCACCGTGCAGCGCGTACTGGGCCGGGTTCTGGCTGATCACGACGAGCTGGTCGCCGAACAGCTCGAGCGCGATCCCGACCCGGTCGCGCCGGGACAGCCCGGTCAAGATCACGACCAGCTCCGGCGTGGTGTTCTCGGCCAGCCAATGCAGGCCGGGCAGCACCCAGCTCTGCCAGTTCGCGTTCTCCCGCACGGTTTGGACGTTGACCGCGACCGCGGCCGGGTCGGCGGCGACGATCCAGTCCGCGATCCGCTGCAGGTCCTCCAGCCGATACCAGTACAGATTCGGCACGGTCGGGACGCCCGCCGCGGCGAACTCGGCGGCAATGATGAGCGAGCGGCGCATGTTGATCAGGTGCTCGGCCCGGGGCCAGTTGCCGTAGATCGAGTAGTTCGGCGCCAGCACCAGCCCAAATTTCAGTGCGGCGATCCGGGCGATGAGCTCGTCGCGGTGGCGGGCAGTCCAGAACGCTTCCACGAGCGGGTCTTCGCCGTATCCACTCAGGACGGTCAGCGCGGTGTCCGGAACCTCGAGGATCTCGGCGGCGGTCCGGCCGTCGGTCCACCGTGGATAGAGCGTGTGGGTGCGGGGAGAAAACACCCGTCGCAGCCCGACCGCGTACGCCGGCCACCGCACAACCTCATCCAGCTCGGCGACGCTGGAGCCGTCGACCTGCGGCACGAAGGCCGGGATCGATGCCGGCAGCGGCGCGGCGACCGTGAGGTCGTCGAACTCGAGCGTGCCGCCGACGTCGCGCATCCAGGCGTCGATGTCGGTGCGGGAGCCGCAGCGGATCGGACAGACGCGGCAGTCCGAGCGGGCGCAGCCGCAGTAGGCGCAGTCGGAGTTGCAGCCGGAGCACAACGGGGCGATCGAGACCGCCGGATCCGCGTCGACGTACCAGGGGCAGATACGGCAGTCGCACCGCGCGGCCGGCGCGGTGGGCATGCCGAGGAATGTGCTCATGCGGCTGCTCCCTTGTGGATGACGTCGAGAAGCTGTTCCAGCAGCAGCGCGAGCGAGCCGCGGTCGTGCTCACCCAGTTCGGTGCCCTGGACGAGGGCGAGAAGCAGCTGGCGCAGAGCTGCGAGCGCGCGTTCGACGAGCCGGGCGTCGATGCCGGCGACCGGCGCCTCCGGCTTCGCGCGGAGCTTGTCGGCGCGGGCGGCGTCGGCGTGCTCCTGGAGACGCTCGGCTTCGTCCAGGGCTTGCTCCGCGCTCAGCTCGATGTCGGCAGTGGCGGCAGCGAGCGCGGTGGGCAGCAGCCGTGTCCGGCCGGTGTTCTTGACCGCGGCCCAGATATCGGCGGCAGCTTGCTCCCGGCCGCGGCGCAGCTCGATGAACCGGATGCGGGTGTGCAGCGACACCTTCGCCTCGTCCATCTCCTCGGCGACCTCGCGCGGCATCTCGGCGAACGCGCGCACCAACTCGCGGGCCTTGCGCGGGCTCAGCTGCAGGCCGAGCCGGGTCAGCACCTCCGCCCATGGCGCGGCGCAGCGCTTGTCGCTGCCGCGGATGCGTTCCATCGCCGCGAAGCGGGCGATCGGGTCGTCGATCGCGTAGACCTCGGCTGGAACGGCGTGCCCGCCGGCCAGGAGCTTGCCCAGCAGGACGGCGCAGCGATCGAGCACCAGCGCGGCGGCGAGCTCGCCGGGCCGCAGGCTCTCCCGGGCGAGATTCTCGACCAGCTGCCAGATCCGCCGTTCCTCGTCGGACAGCGGGCCCGGGCAGACCACGGCGGGCAGCGCAGCGAAGTGCGGGTTGTCCGGCCGGTTGACCGCGCCCCACCGGCACGCGCGGAGCCGCCGCTCCCCCGCGGCCAGCTTCATCGACGGATGCGTGCCGTCGCCGGCGTCGATCTCCTCGACCAGCACCGGCTGCAGCACCCCGACGTTGGCGATCGAGGAGATCAGGTCCGCGAGGTCGGCCGGCGTGGTGGCGTCGCCGGGCAGCCGGCCCTGCAGCTCGGTGAACGGTGTGCCCTCGCCGCGGAGCGGCAGCAGCGCGAACCGGCGTTGCCGCAGCCGCGGTGACAACCCGAACTGCTGGACGACTTCGGTCATGACAGCCTGCCGAACACGCTGACCCATCGCGGGTCGCCGAGCAGCGACATCGCCACGGGCTCCAGCGGGCCGTGCTCCCGGAGCCGGACCAAGGTCGTCACGACCATGTCGACCCGTCCGGCGGCCGTGCTCACAACGGGCAAGGCCTGGGCGTGGGCGCGCAGGTCGGCGAGCCGCCGCTCGAGCACGTGCTGCTCGGCTCCGGACAGGACGATCAGGACCCGCGGAAAGCGCGGGTAGCGCTCCCGCCATGCCGGCCTTCGGCTTGCTCCGGCTGGGGTGTGGTCGTGATAGCGGATGTAGCCGACGAGCTTGCGGGCCAGCCGGGCGACCGGCATGGTCGCGCGGTCCAGCTCGACGAACAGGGTCCGCTGCGTCCGGCGTCCGGCCTCCTCGAGCACGTAGTGCAGGACGGCGTCGGCAATCACGACCCCGCGCCGGTCCCCGGACCGGTCACGGAATTGGTGGGCGACCTCCGGGGTCCAGGACAGCGGCCCGCACTCGTGGCCGCGCTCCCGTGCTGTTTCGACGAACGCGAGACCGGTCTCGACGACGTCGAAGCTGTGCTCCTGCAGCAGGTGTGCCACTGCGGTGCCCTGTAGCCGGTAGGCGCGGGCATCGACCGTTCCGGCCGCCTCGACGGCCTCTGCTCCGGCTGGGGTGACGTGCCAGGTGCGGGGCCGGTGTTCCCGGGTGATCCGGTCGGCCAGGCCGGCGCGGCGCAGGTCGGCGAGCTTCGCGCGGACGGTGACAGGGGACCGCGCCGGCGCCACCAGGCGCCGGACCTGCTCCGTGGACGCCAGCCGGTGCCAGTAGAGGACGGTCAGGGCTTCGCGTTGGAAGACGTCCACGGCGGTCACTCCACGGTCGAGGTGAGGTCGATGCCGGCGCCGCTGCCGCGCGTCGGCGGCCGTCCGCGCCGGGGCTGCGGGGCTGGCTGCTCGGCTTGCAAGGCGTCGAGGATCCGGTCGTCGAGGTCCTCGAGCTCGTCGAGGACCGCGCCGATCGGGCGGCGGGCGAGGTTGGCGTCGAGGGCCTGGTCGACTTCGTCGTTCCACTCGGGGTGGTAGTGCTCGGCGTACTCGTCGTCGACGTGCAGGCCGCGGATCTTGAACGGGGTCGTGCGCTGGCCGCCGAGGGTGATGGTGACGACGTGGTGGAACTGCTCCAGCTCGGTCACCGTCGCCGGCTGCACCAAGCCACCGAACTCCCGGGCCACGGTCCTCGCGCCATCGATCGCGGCGGCCGAGGTCATGAGCAGCGACTGGTTCTGCAGCAGCGCCCTGCGCGTCTCGGCGGCGAGCCGGTCGGGCATCTGGTTCATCGCGTGCAGCGCGACCCCGTACTTGCGCAGCTGCTCGAGGATCGCGGCGAGGTAGCCGCGGGAGGCGCCGTCGACCGCGGCGAGCTCGTCGACGAAGGCGTCGCACCTGCGCCTCTTGTCCGCCGGGGTGTCGGCGCGGGAGCGGCCGGCGCGGAACAGGTCGTAGATCATGAACGAGGTGATCAGCTTGTTCGTCTCGCCGGTGCCGGTGGTGCAGACGAACACGATCCGACCGGTGTCCATCGCGCGCCGGACGTCGTAGGTCGTGACCGAGGAGCCAAGGAACGCCGAGAGCGTCGGGCTGGTCCGCAGCCGGTTGATGATGTTGGTGACGACGGTCGTGGCGTCCGGGGCGAGCTTGGGGAAGGAGTCCGTCCAGTACCTGCGCACGGACGGCTTCAGCGCCGGCAGGACGGACTCGCGCCAGGTTTCGTCGTCCAGCAGCGTCGGGATCTGGAAGATCGTCGGCGCGCAGCCGGCGGGCACGCGCATGGCGAGGTAGCAGAGCGCCTCGCAGGCCTTGGTGAGGACCGACTTCGCCCGTGGTGCCGCGTCGCCCCAGCCCAGCGCCGCGGCAAATGAGGTCACCACGGCGTCGACGCGGTCCTCGATGTCGGACTCGGTGAAGCCCTGCATGCTCAGCGGATTCCAGCCAGGCAAGCGCTTGCTCCGGCCGCGGACGTCGAGGTTGACCTCCCACAGCCGCGCCCGCAGCGCCGGGTCGGACAGGTACGGTTTGGCGCGTTTCCAGCCGTCGGCGTGCGGGTCGAGAAACCAGACACCGCCGCCGAGCCGCGCGATCTCGATCGCCTGGGCCAGGGCTTCCTCGGTCTTCCCGAAGCCGGCCTTGCCGAAGCGGGCGGAGAACAGCAGTTCGCGCAGGGGCACGCCGACAAGCCGCTCACTGCCGTTGACGTCGGTGACGTAGCCGAGGCGCACCAAGCCGGTGCCAGGCCGGTAGGTCGGGACTTCCCGCGGCGCGGGCAGCACCCAGCCACGGCTACGGGCGATCACCGGCGACTGGCACCGGCCGGAGGCTGGTTTCAGCAGCGCGGCGATTTCACTTGTGGTCACCAACGACCCCGGACGCGGCTTGGCCATGCCGGTCTCGAACCGGCGATCGAAGAGCCTGCGCACCAGGATGGTGTCGGCTCCGAAGTGCCAACCGAAGATCCGAGGGCCCCGAACACGCCAGTAGTTCTCGCCGCGATACACGTCGAACGCACCGATCACACTCCGCAAGTGCGCCTGGGCTCGCCCCGGGATCTCCGACTGCGCGCGAATCAGCAGCTGAACAGCGAATACGGGTTCATCCGTCGCAAACTTGTTCCTCACTCGCTGCGCCGTTTTCGTCGCTGTCCGGTATGCGCCGGCGGCCCGCGCAGTCGGCAGGAATTCGCCGAGCAGATCGGTCAGGACCTCACCAACAGTCCGGAACAACCCCCAGCCAAAGCCGCGTTCTTCGGCGACCTGCCTCCCGTGGTGGCGGATCCGCGCCGGTGTAAGCGGGATCAGGTCAAGGCAGACGTCGACCGACTCGCCGAGATCCGGGCGTACGTCACCGAGCGCGTTGGCCAATGCCTGCAACGGATCGTCGGGCCGGACAGGCATAGCCGCCAGCGACAGGTGCGCCGGACGAGCCAGCACGAGCTCCGCACGTGCAACTTGCAGATCCGCATTGCTCCTTGCCGCCGGTTGTGGATTCACGGTGGCTTCTCCTCGCGCAGACGCAGGTTTCCTCGAAGCCACGCACGAACGTGGTGTATTTGATACAGGACGGGGGAGATATCTCCCCAAACCGATCGGTATGGATATACTCCACAGTGGAGCACGTCATTCGTGTGCTCGGTCACAACCGCCAGAACACTGGTATATACCGCTTCAAGGAGCAGGAATGGCCCAGAAGGTCCTCGTCGAGATGCTCGACGACATCGACGGCACCCCCGCCGCCCACACCGTTCCGTTTTCGCTCGACGGCGTGACGTACGAGATCGACCTCTCCGACGACAACGCCGCCGCCCTGCGTGACGAACTCGCTCGGTACATCGCCGCCGGCCGCCGCACCGGTGGCCGCAAGGTCCGCGTCGCGACCGGCCAGTCGACTACCAGCTCGACCGACCGCGAACGCAACCAGCAGATCCGCGCCTGGGCGAACGCGAACGGCTACGAGGTCTCCGAGCGCGGACGTTTGTCCTCCGAGGTGATTTCGGCCTACGAAGCGGCTCAGGTCACCGAGGCTGAGGCTCCGGCACCCCGCAAGCGCGCGCCGCGCAAGAAGGTCGCCGCCACCAAGAAGTAGCCGTGCGGTGGCCAGCAGATCACTGGGGAGAGATCACCGCTGTCGTCCGGTTGGCGGCGAGGACGTTTCACCCTCGCCGCCAACCGGAACCGCTTCTTCGCGGGGCACCACCCGCCGGATTTCGACGTCCGGATAAACGAGCTTGTTGAGCACGCCGGTCACGGACTCGCGCCCCTCCACGCTCATCACCATCTTCCCGTACTCGGGTTCCGTGCTGAACCGGATCCGCACCCCGATTGCGCCCTTGGGAACCCAGCCGTGCACCGGCCGCACCCGCCCAAGCTGATGCGCGAAACTCAGCACGGCTTGCGGCGACGGATCGAAGCCGGCGGTTGGCAGCAGGTCGAACCGGACACGGGAGCGGAGGTGGTGGGAACGGAAGTGTCGGTGGAGGACGAAGACCGCGATCAGGATCGCGACAGCGCCGCTGGTCACCCACCACAACGCGCCGCTCGCGAAGACGTCGCCCAGACGGAGCGCCTCCGGCGCACTGTTCCTAAGCATGGCCTGGCGGCCATGCGTGCCGGGGAACATGTCGGAATTAGGGGCCAGCCCCGAATCTTCAGCACGACCAGCGCAAACCGCACGGCTGACTAGGCTTACGAACGCGCTGCCAACGCACGGGCCAACGAGCATTGCGCTCCGGTTTGTCGACGTCATCGCCACGCCTTCCCACTTGCTATTGTCATGAGATCAAGACAGGTGGCTAATTCAGGCGATTCCATGCGACGGGGCGCGGGACCTTCGACCGTTGTGCCGGGCGAGCGGCGTGTCCCGCAAGATGCGATCATGAAACTTCCTGGGCTGGCTAGTAGCATTCGCGCGCAGCTGCGACATCCATGGCTGATCGCAGCAGCTTCACTGATCGGCTCCGTCGGTTTCGTACTACAAGTCCTCGGCCCGCGGTCGTGGTGGCTGACCACCAGCGAAGCGCAAGGCTTGCGGGGCAAGGAGCAAGCTGATGCTGTCAACGCCGTACGACAGACGGTCTTACTAGCTTTCGCTGGCGCAGCGACGTTGAGCGGGCGGCATTCACCGCGAGATCTTTTGTCCTGAATCGTCGCGGGCAGGTCACTGAACGGTTCCACAAAGCCACCGCTCAGCTAGGAGCATCGTCCCCGGAGGAGCGATTAGGTGGAATCTACGCGCTCGAGCACGTGATGAGGGAGTCACCTAGGGACCACGCCGCAGTCCTGGAACTGTTGTGCACCTTTGTCCGGGCACGCTCGTCAGCACCGACTTTCGCCGACGACGCCGAACCAGATCCTCCATGGCAGAGGCCCGATGAGCCGCCGTACCCACCCGAGCCGAAAAATCTCGACGAAGACGTCCAAGCCATCATCATCGTCATCGCCCGTCGACCTGACCGGCCAGAACATCATCGGCCGATACTGCTCGGCGCCTCACTTCCCCGCCTTTCGGCACGCCATCACAAATTCGAACGACCGCCTCGGCTCTCGCGGGTGTATCTGACCCGAGCCGATCTCCGCCGAGCTGATCTGAGGGGCGCCGATCTCTCTACGAGCATCCTCAACTACGCCGACGTCCGAGGCGCTTCGCTCGGAGATGCTCAGCTTCAGAACTCCCATTTGTACCGCGCAGATCTGCGCGAGGCCGTCTTTGAAGGTGTAGACCTGACCGGCACCGACCTGTCCAGCGCGAACCTTCTCGGCGCCGAGGGTATCAGCGCCGAGCAGCTTGCTGGCGCGGTGATTGACGCCGATACCATCTTACCGGCAGAACTGCAGGACGACCCGTGGGTCGCAGCTCGTCTGCGTGCGTGCTCGGCAGCACAGGAGGCTGGAGGCGGAACGATACGTCCGGCCCCCACACCGAGGCTGTCCGCCCCGGCGACGTGAATCGCCGCTGGTGTTTCGGCGGCGAGTCGTACGACCTGAAGGCCGTGGTCAGCTCTGGGGCGAGACGTAGATCGACTCGTACGGGGAGAGTCCGGTGCCCTCGAAGCCGTAAACGGCATACGGTGCCTCGATTTGGTTGTCCGGAGGGAAGACGAGGTAGGCGTTCTCCGGGACTTTGACGAGTCCGCTTCCTGCGTTCGCGCTGTATTCAACGACCAGTGTCGTGCCCGACGCGTCGACGTAGTGGGCCGGGAAGCCCCATTGGTTCGTCGCCGCGCTGATCGCGGTCATGAAGGCTGAGGCGTCTCCGGTGAACTGAACAGCGGCGTACCGCTGCGGGGTCTTGACGTAGTAGCTCGTCATCTCCGCTCCGATCCTCGTGAGGTATTCGAAGTCGTCCGTGGCGCGTGGCCTGTTACGGCGCCTAGCGAGGCAGCAGTGTCGGCCACGAGAGCCACCTGGGTCTGTGTCACCGCGCCGGCCGGGTGGCGCCGAAGACCCTTCCGATGCTGTCGACCTGAACGGGTTTGCCGAAGTCCGGCGCATTGATCATCGAACCGTTCGTGAGGACCAGCCCGACGTGGGTAACGTGGCTCGGACTGGTTCCGAAGAAGACAAGGTCCCCCGGCTCAAGCCGGTCACTGGCGATCCGCGGTCCCGCGAAGTACTGGGTCTGCGCCGTACGGGGAAGGTCGATCCCGCCTGAGGCGTACGCCGCCTTGGTCAGCCCCGAGCAGTCGAAGCCCGGATCGCCGTTGGCGGGTCCATCACCGCCCCAGACGTACGGCAGACCGAGCTGGTCGCACGCGAAAGCGATTGCCAGCTGAGCCGCGTGGTTCGGCGCCTGCACGGATGCGCAGTTGTAACGCTGCGCCTGGTCGAGCACCTTCCGGACGTACCACTCGGCGTGGTTGTAGGCGAAGATCGCGGCGTGCAGGTCCCGGCCTTCGCGTGCTCCGGAGTCGCAGAGGTAGGCCGCGGCGGCGTAGATCGCATCGTGAGGGTTGTAGCGCGACGGTGGATGCGCTCCACCCGGTGGAATCGGGTGGCGGGCGACGACGCTGTCGAACGTGGGCTGCAGGAACTGCATCGGACCGCCGGCCTTGGCGCTGTTCTCCCCGCTGTGGACACCCGGCAGCTTCGACCGCCCGTGATCCGTTTCGACCTTGCCGATCGCAGCGAGGATCGACCAGTCGAGCCCGGGACAGGTCCGCGCAGCCTCGCGGTAGAGCGTCAGGTAGTCGGCGGGGATATCGGCAACGGCACCTCCCGTCGGTGCAGCGGCGGAGCTCGTGTCGCCGGCGCCGGTCAGCGCGGTCAGCAGGACGACGACAATGAGCACGCAGACCGCGGGCGGTCCGAAGAACAGCAGGGCCGCGAGGCATCCCCAGCGACCTGGGTGCCGGCGCACGTGCTCCCGCGCTACCTCGGCTGCCTGCACGACGAGCAGCGGGTTCATCGGCTGTCACCAGCTTTACCGAGCCGGTCGCGCAGCCGCTTAATCCAGGGAACCGGCGGCGGCAGCGTCGCGGGCGGCAACGACACGGGCAAGACGGGCGGCTTCGCCCGAGATCCGCTCGCGCCAGCAGCAGCCGCCAGGTCGCGGCCGGTGAACTCCGGCTTCCTCCCGTCCGCAGGCGGAGTCACCTCGGCGATTTCCGCGGCCAGATACGTGGGTGCAGGCTGCTGACCGACCGGCCGGTTACCGACGGCGGTGAGCACGGTGGCGGCGGCATGCCACGCCGGCAGCGCACCGGTCGCCGCGCCGAGATTACCTGCGTACGCGGCCGTGTATGTCTTCGCTGCGTCAGCTCGGCGCGCCAACGCACCTTTGGCGGCACCCGCCTTCGCTGTCAGCGCGGTCTGTGCACGATGAGCGACCTGCGGCCACGAGACCGGCGCCCCAGCGGTGTACTTCACGACGTTCGCGCCGACACGGCCGCCGACGCGGCCAGCTGTGACCAGCCGTTCCTTCAACTTCCCAGCGGGTGCGAATGTCTCGGCGAATGCCGAGGTGCCGGCCTTGATGGTGCGAGCGAGCCGGTCCGGACCAGCGGGGACGACGGGTGTCGGCAGGGCCTTGGCGGCGCGACCAGGGCGAGCCAGACGCTGCATGCGCTCGTTCACCTGGCCACGGACACGCTGCAGGTTCGCGGTGAGGCGTTTGCGGAACAGGAAGCCGGAGAAGACGACGAGGTCGATGACCGCGAAGCGAACGAGCTGAGGACCGAGGTCGGCCAGCATGAGGGTGCGCAGCAGCACGGTCATGATGGCCAGGAAGGCCATGCCGGCCAGCAACCTGGCGATGGTGGCAGCGATCGAGCTGACCCGGTAGGCGAGCTGGTGCTGCATCGAGGGCACCAGCGCGGCGACCAACGCGAGTGCGAGCAGCAACCCTTCGAACAGCAGCAGGTAGGGAGCAAGGACCTGGACGGCGTTCAGGCAGACCACCAGGATCGCGAAGAGGAGCATCGCGATCGCGTACAGCCAGGCCCCGAGGGCGCGGTCGCCGTCGGCGACCTCGTTGTACTTGCCGTAGTCGCCGGGGCATCCGTCGAGCTCACGGGCCTTGGTGCTGTCGTCCTTGCTCGACCAGGGCCCGTCGTCGAGGACCCTCTTGACCGAGTACTGGCAGGCGCCTTCGATGCCTTTGACGCGGCTGATCGGCGTGCCGTAGTTGAGCGTCTCCCAGGGCGTGACGAGGAGGTTGTCGATGAACGCTTGGCCGATCGGCGCGGCCGGGTTTCCGGTGCCGCCGGGCTGCTGGCCCATGATGACGCTGGAGACGTCGGCGCCGAGGTCGCGGCTGAGGGAGAGAACGCCATCGTCGCCGATGAGGAAGTCGACGGGGTGGGTGAGGATCGCGATGGCGAGGACGTTGACCGCGATAGTGGACGCGGTCTCCCGCCACGCTCGGGTGGTCAGGCCGCGGGCGAACAGCAGCCCGAGGTAGCAGGTGGCGACGAGGAGGGCGATCTCGCGCAGCTTCAGCGCGCCGATGATCGAGGTCTGCCAGATGCCTTCGAGGTCGCGGGCCGGCGCCTTGATCCAGTCGAAGACCTGAGTGGAGGCAGCCCATTCGGTGAACCAGACCGAGAACCCGACCGCGTACTTGCCGACGGCGAAACCGATGTTGCCCAGCCACAGCCAGATCGCCGGCATCGGGTTGTCCAGCAGCGAGGGCAGGTTGGCGAAGAGGTCGTAGTTGTGGAGATCGCGGCCGTAGCCGTCGTCGATGCTGAAGATCCCGCCGAGATGGACGTGATGGCCGGGGGCGTCCTGCAGTGGCAGTGGTGGCGCGTCCGGATCGGGCTTCGGCGGGGCCGGCTGGTTGCCGGGGATCCACAAGCACGTCGGGTACGGCTCGCACGGGTTCGCTGTGGTCTGCGCTGTGGCCACGACGGGATTCAGCAGCGCGATCGCGATGGCGATCGTCAGCGCCAATGCCAGCCTCATCGACCCTCCCGTCGCACCGTCGTGCTTCAGACAGGGCTCCGGTGGGGCGGTTTCATGCAGGTCAGCGTGCGTGGCGCAGCGTTCTGGAGATTCGTTGGGACGATCATGCAACGGTCTGCCGGTGTGGTCTCGTATGTACCGGCGAGAGGGGTGATCGTGGCCGATCGATGGGAGTTCAGCCAGGTCGCGCGGGACCGGGCCGTCATCTGGCGGCGGGAAGCGCTCCTGATGTGCGGTGACTGGGCACTGGCCGAAGACCTCGTCCAGACGGCGTTGCTACGCCTCTACACCCGCTGGCAACGCATCGACCCGGGCGGCGTCGACGCCTACGCCCGCCGGGTCATCGCCCGGCTGGCGATCGACGAGTCCCGCCGCCCGTACCGCCGCGCCGAGCTGCGTCACGAACTACCGGACACACCGGCCGCGAGTGCGGAGCAGGCGGACGCGCTCGACGTGCGCGCCGCCTGCAGCAGGTGCCGCCGCGGCAGCGCGCGGTCCTGGTGCTGCGGTACTTCAGCGACCTGACCAGCACCGAAGTCGCGAAGGTGCTGCGCATCTCCGAAGGCACCGTGCGATCGCAGACCGCGCGCGGTCTCACCACACTCCGGCAGCTGCTCGGCGAACCCGCCACGGCGACCGGCCCGACCGAGGGGAGTACCCGATGACCACCGACGAGAAGGACCTGCTGGTCCGGGCGCTCGGCGCCGACGAACCTCCGCTGCAGCTGGACCTCGACGCTCTGGAGTCCCGCGGGCAGGCTCGCCGGCGACTCCAGGCACTGATCGGCGTCGTCGCCGCCGTGGTCGGCCTCGCCGGTCTTTCCGTCGGCGTGATGCTCGCCGCCGGCGGGCACAGCGCCGTCGACACCGCCGCCCCGGGCAGCCTCCTCGCGCCGACCGAACGAGAGATCGGGTACTGCTACCGCACCGCCGACATCGGCAGCACCGCACCGAACCAGCACGTCGCGATCGGCGTCGGCGGCCGGGACGGTCGCGTCGACCTGACCGGCGACATCATGCAGATCTGTGGCGACAGCTGGCAGTCGAACGTCTACGACTTCCAGCCGCGGCAGCCCGGAGCTACCTCCTACCGGATTCCGCAGCTCGTCGCGTGCGTCCTTACCTCCGGGGCCGCAGGCGCCACCGAAGGCGCGGTGGGAGTGTTCCCGGGCACTGCGAACACGTGCGCGGAGCTCGGCCTGCCGGTCGCCCAGTTGTGATCCGCTGACCTGGACGCGCGCCTGACGCTGCGCGGCTAGCCTCCGTGACCGCGGGCAACGGTGGGCGTGGTGAGCACGGCATCCGGCAAGGTCCGGTACGGCTGGGTCATAACTTTCACCTTGCCGATTCGTCCACTGTGGTCACGAACGAGGAACTCCCCGGCTCGGCTGCGTCGTTCCTCGTCGCCACCGGCCGGATTCATCGGCGAAAGTTCTTTTGTGACGACCTCGTGGTAGTGGGCGTCGGCCGGGTCGACGCCGAGCCAGGCCAGGCCGCTGCGGGCAAGGCCGTCGTCGCGGTGGCGGCCGAGGAACCGGACCGCGATCAGTCCACGCAGGACATCGTCGCCGAGGTCTTTCGGTGCGTGAGAACCGAAGGCGGCGTCGGCGCCGTGTTTGCGGCCATCGCGAACGAACTCCAGCGCGATCTGCTGGCCTTCGGGGGTGCCGGTGACGTTGTAGGCCTCGTCGCAGATGAACTCGCCCCACCGGCCTGGGGTGAAGCAGATTTCTTTCGCGATCGCGGCGATGAGCAGGTGGAAGGCGCGGCCGAAGAGCTTGCGCGGCGGGATGCGTGAGGCCATCCGCCCGTTGCTCATCTCAAGCGCGCTCGGCAGCGGGATCTCGTTGGTGCAAAACACCACCATGTCCGCGCCGAACAGATCGACCGGCGCGAGGTCGGGATCGAAGACCGGGCGGGTGATCGGATCGCGCCGCAGCCGCTCAAGCCGGTCGGCCAGCGCGCGAGCAGCGGCATCGCGTCCACCGTGCTTGCGGAGGATGTCGACAAGTCGGTTACTGGAAGCGTCTGGATGTCCGCTGACGGCGTCGAGGCCGCGCCCGAGCGCGTCCCGCTCGGCGGAGTTGGATTCCAGATCGAGCCAGGACGCAAAGAAGGTTTCGGCGATGCCGGTGCTGGACTTGCCTGCTTCGCGGAAAACCCGCAACGGATCGCACGAATGCCGCAGCTCGGCCGCGCCGGGGCGGTCGTCGAGGCTCGGATCGATGACGTCGACGATCTGCGCGTTCCCCGGCAACGCGGCGGCGACGGGTGCCCATTCGCGGCTGCGGGTCCGGTCGATGACGATGACGCGGCCGTCGAGCATCAGCCGCACGACCGCGGCGACGTTCTTCAGCACGACCGACTTGCCGGCGCCTAGCTCGCCGATAACCGCTATGCCGCCGGACGAGTCGTGGGTCGGGCCGTACGTCGGGTCGAGCAGGAAGGGCGCGATGGCGCCGCCGTCGACGGTCAAGCCGAACAGGGCGCCGGCGGGATCTCCGAAGTCGGTCGCCGACACCGGCAGGAGCATGGCCGCGTCCGTGGAGAGAAGGTTCTGGCTGCATTCGCGGACCACCATCGGCGTCCGGCTACCCGGGAGCATCGCCTGGTAGAGCTGCCGCTGGCCGCCGAGCGGTCGTTCCCACCGGTATTCGCCGCCGAGGAACGCCTGCCGGAGCACCTTGGCGCGAGCGTCCGCGTCGCGGGCGGTGGCGCCCCAGACGCAGGCGACGACGCCGACTTCGAGGTCGATCTCGGTGGAGCTGGCGCCGAGGCGGGCGTTCTTGTGCTGGATCTCCTCCTGCGCCGACACAACGTCCGCCGGGACGCCCGCGGTGTCGCCGGCATGCTCCTCGTCCTGGCTCATGAGGTCGCGGGTGCGGCGCCGGTTGGCGACGCGAGCGTCCTCGTTCGACCGGGCGGTGATCCGCAGCGCGTAGTCGACGCCGAAGCCGATGTCCGAGAGCCGGGCAAGGATTTCGTGACCGGGGAAGGTGAACACGCGCGGCATCTCCGCCAGCACGAGGTATGCCTGGTAGCTGGCGATCACGCCCTCGTCGTGCGGGGTCACGCACTTGACGAACCGACGGTTCAGCAGCCCGAACGGCCCCCAACCTCGGCGATCTTCGGCCGAATCAGTCCGGCCTCCCTCGTCGAAGACGCAGCCGCGGAGGAGCGTCAACCGGGACCGTCCACTCCCTCGACGCACTGCGGCGCCGGTGTTGTGCACTGAAGAGATGCGGTCGAGCTGAGGTTCGTTCACACCGCGGACCGGAGCGCGGCTGAGCCACCACAGCAACTCCGCCTCCGAAGCCGGCCGCAGCGGGATGGCACCGCCGAGTTCCTGCGCCACCACCCGGGACCGCTCCCGGCCTGCAGCCACCGCCGCGGCGGACGCCGGCCGCGCTGGGAGGCCGATTTGCTCACCGAGGGCCGCGCTCGTCGCGCGCAGCATTGCCTGAGCGGATTCTTTCCAACCGTGCCCGGACAGGGGCTTGGCGAGCCAGTAGGTGCGGCCGAGGACGTCGAGGGTGTCGAGCTGATCCCACGCGTTGTGGACGGTCTCCGCCCACTGCGGGTTGGCGTCGAGGTCGATGCCCGCGACGCATCGCCGGACGATCGCGTGGGGCGGCACCTGCTCGCACAGGGAAGCGATCATCACTTCGCCGCGCAGCGACTTCATCAGCGTCACGGTGCGGTCGTAGAGGTCCCGCAACCGGCGACCGCTGGCGCGAGCACTCTCGTGCGGCAGGACCCGCCAGACGGCGCAGGTCGAGCCGTCGGCGCAGAACAGCAGGTTGCCCGCCAGATCGGTCACCGGACTGTCCATCACCGCTCCCGGTTGCGCGCCAGCACCAGCTGCAGCGGCGATGCCGCTTCCGCGGTTTTGGTTTCGCTTTCATCGACAAGGTGCACGTACAGCCCGGCGCGGTGCCACTTCGGCCGCGCGGGTCGACACGAGCGGCGGCCGACCGTGCCGGTCGCCGAAGCGCAAAGATGCGTACCGAGCCCGGCGAGCCAGCCCAGCGGCGTCCGGGACTCGATGCGAGCCCGCCGCACGAATACCGCCGCGAGCGGCACTCCCCAGCGAGCCGGACCGAGCCAGTCCAGCAGCGGCAGCTTCCACACCACGGCGAGCAGGACCAGGAACAACGCTCCTTGGGTCACCGTGTACGGACCGCCGGGAAGGTAGCCGCCGTCGCGACCGGGCATCCGCCCGAACATCCGCGGGAGCCGACGCGATCGGGTGTAGGAGCGGCCGACCAGGACGTCCCCGCGGCCCTTCGGCGCGGTCAATGCGTGAACCAGGCGCCGAACATGCCCGCGACGCCGTCGAGGTTGAGCAGGATGCCGAGGAAGATCGCGGCGATCACCCCGTACTTGATCGCCCGGGTGAAGTTCCCGCGCGTGCCGACCAGCAGCCCGATGCCGCCGACGATGGCGGCCAGCAGGATCAGCCGACGTACGGACTGGTCACCCCAGGCGAGGTTGGTGTCGATCCAGGACTTCACGTCCGCGGCGAGCACGGTCATCGTCTCTCCCTTCCGTCGGACGGCTCGCCTCGCAGCAATGCCGGGCCGATGCGCTGTTCGTCGGGAGACACGCGAGCACCGGATCCGCGTGATGCAGGTTAGGCTCGGCGACCGTGAGTGCTGACGCTCCGATCGCGGTCGCCCGCACCGAACTCAGCCCCGAGTTCAACCAGTTCCTCATCGGCACCGGCGACGTGCTGGGGGCCGCTGTTGAGCTGGCTGGCCGATCCGACGCGAATCCGGCCCACGCCGTCATCGGCGACAACGCCGTGCTGTTCCGGCTCGACCCGGGCATTCACAAGCTCGACGTCACCGTCGAGGTCTGGCCCGACCGTCCGCGGACCAGTCCGGACGAGTTCTTGGACTCGTTGGAGATAACGATCACGGCTGTCGACGCTCAGCTATATCTGGTGTCGACGACACCGTCTCCGCGAGACCTCGCCATCAGCTTGCCCACCGAGGGCAAGCTGACGATCCAGGCTTTCGTCCTCGACCGCCGGCAGCAAGAAGACGCAGAGTCCGGGATCGAGGTGTCCGCCTCGCGCTGGCTCATCCGGATCTGGTGATCACTGACCAGCCAGCTGAGGACCCGGGTCGATTTCCTTGACCTCCCAGCGACCGGCCCGCGCGACGAGGGTCAGCGCGTAGTCGACTGGCGTGCTCTGCGCGATGGCGTCGAACGCCAAGGCGTGCGCGAAGACGCTCACAGCGGTCCCGTCGGGTGGGCGAGCGGCTTGGCCCGGTTCGAACCTTTCGCGCGTCTTCAGCTCGAGGACCCGGACGTCCGTGAACGGAGCGGGGTGCGGCGGGGCAAGCCTTGCCCCGGGACTGATCAACCGGTCGAGCTGGCCTTGCCCCGCGAGGTACGCGCCCAAAAATCCGGCGACGGACTGACTGATCGGTCCTCCGGGGTCGGCCACCTCGTTGTACCCGAGCGCCACAGCCGGCCAGGTACCCGGGCAAGCAACGGGCGAAGGCAGCGCAGCGGCCACGTACGCGTCTTCCGCACCCACCATCGTGACCTGGGCGCACATCGTCGTCGCCCTGCGCTTGCCGTCCGGCTGCAACTGCAACACGTCGGCGACGACGACCACGGACCACTGTCCGCCGACCGGCGAGACCACCGAGACCGTCGCGGTGTCGACCGGTACCTGGGTCCCCGGAGCGCGCTGCGACTTCGTCGCAGCCGGGTAGAACACTTCGAGACCTGCGGAGTCGTCTCGGGTCGCCGAGAGCCAGGCCCGTACGTACATCTCGGCCCAGCCCGCCGGCGTCGCCGAGGGCGCGGGCGCGCCGCCGTCCCGCGTCGGCGGCGCACCCGCTGGCTGGAAGACAGCGAGACCGCCGACCGTCAGCAGCGGGCTCGCGAGCACGGCGAGCCAAGCCAACAACCGGCTACCGCGGCGGGTGACTCCCCGCAGCGCCGTTTCGACGTCCGCGTCCGGCAGCAGCCTGGCCAGTGGATTTCGACCGGTTCCGGGCATCGGACGCTCCAATTCGTCGGCGGACCTGCTGTGGAGGCAGGCGAAGCACCGACCCGTGGTGATTCAGCCGGCCCAGGGCAGGTCGCGACCCGGGAACTCCGACGCGGCCTCGACCAGCTGCTCCACCGCCCGCTGGCGGTGCCGGGTGATCGTCGGCTGGCTCAGGCCGATCAGCGCCCCGACCTGCCGATCGGTGGCCACCCCGTCGCGGCCGATCGGGCCGCGGAAGTACCTCGTGGTCAGGATGGTCGAGGAATGCTCGTCGAGCCGCTCCTCCTCCACTGCCCACGACAGCAGCTCGAGGAGCTCTTCCGAGGCGTCCACCTCGTCTCGCGCGGCTGCCAGCGGTCGGTGGACTTCGTCGTCGTCCATGCTGACGACGTCCGCCGCGGCCTGGCCGTGGTCGACGCCGAAGTCTCGCTGGGCCGCTCGCTGGGTCTCGCGCATCAAGTTCGCCGCGACGTGGTGCCGGCGGCGCAAGGGGTAGCAGCGAGACTGCTCCCAGAGGTGCCCGATCACCGACGCCTGGATGTCCCGGCTGTCTTCCGATGCCGAGACACCACCACCGGTCACCCCGCGCCGGGCACCCACTCCCCCGGCCGCCGCTCGAGCAGCGCGGACAACGCGAGCGACGATGCCCGGGACCGCGGGCAGCATCGCGTTCACCACGATCTCGGCGGCGACCACGCCCGCTCCGCTCTTCGTCGCCGCCCGCACGAGAAGGGCGTGAAGCACCTCGTCGTGCCGGCTGTAGTCCCGGGTGGACAGCAGGGCGACCAGATCGCCGTGGTCGGAGATCTCCAACAGCACCGGTTCCTCCGTGGACCACGCCCGCAACGCCTGGTCGAACTTAGCGACGGCACGCGGCTGCGCGAACTGCTTCTGCAACATCGTCAACGGGCTGTTCGCGGTGGATCGGCTGCTCGACGCGGACATGACACCGACTCCTCGGCTCGGGTGACAAGATCCGGGCCAGCGTCGGAGGCGCCCCTCGCCCCCTTGCTCGGCCGAATCCTTGCCCCGGCTCAGGAGCAAGCGGCGATTCACTCGGACGAGTGGTACTCGACAGGGACGCGGCCAGTGGCGTTGACGTCCGAGATCGCGACGAGACCCCGGTGGAGTCGGTCTCGAAAGCTGCGGCGGTGTCGTCCGGAGAATCGCGCGGGTACGCCCCGACCTTGCCTCTCTCAAGTCTCGTTTCGAGCGGAGGTGCTCTCGTGGCTCGCCATTTCGCGAGTGAAGACAGCCTTCGGGCAGAACCCGGCGCAGGAAGCCGCGCACTTGTCGGCGACGACGAACCCACGCTAGCGTCGTCTCCCGACAGCGTCTGGCGACTCGACAGTGCTTGCGGCCGAACGTATTCCGATCGGGTAGACGACATCTCCGGCGCGGAAGGCGCGCGGGTTCGCACCCGCCTCGCGACCATCACCCACGAGCTCCTCGGCTGGGCCCAGTCGCGCCTCCGCGAAGAGTCCGAGAAGGACGAGCACCACTCATGACCATTGAGGATTGGGCACCGCCGTCGGCGGGATTGTCCGACTACGCCGTGTCCCCGTTGGGGATGCCACGTGCCCTGCTGAACGACGAGGTCCGCGTCGCCTTCCTGGCCCGGACCTCGACCGAAGACCAACAGGACCCACGCCAGTCCATCATCCGTCAGCTGACGAACAGCAAGAACGCCTTGCCCGCGTCGTGGGTCATCACGACCCACTTCTTCGATGTCGAGTCCGGTCGTCTCGAACTCGGCGAACGCGGACAGGGGCAAGGCTACGAGCGGTTCGATATCCCGATTCCCCGTGCCGGGGGCATCACCGACCTGCTCGAAGAGGCGTCTCGCCACGACCGACGCTTCGACGTGGTGATGTGCGAGAGCATCTCGCGGGTGGCTCGCCGGGCCTTCGAGGGACTCTCAGTCGAACGAGAACTCGAACGAGCCGACGTCCCGCTGTTCGCCTCCAACGAGCCGATAACGCTGTCGGGTAGCCGCGCTCAGCGGGTCCTGCAGCGCAGGATCAACCAGTCGATCGCGGAGTACGAGGTCCTCAACACCCTTGAACAGTCCTGGGGCGGCCTGTGCACCCACGTCCGGGACGGCTGGAACATCGGGCAGCCCCCGCACGGGTACCGGGCTAAGGTCGTCCCGCACCCGAGTCCGGTCAAGGCGGAGAAGGGCAAGACCAAGTCTCGGCTCGAGCCGGACGGCCTCAAGGGCCTGACCATCACGCAGATCGCACACTGGCGCTACTACGAACGCGTCGGCTGCACGACGATCGCTCAGCGGCTGAACGCCGACCTCGACACGTACCCACCGCCCGAGGCGCCGTGCAAGGCACGTACGCGAGGCTCGTGGTCCAGGAGCGCCGTCTACAACATCCTGCGCAATCCGAAGTACACCGGCTACCAGGTCTTCAACCGGCGGGCGACAACCTCCAAGCGCGGGCGGGTCAACGAGACCTACAAGTGGGTGTGGTCGCCCAAGCCGGTCCACGAACCACTGATCGAAAAGTGGATGTTCGACGAGATCAACGGCGATCGCGCCCAGAATCGCGGCTCGCGCGACGGCAACACCCTCAGCTCGCACCCGTTGGCCAAGCGCAAGTATTTGCTCCGTGGCCGGGTCCTGCACAACTGCGGACGCCGCATGGTCGGCGACAAGAAGGGCAAGAGCGCCGTCTACTACCTCTGCTGGCCCGGCAAGAACAACGAGGGCAAGCCCGACCTCCACCCCGGGCTACCCACGTCGATCCGGGTGCGCGAGGACGAGCTCCTCGAGGCCATCTGCCGGTTCTACGCCGACCGGCTCTTCAGCCCGGAACGGCGATCGATCCTCGAAGGCGAACTCGCCGGCGTCGACGACACCGCAGCTCGAGAACGCGACGCCGAGCGGCAACGCCAGCGGAAGCTGCTGGCCACCATCGCCCGCCAGCAAGACTCCATCATGCGGCAGGCCCGCGAAGGGGACCCAGACGACCCGTTCACCCGCGGCCTTCGCCAGAGCTACAACGAACTCGAAGGCCAGAAAGCCGCACCACTGGCCATCATCGCCAAGCTCGACGCGGCCGACGCCGACCAACCAGCGGGTCCAACCGCGGCCGACGTCGAACGAATCGAGGCGCTCCCCTACCTCGCGGTCAACCTGGTCAAGGCGCCGCAAGAGCTGCTCTACGAGCTGTTCGAAGTCACCCGGCTCAGTGTTCACATCCACGGATCCGGAGACGAGGTGACGATCACAGTTAGACTACCCAGTGATCAGCTACCCAAGACCGCGCAAACTGCGGAAAGGATCTCTGACGCGATGTCTCCCAGCACACCAAAAAGTCCGTCTGACCTGGGTCAGACGGACTTGAGTGGTAGCTGCTTGTACCCCCGATGGGATTCGAACCCACGCTACCGGCGTGAGAGGCCGGCGTCCTAGGCCGCTAGACGACGGGGGCTTAGGATCTTTCCCTGGTTTCCCAGGGGCTTTTTTGTTTTTCTTGCTGGAGAGAACTTACCAGAGGCGATTTCTCGCTCCGCAAGGGGGTCACTCTCCGCAGCTGGGGTACCAGGACTCGAACCTAGACTAACTGGACCAGAACCAGTCGTGCTGCCAATTACACCATACCCCAGTGAGGTACCGATTCGGCTTGGCCGGTTCAGCACCGCACGAGGAGAAATACTAGAGCACGCCGTTCCCCACCGTGAAGGCGGGGGTCCCACTGACCCGCTGGGCCGGGACGCCGATCGTCGCGTACTCCGAAACCAGCAGCTCAGGCAGCTCGGCCAGCCCGGCGACGCGGTGGACGCCCTCGGGGGCGCGTTCGCCGATGGCGTCGCGGTCGAGCCAGACCGCTCCGAGACCCGCGTCGCGGGCGCCGATCGCGTCCGTGTCCAGTTTGTCGCCGACGTGGACCGCCTGGGCGGGAGCGCAGTCGAGGCCGAGGCAGACCGTGTGGAACATCACCGGATCGGGTTTCGCCACGCCGAGCTCGCCGGCGATGGCGATGTGGTCGAAGAACGGCGCCAGCCCCAGGTTGGCGATCTTCTTGCGCTGGTGGCCCCCGGAAGCGTTCGTCACGGCGGCCAGCATCAGGCCGGCCGCGCGCAGCCACTCCAGGCAGTCGAGGACGTCGTCGAACAGCTGCCACGAGTGGTCGAGCAGCTCTCTTCGGCGGCGCTCGAACGAACTCACCTGCTCGGCGTCGGCGAGGATGCCGATCTCGGCGAGGAAGCAGTCGGTGCGCCGCTGGTGCATCGTCGCGTAGTCGATTTCGCCGGCGACGACGAGCGCGACGTGCTCTTCGGTGATGAGGTCCCACAACGGCCACAGGTCGCCCCGGCCGGTCAGGATGTGGAGGCTGCGGCGGATCGCGGCCGTGCAGTCGATCAGGGTGTCGTCGATGTCCAAGCACACCAAGCGCAGCCGAGGCGGCGCCCAGGGTTCGGGCGCCGCCTCGGTGGGGGCGGTTCGCGACGGGGTCCGGGGTGCCAGGGCGAAATCCACCCAGTGAGGCTAGGGCAACCGCCGCGTTCGCGACGCTGCCAAAGAGGTGATTGCCGCTCCCCTGTTCCGGCGCACCGGCTCTACTCCCAGTTGGCGAACCGTCTTCTTTCGGTTATCCGACCATCGCGCGGCGAAGACGTCCCAGTGAGACGTCGCGGCCGAGCAGTTCCATCGATTCGTACAGGGGAGGAGAAACCGTCCGTCCGGTCACGGCGACGCGAACCGGCGCGAAAGCCTTGCGGGGCTTGAGACCCAGACCGTCCACAAGGGCGTCTTTGAGCGCCTGCTCGATGGCCTCCGTCTCCCACGACGGCAGCGCTTCGAGCGCCTCGACCGCCGCGGTGAGCACCGGCTGCGCCGCTTCGCCGAGGTTCTTCGCCGCCGCGTCTTCTTCCGGCGCGAAAGCGTCCTCGTCGGTGAACAGAAAACGCACCATGGGCGCCGCGTCCGAAAGCACCGTGACGCGTTCCTGCACCAGCGGCGCGATCGCGTTCAGCCGGGCCAGCTGCTGCTCGCTCGGCGATTCCGGAAGGACACCCGCGGTGACGAGGTACGGCGTGACGCGCGAAACGAATTCGGCCGCCGGCAACGCCCGCACGTGGGTGCCGTTGATCGCTTCGGCCTTCTTGAGGTCGAAGCGCGCCGGGTTGGCGCTGACCTTGGTGACGTCGAAGGCGGCGATCATCTCCTCGACGCTGAAGACGTCGCGGTCGTCGGCGATCGACCAGCCCAGCAGGGCCAGGTAGTTGAGCAGGCCCTCGCGGATGAACCCGCGGTCGCGGTAGTTGAAGAGGTTCGACGAAGGGTCGCGTTTGGACAGTTTCTTGTTGCCCTCGCCCATGACGTAGGGCAGGTGGCCGAACCGCGGCGTGAACTCCGCGACACCGATGCGCTCCAGCGCGGCGTAGAGCGCCAGCTGGCGGGGCGTCGACGGCAGCAGGTCCTCGCCGCGCAGGACGTGCGTGATCTTCATCAGCGCGTCGTCGACCGGGTTGGTCAGCGTGTACAGCGGCTCGCCGTTGGCGCGCACCAGCACCGGGTCCGGGATCGTGTTCGCCGGGAAGGTGATGTCGCCGCGCACCAGGTCGGCCCAGCCGAGGTCGGCGTCGGGCATGCGCAGGCGCAGCACCGGCGCGCGGCCCTCGGCGCGGTACGCGGCGATCTGCTCGGCGGTGAGGTCGCGGTCGAAGTTGTCGTAGCCCAGCTTGGGGTCCAGGCCGGCCGCCTTGCGCCGCGCCTCGACCTCCTCGTTGGTGGAGAACGCTTCGTACAGCTCCCCCGCCTCGAGGAGCTTCGCGGCGACGTCGGCGTAGATCGCGCGCCGTTCGCTCTGGCGGTACGGCCCGTAGTCGCCGCCGGCCTCCGGGCCCTCGTCCCAGTCGATGCCGAGCCAGCGCAGCCCGTCGAGGAGCTGCTCGTAGGACTCCTGCGAGTCGCGCGCGGCGTCGGTGTCTTCGATCCGGAACACCAGTTGCCCCTGGTTGTGCCGGGCGAAGGCCCAGTTGAACAGCGCCGTGCGGATCAGCCCGACGTGCGGGGTGCCGGTCGGCGAAGGACAGAAGCGCGCGCGAACCACCGATGTCTCACTCATAGCCCGATCAGCGTATCCGTCGCCACAACGCTTGACGCCGGGGACCGGTCCGGGGCATCCTCGGTTTATTCAACAAGCGATGAATAGACGGGGAGATGGTCGAGATGACCGAGCGCACGGGCTGCGTCGTCATCGGTGGCGGGCCGGCCGGGATGGTCACGGGACTCCTACTGGCCCGGGCCGGCGTCGAGGTGACGGTGCTGGAGAAGCACGCGGACTTCCTGCGCGACTTCCGCGGGGACACGGTCCACCCGTCGACGCTCACGCTGCTCGACGAGCTGGGCCTGGGCGAGAAGTTCCACGCGCTGCCGCACAGCGAGCTGCGCTCGGCGGGCTTCCCCCAGGACAACGGCGAGCTGATGAAGCTGGCCGACTTCACCCGGTTGAAGGTCGCCCACCCGTACATCGCGATGGTGCCGCAGTGGGACTTCCTCGACCTGCTCGCCGAAAGCGCGCGCAAGGAGCCGACGTTCGTCCAGCGGATGGAGACCGAGTGCACCAGCCTGGTCCGCGAGCACGGCCGGGTCGCCGGGATCACCTACCGCACGGCCGCCGGCGAGACCGGGGAAATCCGCGCGGACCTGGTGATCGCCGCCGACGGCCGCTGGTCGCTGGCCCGCCGCGAAGCCGGTCTGGTGCCGCGGGAGTACGACTGCCCGTTCGACGTCTGGTGGTTCCGGCTCTCGCGGCGGGAAGGGGATGCGGACGGCATGCTCATGCCGCGGATGCGCGACCGCCGCTTCGCGGTGCCGCTCCCCCGGCCCGACTTCTTCCAGGTCGCTTACCTCGGCCCGAAGGGCGACGACCTCCGCGAACAGGGCATCGAGGCGTTCCGCCACAACGTCACGCAGATCTGCCCCGAGTTCACCGACCGCGTGCACGAGCTCGAGTCGATGGACGACGTCAAGTTCCTCGACGTGCGGCTCAACCTGCTGCGCAAGTGGCACGTCGACGGGCTGCTGTGCATCGGTGACGCGGCGCACGCGATGTCGCCGATCGGCGGGGTCGGCATCAACCTGGCGGTGCAGGACGCGGTCGCGGCGGCGACGCTGCTGGCCGAGCCGCTGCGCCGGGGCCGCCCGTCGCCGGCGGACCTGGCGAAGGTGCGCGCCCGGCGGCTGGCGCCGACCCTGCTGGTGCAGGGGCTGCAACGGCTGCTGCACCGGACCGTGATGCGCGCGGTGATGGCGGGCAGGCGCAACGGCCCGCCGGCGCCGATGATCAAGCTGTTCGCGCGGTTCCCGCGGCTGTCGTACGTCCCGGCCCGGCTCCTCGGCCTCGGGCTGCGGCCGGAGCACGCCCCGGCGTTCGCCCGGCGGCCGATGGAGCCGGCGACCAGGGCTTAGACGTTCTCGACCGGGTTGGTCAGGGTGCCGATGCCTTCGATGGTGATCGAGACGCTCTGGCCACCCTCGATCGGGCCGACGCCCTCCGGGGTGCCGGTGAGGATGACGTCGCCGGGCAGCAGCGTCATCACGCCGGAGACGAACTCGACCAGCTCGGGGATCTTGTGGACGAGGTCGGACGTGCGGCCGTCCTGCTTGAGCTCGCCGTCGACCTCGGAGCGCAGCGCCAGGTCGGAGGCGTCGAGCGACGTCTCGATCCACGGGCCGAGCGGGCAGAACGTGTCGAAGCCCTTGGCGCGGCCCCACTGGCCGTCGGACTTCTGCAGGTCGCGGGCGCTGACGTCGTTGGCGACCGTGTAGCCGAGGATCGCGCTCGCGGCGCGGGCGGCGGGCACGTTCTTCACCGGCTGGCCGATCACGATGGCCAGCTCGCCTTCGAAGTCGACGCGGCCGACGTTCGACGGACGGCGGATCGCCGCGTTCGGGCCGATGACCGTGGTCGACGGCTTGAGGAACAGCATCGGGGCGCTGGGCACCTCGTTGCCGAACTCGGCCGCGTGCTTGGCGTAGTTGCGGCCGACGGCGATCACCTTGGACGGCAGGATCGGCGCGAGCAGCCGGACGTCGGCCAGCGGCCACCGCTTGCCGGTGAAGTTGGGCTGGCCGAACGGGTGCTCGGCGATTTCCAGGACCTGGGCGTCGTCACCGTCCCCTTCGACCGAAGCGAACGCGACACCACCGGGATGAGCAATACGGGCTAGGCGCACGGCGTCAGTCTACGTCTGCTGTTTCCGTGACCGGGGCCACGGTGGTGCTCTTGTGGACGAGCGCGTCGCAGAGGGCCAGCCAGCTGGCCTCGACGATGTTGCCGTGCACGCCGACCGTGGTCCACTCGCGTTCGCCGTCGGTGCTCTCGACCAGCACGCGCGTCACCGCGTCGGTGCCGGGGTGGCCTTGCAGGATCCGGACCTTGTAGTCGGCCAGGTCCACACTGTCCAACCAGGACAGGTGGGGGCTCAAGGCTTTCCGGAGCGCGGCGTCGAGGGCGTGCACCGGGCCGATGCCCTCGGCGGTGGCGATGACGCGCTGGCCGCCGACGTGCACCTTGACCGTGGCTTCGGACACGACCTCGGCGTCGGCGCGGTGGTCGAGGACCACGCGGTAGGACTCGAGCTCGAACGGCGCCTCGGCGGGCACATCGGCCTCCTGGCGCAGCAGGAGCTCGAGGGAGGCGTCGGCGGCCTCGAAGGACCAGCCTTCGGATTCGAGGCGCTTGACCTTGGTGATGGCGCTCGTCAGCGCCTCGGGCCGGCCGGCAAGGTCGACCCCGAGCTCACGTCCCTTGAGCTCGAGGCTGGCCCTGCCGGCCATCTCGGTGACCAGCACCCGCATGTCATTGCCGACGGAAGACGGATCGATGTGGTTGTACAGCAACGGATCCACCTTGATCGCGCTCGCGTGCAGTCCCGCCTTGTGGGCGAAAGCCGACGCCCCTACGTAAGCCTGGTGGGTGTAGGGGGCGAGGTTGGCGATTTCGGCAAGGGCATGGGAGACCCGGGTCAGCTCGGCCGCTCCTCCGGTCGGGAGGACGTCCATGCCGAGCTTGGTCACGAGGTTCCCTGTCACGGCGAAGAGGTCGGCGTTGCCGGCCCGCTCCCCGTAACCATTGGCGGTGCACTGGACGTGCGTCGCGCCGGCCTGCACCGCGGCGACGGAGTTCGCCACGGCGCAGGAAGTGTCGTCCTGACAGTGGATTCCGAGGCGGAACCCGGTCTTTTCCTTGATGGTCTTGACGGTCTCGGCGAGCCCGAGCGGCAGCTGACCACCGTTGGTGTCGCAGAGCACGAGGACATCGGCGCCCGCGTGCGCGGCGGCGTCGAGGACCCTGAGCGAAGTCTCGGGGGAAAACGCGTAGCCGTCGAAGAAGTGTTCGGCGTCGAGAAAAACGCGCCGGCCTTCTTTGACGAGGAATTCGACGGTGTCCTTGACCATGGCGCAGGCTTCGTCGACGTCGACGCGGAGGGCGCGTTCGATGTGCCGCAGATCCGACTTCGCGACGAGGGTGACAACGGGGGCTTCGCTGGCGAGAAGGGCCCGGACCTGCGGATCGACGTCGGCGGTGGTGCCGGCCTTGCGCGTCGCCCCGAAAGCGACGAGGGCGGCGTGGTTGAGTTTGAGTTCGCCTTTCGCGGCGCGGGCGAAGAACTCCGTGTCCTTGGGGAGAGCCCCGGGCCAGCCACCTTCGATGAACCCGACGCCCAGTTCGTCCAGCAGCCGCGCGACGGCGAGCTTGTCCTGGACGGAGTAGGAGATGCCCTCCCGCTGCGCACCGTCGCGCAGGGTCGTGTCGTAGAGGTGGAAGGCATCGCCGAGCGGGGTATCGGCGGGCTCCTGGCGGGTCACGGTCTTCTCCCAATCGTTTCGTGGCAACAAAAAAACCTCCCGCATGGGTGCGAGAGGTTGCGCGCCGGGTGCTCTTGTGGAGCTACCGTCCGGCGCGCTCGATGATAATGATCGCGAAGCTGGTCACGGTCGCATCATGCCACAGGGGTTCGCGGGAAGTCCACAAACTGGGTCAAGCTCCCACCATCCGGGAACGCGGGCCGGCGACTCCGACGGCCAGGTCGCCAAACCCTGCCGGGAAGTTGTTCAGCCGCCCGCTTGCCCACATCACGCGCGGCGCCGTGAACGAGCCGCGGCAACACCGGCCGAGGCCCCAGCAGGCCCAGGCACGAAAAAGCCCCGCACCACCAGGGCGCGGGGCCTTTCCGAAGCAAAAACTCAACCAGCAGTACGCACGTTGGACGAAACCAAAGCCGCCAACCGGTCCCCGATGGCCGTAGTAGCCCCCGGCGAAGACTGGTCCCGGGTAGCCAAATCAAAAGCCACCGAAGCCTCGATCCGCCGAGCCGACTCCTTCTGACCCAGGTGGTCCAGCAGCAGCGCAACCGACAACACCGCGGCCGTCGGGTCCGCCAGCCCCTGCCCGGCGATATCGGGCGCCGACCCGTGCACCGGCTCGAACATGCTCGGGTTGCGGCGCGTGATGTCCAGGTTCCCGCTCGCCGCGAGCCCGATGCCACCCGTCACCGCGGCCGCCAAGTCCGTGATGATGTCGCCGAACAGGTTGTCCGTGACGATCACGTCGAACCGGGACGGGTCCGTCACCAGGTGGATCGTCGCCGCGTCCACGTGGGAGTAGGCGACCGTCACCTCCGGGTGCTCCAGCGAGACCTCTTCGACGATCCGCGACCACAGCGAACCCGCGTACTCGAGCACGTTGGTCTTGTGCACCAGCGTCAGGTGCTTGCGCGGACGGGCCTCGGCGCGGTTGAACGCGTCCGCGACCACGCGGCGGATGCCGAACGCCGTGTTGACGCTGACCTCCGTCGCGATCTCGTTCTCGGTGTCCTTGCGCAGCAGGCCACCAGTACCCGCGTACGGGCCTTCAGTCCCTTCGCGCACGACGACCATGTCGACGTCGCCCGCGTCGGCCAGCGGTCCCCGGACGCCCGGGTACAGCCGCGCCGGGCGCAGGTTGACGTGGTGGTCCATCTCGAACCGCAGGCGCAGCAGCAGGCCGCGCTCGAGGATGCCGCTCGGCACCGACGGGTCGCCGACCGCGCCCAGCAGGATCGCGTCGTGCTGGCGGAGCTCGCCGAGCACCGACTCCGGGAGCAGCTCACCGGTCGCGTGCCACCGCGCGGCGCCGAGGTCGTAGTTCGTGATCTCCGCCGTCGGTACTACCTCGCCGAGCACCTTCAGCGCCTCGGAGACCACCTCGGGCCCGATCCCGTCTCCTGGGATCACCGCGAGCCGCATCCACACACCTCCGTCGACGAGGCCACCGGATGCACCGATGGCCCACCGCAACAAAACGCCAGCAGCCGGAAGGTTACCGGCCGTAGACAAACGGCCGTAGCCGCACCACCCTTATGCCGCATCCTCCCGCAGGGTGAGACACCCGATCGGGGGAACTGCAGCGAGGCGTCCCCGGCTGAAACCCACCGGGAACGCCCCTGTGCCTGCACTGATCGATCTTGCCCGGGACTAGCGGTGACCAGCCCCGATCGGCTGACGGTCGTTCCCCGGCCGGGCGCCCTGGGCGGCGTCCACCTTGACCACGTTCGCCCGGTTCCCCGCAGCGTTGTGGTGCTCGATGGCGAGCAGCCCGAGGGCGTTGTCGGCCGCGGCCGAAGCCGCGTTCCGGGTGACGACCAGCGTCGTCCCCGGCTTCGCGACGTAGCCCAGCGCGGCGTCGCCGCCACCCTGCACCGAGTAGCCCGGCGCGAGCGCGTCGAACGAAAGCGGCGTGCCGACGTAGTCGATCAGCCCGTTCGTCGTGCCCGGCGCGACGTAGAAACCGCTCACGCCCACCGTGTAGGAGATCCGGTGGCTGTCGGCGTTCGCGTCGATGCCCAGCGCGGCCAGGGAAACCGGCAGCGTGATCACGTTCGTGTCGAACACGTTCGTGTCCACGTCGCCGAGCTGCCCGTTGACGGCCTGGACGTCGACCCGCGGGAAGCCCGGGGTCAGCGCGACCGTGACGGCCAGCAGCACGTCCGTGGACGTCGCCTTGGTCACGTAGGTCTCGAAGTCCGGCGTCCCGTCCCCGGTGGTGTCGATGTCGACGAAGGGCGAGGTGTTGCTGCCGATGTTCGCCCAGTCGCCCCAGGTGGACAGGCCGAACGCGAGGAGCGCGTTCTGCGGCTCACCCTGCGCCTTCGCCAGCGGCGCGGTGGAAGCCGCGCCGATGTAGCGGAGGTCGCCGCCCTTGGCCGTCTTGTTCACCGTGCAGTCGGTGACGACGTCCGCGTCGCACTCGGGCAGCTGCGGGGACTCCGCCTGCAGCTCGAGCACGCTGATCAGCGAGCGGTACCGCTGCGCGCCGGTGCCCTGGTCGACGCCCTTGCCGGTCAGGTTGAGCACGGCCTGGGTGGCGTCGGGGGTGAACTTCACCGACGGCGGCGTCGAAATCGTCGACACCGGCTTCGGTGCCGAGTAGACCGACACCCGCAGCGGCACCTTGGCGCCGCTGGTGGGCGTGAAGGCGACGCGCCCGGAAGCGTCGGCGACGAACTGCCGCGCCAGGCCGGCCTGGGTGGCCTGCATGGTCGGGTCCATGACCTTGCGCAGCGCCGTGGGGTCGGCGATCTTCAGCGTCACCTTGACCTTGGCGGTGCCGCGCGGGGTCAGCTTCACTGTCGGCTTGTCCACTGTGTACTCGACGCCCGGCAGCGCGTTGACCGCCTGGTAGGCCACCGAGTACTCGGCGGCCGTGACGCCCTTGTTGACGAGCTTGATCGTCTTCGACAGCGTCACCGGACCCGACGCCTCGACCGTGCCGAAGCTGACGCTCACCGCGCCCGGGTCGTCGACGACGTAGGCGAGCACCTGGTTGTCCAGCGCCGCCTTGGCGTCGATCCGGCCGCTGCCGACGCGCTGCGGCGCGTAGGTGTGGCCCGCGCCGTCGGAGACGTCGTGGCCGGCGGTGTCGATGACCGACGCCTTGACCTCCTCGACCGACCAGTCCGGATGGGACTGGCGGACCAGCGCGGTGATGCCCGCGGTGTGCGGCGCCGCCATCGACGTGCCCGAGAGCACGGTCCGGCCGTTGCCGCTGCCGCGGAACGCCGAGGTGATCGTGTCACCCGGCGCGGCGAGGTCCGGCTTGACGGCCGGGCCGCGGGTGCCGCGCGAGGTGAACGAGCTCGGGGTGTCCACGATCGTCTTGTCGTAGGTCTGGATCGACGCGCGCCCGGTGCCGTAGAGCCGGACCTGCAGCGTGCCCGCGGTCAGCGCCGCGCGCAGCGTCTTGGTCGCGGAACCGGTGAACTGGAACAGCGGGATCGCCGCGTTGCCCGCGATACCCGCGCTGAAGTGCTCCAAAGTGGACGAAAGCAGCGCGCCCTTCGCCCCGGCGGCCTGCGCGTTGTTCGCGCGCGCGGCCGAACCGCAGGCGCGGGTCGAGTCGTTGTCGTCCCACTCCAGCCAGACGAACTTGCCCGCCGCCTTCGCCTTGTCCGCGGCGGAGTACGGCGCGCAGCCGGCGCTGTTCGACGCGGACAGCGCGACGACCGGCGCGGTCAGGTTCAGCGTGTCGTAGCCGGTGTAGTTCTGGCTGTACTGCCCGGTCTTCTGGCCCGCGGCGGTCGTGGGCGCCTTGACTTCGGCGGCGTCGCGCAGGACGCCCGCGTCACGCGTGCTGGCGACGGTCAGCGCCTCGGGGGTGTTGCCCGGGGAGCCGGCGATGTCGTTGATGTCACCGCCGTTGCCCGCGGAGATCACCGGCAGCACGTTGTTCGCGGCGAGCTTGCGCACGAACAGCGAGTCCGGGTCGTCCGGCGCGCCGAAGTCCGACCCCAGCGAGAGGTTGACGATGTCGAGGTGGTCGGTGAAGTCGCCGTCGCCGTCCGGGTCGAGGGCCCAGTCCAGCGCCTGCGAGGTGACGTTCGTCGAGCCGACGCAGCCGAACACCTTGATGGCGTAGAGGAGCGACTTCGGCGCCGTGCCCGGGCCGATCTGCATCGCGTCGACCTTCTTGGCGTCCAGCTTCTTGTAGTCGCCCTTGAAGGTCTTGCCGTCCGCGGTGACGCCGAAGCCGCCGATGGTGCCGGCGACGTGCGTGCCGTGCTCACCGCAGGCGAGCGGGTTCGGGTCCGGCTTCGGGGTGGTCTTGCCGGCCGTCGCGGCGTCGTAGTCGTCGCCGACGAGGTCGGTGCCGCCGACGACCTTGGCGTTCGGGAAGAGCGGGGTCGGCTTGGTGGAGTCGACGCTCTTGTAGGCGGCCGGCGTGCCGGGGCCGCCGAAGTCGGCGTGGGTGTAGTCGATGCCGTCGTCGATCACGCCGATGCGGACGCCGTCGCCGAACTTGCCGGTCTGCTGACACGCGGCGAGCGTGTTGGTCAGCTGCTCGGCGCTGGCGTTGGTGCGGGTCTTCGGCACGACCGTGCGCACCGAAACGACGTCCGCGCGCTTCGCGATGTCACGCAGCTTCGCGGCGTCGGCCGTGACGACCACGCCAGGTACGGCATTGGCGGTCTGCGTGACGACCTGCGGCTTGGCGTCGGCCGAGCGCAGCTGGCCCAGCACCGAGTTCACCGCGGCCGCGGTGTCGTCCTTCGCGGCGCGGGCGGCGCGCTTGGCAGCCTCCTTGCCCTGGGGCTGCGCCGAGGTGAACGCGTCGACGGCGGGCTTCTTGGCCAGCTCGACGAACGCGGTGACGCGGCCCTGCGCGGCGCCGAGCCGGGGCGAAACCTTGCCCTCCAGCTTGGCGCCGTCGATCTTCGCCGGAGCCACTCCGTCGGCCAGCGGCGCGTCGGCCGCGGTCGCGACCGGCGCCCCGAGCGCGGCGGCGAGCACCACGGCGAAGGCCGCCGTGGTCGCGCGCGCGGGTAGGCGGGATCTGCTCATCAGTCGGCCCCTTACCCGAGGTCTGGACCCGAACCTGCCTGCCGCTCCGGACACCCCCGACGGTGAAGCGCGGCACAGCGCCGTGCCCTCGACGACGCGTGGTTCAACCTCGCGGGGAGAACTTAATGCCCCAAATCACCTACTTACGTAGGCAAAGGACTCCGTTACGTGAATGTGATTGCGCACGAAGGCCCCCTGTCGGGTGACAGGGGGCCTTCGAAAGTGAGGCTTATTCTGGCTAGCCCGCCGCGCCCCGCTCGCGACGCCGCGAGCGCCGCGGTTGCCGTGCGGCGGGCGACGGCTGAATAAGCCTCATCGTTGCGTCAGTTGAAGTCCACCGCACGGATCGTGTGCGCCCCGACCGAGGCGCCGATCGGCTCCAGCAGGTGGTTGTCGATGTGGCGGTCGACGCGCAGCAGCATCACCGCGTCCGACCCGTCGGTGGTCTGGCTGATCTGCGCGGCCTCGATGTTGATGCCCGCCTCGCCGAGCAGCGTGCCGACGCGGCCCATCACGCCCGGGCGGTCGCCGTACTCGACCAGCAGGACCGTGCCCTCGGCACGCAGGTCGAAGCCGCGGCCGTTGACCTCGACCAGCTTCTCGACCTCGTCCTTGCCGGTGACCGAACCGGACACCGTCAGCACCTGGCCGTCCGCGTGCACCGCGCGCACCGTGACCAGGCTGCGGAACTTCGGGCTCTCCGACTCGGTTTCCAGCTCGACCTGCACGCCCAGCTTCTCCGCCAGCTGCGGCGCGTTGACGAACGTGACCTGGTCCTCGACCACGCCGGTGAACACCCCGCGCAGCGCCGCCAGCTGCAGCACGCCGGTGTCCTCGCTGGTCAGCTCGCCCTTGACCTGCACGGTCACCGACGTCGGCGCCTTCGGGTTCAAGGCGGTGAGCAGCTGGCCGAGCTTCTGCGTCAGCAGCAGGTACGGGCGGACGTGCTCGCCGACCGCGCCGCCGCCCGAGACGTTCACCGCATCCGGCACGAAGTCGCCGCGCAGGGCCAGCAGCACCGACCGGGCGACGTCCGTGCCCGCGCGGTCCTGCGCCTCGGCCGTCGACGCGCCCAGGTGCGGGGTCACTACGACGTTGTCCAGCTCGAACAGCGGGCTGGACGTGGTCGGCTCGGTGACGAAGACGTCGATGCCGGCGCCGCCGACGTGACCCGAGCGCAGCGCGTCGGCCAGGTCCTCTTCGACGATCAGCCCGCCGCGGGCGGCGTTCACGATGATGACGCCCGGCTTGGTCTTCTTCAGCGCCTCGGCGTCGATGAGACCCTTCGTCTCCGGCGTCTTCGGCAGGTGGATGGAAATCGCGTCGGCGCGGGAAAGCAGCTCGTCGAGGGTGACGAGCTCGATGCCGAGCTGGCCCGCGCGCGCGGCCGAGACGTAGGGGTCGTAGGCGATGATGTGCGTGTCGAACGCGGCGAGGCGCTGGGCGAACAGCTGGCCGATCTTGCCGAGGCCGACCACGCCGATCGTCTTGCCCTGCAGCTCCACACCGGAGAACGAGCTGCGCTTCCACTCGCCGCCGCGCAGGCTCTGGCTGGCGGCCGGGACGCGGCGCGCGACCGCGAGCAGCAGCGCGACGGCGTGCTCGGCGGCGGAGACGATGTTGGACGTCGGCGCGTTGACGACCAGGACGCCGCGCTCGGTGGCGGCGGGCACCTCGACGTTGTCCAGGCCGACGCCGGCGCGGGCGACGACCTTCAGCTGCGTCGTGGCGCCGAGGACCTCGGCGTCGACCTGGGTGGCGGAGCGGACCAGGAGCGCGTCGGCGCTCTTCACCGCCTCGAGCAGCGCGGACCGGTCCGTGCCGTCGACGTGCCGGACCTCCACCTCGTCACCGAAGACGCTCAGCACGGAGGGGGCGAGCTTCTCCGCGATGAGGACAACTGGTCGATCGAGCTTGGGCTTGCTCACGATGCGGCTCCCACTATCTGGTCATGTCCAGAACGTTCTACGTGTCGACAAAGGGTCTCAGCACGCCGTTGTGCCCCGGTCGAGGCGGAGTTTAACCCGCAGGACGGCCCGCTGGCTTCTCCCGGTGTTAACTCACCCGTAATCCCTCGAAAACAAGAGCCAGGAGGCGTTGCATGCCCTCGGCGCCGGGCAGGTGCCCGCCCGCCCAGGATGCCGCGTGCAGCAACAGAAGGAGCTCGTGCGTGGTGACGTCGGCGCGGAGCTCGCCTGCGCGCTTCGCGCGTTCCACCAGATGGGAACCGGCTTCGCGCATCGCGTGACACGATTCGTACAACCGGGAGGTTTCGTCGCTGAGCGCGTCGGCGGTGAGCTCCACCAATCCGCGGAACGTGCCGGTGGCGTCGCCGAGCCCGGCCAGCCAGGTCTGCAGCGCGTTCAGCGGCTCCGGGTGCGTCAGCAGTTCGCGCGCCCGGTCGGCCTGGCCGTCGAACCGGGCCCGCAGCAGCGTCTCGAGCAAGGCCTCCCGCGTCGGGAAGTGCCGGTAGAGCGTGCCGATGCCGACCCCGGCGCGGCGCGCGATGTCTTCCAGCGACGCGTCGACGCCGTGCTCGACGAAGGCGCGCTGCGCCTCTTCGAGGAGGCGCTCGTAGTTGCGGCGGGCGTCCGCGCGCATCGGCTTGACTTCGGTCATCGCCCTTCCGACCCTACCGGGTAGCCAATCGGAGGCTGCCTCCGTATATTAACCGGAGGCAGCCTCAGATTACTGGAGGGAACGAGGATGACCCTGATCGAAGACACGCGGACCCGGCTCGGCGCGTTCGGCGCCTGGCTGCCGAGCGCGCCCCTGGCCCCACCCCCGGACGTCGAGCGCGCGGCCACCCGGCGGCTCGCCGAAGCCGGCTACGGCTCGGTCTGGAGCGGCGAAGGACCCGGCAGCCGCGAGGTGTTCGCCCATATCGGCGACCTCCTGGCCACGGTGCCGGACGTCGTGCTCGGCACCGGCATCGCGAACACCTGGCTGCGGCCCGGGACCACCGCGTACAAAGGCGCGGCGACGCTCGCCCAAGCCCACCCCGGCCGGTTCGTGCTCGGCATCGGCGTCGGGCACGCGTTCCAGGCGGCGAAGCTCGGCGAGGACTACCGGCCGATCTACCGGATGCGCGACTACCTGTCCGAAATGGACGCCGCCGCGGCCGAAAGTCCTTCGCCGGTGCCGTTTCCGCGCGTGCTGGCCGCCGTCGGGCCGCGGATGCTGGAACTGTCGCGCGACCACGCCGACGGCGCGCACCCGTTCGCGCAGCCCGTCTCGCACACGCCGTACGCGCGCGAAATCCTCGGGCCGGGCAAGCTGCTGATCCCGCAGCAGACCGTGCTGCTCGGCACCCGCGAGGACGCCCGCGAGAGCGTGCGACGCCGGGTGGCGCAGTCGCGGGAGTACTCCGTCACCGTCTACCTCGCGGGGTGGAAACGGCTCGGCTACACCGAAACCGATATCGCCGGGCCGAGCGACCGGTTCGTCGACGACCTGGTCCTGTGGGGCGACGCCGCGACCATCGCGAAACGCCTCGGCGAGCTCCGGGACGCGGGAGCGGACCACGTCTTGCTGACGCCGTCCGCGGCGTCGTTCGAGTCCACTGTGGACGTCCTGCTCGAGCTGGCCCCGGAGGTGCTCCGATGAGCGTGGGAATCTGGCGGTTCTTCGACGGCGCCCCGATCACCGAGCTGCGTGAAACGGCCGCCGAGGTGGAGGAACTCGGCTTCGACGCGATCTGGTTCGGCGAGTACGCCGGCCGGGAAGCGTTCACGCAGGCGGCACTGCTGCTCGCGGCGACGTCGAGGTTGACCGTCGCCACCGGGGTCGCGCGGTTCGACCAGCGCTCCCCGCTCGCGGCGGAGGGCGCCATCCGCGCGCTGGGCGAGGCGTACCCGGGCCGGTTCGTCGCGGGACTGGGCGGCCACCGGCCGGGCGCGCGGCCGCTGACGGCGTTGCGCGAGTACCTCGACGGGATGGACGCGGCCGAACTGCCGGGCCTGCCCCAGCCGTCGCCCCGCCCGCGCCGGGTGCTCGCGGCGCTGGGCCCGAAACTGCTGGACCTGGCGGCCGAACGCGCCGACGGCGCCCACCCGTACTTCGTCCCGCCGGAGCACACGGCGATGGCGCGCGAACGACTCGGCCCGGGCAAGTACCTCGCCGTCGAGCAAGCTGTGGTGCTCGACCCGGCCGCCCGCGACGCGGCCCGGGAGCACGCGGACCTGTACGTCCGGCAGGCCCCGCACCACCGCGCGAACCTGCGCCGGCTCGGCTTCACCGACGACGACCTGGCCGGCGGCGGCAGCGACCGGCTGGTCGACGCCATCGTCGCGACCGGCGAACAGGCGGTGGCGGACCGGATCCGGGCCCACCTCGACGCGGGCGCCGACCACGTCTGCGTCCAGGTCCTGGCCCGCACGGAGAAGTCCTACCGCGGGCTGGCCGATCTCCTGCCCTGACCGAGGTAGGCTGGCGGGGCGCGGCAGGGGCCGCGTCCCGTCCGCGGAAAGGGCCGAGCCCACCCCCGCAGCACCGCACCACCCGCTTACCTTCTTTCCTGCCCGGTGCCGGCGGACCACGGGCGATGAGGAAAGGAGGCACGACGGTGCCCGGTGGACTCAACCTCGAACAACTCCGCAAGCGCGCGAAGGAACTCGCGCGCGCCGAAGGCGTCCAACTCGCCGAAGCGCAGTTCCGGATCGCCCGCGACCACGGCTTCCCGAGCTGGCCGAAGCTGCGGGCGTACGTCCGCCGCGTCACCGAACACGGCGAAACCCTGCAGCACCCGTACCACCAGGACGTCGAGTACTACGCCGGGCGCGCGCTCGGCCTGCTCGCCTCGGCCGAGGACGACACACCCGGCGCGAAAGAGCCCTTCGACCGCTGGAGCCAGCCACTCACCCGCGACGGCGCCCGCGTGGTCGTCGCGAGGGAACACGGATTCGGCTCCTGGAAAGCACTTCGCGCGCACGTCAAGTCTCTTGTGGACAGTGGCGAACCGTTCGCCCGCGCGTACCGGGCCGTCGAAGCGAAGGACCTCGACGGCCTCGGGAAGCTCCTGGAAGAGTTCCCCGGGCTCGTCACCGCCCGCGGCACCAACGGCAACGACCTGCTCGGCATGGCCGGCGCGACGCATGACGAACGGCTCAGCCGGCTCCTGCTCGACCACGGCGCCGACCCGGCGCGCGGCAACGTCCACGGCTGGACGCCCCTGCACCAAGCCGCCTACAGCAACCTGCCGCACCTGCTCGGCCTGCTGCTGGAGCACGGCGCCCCGGTCGACGTCCCGGCCCGCGGCGACGGCGGCACTCCCCTGGTCGTCGCCCTGTTCTGGGGGCACCGCGAAGCCGCCGAGACGCTCGCCGGGCACAGCCGGGCCCCGGGCAACCTGCGCGTCGCGGCCGGGCTCGGCGACACCGGCTTCATCGACGAGCTCCTGACGTCGGGCGACCCCGGTGCCCACCGGGGCTTTTACCGTCCCCACAGCGGTTTCCCGGCCTGGCAGCCGACGGACGACCCCGCCGAGGTCAAGAACGAAGCCCTGTCCTGGGCCGCGCGCAACGACCGCGTCGAAGCACTGCGGCTGTTGGTCGCGCGGGGCGCCGAACTCGACGCCGACGTCTACCGCGGCACGGCGCTGACGTGGGCGGCGGCGCAGGGCAGGCTCGCCGCCGTCCGGACGCTCCTGGACCTCGGCGCCGACGTGAACCACCGCGGCACGTTCGGCGGCCCGGGCCACGGCGAAGGCGTCACCGCACTACATCTGGCCGCGCAGTCCGGGCACCTCGACGTCATCCGGGCCCTCGTCGAAAACGGCGCGGACGTCGGCGCGCGGGACGCGCTCTTCGCCGGCACCCCCGCGAAATGGGCGGAGGTGTGCGACCAGCCGGCCGCGCACGACCTGCTCCGGTAGACAACCGGAGTCTGTAGTCCGTATCGTTCCAGGCGGACTACAGACTCCGTTTTGCCCACTGGGAGGATTCATGACCACACCTCGCGACGTCTTCGCGGCGTTGTCCGACGGCATCAGCGAAGGGCGCTTCGCCGACCTGTCTGCGCTTTACGCCGAGGACACCGTCGTCGAACACCCGCAAGCCGTGCCGCGCCCGACGCGCATCGAGGGCCGCACCGCCGTTCACGAGCGGTTCACCGGCGTCCTCGCCGGCGCGTTGCGGCTGACGCGCAAGAACGTCGTCGTCCACGAGACGACGGACCCCGAGGTCATCGTCGCCGAATACGACTACGACGCCGAGTCGCTCGAAACCGGCAAGACCACGCCGACGGCCAACATCCAGGTGCTGCGCGTCCGCGACGGCCTGATCGTCCACTCGCGCGACTACCACGACTACCTGCGTCTCGCGGCGATCCGCGACGGCGTCGACCAGCTCGCGCAGGCCTACGAGCAGGCACCGCCGCGCGAGTTGTCGCCGATCGGACCACGGACGCCGAGCGACCCGGCGAGCCGGCGCGGGGTGTTCGAACGGCTCGTCTACGGCGTCTCGGACAAGCGCGGCGAAGAGCTGGCGGAGCTGTACGCCGAAGAAACGCACGTCACGCACCCGTTCCAGCCGGGCTCGGCCGTGGTGCGCACGCGCGAGGAGCTGCGCGCGCACTTCAAGCAGGCCGCGGGCATGGGCGTCGACTTGGAGGCGACCGACCTGGTCACCTACGAGGGCACCGATCCCGAGGTGCTGATCGCCGAGTTCGCCTACCAGGGCGAGTACGGCGGCCGCCCGGTGCGGATCGCCAACATCTTCGCCATGCGGATTCGCGACGGCTTGGTCGTCGAGTCCCGCGACTACGGCGACCACCTCGGCATCGCCGGCGACCTCGGCACGATCCCCGAGCTGGCCGCGAAGCTTTAGGCCTCCGCGAGGTCCTCGGGCAGGTCGAACTCGCCGTCGCGGACGCCCTTGACGAACGCGTCCCACTCCGACGGCGTGAAGACGAGGATGACGCCGTCCGGCTTCGCCGACTGCCGCATGGCGGTGTAGGTGACGCCGTCGGTGTGCTCGATGAAGGCGTACTCGACGCAGTCGTCGAGGGTGACGCCCTCCGGCTCCGCCCGGATCCACTCCGCCTTCGTGAAGTCGAGGTGGTGCCGGATGTGCGCCTTGTCGTCGACCGGCTGCTCACTCATGTCGCAAGCGTAGCGAAACGACCACCGAACGCACTGAAGGGGACGCCCCTCGCGGGCGTCCCCTTCAGCGTCTTGCGAAAAAAGCTGTGTTGCCGAAAAGCGGTCAGGCGGTTTCGGTGATCGGCCGGTCCACCCACGACATCAGGTCGCGCAGCTTCTTGCCGGTCGCCTCGATCGGGTGCTGGTTGCCCTGCTCCTCGAGCTTGGTGAAGTTCGGCCGGCCGGCCTCGTCCTCGGCGACCCACTCGCGGGCGAACGTGCCGTCCTGGATCTCGCCGAGGATCTTCTTCATCTCTTCCTTGACCGCCGGCGAGATGACGCGCGGGCCGCGGGTCAGGTCGCCGTACTCGGCGGTGTCGGAGATCGAGTAGCGCTGGCGCGCGATGCCGCCCTCGTACATGAGGTCGACGATCAGCTTCAGCTCGTGCAGCACCTCGAAGTAGGCGATCTCCGGGGCGTAGCCGGCCTCGGTGAGCACCTCGAAACCGGTCTGCACCAGCGCGGACGCGCCACCGCAGAGCACGGCCTGCTCGCCGAAGAGGTCGGTCTCGGTCTCCTCGGTGAACGTCGTCTTGATGACGCCGGCGCGGGCGCCACCGATGGCGGCCGCGTAGGAGAGCGCGAGCGCCTGGGCGTTGCCGGACGCGTCCTGCTCCACGGCGATGAGCGCCGGGACGCCCTTGCCGTCGACGAACTGGCGGCGGACGAGGTGGCCCGGGCCCTTCGGGGCGACCATCGCGACGTCGACGTTGGCCGGCGGCTTGATCAGGTCGTAGCGGATGTTGAAGCCGTGCCCGAAGAAGATCGCGTCGCCGTCCTTGAGGTTCGGCGCGATGTCCTGCTCGTAGATGAAGCGCTGCTTCGTGTCCGGCGCCAGGATCATGATCAGGTCGGCCTCGGCCGACGCCTCGGCCGGGGTGAGCACGCGCAGGCCCTGCTCCTCGGCCTTCGCCCGCGACTTGGACCCCTCGGGCAGGCCGATGCGGACGTCGACGCCGGAGTCGCGCAGGCTCAGCGAGTGGGCGTGGCCCTGGCTGCCGTAGCCGATGACAGCGACCTTGCGCCCCTGGATGATCGAGAGGTCGGCGTCGTCGTCGTAGAAGATTTCCACTGCCATGGGGGTTACTGCTTCCTTTCCTGACTTACAAAGTTTCTAGCGGGGCGAGGTAGCGGTGATCGAGCGGGCGCCGCGTCCCACCGCGACCATGCCGGACTGCACGAGCTCGCGGATGCCATACGGCTCCAGCATCCGCAGCAGGGCACCGATCTTGTCGGACGTCCCGGTGGCCTCGACGGTGAGTGCCTCGGGAGAGACGTCCACCACCTTGGCCCGGAAGAGCTGGACGGTTTCGAGGACCTGGCTGCGCACGGTGTTGTCGGCGCGCACCTTCACGAGCAGCAGTTCGCGCTGCACGGCGGTCGACTGCTCCAGCTCGACGATCTTGATCACGTTGACCAGCTTGTTGAGCTGCTTCGTCACCTGTTCGAGCGGTAGCTCTTCCACGGCGACCACGATCGTCATGCGGGACACCTCGGGGTTTTCCGTGGGCCCGACGGCGAGGGACTCGATGTTGAACCCGCGGCGGGAGAACAGGCCGGACACGCGCGCGAGCACACCGGGCTTGTTCTCGACCAGGACACTCAGCGTGTGGACGCTCATCTCAGCGCTCACCCTCCCCGGCGGCTTCCGCGGCAGCCTCGGTCGTCTCGACCGAAACCTCGTCGTCGTCGAACAGCGGCCGGATGCCCCGGACAGCCATGATCTCGTCGTTGCCGGTGCCGGCCGCGACCATCGGCCACACCTGGGCATCCTTCCCCACGACGAAGTCGATCACGACGGGGCGGTCGTTGATCTCCATCGCGCGGCGGATGGTGGCGTCGACGTCTTCCTTCGTCTCGCACCGCAGGCCGGCGCAGCCCAGCGCCTCGGCCAGCAGCACGAAGTCCGGGATGCGGTGCTTGTGCGTGCCGAGGTCGGTGTTGGAGTACCGCTCCGAGTAGAAGAGGTTCTGCCACTGCCGGACCATGCCCAGGTTGCCGTTGTTGATGACGGCGACCTTGATCGGCGCGCCCTCGATGGCGCAGGTGGCCAGCTCCTGGTTGGTCATCTGAAAGCAGCCGTCGCCGTCGATCGCCCACACCGGGGTGTCCGGGACGCCGAACTGCGCGCCCATCGCGGCCGGCACCGCGAAGCCCATGGTGCCGAGGCCGCCGGAGTTGATCCAGGTGCGCGGGTTCTCGTACTTGACGAACTGCGCGGCCCACATCTGGTGCTGGCCGACGCCGGCGGCGTACACCGCGTCCGGGCCGACGAGCTCGCCGATCCGCTCGATGACGTACTGCGGCGACAGCGAACCGTCGTCGGGCCACTCGTAGCCGGCCGGGTAGGTCTTGCGCCAGTCGTCCAGCAGCGTCCACCAGTCGGCGAGGTCGGGCTTGCCGCCGTGCTCGAACTCGGTGGTGACGGCGGTGATCAGCTCGCCGATGATCTCCTTGCAGTCCCCCACGATCGGGACGTCGGCCTTGCGGTTCTTGGAGATCTCGGCCGGGTCGATGTCGGCGTGCACGATCGCGGCGTCCGGCGCGAACGACGACAGCTGGCCGGTGACGCGGTCGTCGAACCGGGCGCCCAGCGCGACCAGCAGGTCGGCGCGCTGCATCGACGCGACCGCGGCGACCGAGCCGTGCATGCCCGGCATGCCGAGGTGCTGCGGGTGCGAGTCGGGGAACGCGCCGCGCGCCATCAGCGTCGTGACGACCGGGATGCCGGTCAGCTCGGCGAGCTGCTTCAGCTGCGCGTGCGCCTCGGCCTTGATGACGCCGCCGCCGACGTACAGCACCGGGCGGCGCGACTTCGCGATGAGCTTCGCGGCTTCGCGGACCTGCTTGCCGTGCGGGCGCAGCGTGGGGCGGTAGCCCGGCAGCCGCAGCTCGGTCGGCCAGGAGAAGGAGGTCATCTCCTGCAGCACGTCCTTGGGGATGTCCACCAGGACCGGGCCGGGTCGGCCCGTGGACGCCAGGTGGAACGCCTCGGCGATGGTCCGCGGGATGTCCACGGGGTCGGTGACGAGGAAGTTGTGCTTGGTGATCGGCATGGTGATGCCGCAGATGTCGGCTTCCTGGAACGCGTCGGTGCCGATCAGCGCCCGGGACTGCTGCCCGGTGATGGCGACGACCGGGACGGAGTCCATGTTCGCGTCGGCCAGCGGGGTGACCAGGTTGGTCGCGCCCGGGCCCGACGTCGCCATGCAGACGCCGACCTTGCCGGTGGCCTGCGCGTAGCCGGTGGCGGCGTGCCCCGCGCCCTGCTCGTGGCGGACCAGGATGTGGCGGACCTTCGTCGAGTCCAGCAGCGGGTCGTAGGCGGGCAGGATGGTGCCGCCCGGAATGCCGAAGACCACCTCGGCGCCGACCGCCTCGAGCGAGCGCACGAGGGACTGCGCGCCGGTGACGCGCACCGGGGTTCCCGCCGGTGGCGCCGGCTTCGGACGTGCTCCGGGCGTTCCGGGCGTCGGCCCGGGTTTCGCGTCGCTGCGCGACGTGGCACTGGTCATCGGTTCTGCCTCGTGGGTCTCGGTGTCACTCGTTCGGGTCGGTTTTGTGCGGTGGGGCGGGGAATCTCTTCCCTAGGGCAACAAAAAACCCTCGCCGACCGTAAGGTCGCACGAGGGTTCGCGCGTCGACGCAGCGGAAAGTCTTCCCTAAGCGTCGACGCGCTTGGGAAGTACGAGGCCGGTCAGCGGTGTCACGACGCTGACGCTAGTCCGAAGGTCTCTCAGGTGTCAACTCTGCGGGATGACGTGTCCGCATGTTGGACAGGCGTCACACCCGCCCGACCCGGGTCCGGGCCGGTCCGCGCCGCGGTGCACCATTTCCGGGTGGCCGAAAAAGAGCAGGACGAGGGCCGGAAGGCCGTCTTCCGCATCCCCCGCACGTCGTTCATGGCGATCGCCCTCCTGACGATCTGCGTGACGCCGGTCGCGCTCGGGGACATCCCGTACTTGCAGTGGCTCTACCTCTTCCCGATCGCGCTGGCGGTGTTCGTGATCCGGACGCGCACGATCGCGACCCGCGAAGGGCTGGCGACCCGCACGATGTTCGGCCACCGCGACGTCCCGTGGTCGGCGTTGAAGGGCCTGGCGATCACCAAGAAGTCGCGGGTGCAGGCGGTCCTGAAGGACGACACGAAGGTGCCGCTGCCGACCGTGCGGACCCGGCATCTGCCGGTGCTGTCGCTGGTCAGCGAAGGTCTGGTGGCGGATCCGAGCGGGCTCCTGGACGCCGACGACATCAAGCCCGGCCAGCCCAAGGCATCACCGGCGGAGTAAATTGGTCCTACCAGTTTCACCGGCCCGCCTTTGACCTGGGAGTTTCCCGTGCCGCCTCTCCGTTCCCGGACCACCACCCACGGCCGCAACGCGGCGGGCGCGCGCTCGCTCTGGCGCGCCACGGGCATGACCGACAGCGACTTCGGCAAGCCGATCGTCGCGATCGCCAACTCCTACACGCAGTTCGTGCCCGGCCACGTGCACCTGAAGAACCTCGGCGAAATCGTCGCGGAGGCGGTCAAGGAAGCGGGCGGCGTCGCACGCGAGTTCCACACGATCGCCGTCGACGACGGCATCGCGATGGGCCACTCCGGCATGCTCTACTCGCTGCCCTCGCGCGAGATCATCGCCGACTCGGTCGAGTACATGGTCAACGCGCACCAGGCCGACGCGCTCGTCTGCATCTCCAACTGCGACAAGATCACGCCGGGCATGCTCAACGCGGCGATGCGGCTCAACATCCCGGTCGTGTTCGTGTCGGGCGGCCCGATGGAGGCCGGCAAGGCGGTCGTCGTCGGCGGCGTCGCGCAGGCCCCGACCGACCTGATCACCGCGATCGCGGCGTCGGCCAGCCCCGACGTCGACGACGACGGCCTGTCGATCGTCGAGCGCTCGGCCTGCCCGACCTGCGGGTCGTGCTCCGGCATGTTCACCGCGAACTCGATGAACTGCCTCACCGAGGCGCTGGGTCTTTCGCTGCCGGGCAACGGCTCGACGCTGGCGACGCACGCCGCGCGTCGCGCGCTGTTCGAGGAGGCCGGCCGCACGGTCGTCGAGCTCTGCCGCCGCTGGTACGAAAACGACGACGACTCGGTGCTGCCGCGCTCGATCGCGTCGAAGGCGGCGTTCGAGAACGCGATGGCCCTCGACATGGCGATGGGCGGCTCGACGAACACGGTGCTGCACATCCTCGCCGCCGCGCAGGAGGGCGAGGTCGACTTCACGATCGCCGACATCGACGCGATCGGCCGCCGCGTGCCGTGCCTGTCGAAGGTGGCGCCGAACTCCGACTACCACATGGAGGACGTCCACCGCGCGGGCGGAATCCCGGCGATCCTGGGCGAGCTGTACCGCGGCGGCCTGCTGAACACGGACGTCCGTTCGGTCCACTCCGACGACCTCGACTCGTGGCTTTCCACCTGGGACATCCGGGCTTCGTCGCCCTCTTCTGTCGCTCTCGAGCTGTTCCACGCGGCGCCGGGCGGTGTCCGCACGACAGAAGCGTTCTCGACTTCGAACCGCTGGTCGTCGCTGGACACCGATGCCGCCGGGGGATGCATCCGCGACGTCGAGCACGCGTACACGAAGGACGGCGGCCTGGCGATCCTCCGCGGCAACCTGGCGGAGAACGGCGCGGTGATCAAGGCCGCGGGCATCGACGAAGACCTGTGGCACTTCGAGGGCCCGGCGCGGGTGCTGGAGAGCCAGGAGGAGGCGGTGTCGGCGATCCTCAAGAAGGAGATCCAGCCGGGCGAAGTCCTGGTGATCCGCTACGAGGGTCCGGCGGGCGGCCCGGGCATGCAGGAAATGCTGCACCCGACGGCGTTCTTGAAGGGCTCGGGCCTGGGCAAGAAGTGCGCGCTGATCACGGACGGCCGTTTCTCGGGCGGATCATCGGGCATTTCGGTGGGCCACATTTCCCCGGAGGCCGCAGCGGGCGGCTTGATCGGCCTGGTGGAGAACGGCGACCGGATCCTTTTGGACATCCACGAGCGCCGCTTGGAGCTGCTGGTGGACGCGGAGGTCTTGGCCGAGCGCCGGTCGAAGATGGAGGCGTCGGAGAGGCCGTGGCAGCCAAAGGAGCGCCAGCGCCCAGTGACGGCGGCTTTGCGCGCGTATGCGCGAATGGCGACGTCGGCGGACACGGGCGCGGTCCGGGACGTGAACAAGTAAGTCCGGCTCAAGCCGTCGAAGGCCGCCCCGCTTCCGGGGCGGCCTTTCGGCTTTTCGGGGCCCAACCCGTGAGGGGGACCCCCGATTTCAACGTTACCGCCAGCCACCGACAGTTTCGGGCGCCCGCAGCGAAATTGTCCCCAGTTCCGGCCGCACCGCGAAGTCGTCCCCCAGCTCAAGCCGCACCGCGAAGTGGTCCCGAGCCCGGCCGGCATCGCCGATCTGCCCCTGCCCGCGAGGGGGACCCCCGGTTTCAACGTTACCGGCAGCCACCGACAATTCCCCGGCCCAGCACCGGAGTTGTCCCCAACCCGGGCCCACACCGCCGAGTTGTCCCCAGGCCCCTACCGCGTCAAAACGATGACCACTACGGCCGCCGCGGCGGCCAGCAGCAGCGAAACCAGCCCCAACGGCAACGGCCGCTTCCGCCAAGGCGTGTTCCGCTCCAGCGAAATCGGCCCCGACCCGGTGAACAGCAGGCTCAGCGCCGACAGCCCCAGCAGCAGCTCGAACTCGAAGCCCTGCCCCTGCCCCTCGAAGAACCCGCCGTGGACCTTCGCGTAAACCGCGTTCGCCGCGACCCCGAGCAGCCCCGCCGCGGCCAGCGGCGTGAACAGCCCGACGACCACCAGCACCCCGCCGCCCAGCTCGACGATCCCGGTGATCCACGACAGCAGCGTCGTCTGCTTGTGGTACCCGAACGTCTCCAGCATCCGCGCGAACCCGCCGATGCCCGGCCCGCCGAACAGGCCGAACAGGTGCTGCAGCCCGTGCGCGCCCATGGTCGCGCCGAGCCCCACCCGCAGGATCAGCAGGCCGAGCCCCAGACCGCCCTGGCGCGGGGTGTCGTCGGGCCCGTCGTCCTGCACGTCCGAGAGGAGGCTGGTGGACTGCTGCGAAAAGTCGTCTCCACTGCTCACGCGCGAAGGGTAGGGGATCCGCGACGCCCTGGCGAGCTCAGTACTCGCCGTGGACCAGGTTGTCCGGCAGCTCGCCCCCGGCGTACCGCGCGATCTCGGCCGCCGCGACGGCGTACGACCGCCCCCGCACCCCGCGCACGGCCCCGCCGACGTGCGGCGTCAGCAGCAGCCCCGGCGCCGTCCACAGCGGGTGCCCCGGAGGCGGCGGCTCGGGGTCGGTGACGTCGAGCGCGGCGCGCAGCCGGCCCGTGGTCAATTCGGCGACCAGGGCGTCGGTGTCGACGACGGCGCCGCGCGCCACGTTGACCAGCACCGCGCCGTCGCGCATTTCGGCGAGGAACGCCGCGTCGACCATCCCGCGAGTGCGCGAAGTCAGCGGCACCATCAGCACGACGACGTCGTGCAGCCCGAGCAGCGACGGCAGCTCCCGCACGCCGTGCACGCCCTCGCGCGCGGTCATCCCGACCATCGTGCACCGCGCGTCGAACGGCTCGAGCCGGCGGCGCAGGTGCTGCCCGAGGTCGCCGGCGCCGACGACGAGCACGCGCTTGCCCTGCAGCGTGTCGGTGCTCTGCCGCTCCCACCGGCCCTCGCGCTGCGCCGCGCCGAAGACGTCCAGCTTCCGGTACATCGACAGCAGCACGGCGACGACCCATTCGGCGGTGCTCCCGCCGTGCGCGCCCCGGCACGTCGAGAGCAGGACGCCGTCGGGCACCTTGCCGACCCAGTCCTCGGCGCCGGCGGACAGCAGCTGGATCAGCTTCAGGTTCGGCAGCGTGCGCCACAGCTCATCGCCCGGCGGGTGCTTGCCCGGGATCAGCACCTCGGCCTTCGCGGCTTCCGGGGGCACCGGTTCGCCCCACTGGTAGCGCACGGGCAGGACCCGCGGCACCTCGGCGAGCACGGTCATGCCCTCGTCGTCGGGGACCAGCACGGTCAGCGTCATGATCCCCAACGTAATCCAGGAGTACTCACCCATGGTTCACGCGGCGGCCCCTAGGCTGGGGGATCATGCGCACTCGGTACCGGTCCGCCCTGCTGGCGATCTTGGCTTGCGGCGTCCTGCTGCCCGCCGGGTGCGCGCGGTTCGACGACACCGCGGCGGGCCAGACCTTCAGCCCGGCGCCGGTGCCCAGCCCCGAGTCGCCGCCCGAGGTCCAGGGCCCCGGCGCGGACTCCGGCGGCGACGGCAAGCAGGCGCGTCCCGGCCAGTCGGCCACGCCCGTCCCGCCCCCGCAGGGCTGCAAGGACTTCGACCCGGCGGTCATCGCGACCTGCCTGGACACCGTCGCGGCGGTGGCCGGCCTGCCGGGCGACGGCTCCACGCCGAGCGCGCTGGCGGGCGAGCGCAAGAGCGGCCGGGTGCTGCTCGCGACGGCGGGCAAGGACGCCACGGACTTCGCGAAGCTCGACGTCCAGGCGGCCGGGGACGGCGGCCTGACCGGCCTCGCGCTGTCGCCGTCGTACGTCGAGGACCAGCTCGTGTTCGCTTATGTGACCACGGCCACCGACAACCGCATCGTGCGCTTCGCCAAGGGGCAGGCGGCGAAGCCGGTGCTCACCGGCATCCCGAAGGGCACGACCGGCAACCGCGGCACGATCAGCGCCGACAACCGCGGCGCGCTGCTCGTCGCGACCGGCGACGCCGGCGACCCGAACGCCGCCGCGGACCCGAACTCGCTGGCCGGGAAGGTGCTGCGGATCGACACGTCCGGCAAGGCCGCGGCGGGCAACCCGAACGGTTCCCTGGTCGTGGCGGCCGGGCTGCACGCGCCGGGCGGGCTGTGCGCGTCCGCCGACGGCGGCCGCGTCTGGGTCACCGACCGGCTCGCCGACAAGGACGTCCTCTACCGCGTGCAGGCCGGGCAGCAGCTGACGACGCCGGCATGGACGTGGACGGACAAGCCGGGGGTCGCGGGTTGCGCCGATTTCGTCGACGCGAACGGCCTCCTCGGCGTCGTCACGTCGCTGGCCGGGAACCTGCAGAACCTGCCGGTGACCGCGGAGGGCGCGATCAGCGGGAAGCCGTCGGTGAGCCTCGACGGCAAGACCGGCAAGCCGCCGGAGACGTTCGGGCGGCTGGCCGGCGTGAGCATGATCAACCCGCAGCTCGCGGTGGCGGGCACGGTCAACAAGGACGGCGGCACGCCGGTGTCGAGCGACGACCGCGTCGTCCTGATCACCCCGGCGACCTCCGGCGGCGGCAACGGCAAGGACTGACGCCGGGGTTTCGCCGATTCTCGACCACGTCAGCTCAACGGCTTGAGTTCCACCCGCCGTCCTTCCGCCGACGACGTCAGCCCGGCCTCGGCCAGCTGCAGCCCGCGCGCGGCCGAGAAGAAGTCGTAGCGGTGTTGCCGTCCGGCGACCACGTCCCGGACGAACTCCTCCCACTGGGCCTTGAAGCCGTTGTCGAACTCGGCGTTGTCCGGGACTTCCTGCCACTGGTCGCGGAAGGGTTCGGTGGCCGGCAGGTCCGGGTTCCAAACGGGCTTCGGCGTCGCCGAGCGGTGCTGGACGCGGCATCGTCGCAAACCGGCCACGGCGCTGCCCTCGGTGCCGTCGACCTGGAACTCGACGAGCTCGTCGCGGAACACCCGCGTCGACCACGACGAGTTGATCTGCGCGATGGCCCCCGACTCGAGCTCGAAGATGCCGTACGCGGCGTCGTCGGCCGTCGCCGCGTACGCCTCGCCCTGCTCGTCCCAGCGGCGCGGGATGTGCGTGGTCGCTTTCGCGGTCACGGCCTCGACGCGGCCGAAGAGGTTCTCGAGGACGTAGTTCCAGTGGCAGAACATGTCGAGCACGATCCCGCCGCCGTCTTCGGCGCGGTAGTTCCAGCTCGGGCGCTGAGCCTCCTGCCAGTCGCCTTCGAAGACCCAGTAGCCGAACTCGCCGCGCACCGACAGGACGCGGCCGAAGAACCCGCCGTCGACCAGCCGCCGCAGCTTCCGCAGGCCGGGGAGGAACAGCTTGTCGTGGACGACGCCGTGACAAATCCCGGCGTCCCGCGCCAGCCCGGCCAGCTCCAACGCCGCCGGCAGCGTCTCGGCCAGCGGTTTCTCGGCGTAGACGTGCTTGCCCGCGGCGATCGCCGCCCGCACCGACGGCTCACGCGCCGACGTCAGCTGCGCGTCGAAGTAGATCCCCACGTCACCCAGCGCCGATTCGACGTCCGTCGTCCACGCGGTCAGGCCGTGCCGTTCGGCGAGTTCCTGGAGCTTCGCCGCGTTCCGGCCGGCGAGGATCGGCTCGAGCTGGACGCGCGTGCCGTCGGGCAGCTCGACACCGCCTTGTTCGCGGATGGCCAGCACCGACCGGAGCAGGTGCTGCCGGTAGCCCATCCGGCCGGTAACCCCGTTGAGCAGCACTCCGATGCTCTTCTGGTTCATCGCTGACGACCTTCCTGGTCGATGTCGTATTCGGCGCGGCGTCCGCACATGCCGAAGCCGTCCGGGTTCGACGGCGTCGCGACCCGGACACCCGACTGCTCGAGGTGGCTCCCGTCGCCGTCGGCGAGGGCCTTGAGGTGCGCGCCGGTCAGTTCGGCGGCCTTCAAGGCCCCGGCCTGCCAGCGCGGTACCCAGTCTCCGATTTTCGGCGACACGAGCACGACGGCCGCCCGGTGGAACGCCCGCAGCGGCGCCGGATCGCCGTCCAGCAGCGCTTCGCGCAACGGCAGATAGCCGCGAACCGCCAGGTCACGACGCCTTTTCGCGGCGTGGTCGGTTTTCGGCAACGCGGCGGCTTCGGCGTATCCGGCGGGGTCGGCGAGCACGTCGGGCGGGAAGGTGAAGACGGCGTCGCCGGCCTCGGGCAGGCCGCTGTTCTGCATGAGGACGGTGACGCGCAGGCCGCCGCCCTGCACCATCCGGTGGACGGTCCCCGGCGCGAACCACGCGATCACGCCGACCTCGAGCGGCGTCTCCGCGTACCCGCCGGTGCTCAGTGTCTGGACGGCGCCGTACCCGGCCGTGACGACGTACGCCTCGGTGCAGGCGAGGTGCAGGTGCGGGCTGCCGCCGCAGGCACCATCTTCGGCTTCCCATTCGTAGGCGCGTAAGTGCGAGACGCCGATACCACCCGGAAGCGGGAATTCGTTCATGACCATCCGTGCCTGTCGAGGTAGTCGGTCACCTGATCGCGGTCCCACGCTCCATCGGCGACGACGACCCGGTAGCGGTACGTGAAGCTCTCCCCCGGCGGCAACGCGAACTCCTCGAAGAACGCCCACGAGAAGGCCACCATCGGCGTGTCCTTGCTGCGGACGAACCAGTGCGAGTCGTGGATCGCGTGGTCGTTTTCCGGCGAATGCGCGAAGACGAGCGTCGAATGCGCGTCGACGTCGTCGTGCTCGCCGACGAAGGCGAGCCACGGCGCCTGGGCGCCCATCATGTCGTCGCCGCCGAGGTCACCGGGCCCGAGGACGCGCCCGCCGCTGAAGTCGCGCGGGCCTCGCCAGTGCAACCCGGTATACCCGGCCTGTTCGCGGCCGGCGGTGGTCGGGCTGCCGAACACGAGCGGCGCGTCGCGGACGTTGGTCAGCTCGATGCCCCAGTCGATGGCCCAGGCGCCCTCGTCGGGTTCGACGGAGTGGACGACGATGTCACGCCGCTCGCGCGCCCACTCGTCGCCGCGGTGGGTCACCCAGGTGAGCCGTTCGGCGAAGGTGAGCCGATCGCCGCCGACCGCGAAGCCGACGAACCCGTCGTGGCGCATCGAGCCGATGCGGTCGGGCAGGTCCTGGTACCAGTGGCCGGGAACGTAGGTGTGGCCGCCCCAGAAGTTCTCGCCGGAGAGGTGGCTCGACGTCATCTGCAGCCCCTTGTGCCACCGGTGGTCGGCGGGCCGGTACCCGCTGACGCGCCGGCCGCGCAGGGTCCGCAGCGGGTGGGTGTAGGGCTTGCGCGACTCGTAGGCGACGGGGTCGGGCTTGTACACATAGGACATGAGCGGCACGCCGCCGGCCTCGACGACCACGCGGTCCCCGTGCCGGTGCGTGACGGTGATGTCGGCGCTCATCCGGCCATCCCCGAGTAGAAGGGATCCCCGGGCCCGATCTCGCCCCGCCGTACGGCCCGCCCGGTGGAGGCGGCCTTGTAGAGAGCGGCGACGAACTCCAGCACCCGCCGCCCATCGGCCCCGCTGCACGGAGGCCGCTGGCCGGCCCGATAGGCGTCGAGAACGGGCGTCAACGCGGCGGCGTGCGAGCTGCCGACGTCCACTTTCGGTTCGGTCTCGACGGGCCCGGCCTTCGGCGCGAGGGTGTATCGCCAATTTTCGGCAACGTGGCCGTAGAGGTGCGTGAGCTCAACGGTGGCGCGTTCACAGTCGATCCGGATCCGGCTCACTTCATCGGGCGAGAGGACGCTGTTGACGACGGTGGCCAGCGTCCCGGACTCGAACCGGACGAGGGCGGTGGAGACGTCCTCGGTCTCGACGTCGTGCACGAGCCGCGCGGTCATGGCCTGGACTTCGGCCCATTCGTTCCCGTCGCCGGCCAGGAGGTGGAGCAGCAGGTCCATCTGGTGGATGCCGTGCCCCATGGCGGGGCCGCCGCCTTCGGTCGCCCACCGTCCTCGCCAGGGGACCGCGTAGTAGGCGTCATCGCGGTACCAGGTGGTTTGACAGTGCGCGACAAGGGGACGTCCGAGTTCGCCCTTGCCGAGCAGATCCCGGAAATGGGCAGCGGCCGAGCCGGACCGCTGCTGGTAGACGAAGGAGACGTAGGGACCCCCGTCCCGCTCGGCGGAGGTCATGTCGTCGTATTCGGCGAGCGAACGACAAGGGGGCTTCTCGCACCAGACCCAGGCGCAGGCCTCGAGGACCTTTTTGGTCTGTTCGACGTGCAGCCCGGGAGGCGTACAGATCGAGACGAGATCCGGTTCTTGTTCGGTGAGCAGGGTATCGAGATCGCGGTAGGGCTCGGCCCGCTCGGTCTCGGCACAGAAGGCAACGGCACGAGCCTCATCGACATCCGCGACGGCCACGAGATCGACATAGTCACCGTGGGCCCGAAAGGCGGTCCGATGGCTGCCGGCAATAGCCCCAGCCCCGACGACGGCAACGCGCAAGCGCTTTCCCCGAGCCAACCGGAACCTCCTCCACAGCCCGACCTACGCCCCAAGCACCTGGGCGCCACGCGATAGCCGCCGCATCCGCACCGCGGCCGCCGCAGATCACCGCACCCGCACGGCCACCGCCCGGCACATCACCCGCGCCGCACGACCACTGCGCACGGCTACTTCTCCCACCGCGCCGCACCCGCTCGGCGACTGCCGCACGCCAATGCGCTCGCGCGGTCGCTGCCGCACACCGCCGCTCCCGCGGCCACCTTCCGAACATCGCCCACTCCGCGGCGATCCTCCGCACATCGCCGCGGATCTCGTTCCCACCGAGCCATGCCGCTACGGCACATCACCGCACCATCACCGGATTTCCCGCTCACCGGCGCCTCCTACCGGCCGCCCGCAGCCTCCGGCGACCTTAACTCCGACCGTCTCAGAAAGCGCTTTCTCACGCAACGGCCACCAACGATGTCAACGTTGTCACCACTGGCCTGCAACCGGAACGGACGACTCAGTCACCCAAGCGACCGCGCACCCCAAGAAACCCGGCAACTACCGGTCATCGAGTCCGCCCGGCCGGGTTCCACCGAGAACCGGTCAGCGGCTCTTGCTCCGAGGCTGACGCTTCCGCGGCTGCCGGCTTTCGGCCCGCGCCGCACGCATGTCGAAAAAAGCGGCAACGCCCGACACGAGCGCGGCCAGCACCCCGAGGAACCGCCCGAAGCCGGGCCCGATGGCGATCCCGGCGGCGTCGAAGATGCCGCGCTGGTCGGCGTCGAACTCCCAGTCGAGCGTGAGCCACCCGAAGACCATCAGCAGCAGCGCCGCCACGGCGACCACCAGCCACAGGTGCGGCAGGCCGCTGACCCGCGCCTTCCGGATTCGTCCGAAAACGACCACGACCACCCCGGCCAGCACCAACGCCAGCGGCGGGCACCACGCGAAGAAGCTCGAATTCCACGCGTCCCGGACGACGTCACCCTGCGGCAACGACGACAGCACGACCTCGATGTCCGGCTTGTTCGTGCTCAGCGTCGTCCACGGGAGGAACGTCGAGCCCAGCGCGAGCAGCCCGGCCGCCAGGCCGAGCCACTCGCGCCAGGTGACGCTCTTGACGGAAAAAGGCCGTGTCATGAAAACGGGTCAGGAACCGACGCGTTCGATGATCAGCTCGCGGACCCGCTTGGCGTCCGCCTGCCCCTTGGTCGCCTTCATGACCGCGCCGACGATCGCGCCCGCCGCGGCCACCTTGCCGCCGCGGATCTTGTCCGCGACGTCGGGCTGCGCCGCCAGGGCCTCGTCGATCGCCGCGAGCAGGGCCGAGTCGTCCGAGACGACCTTCAGCCCGCGCTTCTCGACGACCTCGCGCGGCTCGCCCTCACCGGCGAGCACGCCCTGGACGACCTCCTTGGCCAGCTTGTTCGTCAGCTCACCCGACGAAACCAGCCCGATGACCTCGGCCACCTGCTTCGGCGTGATCGCCAGGTCGGCCAGCTCGACCTCGCGGGCGTTCGCCTCCTGGGCCAGGGTGTTGACCCACCAGCCCCGTGCCTCATCCGGCGACGCGCCGGCCTCGACCGTGGCCGCGACGAGGTCGACAGCGCCGACGTTCAGCAGGTCACGCAGGGCTTCGTCGGAAAGCGACCATTCCTGCTGGATCCGCTTCCGCCGCTCGGACGGCATCTCCGGCAGCGTGCCGCGCAGCTCGTCGACCCACTCGCGCGACGGCGCGATCGGGACCAGGTCGGGCTCCGGGAAGTACCGGTAGTCCTCGGCGGTCTCCTTCGTCCGGCCCGGCGACGTCGTGCCGTCGGCCTCCTGGAAGTGCCGCGTCTCCTGCTTGATCGAACCGCCCTCGGCGAGGATCGCCGCCTGCCGCGTCATCTCGTAACGGACGGCGCGCTCGACGCTGCGCAGCGAGTTGACGTTCTTCGTCTCGGTGCGGGTACCGAACTCGGTCGCGTCCTTCGCCATCAGCGAAACGTTCGCGTCGCACCGCAGCGAGCCCTGGTCCATCCGGACGTCGGACACGTCGAGCGCGCGCAGGAGCTCACGCAGCGCGCTCACGTACGCCCGCGCGACCTCGGGAGCCCGCGCACCCGTTCCCTCGATCGGCTTTGTCACGATTTCGATCAACGGCACGCCGGCCCGGTTGTAGTCGAGCAGCGAGTGCTCGGCACCGTGGATCCGGCCGGTGGCGCCACCGACGTGCAGCGACTTGCCGGTGTCCTCCTCCATGTGCGCGCGCTCGATCTCGACGCGCACGACCTCGCCGTCGTCGAGCGTGACGTCGAGGTAGCCGTTGAAGGCGATCGGCTCGTCGTACTGCGACGTCTGGAAGTTCTTCGGCATGTCCGGGTAGAAGTAGTTCTTCCGGGCGAACCGGCACCACTCGGCGATCTCGCAGTTCAGCGCCAGGCCGATGCGGATCGCACCCTCGACGGCCTTGCCGTTGACGACCGGCAGCGCGCCGGGCAGGCCGAGGCAGGTCGGGCAGACCTTCGTGTTCGGCTCGCCGCCGAACTCGTTCGGGCAGCCGCAGAACATCTTCGTGTTCGTGTTCAGCTCGACGTGCACCTCAAGCCCGAGGACGGGGTTGAAGCGTTCGATGACGTCGGCGTAGTCCATCAACTCGGCCACGGCAGTCACTTCGTTCCTCCCAGCTCCGGGACCTTGTGGATGAGCGCCCCGCCAGCGGCGGCGTCGCGCGCGGCCTCGTAGGCGGCGCCGACCCGGTAGAGCCGGTCGTCGGCGAGCGCCGGGGCCATGATCTGCAGGCCGACCGGCAGCCCGTCCTCGTCGGACAGCCCGCTCGGCACGCTCATCGCGGCGTTGCCGGCGAGGTTCGACGGGATCGTGCACAGGTCGGCGAGGTACATCGCCATCGGGTCGTCCACGCGCTCGCCGATCTTGAACGCCGTGGTCGGCGTCGTGGGCGAAACGAGGACATCGACCTTTTCGAACGCGGCCGCGAAGTCGCGCGTGATCAGCGTGCGCACCTTCTGCGCCGAGCCGTAGTAGGCGTCGTAGTAGCCGGACGACAACGCGTAGGTGCCCAGCATGATCCGCCGCTTGACCTCGGCGCCGAAGCCCTTCTCGCGGGTCAGCGACATGACCTCTTCGGCGCTGTGCGTGCCGTCGTCGGCGACGCGCAGGCCGTAGCGCATGGCGTCGAACCGGGCGAGGTTCGACGAGGCCTCGCTCGGCGCGATCAGGTAGTACGCGGGCAGCGCGTAGACGAAATGCGGACAAGAGACCTCGACGACCTCGGCCCCGAGCGCGCGCAGCTGCTCGACCGCGGCCTGGAACGACCGCTCCACGCCCGGCTGGTAGCCCTCGCCGCCGAACTCCTTCACGACGCCGACCTTGACGCCCTTGAGGTCACCGGTCATGCCCTGGCGGGCGGCGGCGACCACCGGCGGCACCGGCGCGTCGATGGAGGTCGAGTCCAGCGGGTCGTGCCCGGCGATGACCTCGTGCAGCAGGGCGGCGTCGAGCACCGTCCGCGCGCAGGGACCGGCCTGGTCGAGAGAGGACGAAAAAGCGACGAGGCCGTACCGCGAGACGCCACCGTAGGTCGGCTTGACCCCGACGGTGCCGGTGACGGACCCGGGCTGCCGGATCGACCCACCGGTGTCGGTGCCGATGGCGATGGCGGCTTCGAAGGCCGCGATCGACGCCGACGAGCCACCGCCCGACCCGCCCGGGATGCGGGCGTGGTCCCACGGGTTGTGCGTCGGGCCGTACGCCGAGTTCTCGGTCGACGAGCCCATGGCGAACTCGTCCATGTTCGTCTTGCCGAGGATCACGACGCCGGCCTCGCGCAGCTTGCGCGTCACGGTCGCGTCGTACGGCGGGATCCAGCCTTCGAGCGTTTTCGAACCACAGGTCGTCGGGATGCCCTCGGTGGTGAGGACGTCCTTCAGCGCGAGCGGCACGCCGGCCAGCGCCGACGAGGGCGCGCCGCCCCCGGCGATGCCCTCGTCGACAGCCTTGGCCGCGGCCAGCGCGCCCTCGGTGTCGACGTGCAGGAACGCGTGGATGTGGTCGTCGACCTCGGCGATCCGGTCCAGGTGGGCCTGCGTGACCTCGACCGCGGACACCTCGCGCGTGTGGATCTTCTCCGCCAGCTCCGCGGCGGTCAGCTTGACGAGCTCGGTCACTGCTCTTCCCCCAGAATCCGCGGCACCCGGAAGCGGCCGTCCTCGGCGGCCGGCGCACCGGCCAGCGCCTGCTGCTGCGTCAGCCCGGGACGGACGACGTCCTGGCGGAAGACGTTCGTCAGCGGCACGGCGTGCGAAGTCGGCGGCACGTCGTCGGCGGCGACCTCGCTCACCTTGGCCACCGAGTCCAGGATCTGGTCGAGCTGGCCGGCGAAGACGTCGATTTCGTCATCGGTCACGGCCAGCCTGGCCAGCTTCGCGAGGTGCGCGACCTCGTCTCGGGAAATGTTGGGCACGCGGGTGACTCCCGGGTTGTGCTGTGCGGGTTGTCTCGGAAGCTGCAAGTCTATGGTGACGGCGCGGGCGGACTCGACTGGGTTACGCCCGGCGCAGGCCGGGTGCCGTCCGGCGACGCTCGACTCCCGCCCGGCGGACAGCAGGCCCGCGGACCGGGTGGGTCTGTCACAATCGGCGACCGGCATCGAGCGTCCCACGGCAAGGCTGGGACGCCAGAGGTGAGAGGGGCGCGTGGTGTCGTTCCTGATCCGGGTCATCCTTCCGGACAGCCCGGGGACCCTCGGCGCGGTCGCCACGGCGCTCGGCACGGTGGGCGCCGACATCCTCAGCGTGGACGTCGTCGAGCGCGGCACCGGAGTGGCGGTGGACGACCTCGTGGTCGAGCTCCCCTCCGGCCGCCTGCCCGACGCGCTCATCACGGCGGCGGAAAGCGTCGATGGCGTCGAAGTGGACGCTGTCCGCCCATACGCGGGCGTGCTGGACACGCACCGCGAACTCGAACTCGTCGAAGAAATCGCCGCGCAGCCGAAGTCCGGTCTCGACATCCTGGCCGAGGGCGTGCCCCGCATCGTGCGCGCCGGCTGGGCGATGATCGTCGAGCACTCGGAGACCGGCGCACTCCGGCTGGCGTCGTCGAGCGCCGCCCCCGAGACCCCGATCACCGACCTGCCATGGCTGCCGCTCGAACGCGCGACGGTGCTCGACGGCGAAGAGGCCTGGATCCCGGAGACCTGGAAGGAGCTCGGCACCGAGCTGGCGGCGACGCCGCTCGGCAAGCCGGGCAAGGCCCTCCTGGTCGCGCGACCGGGCGGTCCGGCCTTCCGCGCCGCCGAGGTCGCCCGGCTCGCTCACCTGGCCGGGATCGTCGCGGTCGTCCTCGACGGCTGACACGCGTTGCCGAGTTTCGGCAACGCCCAGGTCAGACGTCGATCTGGTACGCGATCAGGCTGATGTGCGGGTACGGCCGCCAGTCCCGTTCGGCCAGGCGCGCGAACCCGAGACGCTCGTAGAGCCGATGGGCGCTGCGCATCCCGTCGAGGCTGCTCAGCACGACCTTGCGGATATCGAGCGCCCGCGCGCGGTCGATTACGGCCCGCGTGAGCGCCTCGCCGATGCCCCGCCCCCGCGCCGACGGCGCTACGGCCAGCATCCGGAACTCCAGCTCGCCGGGCCGCGAAATCTCGGCATAAGGAGACCCAGGCCGCACGACGGTCACCGTGCCAAGCACCTCCCCCGCCGCATCGACGGCGACGAGCACCTCGGCCAGCTCGACCCGCCGCGCGATGTCCCGCAGCTCCGCGTCGTACCCGACGTCACCGGCCAGGTGACCATCGACGTCGTAGGCCTGCACCGTGACTTCCCCCGCCGCGGCGTACTCCTCCGGCCGCGGTGGCCGAATCTCGACATCACCCATCCGTCTCCCCAGATTCGTTTTCGGCGGTCTCGTCGCCGGCCGGCAGCGCCACCTCCTGCGCCGCCTCGGGACCCTGCTCAAGCAGGACGCGGAAACCGCGTTCGTCCAGCACCGGCACCTTCAGCTGCACGGCCTTGTCGTATTTCGAACCAGGCGAATCCCCGACGACGACGAACGCGGTCTTCTTCGAGACCGACCCGGCCGCCTTGCCGCCGCGGGCCATGATGACTTCCTTGGCCTCGTCGCGGGAGAAGCCGTCAAGCGACCCCGTCACCACGATCGACAGGCCCTCGAGGTTGCGCGGGATCGACTCGTCGCGCTCCTCTTCCATCCGCACGCCGGCGCGTCGCCACTTTTCGACGATCTCCCGGTGCCAGCCGACCTCGAACCACTCCCGCGTCGCACGCGCGATGGTGGGGCCAACGCCGTCGACGTCCGCCAGCTCTTCCTCGGTGGCCTGCTCGATGCGTTCGATCGAGCCGAACTCGCGGGCGAGCGCCTGCGCCGCGGTCGGCCCGACGTGCCGGATCGACAAAGCGACCAGCACCTTCCAGAGTGGTCGATCTTTGGCCACGTCGAGGTTCGCGAGCAGCTTTCGCGCGTTCGCCGACAACTCGCCGGCCTTGGTCCGGAACAGCTCGACCTCAGCGAGACTGTCTTCGTCGAGGTCGAAGATGTCACCCTCGTCGGCCACCACACGCGCGTCAAGCAACGCGACCGCGGCCTCGTACCCGAGCACCTCGATGTCGAAGGCGCCGCGCCCGGCCAGGCTGAACAGCCGCTCGCGCAGCTGCGCGGGGCAGAAACGGCTGTTCGGACAGCGGATGTCCTTGTCGCCTTCCTTTTGGTACGCGAGCTCGGTGCCACAGGCCGGGCAGTGCGTGGGCATGACGAACTCGCGCTCGTCACCGGTCCGCGCGTCCACCACCGGCCCGAGGACCTCGGGGATGACGTCGCCAGCCTTGCGGATGACGATCCGGTCGCCGATCAGCACGCCCTTGCGCTTGACCTCCTCCTGGTTGTGGAGGGTGGCCCGCGCGACGGTCGACCCCGCGACCTTGACCGGCTCGGTGACCGCGAACGGGGTCACCCGTCCGGTCCGCCCGACGTTGACCTGGATGTCCAGCAGCGTCGTGATGGCCTCTTCCGGCGGGTACTTGTACGCGATCGCCCACCGCGGCGCCCGCGACGTCGTGCCCAGCCGCCGCTGCAGCGCCACCCGGTCGACCTTGATGACGACGCCGTCGATCTCGTGCTCGGCGTCGTGCCGGTGTTCACCCCAGTAGGTGATGTGCTCGGTGAGCTCCTCGGCCGTCGTCAGGACCTTGCTGTGCGGCGACACCGGCAGGCCCCACGCGGCCAGTGCGTCGTACGCCTCCGACTGACGCTGCGGTTCGAAACCGTCGCGCTTGCCGAGTCCGTGACAAATCAGCCGCAGCCGACGTTCGCGAGTGATCTTCGGGTCCTTCTGCCGCAACGAACCGGCCGCGGTGTTGCGCGGATTCGCGTACGGCGGCTTACCCGCTTCGACCATCTTCGCGTTCAGCTCGAGGAAGTCCTCGACGCGGAAGTAGACCTCGCCGCGCACCTCGACCAGGGCCGGCACCGGGAACTGGTCGGTGCCGGTGAGCGTCTCGGGCACCTGGTCGAGCGTGCGCATGTTCAGCGTGACGTCTTCGCCCGTGCGGCCGTCACCCCGGGTGAGCGCGCGGGTGAGGTGGCCGTTTTCGTACAAGAGGTTGATCGCCAGGCCGTCGATCTTCAGCTCGGCCAGGAACTCGGTGCGCCCGACCTCCTTCTCGACGCGCTCGCACCACGCCAGGAACTCGTCCTTGTCGAAGACGTTGTCCAGGCTGAGCATGCGCTCGAGGTGGTCGTACGCGGTGAATTCGGTCGAAAACGTGCCCCCGACGCGCTGGGTCGGCGATTCCGGCGTGACCAGCCCCGGGTACTCGTCCTCGATCCGCTGCAGCTCGCCCAGCAAGTCGTCGAACTGCCCGTCGGAGACGATCGGCGAGTCCAGGACGTAGTAGCGGAACTGGTGGTCGCGCAGTTCCTCGGCGAGGGCGCCGTGCCGCTCGCGCACGTCGGCCGGGACGTCGGTGACGTCCTCGGCGGCCACCGGGGCGGTGGCCGGGTCCGGGGGAAGTTCGGTGCTGCTCACGGGTGGTAACCCTAGTCGGGGGTACCGACATTTTCGTGCCCGCCGGCGTCCAGTCCGCGGACCAGTTCACGGAGCTCCAGAAGGGTGATCGCACCGGCCGGCTCGGCCGCCGCGGTCTCGACGCGCCGTAGTCGTTCGGCGGCGAGCCGTTCACCCAATGTCGCGTCGAGCGGCAGGAATGTCATGGTCTGTCGCGCAGCGTCGTCGAGGTCGGCGAAGCCCGGGTGGAAGACGGCGACGTCGACGACGTGCTCGTCCTCGTCGACCTGCGCGACGACCCGGACGTCGGCCAGCGCGATCCGGTGCTCACCGAGGTTGACGGTGACCTCGGTCGGATCCGGCACCGGCGGCACCGAGTCGTGGTACTCCCAGATCGCGTCATCCGGCGGTGCGGCGACGCGCCACGCGTCGGTGAACGGCCGCAGCTCCGGGTCCTCCTGGCCGGTCACGACCAGGGCGTAGATCGATCGACGACCACGTTCGAGCGAGAAGTGCAGCCGCGGGTGCAGCGCCTCGACCAGCTGGCAGAGCTCGTGCTCGACCCGGTGCGGCTCACCTTCGCCGAGGGCCGCGCTGACCATCGGCAAGAGGTCGTACCAGCCTTGCCAGAACGCCTCCGCCGCGGCCGCCGGGTCGTCCGGCACGTGCTGCTCGGGCCACGCGGTGCGCGGGTCGGGCGGGTCGGCGGCGGCGTTCTTGCGGCGGAACAGGCGCATGGTCAGGAGTAATCCTCGTTCGATCGGCTACGCCGCCACGCTACTTGCCCGGTGACGCGGGCGTCGGCGAGTTGCCGGATTCCGTCACCAGCCTTCCGGGGGCTCCACGAAGGCCTTGCCGAGGTCGCGGGTCAGCGCGAGAGCACGACGCATCCATTCCGGCGTCGCGCCGGCGAGGCCGCAGGCGGGCGTCGGTACCGCGCGTTCCGCGAGGACGCTGCGGTTGAAACCGAGCCTGTCCGCCAGCCGGAACACCGGCTCGCCGACGTCCTTGAGAGTCGTCGGCGACGCGGGCGCCGTCGACGGGACCGCGCCGAGGAACAAAGTCGCCCCGCCGTCCCAGACTTCGCCGATCTCGTCGAGGAATGCGGCGGACGCGCCGTCGAGCGCGGCGATGTCGAAGGCCAAGGCGTCAGCGCCGGCTTCGCGCAGCAAGCCCAGCGGCGGTTTCGCGGCGCAGCAGTGCAGGATCACCGGCTGGCCGGTGATCGCCTTCGCGCCCTCGATCACCGTCGAAAGCAGGTCCCGCGCCTCGGGCTCCGGCACCGCGGCGACGTTTCCGTAGCCGGACGGCGTCGGCAGGCCACCGGCCAGCACCGAGGGCAGCGACGGCTCGTCGAACTGGACGACCACGGGCGCGCCGGTCCTGGCCTGGACCTCGGCGACGTGGCCGGTGAGGCCGTCCAGCAGGGATGACGTGAAGTCCCGCAAGGCGCCGCGGTCGGTGAGCACCTTGTGGCCGCGGGGCAGCTCGATCCCGGCACCGAGCGTCCACGGCCCGGCCAGCTGGATCTTGAAGACAGGCGGGGTGGCTCCGGCCTTCTCCCGCGCCTCCTGCACGGCGTCGAGGTCCCAGCGAAGCAGGTCCACGGCCCGGCGGTGGTCGTGTCCCGGTCGCGCCACCACGCGGTAGCCGCTCGGCACGACGTCGACGGCCAGGTCCACCAGCAGCGCCGCGGTCCGGCCGAGCATGTCCGCGCCGACGCCACGGGCCGGCAGCTCCGGCAGGTGCGGGAAGTCCGGCAGCTCGCCGAACACGATCGCCGCCGCTTCCGCGGGGTCGGTGCCCGGCATCGAACCGATCGCCGTCGCGGCACCGCTGGGCCAAGCTCGCTCACTCACAACAACCGATTCTGGTCGACCACCCGCCAGCGCCGCCGACCGGGCTGCCGCGCCGACCCCGTCCGAGGCAGACATACGCCGCATTTATCTTTACCGGCACCGTGGCGCGGTCCGCGCGGATAGGCTCACCCGCCATGACGAGTTCGCCACCGCAACCGGGCTGGTATCCCGACGCGCGGGACCCCCGTCTGCACCGTTGGTGGGACGGCCAGGCCTGGACGGCCAACACCCGGCCGGCCCACCAGGCACCGCCGCCGAGCGACTCGGAGCCGATCGAGTTGGACATCGAACGGGCCCACGACCCGGCCCGGATCCAGGACCAGGTCCACCGCGCGACGCGCGGCCGAGGCACCGCGCGCAACGGCGGCGGGACACTGTTCACCGAGCCGGTCCTGGTGGTCAACCAGCGCGCCAAGCTGATCGAGATGGCCAACGAGTTCGGTGTCTTCGACCAGCACGGCAACCGGCTCGGTGGAGTCGTCGAGGTCGGCCAGAGCACGCTGAAGAAGGCGATCCGGCTCCTGACGAACTACGACCAGTTCCTGACCCACAAGTTCGAGGTCCGGGACGCCAACCACAGCACCGTGCTCAAGGTGACCCGGCCCGCCAAGGTGTTCAAGTCACGGTTCTTGGTCACGCGGGCCGACGAGACCCCGATCGGCGAGATCGTTCAGGAAAACGTCTTCGGCAAGATCCGCTTCGGCTTCGTCGTCGACGGCCACTCGGTCGGCGGGATCTTCGCCGAGAACTGGCGCGCCTGGAACTTCTCGATCCGCGACCACGCCGGCACCGAGGTCGCCCGCGTGACCAAGACGTGGGGCGGGTTCCTGAAAGCCGCCTTCACGACCGCCGACAACTACGTCGTCGAGATCCCCCACCCGCTACCGGATCCGCTGGCCAGCATGGTCGTCGCCGCGGCCCTCACGATCGACACCGCCTTGAAGCAGGACACCGACTGAGCGAGTGACCGGCGTCTCAGCTCCTCCCGGTGGACAGCGGGCCCGGCACGGCTCAGGGTGAATGAAGGCCGGGACGCCGCAGTCTCGCCGGGTCGGAGGTCACCGTGGAACCGTTGCCGGAAAGCAGCGACAGGAACTGGACCGAGCCCGGAATCTACGAGGTCTCGACCGGCGTCTACCGAATCCCGTTGCCCCTGCCCAACGACGCTCTGCGCGCGGTCAACGTCTACGCGGTAACCGACGGCGAGAAGCTGGTCCTGGTCGACTCCGGCTGGGCGTTGACCGTCGCGCGTCAACAACTCGCGAATGCACTCGTCGGTATCGGCGCTGAGCTTGCCGACGTCAGCGAGTTCCTCGTGACCCACGTCCACCGCGACCACTATTCGCAGGCGGTCGTCCTTCGTCGCGAATTCGGCTCCAAGATCGCTCTCGGACAGGACGAGGAACCATCGCTCAAGGCTTCCGGCAACCCCGATCGGCTGCCGATGGAAGCTCAGGTCGATCTGTTATTCCAGGCGGGCGCCGGCGAAGTGGTCGAAGCCCTGGCCCGAGACTTCGGCACAGACCGTCGGCACACGGAGGCCGAACTCTGGGAAGCGCCCGACGAGTGGCTGACGCCGGGACCACGCCCGATCCTGCCCGGCCGCCAGTTCGACGTAGTCGCCACTCCCGGCCACACGGCCGGCCATGTCGTGTTTGTCGACGACACGGCCGATCTCCTGTTTTCGGGCGATCACGTGCTGCCGCACATCACGCCCTCGATCGGCTTCCAGCCCGTACCGGTCGAATTGCCGCTCAACGACTTCATCGACTCGCTTCGCCTGGTCCGCGCGATGCCGGACCGGCGCATGCTGCCCGCGCACGGTCCGGTGTCCGAAAGCGTGCACACGCGGGTCGACGAACTGCTGGACCACCATCGGCAACGCCTCGAGACGATCGGCTCTCAGATCACAGCCGGCGCGAGCACGGCGTACGAGGCCGCGCACCGGATCGGTTGGACCCGCCGCAACCGAAAACTGTCCGAAATGGACTCGTTCAACCAGATGCTCGCGGTTCTCGAGACAGCGGCTCACCTCGACCTCCTGGTGTCGCAGGGCAAGCTGGCCGCTCAGGTCGTCGACGGCGTTCGCCACTACACGACTACCTGAGCGCCGTCGCGGTCAGTACCGCGGGTAGTCACGTCGTCGCAAGTTACGACCCACGACGGGCGTCCTGCATACTGGGCGAAATGGATGTCATCAGACGCGCCCGGGCCACAGACGTCGAGGCGCTTGGCCGCCTGTTCGGCGCGCCGGGCGAGCCGCTGGCAACCGCGCTTCGCGAGCTCATGAACACCTCACACGTCATCCTGGTCGTCGCCGAAGACGACAACGGCGTCGTCGGCACCGCGCAACTGACGGTGTTGCGAGGGCTCATGTGGGAAGGCGCTACCCGCGGCCTGCTCGAAGGCATCCACGCCGCTCGACGCGGAGTTACCAGTGCCCTTCTGACCTGGGGCATCGACGAAGCCCGTCGCCGAGGTTGCAGCCGCGTCCACCTCGATTCCGGCCTTGCGCGCGCCGACTTGCGAGACTTCTACGCGCGCTTCGGATTCGAGCACAGCTATCAAGGTTTTACCCGCGTCCTGTGATACTGGCGCCGTGACCGACTACAGCATCCGCCGGGCACGGCGTGACGACATCGGCGCGATCGTGCGCATGCTGGCGGACGACCAACTCGGCGCGACGCGGGACGATCCCGACGACCTCGAGCCTTACTTGCGGGCTTTCGAGGACATCGACGCAGACCCGAACCAGCTCCTCGTCGTCGTGACGTCCGGCGACGAACCGGTCGGAACGCTGCAGCTGACGATCATTCCCGGCCTTGCCAGGCGGGGCGCGCTTCGCGGCCAGGTCGAGGCCGTCCGGGTTCACGCCGACCATCGGGGTTCCGGGCTCGGTGCGGATCTCATGCGCTGGGCAATCGACGAGTCTCGACGACGCGGATGCGCCCTCGTCCAGCTCACCTCGGACGTCGCGAGGGCCGACGCGCACCGTTTCTACGAACGCCTCGGTTTCACCCCGAGCCACACCGGCTTCAAGCTCAAGCTCTGAGCACCAAAAGCGTTGCCACGTAGTGATATTCCGTCTGTCTACATCAGACATTTTCCTGATCGCACTTCCTTCCGGCGCCGGTAACGCTCACGCATCCACACACGCGACCATCTCGAAACAATCAGAGAAAAGTCAAGTCGCGAGCGTCGCGAAAGGACCGTTCGCTCCCCTTGTCACCCATTCCTCCGAACCTCGGTGACATTTCTTGCGCAGCCCCGTACGGTCGCGCTCATGGCACCTTCACAACCACTCCGCAAACTCGCTGCTCCGGCCGATCCCCGGAACACGCACGACAAGCTCCCGTTCGTACTGAGGACAGCCCGCACAGACCCGGAGACGTTGCGTCGCATGAAAGACGAGCAGGTCGTCGACCTGATCCGCCACACCGACGCCGAGATCTCCAAGTTGCAGGCCCTTCAGCTACGGGCGATCGCGAATCTCAGCGTGCGCCGGAGACGGGCGCCCAGCGCCGCTTCGGAAGTGGCTCTGGCGCTCTCCATAACGGAACACCGCGCCAGCACCATGGTTTCGGCGGCCAACGCGCTGATAGCCCGGCTCCCTCGCATGCTGAACCTTATGGACGACGGCCGGCTCGACCTGTACCGCGCCATGAAGGTCACGGATGCGACGGCATGGCTGTCCAGAGACCATGTACGCCTGGTCGATGCGAAACTCGAAGGCCGCGTTCCGGGACGCAATGCCACCCAGGTTCGCCGAGCCGCGGCCTATGCGGCCGCGCAGGTGGATCCGGAAGGCGCCGCGCAACGCACCGACCGGAGTTTTGTCGAGCGACGGCTGGCCGTGCACCACCAGGACAACGGCGTGACCAGTCTGTCCGTCAACAACGTGCCCACCGAGAAGGCGACCGCGGCTTACGCTCGCATCGATCGGGCCGCTCGAGCGTTGAAGACGCCTGAGGAGTCTCGGACGCTGGATCAGCTCCGCGCGGACGTGGCCATGGACCTGCTGCTCAGCGGAACGGGCGGCCCGAACGGTCGCGCCGAGGTGTTCCTGCACGTCGACCTGGCGACCTACCTCGGCATGAACGACTTGCCGGCGGCGCTGGCCGGTCGCGGGCCCATCGCGGCATCAATGGCCCGTCGCATCATCGGCGGCTCCGACACCACGATCCGGCGGGTCCTCACCGATCCGCGCAACGGCCAGGTGATCGAGCTGTCGCCGACGCGGTACCCGTTGGATCCTGCGCACGACGAGTTCATCCGGGTCCGAGACCGCGAGTGTCGGCAGCCCGGATGCACACGTCCTGCCCAGAACTGCGGGGTGGAGCCGACTCGGACGCGCGGCGAAGCCGAGGAAACCGCTGACCAGCCGGTCACGTACTGCACGCGGCACCGCAGGCTGAAGAGCCAGCCTGGTTGGGACTACGAAGTCACGCCCGAAGGCACGGTGAACGTCGCCACACCGGCCGGCCGGGTGCACTCGACCGAGCCACCGTCGATTCACTCCGGTCGGCAGCGAGCGAACCGAAGCCGCAAGAAGTCACGGCAATGAGCGACGGTCAGCGCGTGCCCGAGATCTTCGCGCTGCCCAGGACGATGTCTCCGCCTTCGGCGTCCGGCCGGTAGAGCACGACGACCTGGCCCGGGGCTACCCCGCGCAGCGGCTCGCGCAGCTGCAGCGTCATCGCGTCGGAGTCCACGTCGGCGACCGCGTCGACGATGCCTCCATGAGCCCTGACCTGCACCACGCATTCGGTCGGTTCGGTCAGCGGTTCACCGCTGGGCCAGATGGCGCGATCGGCCTCGATCACCTTGACCCCGAGCCCCGCGACGGAACCGACCTTGACGGAACCCGAAACCGGCTCGAGCGAAAGGACGTACCGAGGACGACCGTCGGGTGCGGGAGCCTCGATCCCAAGGCCCTTGCGCTGCCCGACGGTGAATCCGTGCACGCCGGTGTGCTGACCGAGCACGGCGCCGGTCTCCGCGTCGACGAGCTCACCAGGGCGCTGCCCCAGACGGCCTTCCAAGAACTTCTTGGTGTCGCCGTCCGGGATGAAGCAGATGTCGTGACTGTCAGGCTTGTTGGCGACGGACAGACCGCGTTGTTCAGCTTCAGCCCGCACCTCGGTCTTCCACGAACCACCCAACGGGAACATGGCGTGGCTGAGCTGCTCCGAGGTGAGGGAGGCGAGAACGTAGGACTGGTCCTTGCCGCTGTCCGCGCTACGGCGCAGCTCCGGCACGCCATCCACCACGGAAAGGCGGGCGTAGTGGCCTGTCGCAACCGCGTCGAAGCCGAGCGCCATCGCCTTCTCGAGAAGAGCCTCGAACTTGATCTTCTCGTTACAGGTGACACACGGATTCGGCGTGCGTCCGGCGGCATACTCGCCGACGAAGGTCTCAACGACCTCCTCGGTGAAGCGCTCCGCGAAATCCCAGATGTAAAAGGGGATTCCGAGGATGTCGGCGGCCCGCCGGGCGTCATGCGAGTCTTCTATCGTGCAGCAGCCACGCGAGCCGGTCCGCAACGTCCCCGGTTTGGCCGACAGCGCCAGGTGCACGCCGACGACGTCGTGCCCGGCGTCGACCGCACGTGCGGCGGCGACCGCCGAGTCCACTCCTCCGCTCATGGCGGCCAAAACCCGCATTGCCTTACACCTCTTGCTTCTGGGTCCGCTTGCGCATTCCGGCCAGGCCGGCCTGTCGCGCGCGCGTGACGACTCCGCCGATCTCGGCGGCGACGGCCTCGACGTCCGCAGCAGTGGACGTGTGGCCGAGGGAGAATCGGAGCGAGCCCCGCGCCGCTGCTGGATCAGCGCCCATGGCGAGCAGGACGTGGCTCGGCTGGGCGACGCCGGCCGTGCACGCGGAGCCCGTCGAGCATTCGATGCCCTTGGCGTCGAGCAACATCAGAAGACTGTCGCCGGCGCAGCCGGGGAACGTGAAGTGAGCATGGCTGGGCAGCCGCTTGCTGTCGCCACCGTTGAGGATGGCGTCGGGCACCTCGCGCTGGACGACTTCGATGAGTCCGTCTCGGAGCTCTTCGACGCGCTTGGCGTACTCGGCTCGGGTGGCGACGCTCGCTCGGACAGCAGCGGCGAATCCGACGATCGCCGGGACATCGAGCGTGCCGGAGCGAACGCTGCGCTCTTGGCCGCCGCCGTGCAGCAACGGCACGCAGGTCACGTCCCGGCCAAGCAGGAGCGCGCCCACGCCGAACGGGCCGCCGAGCTTGTGGCCGGTCAACGTGAGCGCCGCAGCGCCGCTGGCGGCGAAGTCCACCGGCACAGCGCCGACAGCCTGCACCGCGTCGGTGTGGAGCGGAATGTTGAACTCCGCGCAGACGGCTGCCAGGTCGGCGATCGGGTTGATCGTGCCGACCTCGTTGTTGGCCCACATCACCGTCACCAGCGCCACGGCCTCGGGATCGGCGGCGATGGCGGCACGGAGGACGTCCGGCGAGACGCGGCCCTGGCTGTCGACTTCCAGCAAGGTGATCTCGGCGCCGCAATGGGCTTCGAGCCATTCGACCGTGTCGAGCACGGCGTGGTGCTCCGCAGCGCCGCACAGAATGCGACGACGCTGCTCCTGCTCGTCGTGGCGGGCCCAGTAGATGCCCTTGAGCGCGAGATTGTCGCTCTCGGTGCCGCCGCCGGTGAAGATCACCTCGGAGGGGCGGGCGCCCAGGGCGTCGGCGATTGCTTCGCGGGCTTCCTCGACCATCCGCCGGGCGCGGCGGCCCGAGGAATGCAGCGCGGAGGCGTTGCCCACGTTGGACAGCGCCTCGGTCATCGCCGCTATGGCTTCGGGCAACATCGGAGTGGTCGCCGCGTGGTCGAGATAGGTCATCGCTCCTTCAGAGTAGTCCGCTCCACCGCGTGACGAAGCCCACCCTGGCCCTCGAAGTGGGCTGTCACACCTTCGACGGCCAGCGTCCGGTCAGCTTGACCCCCAGCAGCGCGAGGGCCACCAAGGCCACTGTGAGCAGGGCCATCGCCGGCGAAGGGTCGAGAACCGAGCCGACCACACTGAGCAGGACGCCGCCCAGGCCGATGAGCAGCGCCGACCCCACCCAGTCGGCCAGCTGCATCGCCGAAGTGTTGAAGCCTCGCTCGCCCTCGGGTGAGTAGCGGAGCAGCAGGACGGAGATCGCGGGCATCGCGATCCCCATACCGGCGCCGCCGACCGCGCAGGCCACGAACGCCGGCCAGGCGGGGAACCAGGGTTGGGAGACCAGGCCGAAGCAGACCAATCCGGCCGCGACCAGCCAGAACCCGGTGCGCAGCGATGCCTCCCGGGACCAGTTCAGGTACCGGCCTTGGGCTGCCGACGCCGCGGACCAGCCCAGCGCCGTGATGGTCAGCGGCAGGCCCGCGAGGGCCGGGCTGTAGCCGTGGACCGCGGTCATCGTCAGAGGCAAGTACGCCTCCATCCCGGCGTACGCGCCGGCGATCAGGGCGCGGGACGCAACCACCGTCGGCAGGCCGGGTCGGGACGACAGCGTCCCGGTCGGGAGCAGGGTCCGGAGGGCGTAACCCAAGGCCACGAGACCGGCCGTGCCGTAGACGAGCGCCAGCAGCGATTGATGCTGGGCCGCCCACGTCAACGCCGCGACGCCCAGGGCCGCGATGATCGCCTGGACGACGCCCGCGCGTCGGCTGCCGGCGGACGGCATGTACGCGGGGAGACGGCGGACGACCACCACGAGCATTGCCACGCCGACGACCACCAGCGGGACCAGGCCGAGGAAGACCCAGCGCCAGCCGATGCTGACCGTCACCACGCCGGCCAGGGACGGCCCGATCACTGCTGGCAGGACCCAGGCCGCCGCGTTGGCCGCGTAGATCACCGGGCGTTCCTCGTCGGTGAACGTCAACGCGATCAGCAACGACACCGACACCAGCAGCAGCCCCGAGCCGAAGCCCTGCAGCGCGCGGCCGAGGAGGAACGTCGGCATCCCGGTCGCCGTCCCCGCGACGACCAAGCCGGCCGCGAACAACACCGGACCCGCGAGCAGCGCCGGTGCCGGGCCGCGGCGGTCGCCGATCCGGCCCGACAGCACCGTGGCGACCACGCTCGAAATCAGGAAGATCGTGAACGGCCACGAGTACAGCGACAGCCCGTGGAGGTCGGCGACCAGGGTCGGCATCGCCGTCGCGACGCCCATGTTCTCGAACGCGACCAACGTGACCACCAGCAGCAGCGCGATCGTGGTCAGGCGGTGTTCCGCGGTCCACAGCACGCTGCGGCGACGGGGTGTGGAGTCGAGCGTCGAGGCCATGATCAGCAGCTTGCAACATCGAGCCCGCTGGAGGTCAAGCCGATTTCAGGCCCGCCGCCGGCCCCAGGTGCGAAGTAGGCGCTGCGGCCCGCTCGTCCGGCTGGTGAACACTGCTCGTCCGGGTGGTTCGGCCGGAATACCCGGCGAGTTGACCCGTTGGCATGGACATTCGAAGTCTCGACTCGAGGAGCGCAGAGAACCATGCGAGCGATCACCTTCTCCACCTACGGCGGGCCGGACGTCCTGCAGTTGTCCGAGGTCCCGGTGCCGGAGCCCGGCCCGGGGCAGGTGCGGCTGGCCGTCCGCGCCGCCGGGATCAACCCGATCGACTGGAAGATCCGCAACGGCTTCATGCAGCAGAACTTCCAGGTCCCCTTCCCGCACATCCCCGGTGTCGAAGTGGCCGGTGTCGTCGACGCCGTCGGCGAGGGCGCGGACTTCGCCGTCGGTGACGAGGTGTTCGGCTGGTCCGAGACCGGCGCCTACGCGGAGTACGCGCTGGCGAAGGCGCTCGCGCCCAAGCCCGCCGGACTTTCGTGGGCGGACGCGGCTGCACTGCCGGTCGCCGGCGAGACCGCGCTTCGCGTTCTCGGGCTGCTCGAGGTCCGCGAAGGCGAGACGCTGCTGATCCACGGCGCCAGCGGCACCGTCGGGCGCTTCGCCGCGCAGGTGGCCGTCGCGCGGGGCGTCACCGTCATCGGCACCGCCGGCAGCCGGAACCTCGACGACCTGAAGTCGCTCGGCGTCGTGCCGGTGCTGTACGGCGACGGCTGGCAGGAGCGAGTCCGCGAGGTCGCGCCGGGACCGGTGGACGCCGTGTTCGACGCCGCCGGGCACGGGGTCCTGCCCGGCTCGGTCGAGCTGCGGGGCACGAAGGACCGGATCCTCACCATCGCCGACGGGGCCGCCTTCGAGCTGGGAATCCCGTTCTCGAGCGGGGGCGAGCAGTCGCGGGAGGTCCTGACCGGGATCGCCGGCTGGGTGACCGACCGCGGGGTCCGGATCGCGCAGGGCAAGAGCTACCCGCTCGAGGACGCGGCCGCCGCGCAGGTCGAAAGCGAGGACGGCCACCCCGGCGGGAAGCTCACGCTCGCCATCGGCTGAACACGAGCGGCCCGAAACCGTCGGACGGGCCTGTTGTCCGAAACACGACCACAGGCCCGCGCGAGCCTCCCAACCCGGGCCTGTCGCCGGATCGCGGCGACAGGGCCCGGATCACTTCGCGGGAGGCGAAGCCAGTGGGACCCGCTGGGCGCTCCGGCGCCGCTGCTGGGCCGGGATCTTGACCGTCCCCAGCGCCGAATGCACGGCCGCCTCGGCGAGCGCCGCCAGTTCACGGCGGTTGTCCGCGCGGCCCGGGGCGATCTCCGGGCAGATGTGGACCTCGAGCACCAGCCCGCGCAACGCCGCGACCCGGCGCAGGGACGCGATCAGCGACTCCGGGCCGATGAACGCGGGACGGCTCGTCTCACGGCCGTCGGCCAGGCGGTACCGCAGCGCGATCGGGCGGACCGGGACACCGCCGTCGATGGCCGCCTGGAACGTCGCCGTCGTAAAACGACCAGACGCCAAGCCACACCACGTCGTGCCTTCTGGGGTCACGCTGACCAGCGAACCCGTCCTGAGCGCGTCGGCCAGCGACGCCATCGTGGCCGGCAGCGTCTTCAGCCGTTCGCGGTCGAGGAAGATGCTGCCGCCGCGGCGGACCAGTCCGCCCAGCACCGGCCAGCCCGCGATCTCCTTCTTGGCCAGCGCGCGCATCGGCCGCAGGGCGTTGATCGCGACGATGTCCAGCCACGAGATGTGGTTGTTGACCACCAACGCACCACGCCCGGCCGGCGCGGTCAGGAAGTCGCCGCCGCCCCGGATGTCCAAGCGGACGCCGAACGCCCGCAGCATGCCGCGGAAGATCAGCCGGACGCGACGCTCGCGACCCCACGACACCAGCAGCAACGGCGCCGACGCCAGCGCCGCGAGCACGACGAAGATCGCCGCGGTGACGCGCAGGACGCGTCGCGGGAAACCGACCACCGGGTCGCCGTCGGTCAGGCAACCGTCGCCGCACGGCGACGTCGGCATCCACGCGTGGCTCATACCTGGACCCCGAGGAAGAACTTCAGGTACCGCTCGTCGACGTTGTGCAGGTCCAGCACGACGAAGAAGTCCGCAACGCCGAAGTCGGCGTCGAGCGCGGGCGGTCCGTAGGCCTTGGCGCCGAGCCGGACGTAGCCCTTGATCAGCGGTGGCAGGATCGAGCGGTCGGGACGGTCGACTTCCGACGCGTCCCACGGGATCAGCGGCACGACGCGGGTGGCCTCGTCCGAGTAGTGCTTGGTGCGCAGGACGTCCCAGACGCCGGCGGCGAAGGAACCGCCGTCCACCAGCGGGACCGACGCGCAGCCGGCGAGGTAGCGGTGGCCGGACAGCAGCATGTAGCGGGCGATCCCGGCCCAGACCAGGCTGACGACGGCGCCGCTGCGGTGGTCCGGGTGCACGCACGACCGGCCGGTTTCGACCAGGGACGGGCGCAGGGAGTCGAGAGCGCTCAGATCGAACTCGCTGTCTGCGTAGAGCTTCCCGGCCTTGGCGGCGCGGTCCGGCGGCAGCATCCGGTAGGTGCCGACGATTTCGCCGGTGTTGTCATCGCGGACGACGAGGTGGTCGCAGAACGCGTCGAACTCGTCGACGTCGAGGCCGGCGACCGGCGAGTGCAGGCGCGCACCCATCTCCTCGGCGAAAACCCGGTGCCGCAACTTCTGCGCGGCGACCACTTCTTCGTTCGCGTGGGCGACGAGAAGGGAGTACCTGGGAGCGTCCGCGGGGAGGTCGGCACCCGCCTGATCAGTGCTGACGAGGAGCTGTGACGTCGTCATGGTCAAGGTGTACCTGCGCGTTGGAAGCCGCGGAGAGTGCCATCCGATGACCGATTAGTGCACGTTCAGTTAATTGCGGGTTCTCAGGCTTCTCTCAGGTCCCGAAAACGCACGAAGGGCCTTCCGGGAAGTCCCGGAAGGCCCTTCGAACAGGCAATCAGCCCTTGCGCTTCTCGACCGCTTCGGTCAGCTGCGGCGCGACGTTGAACAGGTCGCCGACGATGCCGAAGTCGGCGATCTCGAAGATCGGCGCCTCCGGGTCCTTGTTGACGGCGATGATCGTCTTCGACGTCTGCATGCCGGCGCGGTGCTGGATCGCGCCGGAGATGCCGAGCGCGATGTACAGCTGCGGCGACACGGTCTTGCCGGTCTGGCCCACCTGGAACTGCGCCGGGTAGTAGCCGGAGTCGACAGCGGCACGCGACGCGCCGACAGCCGCGCCGAGCGAGTCGGCCAGCTTCTCGACGACGTCGAACTTCTCCGCCGAGCCGACACCACGGCCACCGGAGACCACGATCGAGGCCTCGGTCAGCTCCGGACGGTCACCGCCGGTCACCGGCTCGACGCCCGTGATGCGAGTCGCCTTCGCCGCGTCGACGGCGGGGATCTCGACGGTCTCTTCGGCCGCCGCACCCTCGGCCGGCTCGGCCTCGACCGCACCCGGGCGGATGGAGACGACCGGCGCGCCCTTCGCGGACTTGGACTTCACCGAGAACGCGCCACCGAAGATGGACTGGTCGATGACGCCGTCGCCGTTGACGCCCACGGCGTCGTAGATCAGGCCGGAGCCCAGGCGCACGGCCAGGCGGGCGGCGACCTCCTTGCCCTCACCGCTGGCGGTGACGAGCACGGCGGCCGGGGACGCCTGCTGCGCGAGCGCGGCGAGGACGTCCACCTTGGGCGTGACCAGGTAGTTCGCGGCGTCGTCGCCTTCCGCGACATAAACCTTGGCGGCGCCGTGCGAGGCCAGCGCCTGCTTCGCCTTGGCGGCGGTCCCGGTCGGGCCGACGACGACGGCCGACGGCTCACCGAGCGCGCGGGCGGCGGTCAACAGCTCGAGCGTGACCTTCTTGACCTCACCGTCGACGTGGTCGACGAGGACGAGTACTTCAGCCATGTTCTTGTTCCTCCTCGAAGAGCCGTTGTCAGATGAGCTTCTGGCCGACCAGGTACTCGGCGACCTTGGTGCCGCCGTCGCCCTCGTCTTCGACCTTCTCGCCGGCGGTGCGCGGCGGCTTCGGCGCGGATTCGGTCACGGTGGACCACGCGTTGCCGAGGCCGACCTCGCCCGCGTCGACGCCCAGGTCGGCGATGGTGAACGTCTCGACCGGCTTCTTCTTCGCGGCCATGATGCCCTTGAAGGACGGGTAACGCGGCTCGTTGATCTTCTCGCCGACACTCACCACCGCGGGCAGGGTCGCCTCGAGGCGGGTGAGGCCGTCTTCGGTCTCGCGGACGGCCTTGATGGTCGTGCCCTCGACCGTGACCTCACGGGCGTAGGTGACCTGCGGCAGGCCGAGCAGCTCGGCGAGGATCGCGGGGACGGCGCCGCCGCGGCCGTCGGAGGACTCGTTGCCGGCGATGATCAGGTCGAAGCCTTCGACCTTCGAGATCGCGGCGGCGAGCACCTTGGCGGTGGCGATCGCGTCGGAGCCGTGCAGCGCCTCGTCGGAGACGTGGATGGCCTTGTCGGCGCCCATCGACAGCGCCTTGCGGATGGCGTCGGTCGCGCGGTCCGGGCCCACCGAGATCACGGTGACCTCGCCCTCGCCGGCTTCCTTGATCTTCAGCGCCTCTTCGACGGCCTTCTCGTTGATCTCGTCGAGCACGGCGTCGGCGGATTCGCGGTCAAGGGTGTGGTCGGACCCGTTGAGCTTCCGCTCCGAGTAGGTGTCCGGTACCTGCTTGACCAGGACGACGATGTTGGTCATGGGTCTGCTTCGACCTCCCGGTTCGTGGCCCGCGGAAGACCACGGGACAGTGCTCTACTGGCCGGTAGATTAGGGCCAATCGGCGCGCAGGACCCGCTGAGGTGACGCCATTCACCTGGATGAGCAATTTAATGGGACCATCGTCCCGGTAGTCGACCGGTTGCCCCACCTGAACTGCCGTTCGTCCGATCGGACCAACCACGGCCTACTCGCAGTGGGTGTCAGGCATTAACCTCCCCCACCATGCCCGCGCGCATCGCCGTCATCACCGACTCGAGCTCCTGCCTGCCCGACCTCGTCGCGTCCCGCTGGGCCATCGGAGTCGTCCAGATCCAGCTGAACCTGGGTGGTCACTTCGACGACGAAAACCGCTTCGACCGCGGCGACGTGATCGACGCGCTGAGAGCGGGGCAGGTGCTTACCACTTCGCCCCCGGATCCGGGGGCGTTCTTCTGGACGTACCAGGAAGCGGCCGCCTCCGGCGCGACCGCGATCGTCAGCATCCACATCTCCGGCCGCATGTCCGACACCGTCCGCGCGGCCCGGGAGGCCGCCCAGCAGGTCCGCATCCCGGTGCACGTCCTGGACAGCCGCACCACCGGGATGAGCCTGGGCTTCGCCGCGGTGTCCGCGGCCCGGGCGGCCGCCGCGGGCGCGGACGCCGCCCGTGTCATCGAAGCCGCCGAACGCCGCTGCTTCACCAGCACCGAGTTCATCTACGTCGACACGCTGGAGTACCTCCGCCGCGGCGGGCGGATCGGCGCCGCGCAGGCGATGCTCGGTACGGCGTTTTCGATCAAGCCGCTGCTCACGGTCAAGGACGGCGAGGTCGCGCCGCTGGCCCGCGTCGCCGGCACGCGGCGCGCGCTGGCCAAGATGGTCGACCTCGCGGTCAAGAAGTCCGGCGGTTTCCGCGCCGACATCGCCGTGACCCGGTTCGGCGCCAGCGACCACGAGCTCGAGATCGGCCGGCAGATCGAGCGCCGGGTGCCGGCGATGGCCGAGAGCATGGTCGTCGAGGCGAGCACGGTCATCGGCGCGCACCTCGGCCCGGGCGCGCTCGGCATCACGGTGTCGCCGGTGTTCTGACCCGCCGCCCCGGGATCGCCAGCACCAGGAGCGGGACCACGACGCCGAGCCCGGTCGTCGCGATGATCAGCACCTGGTCGATCCGCTCGAAGTGCGACACGTGGCCGAGGTGGTAGACGAAGTGCGGCAGGCCGAACAGCAGCCCCGCCACGCCGGCGAGCCGCGCCACGGCTGTGGTGCCGATCACGGCGGCTCCGACCAGCAGCGCGGCGAGCGTCAGGTTGAGGCCGCCGAAGTCGCGCAGGAGGTGCTCGTTGAAGGCGCCATCCATGGAGACCCAGCCGGTGCGGAATCCGGGAAAGTCCTGGTAGAAGCCGGTCGGTGTGACCATTGGCCAAATTCCGACCACGGCCTCGACGAGGCCGAAGAGGACGAGCAGAACGCGGGTGGTTGTCCGTTGCATGACCACGGAACGAGACGGCCGGGCCGGACGTGACACCCGCTAGGGTCGCGGAGGTGACCACCCCAGCCACCCGGGCCGAGGCGCTGCACCTGACCGGCGAACGGACCGTCCCCGGCATCGCCGAGGAGAATTATTGGTTCCGCCGGCACGAGGCCGCCTACCTCGCGCTGCTCCCCCACTGCGCGGACGCGACGGTGCTCGAAGCCGGCTGCGGCGAGGGCTACGGCGCGAGCCTCCTCGCGACGACGGCCCGCCGGGTGCTCGCGCTGGATTACGACGTCCCGACCACCGAGCACGTCGCCCGCCGCTACCCCGACGTCGCCGTCGCGCGGGCGAACCTGGCGTTCCTGCCGGGGCGGGATCACGCGGTCGACGTCGTGGCGAATTTCCAGGTCATCGAGCACCTGTGGGATCAAGCCGGGTTCCTCGCCGAGTGCCGGCGGGTGCTGAAGCCGGGTGGTCGGCTTTTGGTCACGACCCCCAACCGGCTGACGTTCACCCCGGACAGCGACACGCCGCTGAACCCGTTCCACACGCGTGAGCTGGCGCCGGCCGAGCTGGCGGGGCTGCTCACCGACGCCGGATTCGACGTCGAATCGCTCCACGGCCTGCACCACGGCTCGGCGGTCCGCGCCCTGGACGAGCGGTACGGCGGCTCGATCATCGACGCCCAGCTCGACGTCGTCATGGGCTCGCTGCCCGGTCAGGCCGTGTGGCCGCCCGCGCTGCTCGCCGACGTCGCCGCGATAGAGGCCACCGGTTTCGCCATCCACGGCGACGACCTCGACGCGAGCCTCGACCTGGTCGCCGTGGCGGTGCGCCGATGAACGAAGGCACCTTTTGCCTGGTTTTGCACAGCCACCTGCCGTGGCTGCCGCACCACGGGAGCTGGCCGGTCGGCGAGGAATGGCTCTACCAGGCATGGGCGCATTCGTACCTGCCGATGATCGACCTGCTCGAGCGGTTCGCCGCCGAAGGCCGCCAGGACGTGCTGACGCTGGGCGTGACGCCGGTGCTCGCCGCGCAGCTCGACGACCCGTACAGCGTCCGCGCGTTCCACGACTGGCTCGGCCACTGGCAGCTGCGCGCCCAGCACGCGTCGACGTTGTGGCGCGGCGACCCGACCTTGCGCGAGCTAGCCGCGGCCGAGCACCGGACCGCGGTCCGCGCGGCCGAGGAGCTGGGGACGCGCTGGCGGCACGGCTTCTCGCCCATCCTTCGTTCCTTGGTCGACAATTCGACGATCGAGCTGCTCGGCGGGCCGCTGGCCCACCCGTTCCAGCCGCTGCTGGACCCGCGGGTGCGCGAGTTCGCGCTGAACGCCGGCCTCGACGACACGGCGTTGCGGATCGGGTCGCGGCCCGCGGGAATTTGGGCGCCGGAATGCGGCTACGCGCCTGGTATGGAAAACGACTACGCGGCCGCGGGCGTCCGGCGGTTCATGGTCGACGGGCCGTCGCTGCGCGGCGAGACGTGGGCGGCGCGCCCGGTCGGCGACAGCGACGTGGTCGCTTTCGGACGAGACCTCGAGGTCACCTACCGCGTCTGGTCGCCGAAGGCCGGCTACCCCGGCCACTCGGCCTACCGCGACTTCCACACCTGGGCGCACGAGGTCGGGCTCAAGGCGTCGCGCGTCACCGGCAAGACGGTCGAGCCGGCGGACAAGGCGCCGTACGACCCGGCGCTGGCCGCGGACGTGCTGGGGCTGCACGTCAAGGACTTCGTCGACACCGTGGTCACGCGGCTGCGTTCGCTGAAGAAGCATCACGGGCGTGAGGCGCTCGTGGTCGCCGCGTACGACACGGAGCTGTTCGGCCACTGGTGGCACGAAGGCCCGGCGTGGCTCGAAGGCGTGCTGCGCGCGCTGCCCGAGGCCGGCGTCCGCGTGACGACGCTCAAGGGCGCGCTCGACGCCGGGCTCGTCGGCGAGCCGATCGAGCTGCCGGCGTCGTCGTGGGGGTCCGGCAAGGACTGGCGCGTCTGGGACGGCGAGCAAGTCAAGGACATGGTCGATGCCAACACGGCGCTGCAGCGGCGGCTGCTCGACCTCGTTGCCACTTTGCCGACCACGGCCCGCGACACCGTCGCCGACCAGGCCGTGGCCGAGGCGATGCTGGCGCTGGAGAGTGACTGGGCGTTCATGGTCACGAAGGACTCGGCCGCGGACTACGCGCGTCGTCGCGCGGCGGTCCACACCGAGCGCTTCGACGCGTTGGCCGATTTGCTGCGACGCGGCGACCGCGCGCGGGCCGAGCAGCTGGCCGCGACCTACCGCGCCGACGACGGACCGTTCGGGCACCTCGACGCCCGGGCACTGAAGCACAACTGAAGGGACCTTCATGGGGATCCACGAAATTCCGGTCAAGACCCTCGACGGGCAGGACAGCTCGCTGGGCTCGCTCGCGGGCAAGGCGCTGCTCGTGGTCAACGTCGCGTCGAAGTGCGGCCTGACCCCGCAGTACTCCGGCCTCGAGCGGCTCCAGGAGCGCTTCGGCGGCCAGAGCTTCTCCGTGGTCGGTTTTCCGTGCAACCAGTTCGCGGGCCAGGAGCCGGGCAGCGCCGAGGAGATCCAGACGTTCTGCTCGACGACCTACGGCGTCACGTTCCCGCTGTTCGAGAAAATCGACGTCAACGGCGAGGGCCGCCACCCGCTGTACGCGGAACTGACCAAGACGGCCGACGCCGACGGTGAGACCGGCGACGTCCAGTGGAACTTCGAGAAGTTCCTGGTCGGTGCGGACGGCGCGGTCCTCGCCCGGTTCCGGCCGCGGACCGAGCCCGAGGATGAGCAGGTCGTCAAGGCCATCGAGGCCGCTCTGCCCGCGTGAGACGACCGGTGTCGCGCCGGGCGCTTTGCCCGGCGCGGCGCCGTCACAGGCCGAGCTGCTCGCGACCGACGGCGGTGAGGTCGTCGATCGTGGCGCGGCCGGTCCAGTTCACTTCGTAGTCTTCGGGCGCGAAGTCGCCCGGGCTCGCGCCTGTCAGGAACGCGCGGCCGCACTTCTCGGCGTAGGCCGCGTTCTTCGGGCAGTGCGGGCTCGCCGGGATGTACATGACGTTGCCCCAGCGGTCCGGGTTGGTGCCGTCGGCGACCGCGTGGATGACGTCGCCGTGCCACCAGACGGTGTCGCCCGGTTCGATCGCGGGGATCGAGGTCAGCGCCGGCAGCAGGTCGTCGTGGTACTTGTCGTTCACCGGCAACGCCTGGCCGTTGGCCGCGCCGCAGAGGTCGTCGTCGGGGATGTCGTCCTGTAGCGCGCGAAGCAGCACGTACGCCATCGCCGACGGGATCGGCACCACGTGCAGCACGCCGTCGCCCTGGTGCATTTCCGACAACGCCGTCCAGCCCTGGAAGGTGCGGAAGGCCGAGCACATGACCGTCGACGGGTACTCGTCGACTTCCGTGCGGTAGGCGCCGTCCCACGGGTCGTACTCTTGCCAATTTCCGGCGAAAACGTGGCGGAAGACCTGCTGGTAGGCGGGCAGCAGCCAACGTTCGACCGAGCCGGAGTCGGTGTGCGCGGACAGGCCGAGCGACGCCGAGCCGGGTGGGCGGCGCCGGATGCGGTCGGGGTAGGCCGTGTCGCGATCGGGGTCGAACCAGACGCGGCCCTCGGACGCGTGCCGCCAGAAGGAGTTGAGGAACCGCCGGACGGCGACCATGTGCTCGTGCTGGCGGGCCTGGATCTGCGGCTTCGACCAGTAGACCGGGTAGATCTGCGGCTGGCTCGACGCGAGACCGGCGAAGACGTCGTCGGCCGGTCCCTGGTAGGTCCCGGCGAAGTCGTTGTCAGCGAGGTACGCGGCCAGTTCGGCGTCCCAGGTCTCGGCCGTTTCGCGCGCGAAGGTGCCTTTGACGACGGCGCAGCCGCGGCGACGGACGGCGTCGAGCGTGCGCTGCGGCACGGTCCCGTCGGCGATGTCCCGATAACGGACAACGGGGAAGGCGTCCTGGTCGGCGGCGACGGCGTCGACCTCACGCCGCATCCGATCGCGGACTCCGGCGAACGCGCCGGCGACGTCGCCGATCCGGGCACGCAGCTCGTGCTTGGTCCGTGAAACGGCCTCGGACATGTTCGCTGGCAGTTCTGTGGTCGTCACCGGTGTCCCTCGCGATCTTTTGGTTAGGACTCCTTACTAGAATGTCCCGGCTACGGTAACCCCTGTCCGTCTCCCGCCACAAGAGGTGCGATGTCCGACCCCGACCGGCCGCTTCCGCGCCTGGCGATGCTGCGGGCCATGACCGACCGCGCGGTGCTCGATCACGTTTTCGTCCACGGCCGGACCACGCGCGCGGAGCTCGCCGCGACCACCGGGATCTCGAAGCCGACGATCTCCGAGTCGGTCCGTCGCCTGGAGATGGCGGGCGCGCTGCGGGCCACCGGCACCGACCAGACAGGGCGCCGTGGTCGCATCGCGACCTTCTACGAGCTGGCCGCCGACGCCGGCCGCGTCGTCGCCGCGGAGGTCAACCAGCAGGGCATCCGCACGGTGACGACCGACCTGACCGGAACGATCCTGGCCACCGGCCAGCACGCCCCGGAGGACCGACCGATGACCACCGCGGTCCGGGACGCCGTCGCGGCGGCGGGCCAAGCGGGATCGGGACCGGTGCGGGCGACCGCGGTCTCGGTGGCCAATCCGGTCGACCCGGTCACGCACGAGGTCGTCGAGCTGCCGGGGTCGCCCTTTCCTGAGGGACGGCTGCGAGCCGGCGACATTGGGCGTGACGTTTTGCTGGACAACGACGTCAACTTCTCCGCGCTCGCCGAGCGGCGCGAGGGCGCCGCGCGCGAGGCGAAGAGCTTCGCTTACGTATATGTCGGCGCCGGGCTCGGCGTCAGTCTTTACGTCGGCGACCAGCTTGTGCGCGGCTCGCACGGGCTTGCGGGCGAGATCGGGTACCTGGACAGTTCGGGGTCGACGCTCGCGTCCGCGCTAGCCGACCAGGGTTTCGGCAGGCCGGACGCGCCTTCGCTGGACGTCGACGCGATTTTGACCACGCTCGACCGCGCGGCGGGCGACGCCGTAGCCGCCGAACGACTACGGCTGCTCGGTGCGACGCTCGGACGGGCCGTGGCCGCGATCTGCACGATCGTCGATCCGGACCTGGTGCTGCTGGGCGGCCCGGCGGGGAGCCGTCTCGGGCTGGTGGCCGAAATCCGGCGAACGGTTCACGCGGCGACGCCCGGGCCGGTCCGGGTGGAGGCCGGCTCGGTGACGGACTCGGCCGCCCTGCGCGGCGCGCTGTTGTCGGCTCTCGAGCACGGACGAGATGCCCTGGTCAGAGCTGTTGCCGAAAGCTGACCAGACCGCGAAACGCCCTGCTCGGCCGTTAACGAAGCTGGCCAACCATGAGATCGCCTGCCCAGCGCCGCTACCGCAGCCGGCCCACCGCGAGATTGCCTGCCCAGCGCCGCTACCGCAGCCGGCCCACCGCGAGATTGCCTGCCCAGCGCCGCTACCGCAGCTGGCCAACCACGAGACCGCGTGGTGGGCTATCGCCACAGTCTGGCCAGACCGCGACCTGGGCCGTGCTCGCCCGTCGCCGGAACGACCATGACAGCTCAGGCCGAGCCGGCGTCGATCACCGCCCGGGCGCACTTCGCGACCACCGATGGGTCGACCTTGACCACCCGGCGGTCGTACGTCAGCAGGCCGTTGACCTCGTTTTCGACATCGGTCGTCTGGGTGTACACCGCGCCGGACAGGCCTCGCTCGGCCACCACTCTCTCCAGCGCGGCACTCACCTCCGCGCAGCGCTCAGTCAGCCGCTCTCGGGTCGGCGTCATCTCGTACGCGTTTGGCGGGCCGGGCCAGCAGTGGTCGTCCAAAACGAGACCGAGGCCGCCGTACTCGCCGTCGACGATCGCTCGGCCGTCGGTCGCCGTCGGCTCGCCCGGGCCTACGTACGTGTGGTCGTCGTAGACATCGCCCGCGCCGGTGTCCGGGCGGGAGAAGCAGCAGTTGACCCCGCTGTTCGCGATCACCAGGCGGTTTGGGTCGAGCTTTTTGACCAGTTCCGCGACACGGGCCGTGTCGTACTCGCCCCAACCCTCGTTGAACGGCACCCAGCCGACGATCGACGGGACCGCCTTCAGCTGGTTGATCATTTTGATCAATTCCGCCTCGAACAGCTCACGCGCTCGCGGGACGGGGTCCGGCGCGATGCCCGGCGGGCCGTCGAACGACACCGTCAGCGAGGGCATGTCCTGCCAGACGACCAGGCCCAGCGTGTCGGCCCAGTAGTACCAGCGCGCCGGCTCGACCTTGACGTGTTTGCGGACGAAGTTGAAGCCCAGCTCCTTCGTCTTCTCGAGGTCGAAGCGCAGGGCGGCGTCGGTGGGGGCGGTCGAGATGCCGTCCGGCCAGTAGCCCTGGTCGAGCGGGCCGTGGAGGAACGTCGGCCGCCCGTTGAGTGCGATCCGCGGGCGGCCTTCGGAGTCCGGGAGCAGGCCGATCGTCCGGAGGCCGGTGTAGCTGCCGACCTCGTCCAGAACCGCGCCATGCCGGTCGAGCAGCTGGACGCGCAGCGTGTAGAGGTGGGGTCGTCGGGGGTCCAGAGGCGCGGTTCGGGAACGTCCACGCGGACCGATGTCCCTGCCGCGCCCGAGCCGCGAGCGACCGCGCCGTCCGTGGTCGAAACGACGACAACGACCTCCGAGCCGCCGGTGAGCTGCGGGAACACCGTCACGCCGGTGAGGTCCGGGGTAAGATCGAGCCGTTCGACTCGAGAATGCGGTACCGGCTCCAGCCACACCGTTTGCCAGATTCCGGACGACGCCGTGTAGCAGATCCCGCCGGGCGCGTTGCGCTGCTTGCCGACCGGGAAGGGCTCGATGTCGGTGCGGTCCTCGGCCCGGACCGTCAGCTCCTGCGGCCCGGACGCCCGCAGGACGTCGGTGATGTCCGCGCTGAACGCCGTGTAGCCGCCTTCGTGCGTCGCGACGAGCTGGTTGTTGACCCATACCTTCGCCGTCTGGTCGACCGCGCCGAAGTGCAGGAGGATCCGCTGGTCGCGCCAGTCCGGCGGAATTTCGACCAGGCGCCGGTACCAGAGGACCTCGTCGCGCCGGCCGATTCCGGACAACGCCGACTCCGGCGGGAACGGGACCAGGATCCGCTCGCCGTAGCCGGACGGTCGTGGTTCGTCCGGCGACGACGGCCAGCCCGCGTACTCCCAGACGCCGTTGAGGTTCAGCCACCTCGGCCGGGTCTGCTGCGGGCGCGGGTACTCGGGCAGGGCGTTGCCCGGACCGACGTCGCCGGTCCACGGGGTGGTCAAGGGCGGGTCGAGCCGGCGCCAGCCGGTGTCCTCTGGTGCAGTCATCCCGGCCGATGGTGGCAGAGATCCACAGGAGCGCCAGTGAGTCGGATCACATTCGCCGACGAGCCTGGCCGGTCGGCTGGCCCGGGTGCCGCCGAGGCGTCCCGACTCGCGAGTAACCTCTGCCCATGCGTGTGCTGATGCTGTCCTGGGAGTACCCGCCAGTGGCCATCGGTGGCCTGGCGCGGCACGTACACGCGCTCGCCACGCACCTGGCCCGGCAGGGTCACGAGGTCGTCGTCCTGTGCCGGCACGCGGCGGGCACCGACGCCGGGACGCACCCGCGCACCGACCGCGTCGTCGAGGGCGTGCGGATCATCCGGGTCGCCGAGGACCCGATGCACGTCACCTTCGAACGCGACCTCGTCGCCTGGACGCTGGCCATGGGGCACGCCATGATCCGCGCCGCGCACGACCTGCTGCGCAACTGGCAGCCCGATGTCGTCCACGCGCACGACTGGCTGGTCGCGCACCCCGCCATCGCGATCGCCGAGGCCGCGCGGGTGCCGCTGGTCGGCACCATCCACGCAACCGAGGCCGGGCGGCACTCCGGCTGGCTGTCGCACCCGTTGAACCAGCAAGTTCACTCGGTCGAGTGGTGGCTGGCCAACCGGGCCGACGCGCTGATCACCTGCTCGCAGGCCATGCGCCGCGAGGTCGCGCACCTCTTCGAGGTCGAGGCCGAGGACGTCACGGTGATCCACAACGGCATCGAGGAGCGCGGCTGGCAGGTGCCGGCGGACGAGATCGCGCACGCCCGCGAGGTCTACAGCCCGGCCGGGGCGCCGCTATTGTTCTACTTTGGACGACTCGAATGGGAAAAGGGCGTGCAGGACCTGCTCGCCGCGCTCCCCCGCATCCGGCGCCGGCATCCTGGGACCCGCGTGGTCGTTGCCGGAAAAGGACGACACTTCGACGAGCTGGTCGAACAGTCGCGGAAGCTGCGGGTGCGGCGGGCGGTCGACTTCGTCGGGCACCTCTCGGACCGCGACCTGCGCGCGGCCCTGGCGGCGGCGGACGCGGTCGTGCTGCCCAGCCGGTACGAGCCGTTCGGGATCGTCGCGCTGGAGGCCGCGGCCGCGAAGGCGCCGCTGGTGGCGTCAACGGCGGGCGGGCTCGGCGAGGTCGTCGTGCACGGCGAGACCGGGCTCGCGTTCAGCCCCGGCGATGTCGCGGAATTGGCCAACGCGGTGACGGCCGTGCTCGACGACGCCGACGCGGCGGCCGAGCGGGCGCGGGCGGCGCAGTCCCGGCTGGCCGCCGACTTCGACTGGGGCCGGATCGCCGAGGCGACCGCCGAGGTCTACCGGCGGGCTAGGCCGGGCGAGCCGGTGGAGCTGCCGCGGCCGAAGATCGCGACCGGGAACGCCTTCGAGCCCGTCGCGGCCGGGGTGCCCGAGCTGTAGGTGGTGGTCGCTATCGCGACCACGACGGCGCCGGCCGCAAGCAGCCGGGATCGCTGTGGTCGATCTGTGGACGAAAGCCCGAACTGTAGGTAGCGGCCCGCTCAGAAGTGGCAGGGCCGGACGCAGTCCGGACGGGCCGCGGTGGACGCGGACACCGTCACCACCGCGCCGAACGAAAACGACAAGGCGACGAAAACGACCGCGACGACGGCTCTCAACCTGCTGGTCATGGGGACTCCTCGGGAACGCGGCGCAAGGACGCGCCTGGCAGCGAGCATCCGCGCAGGTTCCCGGGGAAACAATAAGCGGAACTGTACGGGCCGGTACCCATTCGCCTTGCGTGATCGGTCAGCGGGTGCCCGTCAAGACGCGGACCCGGACCCGCTCGCGCAGTGGTCCGAACGGCGACAACGCCTCCCGGACGCGCTCGGTGAACGCCGGCCGCTCCTCGGCCGCGGGCAGCTGCGCCGGGCTCATGGCCGAAAAAACGCCACCGACGATCTCCTCGACCGTCAGCTCCGCGTCGTACGAAATGACCTGGGAATCGACCACGTACCCCGCGGCCGAGAGGGCGTCCGCGTAGCGCGTTTGGCTCGCCGAATCCGTGCCGCACGTGCGGTGCAGCGGTGTCCCCAAAAACGACGACAGCACCTCCCGCAGCGCCGACGACCACGCCGAATCCTGGAGCCACAGCGGCTCGCCGTTCGTCACCACCGCGACGCCGCCGCCCGGGCGCAACAGCGAGCGCGCCGTCGTGAACAGCCGCTCGTGGTCCATCCAGTGCAACGCCTGCGCCACCGTCACCGCGGCCAGCCGGCCCGGGCCGACGACCGGCGTCAACGCCTCGACGTCGGCGTCCGCGCCCAGGAGCCAGCTCACGTTCGACGCCGACGTCGCCTGGCGGGCCTGGGCGAGCATGTCCGGTTCCGGGTCCATGCCGAGCACCGCGCCCACCCGGGGCGCCAGGACCCGGGTGAGCTGACCGGTGCCGCAGCCGAGGTCGAGCACGACGTCCTGGCACGTCAACGCGAACGACGTCGTCAGCGCGTCCGCCACCGCGGGTGGGTAGCCGCGGCGGAACCGTTGGTAGTACTCGCTCACTTCGCCGCCGAACGCCGATTCCGTCATGGCCTCGAGCCTGCCCGAGGTGGCCACCGGCCGGTCCTCCTTCCGCTCAGGGCGGACTCGACCGTCACAGTCGGATCTCGACCGGCAACCCCCTGGCCTGCGCAAACGCCTTGTCTACACGAACCGAACTCCGTGAGGTCACCATGAAGATCCTCTCCCTCACCGCCGCGTGCCTGCTCGCCCTCACGCCGGCGGCTGCCGCGCAGACGACGTCACCACCACCGCTGCCCACCTGGCTGAAGTTGTCCGTCTACAGCGGACATCCCGGCGAAAAGGTCTCCCTCACCGTCGCCTGCGATGGTGAAGCGGGCCCTGTCACGACCACGGCGTTGCGCATCACGACACCCCCGGCCCGCAACGCCGAAGGGCACCAGCCGTGGGCGTTGTTCGGCGAAAGCGTCGTCGCCGCCGTCGCGCCCGGCACCTACCCGGTTTCCTTCCGCTGCGCGGGAAAGCCCGTCACCGTGCGCTTCACGGTCCTGGCGGCGAAGTCCGGGCCCGGCCAGGTGAAGGTCGTCCCGCGCGGTGCGCCCCGGACCGGGGACGGTTCGGCCGCCTAGAAGACCGGCAGCAGGACGCCGTGCTCGGACTCCGGGCGCGGGCCGAAGATCCGGCGATCCGAAGACGCGATCGGCACGTCGTTGATGCTCGCCTCGCGCCGCCGCATCAGGCCTTCGTCGCTGAACTCCCACAGCTCGTTGCCGTAGCTGCGGAACCACTGGCCGTCGGCGTTGTGGGACTCGTACTGGAACCGGACGCCGATGCGGTTGCCGCGGAAGCCCCACAGCTCCTTGCGCAACGCGTAGTCGAGCTCGCGCTCCCACTTCGCCGTCAGGAACTTGACGATCTCCGCGCGCCCGACGACGTGCTGGTCGCGATTGCGCCACACCGAATCCTCGGTGTACGCCAGCGAGACGCGCTCCGGGTCGCGGGTGTTCCACGCGTCCTCGGCGGCCTGGACCTTCTGGCAGGCGGTGTCCTCGTCGAACGGCGGGAAAGGCGGACGCGGGCTCATGAGCACTCCTTCGAGACGTGGAGAACGTACGTTCTCCGGTAGTCTAGAGAACGCACATTCTCCGCACCAGAGGCAGGTGAAATGACCCCCACGGAGGCGACCGACCGGTTGCTCGAGGCCGCCGAGGAGCTCTTCTACGCCCACGGCGTCCAGGCGGTCGGGATGGACGCCGTCCGCGCGCGCTCGGGCGTCTCGCTCAAACGGCTTTACCAGACCTACCCGGCGAAGACCGACCTGGTCGAGGCCTACCTCCGGCGCCGCGACGAGCGCTGGCGGGCGTCGTTGCGCGAATTCGTCCACGCCCGCGGCGACGACCCGCTCGCCGTGTTCGACTGGCTGCACGACTGGTTTTCCGAGCCCGGCTTCCGCGGCTGCGCGTTCGTCAACTCCTTCGGCGAGTTCGGCGAGCCGGCGCCCGGCGTCGCGGCCGCGATCCGCGAACACAAGGACCAGGTCCGGGCCTACCTGCGTGGTCTCGTTTCCGACGAAACCGTCGCCGACCAGCTGTTCTCACTCGTCGAAGGCGCGACCGTGCTCGCCGCGATCACCGGTGATCCGGCTGAAGCGACGAAGGCCCGCGAAGCAGCGAAGGTGCTCCTGGCTCACTCACAGCAGTAGTCGAGCTGCTCGTCCCAGTCGACGCCGCGGCCGGCCGGGGTGAGGTCGAACAGGTTCCAGACCGGCTCGAGCGTGCCGAGGTGGCGCGGGTCCTGGCCGCGTTCGACCGGCGCGTACAGCAGCTCCGAACCCCAGAAGTGCCGGATGCCGCCGTCCTCGCGCCGGAAGACGTTCATCATCGGGCGCGCGCTGCCGTCTTCGGTCTCGGCGTGGTAATCGCGGCTGAACGTCGTGCCGGCGCAGGAGAACAGCCGGAGCCGACGCCAGCCGCGTTCCGCGGCGAAGGTCGTCAGGTGCGCGACCGGCGCCCGGGCGACGACAACGAAGTCCGCGTGCGGTGAGACGTGCTCCACCGCGCCGTCGAGCTGATCGAGCAACGCCGTGCAGGACGGACACGGACCCTGGTCGAGGGGCAGCTGGGCACTGTCGCCCGATGACGGACCTGGCCGGTCGTCGATCGGGTCCCGGGGGAACATGAAGTGGTAGACGATCACCGTGTCGTTGCCCGGGGAGAACAGCTCCGACAGCCGAACGGCGCCATCGCCGCCTTGAAAGACGTAGTCCTCCGGCACGAGACCGCCGGGCGGGAGGGCGCGGCGCTGTTCAGCCACCGCCTCCATCTCGTGGCGCAGCGCGGCTTCCCGGTCCAGCAGACGGTCGCGCGCGGCGCGGTACTCGGGTGTCTCGCCCGGGAAGCTCAGACTCATCCTCGAAAAGTACAACGAAACTGGCCCGGCGACGGGGAGCCACCGTCGCCGGACCAGTTCCGGACCACACCATCCCAACCAGTGTGGTGTCCGAGAACCCCTCGTCAGGTAGGGGTCCTCGGAGCCCCTGCTACCGGGCGTCTGTGAGGTACCGCGCGTAGGCACCAGTGGTGAGGAAGCTCGGCAGCTTCTCGCCCAGCGCGGTTTCGGTGAAGATCTCGTAGGCGTCGTCGAGGCGGTTGCCCTCGCCGAGGTCGGCGCGCACCGAGGCCAGCTCGTCGTCCAGGAACTCGACCGCCAGCTCGCGGGTCAGCGCCGTGCCGTCCTCAAGCTTCGTGCCGTTGCGGATCCACTGCCAGACCTGGCAGCGCGCGATTTCCGCGGTGGCCGCGTCCTCCATCAGGTTGTGGATCGCCGCGGCGCCGGTGCCGCGCAGCCACGCGTCGACGTAGCGCAGCGCGACGTTGATGTTCGCGCGCACGCCCGCTTCGGTGACCTCGCCGCCGGCGCTCGCCACGTCCAGCAGGTCCTCGGCGGTGACGTGGACGTCTTCGCGCAGCTTGCCGAGCTGGTTCGGCCAGCCGCCGAGCACGCCGTCGAAGACCTCGCGGCAGATCGGAACCAGGCCGGGGTGCGCGACCCAGGAGCCGTCGAACCCGTCTCCGGCCTCGCGTTCCTTGTCCGCGCGAACCTTCTCGATCGCCGTCGCGTTGATCTCGGGGTCCTTGCTCGGGATGAACGCGGCCATGCCGCCGATGGCGTGCGCGCCGCGCTGGTGGCAGGTGCTCACCAGCAGTTCGGTGTAGGCCCGCATGAACGGCACGGTCATCGTGACCTGCGCGCGGTCCGGCAGCACGAAGTCGGCGCCGTGCGCGGCGAAGTTCTTGATGAGGCTGAAGATGTAGTCCCAGCGGCCGGCGTTCAGGCCCGCCGCGTGCTCGCGCAGCTCGTAGAGGATCTCGTCCATCTCGAACGCGGCGGTGATCGTCTCGATCAGCACGGTCGCGCGGATCGTGCCGCGCGGGATGCCCAGTTCGCGCTGCGCCATCAGGAAAACGTCGTTCCACAGCCGCGCTTCGAGGTGGTTCTCCAGCTTCGGCAGGTAGAAGTACGGGCCGACGCTGCGGGCGACGAGCTGGCGCGCGTTGTGGAAGAAGTACAGGCCGAAGTCGACCAGGCTCGCCGACACCGGGCGGCCGTCGATGCGGATGTGCTTCTCCACCAGGTGCCAGCCGCGCGGGCGCGCGACGATCGTCGCCGGGTCGTCGCCGATCGTGTACCGCTTGCCGGCCTCGGTGGTGAAGTCGATGTTGCGGCGGATGGCGTCGTAGAGGTTGATCTGGCCGTCGATGACGTTGTGCCACGTCGGCGACGTCGCGTCTTCGAAGTCCGCCAGCCAGACCTTCGCGCCGGAGTTCAGCGCGTTGACCGCCATCTTGCGGTCGGTCGGGCCGGTGATCTCGACGCGGCGGTCCTCGAGGCCCGGCGCGGTCGGGGCGACGTGCCAGGACTCGTCGTCGCGGATCCGGCGGGTCTCGGGCAGGAAGCCGAGCGGCTTCTCCCCGGACTGCAGTTCCTCGCGCCGCGTGCGGCGGGCGTCGAGCAGCTCGCGCCGGCGGCCGGCGAACGTGTTGTCCAGCTTGGCCAGGAAGTCGAGTGCCGCCGGGGTGAGGATCTCCGCGAACCGGCCCTCGACCGGCCCGGTGACCTCGATGCGGTAGTTCAGCCGATCAACCATGGGGTGCCTCCACGAGCTGTGCAGGGAAGGAGAAGAAGGGAGGGACGCGGCCTGACGACGGGAGGGGGGTGCCGCCGTCAGGCCGCGGCCGGGATCAGTGGAACTGCGCCTCTTCGGTGGAGCCCTTGAGCGCGGTGGTCGAGCTCTCCGGGTTCAGCGCCGTCGCGACGTTGTCGAAGTAGCCGGTGCCGACCTCGCGCTGGTGCTTGGTGGCGGTGTAACCACGGCTCTCCGAAGCGAACTCGCGCTCCTGCAGGTCGACGTAGGCGGTCATGCCCTCGCGGGCGTAGCCGTGCGCCAGGTCGAACATCGAGTAGTTCAGCGCGTGGAAGCCGGCCAGCGTGATGAACTGGAACTTGTAGCCCATGTGGCCGAGCTCGCGCTGGAACTTCGCGATCGTCGCGTCGTCCAGGTGCTTCTTCCAGTTGAACGACGGCGAGCAGTTGTAGGCCAGCATCTGGTCCGGGAACTTCGCCTTGATGGCCTCGGCGTACTTGCGCGCCACCTCGAGGTCGGGCTCCGAGGTCTCCATCCAGAGCAGGTCGGCGTACTGGGCGTAGGCCAGGCCGCGCTCGATGCAGGGCTCGATGCCGTTGCGGACCTCGTAGAAGCCCTCGGCGGTGCGGCCGCCGGTGAGGAACTGCTGGTCGCGCTCGTCGACGTCGCTGGTCAGCAGCGTCGCGGCCTGCGCGTCGGTGCGGGCGACGACCAGGGTCGGCACGTTCAGCACGTCGGACGCCAGACGCGCGGCGTTCAGCGTGCGCTCGTGCTGCTTGGTCGGGATCAGCACCTTGCCGCCGAGGTGACCGCACTTCTTCTCGGACGCGAGCTGGTCTTCCCAGTGCACGCCCGCGGCACCGGCGGCGATCATGCCCTTCATCAGCTCGAACGCGTTGAGCGGGCCACCGAAGCCGGCCTCGGCGTCGGCGACGATCGGGGCGAACCAGTCGATGTCGGTGTTGCCCTCGGCCCAGTTGATCTGGTCGGCGCGGCCCAGCGCGTTGTTGATGCGGCGGACCACGGCCGGCACCGAGTTGGCCGGGTAGAGGCTCTGGTCCGGGTAGGTCTGGCCGGACAGGTTGGCGTCGGCCGCGACCTGCCAGCCGGACAGGTAGATCGCCTGCAGGCCGGCGCGGACCTGCTGGACGGCCTGGTTACCGGTCAGGGCGCCGAGCGCGTGGATGTAGTCCTCGGTGTGCAGGAGGTCCCACAGCTTCTCCGCGCCGCGGCGGGCCAGGGTGTGCTCCTCGACGACGCTGCCGCGCAGCTTGATCACGTCTTCGGCCGAGTAGGAGCGCTGCACGCCCGCCCAGCGGGGGTCGTTCGCCCACTGCGCCGCCAGCTCCGCGGCCGCCTGCTTGGCCTGTTCCGTCATCGGTTCTCCCGGTGTTGCGAAGTTTGCGATTGCTCGCCTTGCCTGATCTGACCCTCGCATGGCAGGGAAAATCCGGTCCAGCTGTCCAAGTTGCCAATTTGTGCGAAGGGTCCGTAGGCTCTTTGCAAAGGTTGCGAATCAGACGATTCGCAACTGATCGAAAATTCGCGTTCTTGACCGTTCACGTAACCGTTCAGGACCGGAAACCTTCCGGAGAAGAGGGCACGAATGGAGAAGACTTTCGCCGGAGCGCGGTTGCGGCATCTGCGCGAAAGCCGGGCGATGAGCCAGGCCGACCTCGCTCGTGTGCTGGAGATCTCACCCAGCTACCTCAACCAGATCGAGCACAACTCGCGTCCGCTGACCGTGCCGGTGCTGCTGCGGATCACGCAGGCGTTCGGCGTGGACACCGAGTTCTTCGCGAACAACGACACGTCCCGGCTGGTCGCCGACGTCAAGGAAGCCCTGCTCGACGAGGTCCTCGGCATCGACGTCACCACCAGCGAGCTGAACGAGCTGGCGACGAACCTGCCGGCGATCGCCCAGGCGCTGGTCAAGCTGCACCGCAGCTACCGCAACGCCGTCGAGAGCACGGCCGCGCTGACCACGGAAAACGGCCTGGGCATGCACGGCAGCGCGGCGGCGCCGCTGCCGCACGAGGAGGTCCGCGACTTCTTCTACGAACGCGAGAACTACGTCGCCGAACTGGACGAACGCGCCGAGAAGATGGCGGCCGACATCCCGCTGCAGCGCGGTCAGGTGCTCAGCGCGCTGAAGGAACGGCTTTGGCAGCGCTACGGCGTCGAAGTGACCAACGACGGGATCGACGAATCCGCCGGTCAGCAGCACCGCTACGAGCCGGTGACACGGGTGCTGCGGCTGGCGCCCAGCCTGCGCGTCGGGCAGCAGGCGTTTCGCATGGCTTCGCAGATCGCGCTGCTCGAGTACGACGACCTGATCACCGAGCTGGCCGACTCGTGGGCGTTCTCGGGCCCGGCCGCGCGCTCACTGGCCCGCGTCGGCCTGGCCAACTACTTCGCGGGCGCGCTGATCCTTCCCTACGGACCGTTCCTGGCCACGGCCGAGCGGTTCCGCTACGACATCGAGCGGCTGTGCGACCACTACGGCGTCGGCTTCGAGACCGCGTGCCACCGGTTGTCCACTTTGCAACGTCCCAAGCAGCGCGGGGTGCCGTTCTCGTTCGTGCGGGTGGACCGGGCGGGGAACATGTCGAAGCGCCAGTCCGCGGCCGGCTTCCACTTCTCCCGCGTCGGCGGCGCCTGTCCGCTGTGGAACATCTACGAGGCGTTCACCCAGCCGGGGAAGATCCTGACGCAGATCGCGACGCTGCCCGACGGCAAGAGCTACTTCTGGATCGCGCGCACGGTGTCGCGCAACATCGGCGGGTACGGCAGCCCGGGCAAGACGTTCACCGTCGGCCTCGGTTGCGAACTCCGCCACGCCGGGCGGCTCGTCTACTCGACCGGGCTCGACCTGGACGAGCCGGCCGCCGCGACGCCCATCGGGATGGGCTGCAAAGTCTGCGAACGGCCGGCTTGCTCCCAGCGCGCGTTCCCGACGATCGGCAAGCAGCTCACCGTCGACGAGAACACCAGCACCTTCGTCCCGTACCCGGCGGTGCCTAAGGGCTGATCACGTGCGTTGTCCACTTCGCTTCGTCCGGGCCGATCAGCGTGATCCGGCTCAGCAGTTCCTGCGCGGTGATGCCGCCGATCTTCGGCTGGTTGAACCGGACGCAGGCCGTCAGCCCGTTCTTCGTCACGCACTCCGGCTCGCCGAGACCGTCGGTCGGGCCGCCGGGTGGCGAGACGTTGATCGTCGCCAGCCCGCCCTCCGACGTGTACTGCAGGACCAGCCGCCACGGGACCCCGTCCTGGTCCGGCCGGCGCCGCAAGTAAGCGTCGTTGAGGGAGTACCCGGTCGGCAGGCTCGTGATGTGCAAAGGCAGCGGGACCGGCCGGATCCCGACCGTGATGTCGCCGGCGACCCGCGTCAGCACCTGCTGCAGGCCCGGGCCCGTGAGGTAGTACGCGTGCAACTGGACCCACCGGCCTTCCCGGGTGCGCCAGCGCAGGTAGCTCTCGCCGTGGTTCAGCGGGTCCTTCACGTCGGTCGTGAGCCAGTGACCGTCGAGGCTGCCGACGCGGACCGGGATTCGCGACGGCGGCCCGCCCAGGCCGGGCGGGACGGGCGGCTCCTGGTCGGAAACCGACAACCAGATCATCGGCGGCAGCTCGCCGCGGCCGACGGCCAGCGTGGTGTCGCCGTGCGCGCCCACGGTGTACTCGACGCCTTTGACCTGCTCCGGCAGCCAGCCGAAGCTCGCCGTCGCCTCCACCGGGTTGGCGACGGGCACCGGGATGACGATCGTGGGACTTGCCGAAGGGGGCGCCGTGGCGGCGGGCACGAGCGCCAGTGGCGAGGACGGCTGGAACAACGACACCGCCGTCACGCCGCCGGCCGTCACGACCGCGGCGCAGCCGAGGACGAGCGCGGTGGTCCGCACGCGGCGACGACGTCCGCCCAGTCGGCGGGCGCGATCGAGGTCGATCCGCGACGGCGGCGCGGGCGCGTCGGCGAGTTCCTTCAGCTGGGTGGCCAGCTCGTGGTCGGTCATGCTCGTCCCTCCCGGATGGGGTTGCCCAGCAGCTCGCGCAGCGTTTCCACGGCCTTCGCGGTCTGGCTCTTGACGGTGCCTTCGGAGCAGCCCAGCGCCCGCGCGGTGTCCGCGACCGGCAGGTCGCCGAAGTAGCGGAGGACGAGGGTCGCGCGCTGCCGGGCAGGCAGCCGGTCCAGCGCGGCCCGCAGGTCCAGTGCCGAGTCGAGGTCCGGGCCCGGCGCCGGTGGTGGGTCGTGGTCGGCGCCGCGCAGGTCCACCCGCTTCCACCACGACGTCCGCTGCTCGGCGAGGTAGGCGTTGACCAGCGTGCGGCGCGCGTAGCCGTCGAGGTTGTCCGCCCGCGCGGCGCGCGACCAGTTCGCGTAGAGCCGGGTGATCGCCGTCTGGACCAGGTCGTCGGCCCGGTGCCAGTCGCCGCAGAGCAGGTATGCGACCTTGCGGAACCAGCCCGACCGTGCGGTCACGTACTCGGTGAAGTCGTTCACCGGCACCCCCCTTGTCCTGTTCGTCACCCCTTTGATGCCCCCGGAGGCCCGCGCGGTTGCCCGGCGCGCGCGAGTCGTAGATTCATCGGGGTGCACGACATCGACACGGTGACCGCGGCGACCATTGAAAAGGCCGCCGAGCGGCTGGCCGGGGTGGTGACCCGCACGCCGCTGGAGCCGAGCGCGCGGCTGTCGTCCCGGGTGGACGCCCAGGTCTGGGTGAAGCGCGAGGACCTGCAGACCGTCCGGTCGTACAAGATCCGCGGCGCGTACAACTTCATCGTCCAGCTCGACGAGGCGACCCGCGCGCTCGGCGTCGTCTGCGCGAGTGCCGGGAACCACGCCCAGGGCGTCGCGTACGCGTGTCGTCGCCTTGGCGCCGACGGCCGCGTGTACGTCCCGGGCACCACGCCGCGGCAGAAGCGCGAGCGCATCGCGACGCTCGGCGGTGCCCACATCGAAGTCATCGTCGTCGGCGAGACGTACGAAGACGCCTTCGCCGCGGCCAACGAGGACGCCCAGCGCACCGGCGCGACGCTCGTGCCGGCGTTCGACGACGTCCGGACGGTCGCCGGCCAGGGCACGGTCGCCCTCGAGGTGATCGACCAGCTCGGGTTCGTGCCGGACGTCGTGGTCGTCCCGGTCGGCGGCGGCGGGCTGCTCGCCGGGGTCGGCAGCTGGCTGCGCGAACGGCACCCGGACGTCCGGGTCGTCGGCGTCGAACCGGCTGGCGCGGCGTGCATGGCCGCCGCGTTGGAAGCGGGACGGCCGGTGCGGCTGCCCGAGCTCGACTCGTTCGTCGACGGTGCCGCGGTGCGCGAGGCAGGCGCGGTCACCTACCCGCTGATCCGCGAGAGCGGCGCCGAGCTGACCGCGGTCGCCGAGGGCGCGATCTGCACCGAGATGCTCGCGATGTACCAGTCCGACGGGATCATCGCCGAACCCGCGGGTGCGCTGGCCGCGGCGGCGCTCGGCTCGGTGGTCCGGGTGGAGCCGCGGCAGACCGTCGTCGTGGTGGTCTCCGGCGGCAACAACGACGTCAGCCGCTACAGCGAGATCCTCGAACGCTCGCTGATGCACGAAGGGCTGAAGCACTACTTCCTGGTCGGGTTCCCGCAGGAGCCGGGCGCGCTGCGGCGGTTCCTCGAGCAGGTGCTCGGGCCCGAGGACGACATCACGCGCTTCGAATACGTCAAGCGCACCAACCGCGAGATGGGCCCGGCGCTGGTCGGCATCGAAATCGCCCGGTCGGCCGACCTGCCCGGGCTGCTGGCGCGGATGGACGCGAGCCCGCTGCAGGTGGAGCGGATCGAGCCGGGCAGCCCCCTGTTCCACTTCCTGCTGTGAGCGCGTGGTCCACTAGGCGGATGGTGAAGGTCGACGGGGTCCGCAGTGTCGAGGCGTTGCGCGAAAAGGTCCACGAGGGTGCGGAGCCCGAGTACCTGCTGTTCTACGGGCACACGCCCTCGAAGTCCGGCCGGGTGACGGCGAGCTGCCTGAGCCAGTGGTGGGTCGACCCGTTCGAGGCCGACGGCGTCGAGTACCCGACCGCCGAGCACTACATGATGGCCGGCAAGGCCGAGCTGTTCGGCGACCACGAGAAGGCCGAGCTGATCCGGACCACGGCGGACCCGAAGGCGGCGAAGGTGCTCGGCCGCGAGGTCGCCGGGTTCGACGCGGCGACCTGGGAGCGGCACCGGTTCGACATCGTCGTCGACGGCAACCTGGCCAAGTTCAAGGCCCACCGCGACCTGCGCCGGTTCCTGCTCGGGACCGGCGACGCGGTGCTCGTCGAGGCGTCCAAGAAGGACCTCGTCTGGGGCACCGGCCTCGCGCGCGAAGAGAAGAACGCGACCAAGCCGGACTACTGGCGGGGGCTGAACCTGCTCGGCTTCGCGTTGATGGAGGTCCGCGACCAGCTGCGGGCTCGCTGAGTCACGTCGGTACGTCGGCGGGACTAGCCCCGCCGACCAGGGCGTGGTCGATTTTCGGCTACTGCTCAGCCGAGGCCGAGGAACATCGTCTGGTGCAGGCCGCGCACGTGCTTCCTCGTCACGCGGGCCGCCGCGTCCGGGTCGCCCGCCGACAATGCCTTCACCAGCTTCGCGTGGTCGCGGTTCGACTCGCGCAGCTTCTCCATCGGGTACGGCAGGTAGAACCGGTACAGCTCCGCCAGCACCACCTCGTACTGCGCGACCGCCGCCGCCGGGCCGGGGGCCGCCACCGTCCGGTGGAACTCCGCGTCCAGCTCGTGGAACTCCGCCCAGCCCTTCGCCGTGTCCATGCGCGCGACCAAAGCCCGCAGGTGGGGCAGGTCCGGGGACCGTTTCGCCACCAATTGGACCAAGCCCGACTCCAAGACCTGGCGGTGATCGATCAGGCCGCGGACCTCGGCCGCCGACTCGCGGTAGGCGCCGACCTCGCGGACTCGCTCCGCCGGTGGGTCCGCGGCCACCGACGTCCCGCCGCCCCGGCCGCGGCGGCGTTCGATCAGGCCGTCGCCGACCAATGACTCCAGGGCCCTTCGCACCGTGATCTCCGCGACGCCGAGGGCTCGCGCGATTTCGGCGTTCGCCGGCAGGCGCTCGCCCGGCTTCAGCAGGCCGAGCTCCACCGCGAGCGCGATGCGCGCGCGGACGGTGTCCAGTGCGGACAACCGCCGGATGCCGGTCAGGGCCGGGGCGCTCAGGTCTGCCGTCGCCATGAAACGACCGTACCGCACAAATTGCTCATCTTGAGCACTCTTGTTTAAGTGTTCAAGATGGACTATTTTTCGTCCATGCCGCGACCCCTGCCGATCGCCCTGGTGCAAGCGCCGCCCCGGCTCGTCGGGGACGGCGGGTTCGCGGGCGAGGTCGAAGCGACCCTTCGCCGGTTTCCGGACACGCGGCTGGCCGCCTTCCCCGAACTGCACCTCTGCGGCGTCGACGGCGAAGGCGACGAGCGCACCCGTCAACTGCGCGAAGCCGCCCAGCCGTTGCGCGGAAAACGGACCACGGAACTCGCCGAACTGGCCGGCGACCTCGGGATCTGGCTCGCGCCCGGCACCGTTTGCGAAGAAGGCGACCACGGCGAGCTGTTCAACACCGCCCTGGTCTTTTCCCCGCGAGGCGAGCTGGCCGGCTGGTACCGGAAGGTCTTCCCCTGGCGGCCGCACGAGCCGTACGACCCCGGCGACCGGTTCGTCGTCGCCGATCTGGCCGACGCCGGCCGCGTCGGGTTCTCGATCTGCTACGACGCCTGGTTCCCCGAGGTGACCCGCCACCTCGCCTGGATGGGGGCCGAGGTCGTGCTCAACCCCGTCCAGACCACGACCCCCGACCGCGCGCAGGAGCTCGTCCTGGCCCGGGCGAACGCCATCGTCAACCAGGTGTTCATCGCCAGCGTGAACACCGCCGGCCCGTTCGGGATGGGCGACAGCCTGCTCGTCGGCCCCGAAGGCGACGTCCTCGGCGCGTTGCCGGGAAACGACCACGGCGTCCTCGCCCACACCATCGACCTCGACGAGGTCGCCCGCGTCCGCCGCGACGGGACCGCGGGCACCAACCGCGTGTGGGCGCAGTTCACCCCCGCCGACGCTCCCCTGCAGCTGCCGCTCTACCAGGGCCGGATCGACCCGGACCGCTGGAGTCCACGAGAAGGAGACGACCGATGACCACCACGGGCGCGGCCCCGGCCACCCTGCAGCGCCGCCTCGGCCTGCCCGGCGTCGTCCTGTTCGGGCTCGCCTACATGGCTCCGCTGATCGTGCTCGGCACGTTCGGCATCGTCGCGACGACGACCGAGGGCACCGTTCCCTCGGCTTACCTGCTCGCCCTGGTCGCGATGCTGTTCACGGCCGCGAGCTACGGGAAGATGGCCGCCACCCACCCCGTCGCCGGCTCGGCCTACACCTATGTCCGGAAAGCGGTCGACGCGCGCGCCGGGTTCCTCGTCGGGTGGGCGGTGCTGCTCGACTACTTCTTCCTGCCGATGGTGATCTGGCTGATCGGGGGCGCCTACCTGTCGGCCGAGTTCCCGTCCGTGCCCAATTGGATCTGGTTGATCACTTTCATCGCGGTGACGACGATCCTCAACGTCCTCGGCATCAAGATCGCCGAAAAGGCCAACTTCGTCCTGATGGCCTTCCAGATCCTGGTCATCGGGTTCTTCGTCGTTCTTTCGGTCAAGCAGGTGCTGCACGTCGGCGGTTCGCTGGCGAGCACGCAGCCCTTCTTCCACGCGGGCAGCACGCTGGGCACGATCTCCGGCGGCGCCGCGCTCGCGACGTACTCCTTCCTCGGCTTCGACGCCGTCACGACGTTGACCGAGGAGACGACCGAGCCGCGCCGGACGATCCCGCGCGCCATCCTGCTGACCGCGTTGATCGGCGGCGGCATCTTCATCGTGCTGGCCTACTTCACCCAGCTCGCGCACCCGGGCAGCGTGTTCACCGACGAGTCGTCGGCCGCGTTCGAAATCGCGACGACGATCGGCGGCAACCTCTTCGCGTCCTTCTTCCTCGCCGGCCTGGTGGTCGCGCAGTTCGCGTCGGGGATCGCCGCGCAGGCGAGCGCGTCGCGGCTGATGTTCGCGATGGGCCGCGACGGCGTGCTTCCGCGCGTTTTCGGCAAACTGCAGCCGCGGTTTGCGACGCCGGTGTTCGGCATCGTCCTGACCGGGCTCGTCGGGCTGGTCGCGCTGGCGCTCGACGTAAGCACGTCGACGTCGTTCATCAACTTCGGCGCGTTCACCGCGTTCACGTTCGTCAACGTCAGCGTGCTGGCGACGTGGCTGCGCGACCGGTCCGGGAAACGCGCGCTGACCTGGGTGGTCTTCCCGGTGATCGGCGCCGTGGTCGATTTGTGGCTACTGGTCAACCTCGACGGCATCGCGCTGGTCTTCGGCCTGGTCTGGCTGGCGATCGGCATCGTCGTCCTGGCGGCGATCACCCGCGGCTTCCGGCGGCCGCCGCCGGAGATGACGTTCGAGGAGTGACTCAGGGACAGTCGCTCTCGCCGCCGCTGCGCTCGACGCAATGGGTCGGCTGCGGCGGCGGGGGCGGCGGGTGGTGGGGCTGCGCCCACCGCACTGCCACCACCACGGCGACCACCGCGAGACAGACACCGTAGAACCAGGTCCAGCCGCGCCGCCGAGTGGTCGCAGAAACGACCACGCCCAGGACAGGGATGCCCGCGCCGAGCCAGGACGCCCAGGCGAAGAAGGCGCTCGCCGCGACGGGGTCGCCGGTCCCCGCCCACAATCCGGACGCCGTCAACGCGCCCTGGAAGAACATCAACGGGACGAAGAGCAGCCACACCACCGCGCCCACCGCGAGCAGGGCGCCGGCGACGACGTCGCCGAAATCGCGCCACACCGTCAGCCGCCCGGGCAGTCGTTGCCGCCGCCGCTGCGCTCGACGCAGTGGCTCGGTCCCGGTGGTGGTGGTGGCGGCGCGTGCCGGACGTGAGCGACCCAGCTCGACGCGGCGACCACCGCCGCCACGGTGAGACAGATGCCGAAGAACCACGTCCAGCCGCGCCGGCGCGTTGTCGCCGAAACGACCACGCCCACGAGCGGCAGACCCGCGCCGAGCCAGGACGCCCAGGTCAGGTAGCCGCGGGCGCCGTCCCCGACCTCGCCGAACACCGGGATGCTCGCCAGGAACCCGAGCAGCACCAGGAACGGGACGACGACCAGCAGGCCCACGGCGCACACCGCCACGACGAGCGAAGACCACGCGGTCCGGAGATCCCCCACCGGGCGAGTGTGCCCGGAAAACGACCAGAATGCCTGAGTAGATCTACTGCTCGAGCGTCTTCTGCAGTGCCTTGTTCGCCTTTCGCGCCATGTCGGCGACGGCTTCGCGACGAGCCGCGTCGGCCGCGTAGTCCTCTTCGCGGTTACGCACGACTCGCGCCGGCGCGCCGACCGCGATCGAGTAGTCCGGGATGTCACCGCGGACGACCGCGTGCGCGCCCAGCACCGAGCCGCGGCCGATGCGCGTGCCCTTCAGGACGCTCACCTTCGTGCCCAGCCACGTGTCCGGCCCGATGCGGACCGGCGACTTCACGATGCCCTGGTCCTTGATCGGGACGTGGATGTCCGAAATGACGTGGTCGAAGTCACAGATGTACACCCAGTCGGCGACCAGTGTGGCCGCGCCGAGCTCGATGTCGAGGTAGCAGTTGATGACGTTCTGGCGGCCGAACACCGACTTGTCGCCGATCCGCAGCGAACCCTCGTGGCAGCGGATCGCGTTGCCGTCGCCGATGTGGACCCAGCGGCCGATCTCCAGCCGCCCGTAGCCCGGCCGACAGTGGATCTCCACGTCCTTCCCGAGGAACAGCATCCCGCGCAGGATGATGTGCGGGTTGGCGAGCCGGAACTTGAGCAGCCGGTAGTACCGGACCAGGTACCAGGGCGTGTACGCGCGGTTGCGCAGCACCCAGCGCAGCGAGTCGGCGGTCAGGAACTTCGCCTGCCGCGGGTCCTGCCGCGCGCGGCGCCAGGCCCGCACCCGCGACAGTGCGGGCGCACCCCACATCGACGTCATGCCCGTGACCGTAACCTGTGTACGGGACGGGTTCACGGGCAAGGGGAGCTGGATGGGCACGAAGCTGATCATCGACACCGACCCGGGCGTCGACGACGCGCTGGCGATCGCGCTCGCGGCGCTGTCCCCGGACGTCGACCTGCTCGGCGTGACGTCGGTTTTCGGCAACGTCCCCCTCGACCGCACGACGGCGAACGCACGCCGCTTGCTGGAGCTCTTCGGCCGCACCGACGTGCCGGTCGCCGCCGGAGCGAGTCGGCCGCTGGTCTATTCGAAGCCACGCGACGCCAAGGAGGTCCACGGCGGCGACGGCCTCTCGGGCCACTCCTCCACGCTGCCCGAGGCGACCCGGCCCGTCGAAGAACGCGACGCCGTCCACCTGATGGTGGACCTCCTGGAAGCGTCGGACGAGCCGGTGACCATCGCCCCGATCGGGCCGCTGACGAACATCGCCGCCCTGTTCGCGGCCCACCCGGGCGCGGCGGCGAAGATCGCGCGGCTGGTGATCATGGGCGGCGGCGTGACGTTCGGCAACAGCACCACCGCCGCCGAGTTCAACATCTGGAGCGACCCCGAGTCGGCCCGCCGGGTGCTGGTCGAGGAGGACGTCCCGGTCGTGCTCGTGCCGCTCGACCTCACGCACCGCTGCGCCGTCGACGGCGAGTGGCTGGCCAAGCTCGCGGCGTCGGGTCCTGTCGGGGCCACCCTCGAAGGCCTCACCTCGACCTACCGGCAGCACTACACGCGCGTGTTCGGCGAAGACCGGATGGTCATGCACGACGCCGTCGCCGTCGCCGAGGCCATTTCGCCGGGAATCCTGCACACCGAGACCTACCGTGTCGACGTCGACTGCGGGCTGGGGCCGGCGCGCGGGCAGACGCTCGTCGACCGGCGGAAGCTCGGCGAGGACGATCCGCAGTTCAGTCCCGGCCGCCCGATCGAGGTCGCGATGGACACCGACCTCGACGGCCTGCGCACCTTCGTCCTCGACCGGCTCACCGGGGCCGCGCGGTGAGCGAAGAGCCCGAGGTCGTGCCGGACGACGCGCCGGCGAAAGAGCCGCGCCGCCGGAGAACCGCCGTCGTGGTGGCCGCGGTGGTCGTGGTCGCCGCCGCGCTCGTGGTCGGCGTCCAGTTCGCGCCGAAACAGCAGGAGACGACGAACGCCGCCGCGACGGTGACGTCGGCGCCGACGCCGTCTGTCCCGAAAACGACCACGCCCCCGCAGCCGTCGACGCCGCCGAAGGTGCCGGAAGCGAGCGAGTTCGACGCCTGGGCGTCCAAGACCAGCCAGTGGCTCGACGTCCCGCTGCGCGCGATGGTCGGCTACGCGAAGGCGACGACGAAAATCGGCAAGGACATCCCCGGCTGCCACCTCTCCTGGGTGACGCTCGCCGCGGTCGGAAAAGTGACCACGGACCACGGCCGGGCGCGGGGCGGGCAGATCGGCACCACCGGCGTGCTCGACAAGCCGCTCGGCACGATCGAGGTGCGCGACTTCTACAACAAGGTCGTCTCGACGGCGAACGCCGCCGGCCCGATGCAGCTCTCCCCCGCGCTGTGGGCGAAGTACCAGGCGAGCTACGCGGGCGGGAAGCCCGATGTCCAGAACATCGACGACGCCGCGTTGACCACCGGCCGCGCGCTGTGCGACGGCGGGACCGACCTGTCGCAGGGCCAGCCGTGGTGGGACGCGGTCGCGAAGCTGCAGTCGGCGCCGCTGTTCCTGCACCGGACGCTGGCGACGGTCAACGTCTACGGCACGGTCGGCCAGGGCACGGCGGCGCCGAACCCGGCGGTGCTGAGCGCGGTCAACTTCGCCATCGACAAGATCGGCCTCCCCTACATCTGGGGTGGCAACGGCACCGGCGGCAACGACCCGGGCTTCGACTGCTCCGGCCTGACGACGGCGGCGTACGGCAGCGCCGGCGTCAAGCTGATGCGCACGGCCGACACGCAGTTCCGGAGCGTCCCGCACGTGACCGATCCGCAGCTCGGCGACCTGATCTTCTACGGCGAGCCGGCGACGAAGATCCACCACGTCGGCCTCTACATCGGCAACCAGCAGATGATCGACGCGCCGCAGACCGGCCAGGCGGTGCAGGTCCACTCCTACCGCCGGGACGGCGACGACTACGCCGGAGCGGGCCGCCCGACCGCCTGAAAAGTTTCTCCGGCGGCGATGTCGAGAACGCGCGATCGGCTGCGTCCCCGGTGCGAACGCGGCCAAGATGGGCCGCACGCGCACCGAGGAGCACGACGATGGCCAAGTACCTGCTGCTGAAGCACTACCGAGGCGCCCCGGCTTCGGTCAACGACGCACCCATGGACCAGTGGACGCCGGAGGAGATCTCGGCCCACGTGAAGTACATGGAGGACTTCGGGAAGCGGCTCGAGGAGACCGGCGAGTTCGTCGAGCACCGCGCGTTGGCCCCCGAGGGGACGTTCGTCCGGTTCGACGGCGAGGGGCGCCCGCCGGTCACCGACGGCCCGTTCGCGGAGACGAAGGACCTCATCGCCGGCTGGACGATCATCGACGTCGACAGCTACGAGCGCGCCCTCGAGCTGGCCGCGGAGCTGTCGGCCGCCCCGGGCAAGGGCGGCGAACCGGTCGGCGAATGGCTCGAACTGCGGCCGTTCTGGGGCCCGGCGACCACCATCACGGAGTGACGTCATGCACCAGAGCGCCATCGACGAAGTCCTGAACCGCCCGCTCAGCCGGGAGCTCCTGGCCCGCGACCTGACCCGGCTCGCCTACACCGCCCTCGACGGCACCCCGCGGTCGATCCCGATCGCGTTCACTTGGAACGGCTCGCAGCTCGTGCTGTGCACGTCGAAGAACGCGCCGAAGCTGCCGGCGCTGCGCCGCAACCCGGCGGTCGCCCTGACGATCGACACCGAGGTGCACCCGCCGAAGATCCTGCTGATCCGCGGCACGGTCGAGCTGGACGTCGTCGACGGCATCCCGGACGAATACCTGCAGTTCAACGGCACCTACGAGATGACGCCCGAGCAGCGGGTGGAGTGGGAGGCGGGCGTGCGGTCGCTCTACGACGGCATGGTCCGGATCGTGGTCACACCCACCTGGGCGAAGCTGATCGACTTCGAGACGACGCTGCCGTCCGCCGTCGAAGAGCTCATCCGCCGGCGCGACGAGCGCCAGACCGTCTGAGAGGAGGAACGATGGGGAACTTCCCGCGGCTCCGGCCGGAAGGCGACATGACGGTCGAGGGCCGGGTGGTCGACCTCGTCGACGGGCTCGACGGGGTCCGCTCGGACATCGCGATGATGCGGACCCCGGACGGCGCCGAGCTCGTCGGCGAGGTGGCGCAGTACGAGGACAGCTTCCGGCTCTGCTACCTGCGCGGGCCGGCGGAGATCATCGTCGAGCTGGCCGAAAAGGTGGGGTGAGCGTGGACGAGGTCCTGCTCCGCAGCCTGACGCCGCACGTGCTCGGGATCGTCGTCCGGCGCGGGGCGGACTTCGCGTCGGCCGAGGACGCCGTGCAGGAGGCACTGATCGAAGCGTTGCGCGTCTGGCCGGACGACCCGCCGCGTGACCCGAAGGGCTGGCTGGTCACCGCGGCGTGGCGCAAGTTCCTCGACGCGGCCCGGTCGGACAGCGCGCGGCGCCGGCGCGAAGACGTCGTCGACGTCGAGCCGGCGCCCGGCCCCGCATCCACAGTGGACGACACGCTCCAGCTGTACTTCCTGTGCGCGCACCCGTCGCTGACGCCGTCTTCGGCGGTCGCGTTGACACTGCGCGCCGTCGGTGGGCTGACCACCCGGCAGATCGCCCAGGCGTATTTGGTCCCCGAAGCGACCATGGCCCAGCGGATCAGCCGGGCGAAGCGCACGGTCGGGACCGTGCGCTTCGACCAGCCCGGCGACGTCGCGACCGTGCTGCGGGTGCTCTACCTCGTCTTCAACGAGGGCTACTCCGGCGACGTCGACCTGGCCGCCGAGGCCATCCGGCTGACCCGGCAGCTCGCGGCCGCGATCGACCACCCCGAGGTCGCGGGCCTGCTCGCGCTCATGCTGCTGCACCACGCCCGGCGCGCCGGCCGGACCGCGGCGGACGGCAGCCTGGTGCCGCTCGCCGAGCAGGACCGCGGCCGCTGGGACACCGCGGCGATCGCGGAGGGCGTCGCGATCCTGCAGGCGGCGCTCGCCCGCGACCGGCTGGGCGAGTTCCAGGCCCAGGCGGCCATCGCGGCCCTGCACGCCGACGCGCCCACGGCCGGCGAGACCGACTGGGTGCAGATCGTCGAGTGGTACGACGAGCTCGCGAAGCTGGCCGGCAGCCCGGTCGTCCGGCTGAACCGCGCGGTGGCGGTCGGCGAGGCGGACGGCGCCCGCGCGGGGCTCGCCGCACTCGCGGAAGTGGACGACACGCTGCCCCGGCACACGGCGGTCGCGGCCTACCTCCACGAGCGCGACGGCGACCTGGTGACCGCGGCGCGGCTGTACTCGGAGGCGGCCGCGAAGGCGCCGAACCTCGCCGAGCGCGACCACCTGACCCGGCAGGCCGCGCGGCTCAACACCCACCTGCGCGGGTGACGCGCTTGGGATCCGCGAGCCACCCGCGACACCGCCTGCGCGGCTGGGATCCGCGAGCCGCACCCGCGACACCTGCCTGGGCGACTCAGCCGAGGTGGTCGTTTTCGCCGCTCACCCAGGCGATGTACCGCTCGGCCGAGCGGCGGACCGCGCCCTTCGCGTCGCCCCGGATCGTTCCGCCCAGCAGGCCGTAGAGGCGGTCGAACTCGTACGGCTCCAGCCGGTCCACGATCCGGCGCACCAGGCCCGCCGATAGCGGGATCTTGTTGGGGTAGCTGCGCATGAACGTCACCCAGCCGGCCGCCGCCACCGGGACCATCGTGTCGCCGGCCAGCAGGACGCCGCCGGTTTCGTTGGCGACGTGGGCCACCGCGGCGCCGGGGAAGTGCCCGCCCGCCTCGATCAGCGTCACGCCCGGCAGGACCCGCTCGGTGCCGGACCACTCGCGCAGCACCGGGTCCTCGCGCCGCACCCACCGCCGATCCGCCGCGTGCACCAGCACGGGGACACCGCCGAGCCGCTGGCTCCAGCTGACCTGGGAGCCGTACATGTGCGGGTGGCTGGCCACGATCACGGCGGCGCCGCCCAGTTCCTCGAGCTTGGTGGCGAGCGCCGCGTCGAGGTGGTTCGGCGGGTCCCAGAGCAGGTTGCCCCCGGGCGTCCGCACCAGGTGCGTCCACTGGCCGATGCCGGACGGTGGTTCCCGGTTGAACCGGTGCAGCCCCGGTTCCAGCTCTTCGTGCACCATTTCGCGGGTGCCGGCCGAGATGTCCTCGAGGGTCGTCCAAACTTGGCCCGAAGGGGGCACCCACTGGCGGTCGTCGGCGCAGATGGCGCAGTCGCCGGCCGGGGGCCGTTCGGTGTCGGGGTGCTCGACCCCGCAGGTTCCGCAGATCCAGATCGTCACGACGCCAGTGTCGAATCTCCAGCATGGTCGAGGTCAAGGAACGGCTCCAGCAGCTCGAGCAGGGCGTCCGGCCGGTCGAGCGGGATGATGTGGCCGCAGTCCTCGACGAGGTGGGTCACGAGGTCGTCGGCGACGGGCCGCAGCTGGCGGGCGAGCGCGTCGCCGACCGGGTGGGCGCCGATCGCCATCGTGGGCATGGTCAGCCGTCCCGCCGCGACGGCGTCCGCGATCTGCCGCGCGCTGACCGGCATCGCGCGGTAGTGGGCGAACGCGGCACGCAAGGCGTCGCGCCCGGTGTACGCGGCGACGAAGTGGTCGCGGATCTCGCGCGGCACCCCGCGGCCTTGCGTGCCCGCGTCGAGGAACCAGTCGACGTACTCGGCTTCGTGTCCGGTCAGGACGGTCTCGGCGAGTTCCGGGACGGCGTGGAACCCGAACCACCACGGCGGCCCGCCCGCGAGGAAGTCCTCGGCGCCCGGGAGGCGGCCCAGCAGCGACTCCATCAGGACGAGCCGGCGGACGCGCCCGGGACGTCGCATGGCCAGGAGGAACGCGGGCGGCGCGCCGGCGTCGATGCCGACGACGGTCGCCGCCGGCTCGCCCAGCGCGTCTAGCAGCGCTTCGGCGTCGGCGGCGAGGGTGCCCGCGTCGTAGCCGACGTGGGGGCGTTCCGACTCGCCGAGCCCGCGCAGGTCGGGCGCGATGACGCGGTGGCGCCGCGCCAGCCGCGGGACGACTTCGGTCCAGACCCGCCGGGTGTGCGGGAAGCCGTGCAGCAACAGGACGGCCGGCCCCTCCCCCGTGACCGTGACGCCGACTTCGATGCCGTTGACCCGCAGCATGTCTCTCCCAGGGCAGTTACCATTGGTTACCAGAAAACCGTAGGTAACTTGACGCCGCCGGCCAAGACGGCACTTCCCCGACAGGTGGTGAGCTCCAGGTGACCCCCTCCCCGCGCGGCGACCTGTTCGACCCGGCCTGCCCGACGCGCCGGCTGCTCGACCGGATCGGCACGAAGTGGACGTCGATGGTGGTCAAGGTGCTGGCCGAGGCGGACCCGCGCGAGGTGCGGTTCGCCGAGCTGCAACGGCGGATGCCGGGGGTCTCGCAGAAGATGCTGTCGGTGACGTTGCGCTCGCTGACGAGCGACGGCTTGGTCGCCCGCCGCGTCGAGCCGACCGTGCCGCCGAAGGTCCACTACCGGCTCACGGATCTGGGCCGCTCGCTGGAAACTCCCCTGGCGGCGCTGCGGAACTGGGCCGAGGAGAACATGGCGGCGATCGACCGGGCCAACGCGGCCGCGGCGGACTGACCGTCAGGCGGGGCCGGCGAGGCCGATCACGTTGCCCTCCGGGTCGGTGAAGTGGGCGACCACCAGGTCGCGCCCGGGCGCGCGGTCCGGCCCCATCCGGCGGGTACCGCCGAGGCGTTCGGCTTCGGCCAGCGCGGCCGCGACGTCCGGGACGCCCACGTAGAACACGACGTGGCTCTCGTACCCCGTGCCGCCGCCGACGCCGCCCGGGATGCCGTCCGTTTCGACGAAGCCGTAGTTGCCCGCCTCCGACACCTGGGCCGACACCGGCCCCGACGTGTCGTACTCCCAGCCGAACAGCTCGCCGTAGTACTCGCGCAGCCGCGCCGGGTCGGTTCCGATGATTTCGAAGTGCACGACCGGATTTCCCATGGCGGCCACCGTACGCCGTTGTAGTTGTTAAAAACAACCACCAAGTTGTAGATTAAGACCATGCCGACGAGCCGCAGCTACGGAGACGCCTGCACGATCGCCCGCGCGCTGGACGTCGTCGGGGAACGCTGGGCGCTGCTCTGCGTGCGCGAGCTGCTGCTGGGCCCGCAGCGCTTCTCCGACGTCCGCCGCGCGCTGCCGGGCGCCAGCTCGAACCTGGTCACCGACCGGCTCCGCGAGCTGGAGGGCCACGGCGTCGTCGCACGCCGGAAGCTGCCTCCCCCGGCGGCCTCGACGGTCTACGAACTGACCGACTGGGGCCGTGAGCTGGAGCCGGTCGTGCTGGCGCTGGGCACGTGGGGCTCCCGACTGTCCTTGGCCCCGGCGGCGCACCTGGGCACGACGTCCGTGCTGCTGTTCCTCCGCGGCTTCGCCCGTCCGCGCTCGACCGCGTGCCACCGCGTCGAACTCGACAGTCGCGTGTGGACGGTCCGCACCGAACCGGGCCGGCTGACGGTCGAACCGGGCGAGCCAGCCGCCCCGGACGCGACGATCCGGACCGACCCGCCGACGTTGAACGCGCTGCTCGAAATCCCGTCCGACCTGGACGCGGCGATCGCCGACGGCCGGGTGACGGTCGACGGCAACCGCAAAGCCGTCCGGCGCCTGCTGAGCGAAACGCTCAGCGCGTGAGCGCGCCTTCCCGGACCCGCAGCGACGGCGCCAGGAACAGCATCGCGAACGTCACCACGACCGCCGACGACAACGCCCAGTGCAGCCCGATCCGCGTCGCCAACGCGCCCACCAGCACCGGCTCGACCAGGAACCCCAGGTACCCACACGCGGCGACCGCCGCCACCGCGCGGCCCGGCGCGTCCGCCTGCTTGCGGCTCGCCACGCTCCACGCGATCGGCACGATCCCGGCCACGCCCAGCCCGACGACCGCGAAGCCGGCGACCCCGGCCACCGGCCACGGCGCCGCGAGGACCACGGCGAACCCCAGCACCGCGACCGTGGTCGCCACGCGGACGAACCGCACCGCGCCCGTGCGGGCCACGATCCGGTCGGCGACCAGACGGACCGCGATCATCGTCCCGGAGAAGGTGAAGTAGCCCAGGGAGGCGAGCGCGGGCGTCGCGCCGGTGACGTCCGCCAGGTAGACCGCGCTCCAGCTGTTGACCGCGCCCTCGGCGACGAACCCGCAGAACGCGATCACCCCCAGCGGCACCAAGGCCCGGCTCGGCCACGCGAACGCCGCGTCGCCCTGCCCGCGGTCGGCCCCGGTCAGGAAGAGCGCCCGGCCCACAGCGCGAGGGCCAGCAGCACCGCGCCGGCCACCGGGAAGTGCGCCGAGACCGGGACGTGCAGGGCCTCCATCAGCGCGTCGACGCCGGAGCCCGCGAGGCCGCCGATGTTCCAGAACGCGTGGAAGCCGGCGAAGATCGGCCGGCCGTAGCCCTCCTCGACGCGGGCCGCGTGGGCGTTCATCGCGACGTCGAGCAGGCTGTTGCCCACGCCGAGCACGACCAGCGCGGCCACGAAAACCGGCGCCGACGAGGCGAACGCCACCAGCGGCAGGCCGCCGCACAGCACGACCGCGCCGAGCACGACCGCCGCGCGGCTGCCGATCCGGGTGAGCAGCGCCCCCGCGCCCAGCAGTGCGACCACCGATCCGAAGGCGAGGCCGAACAGGCCGGTGGCCAGCTGGGCCGTGGTCAGGCCCAGCTGATCCTGGACCGCCGGCACCCTCGCCAGCCAGGTCGCGAACGCCGCCCCGCAGACGGCGAAGACGACCGAGACTCCCAGGCGCGCGCGTTTCAGATCCCCCGTCACGTTCCGCGATTATCCTGATCTTGGGAAAAATCGGCTAACTATGTAGAGACCGCGGGCCGGGCTCCGTCCTTTCCCGTGAACGCGCCACCGGGGCGCGGGAAGGAGCCGATCATGGCGAAGTACATGCTGCTGATGAGCTACACCGCCGGTGCCGGGTGCGACCTGCCGATGGGCGAATGGCCGCCGGAGGACATCCGGGCGCACATCGACTTCCAGCACGCGCTCGACGCCGAGCTGCGCGACAAGGGCGAGCTCGTCGACGCCCAGGGCCTGGCCGGGCCCGACCTGGCGAAGACGGTCGTGTCCGACGGCCGGACCAGCCCCGTGGTCACCGACGGGCCGTACCCGGAGGGCAAGGAGCTGCTGGCCGGCTACTGGGTCGTCGACGTCGAGAGCGAGGAGCGCGCGCTGGAGATCGCCGCGAAGGCGTCGGCCGCGCCCGGGCCGGGTGGCGTGCCGATCCAGCAGCCGATCGAGGTCCGCCAGGTGATGAGCGCGCCCGCCTGATGGCCGCCGACGTGGTCGAGGACCTGCTGCGGACGCTCGCGCCGCAGGTCCTCGGCGTCGTCGCACGGCGTTTTCGCGACTTCGACGCCGCGGAGGACGCCGTGCAGGAGGCGCTGCTCGCGGCCGCGCGGCACTGGCCGTCCGACGGTCTGCCGGACAACCCGCGCGGGTGGCTGGTCCAGGCCGCCGTGAACCGGCTGACCGACCAGCTCCGCAGCGACCAGGCCCGTCGCCGCCGGGAGGACGCGGCGGCGCTGGAACCACCGCCGGCCGATGTCCCGGATCGCGACGACACCCTCGTCCTGCTGTTCCTGTGCTGCCACCCGGCGCTGACGCCGGCGTCGGCGATCGCGCTGACGCTGCGCGCGGTCGGCGGCCTGACCACGGCCGAGATCGCGGGGGCGTTCCTGGTTCCGGAAGCGACGATGGCCCAGCGGATCACCCGGGCGAAGGCACGGATCAAGGCGTCGGACGTCCCGTTCCGGCTGCCCGCCGCCGACGAGCGCGACGCCCGGCTCCGGTCCGTGCTGCACGTGCTCTACCTGGTGTTCAACGAGGGCTACACGAGCAGCGCGGGCGGGCGGCTGCACCGGACCGAGCTGTCCGGCGAGGCGATCCGGCTGACGCGGCTGCTGCACGCGATGCTGCCGGACGACGGCGAGGTCACCGGGCTGCTGGCGCTGATGCTGCTCACGGACGCGCGGCGCCCGGCGCGGACCGGGCCGTCCGGCGAGCTGGTGCCGCTGGCCGAGCAGGACCGCGCGAAGTGGGACCGCGCGCAGATCCGGGAAGGCGTCGCGCTGGCCACCGAGGCGCTCGCGCTCGGCGACGCGGGCGAGTACCGGCTGCAGGCCGCGATCGCCGCCGCGCACGACATCGCGCCGCGCGTCGAGGACACGGACTGGGGCCGCATCCTGGGCACGTACCGGCTGCTGGAGCGGCTGACGGACAACCCGGTGGTGACCCTCAACCGCGCGATCGCGACGGCGATGGTGCACGGGCCGGCCGCCGGGCTTGCGCTGCTGGAGACCCTCGAGCTGACCGGGCACCGGCTCGACGCCGTCCGCGCGCACCTGCACGAGCTGGCCGGGGACGTCGACGCCGCCGTCCGGCACTACGACGCCGCGGCCGCGCGGACGACGAACACCCCGGAGCAGCGATACCTGCTGACGCGGGCCGCGCGGTTGCGGGAGGGCTCCCGGTCCTGATCGCCGCCGGCTTGACGAGCGCCGTATAGTCGGTTCCGAGTAATAGGGAGCGACTAGTGCCACCACGCAAGATCCGCAACACGCTCGCGCTGGCCCTGCTGGGCCTGCTGCTGGAACGCCCGATGCACCCGTACGAAATGGCGTCCACGCTGCGCGAGCGCTACAAGGACAGCAGCTTCAAGATCAACCCGGGTTCGCTCTACGACACCGTGGAGTCGCTGGCGAAGCACCGCTGGATCGAACCCGTCGAGACGGTCCGGGAAGGCAACCGGCCCGAGCGGACCGTCTACGCGCACACCGAACTCGGCCGCCAGGAGTTCGTCGCCTGGCTGGACGAACTGGTCCGCGAGCCCGTCACGGAGTACCCGAAGTTCGTCGCGGCGGTCAGCTACCTCGGCGCGCTCGGCCCGGAACGCGCGGCCGACGCGCTGGAGGAACGCACCCGCCACCTCGCCGCCCGCATCGACGGCGCGAACACCGCCCTCGACGAGACCGTCGGCAAGGGCGCGCCGCGGCTGTTCATGATCGAGGTCGAGTTCGTCCGGCACGCGTGGCAGGCGGAGCTCGACTGGGCCCGCGCCACCGCCGCGGAAATCCGCTCCGGCTCGCTGCCGTGGCCCGACCACCTCTGAGGGGAACACGATGCTGGAAACCGACGTCCTCGTCGCCGGGGCCGGTCCCGCCGGCCTGCTGCTCGCCGCGGAGCTCGCGCTGGCGGGCGTGCGCGCCACGATCGTCGAACGCCATCCTTCGCGGCCGCCGTACTGCCGCGGCTTCAACCTCAACGCGCGGTCGCTGGACCTGCTGGCCCGCCGCGGGCTGGCCGAGGGCCTGGTCGCCGAGGGGCACCAGGTGCCGCACGCGCCGGTCACCGGCCTGCCCGGACCGTTGCTGCTCGCCGGCGCGGCCACCGACCACCCGTTCTCGCTGGGGATTCCGCAGACCCGCGTCGAGGAGGTCCTGGAGGGGTGGGCCGCCGACCTCGGCGTCGAAATCCTGCGGGGGCACGAGCTGCGGTCGTTCACGCAGTCGCCGGAAAGCGTTTCCAGCGTCGTCCACAATGGACGATTCGGCCGCACGATCACGGCGCGTTTCCTGGTGGGGTGCGACGGCGGGCGCAGTACGGTGCGCAAGAAGGCCGGGATCGACTTCCCGGGCGTGGACGCGCGCTGGTACGCGCTGCTCGGCGACGTCGAATGCGAGCTGCCGTACGGGGTTTCGGCCGGACCGGACGGCCGGACGCTGTTCGTGATCCCGCGGCCGGGGTACGTGCGGATCGTGGTCCGCGAGGACGACCCGCCGGCCGACAAGTACGCCCCCGTGACGCTCGAACAGCTCCAGGCGCAGGTGGACGCGGTGCTGGGACGGCACGTCGAGCTGCGGTCACCGCGCTGGCTGACCCGCTTCGGCGACGCGGCGCGCTTGGCGACGCGGTATCGCGAAGGCCGAGTGCTGCTGGCGGGCGACGCGGCGCACATCCACCCGCCGGCGGGGGCGATCGGGGTCAACGTGGCCCTCGACGACGCGTTCAACCTGGGCTGGAAGCTGGCGGCGACGGTGCTGGGGACGGCCCCGCCCGGACTGCTGGACACCTACCACGCCGAGCGGCACGCGGCGGGCGAGCGGATCCTGGCGAACACGCGGGCGCAGGTGGCGGTGGCGGAGGCGGGTGCCGAGCCGTGGGCGGATCTGCTGCGGCGGGTCGCCGAGCACCCGGCGGGGAACCGGGCGTTGGCGGAGATCATCACGGGGCTGGACGCGTGTTACGAGCCTGGGGAGCATCCTTGGCTGGGGCGGTTGGCGCCGGATGTGCCGCTTGTCGTCGATGGCCGCGAGACGCACCTGGCCGCGTTGCTGCAGTCTGGGCGTCCGGTATTGCTGGATCTGCGCGGGTCTTTCGGTGCGTGGTCGGGATTTGATGTCGTGGCGGCTGAGTCACCGTCCACTTCGGACGTCGGGGCGGTGCTGCTGCGGCCGGACGGCCATGTGGCTTGGGTGACTTCCGGCGCGGACCAGGAGGGGTTGGCGGAGGCGGTGCACCGCTGGATCGGCGACGTCCCGATCCCGGCGACGGCCTGATCTCGGCGGCGGCGAGACTGGATGGGCCGGCACACCTGCGGCGGTCGTCGGCCTGGGACCAGGTCAGCGGCAAGGCGGCCTACTTCCGCGGCTCGCACGCCCCCTGGCAACGCGGCTCGAACGAAAACACCACCGGATTCCCTAAGGGGCGCCCCCTGGTCCAGTCTACCGGCGCGCACTGACAAAACTCCGTCCTCGGGTGGCGAACGCCCGAGCTGTCCACAATCAACCCTGGCTGTGGACAGCTCGGGTCAAGACCGCGCGCTGCTCGACTCGGCCGTCCAGGGTGAACCGGCTGTGGGGCTTGAACCCGAGCTTCTCCACCACCCGCGCCGATGCCTTGTTCACCGGTTCGTACACCGCCAGCAGACGGTCCGCGAAACCGGACGAAAACACGTGGTCCCGCACCGCCGCCGTCGCTTCCGTTGCGTACCCTCGGCCCCCGCCCGAAGGGGCGATCCACCAGCCCATCTCCACCGCCGGTGCCGCCAAGCCGGACTCCGTGGCGCTGCGGCTCACCAGCGATACCACGCCGTCGAACGAGCCCGGTGATGCCGATACCGCGAACCAGCCGAACCCGTGCGCCGCCCAGTGGGCCAGCGTTGCCCGGTGCTTGGCCAGCGTGTACTCGCGGGTCCACGGCTCGCCCGTGCCCACGTACCGGACCGTCTCCGGGAGCTGGGCCAGCGCGAACAAGTCGTCGAAGTACTCCTCGGCCCACTCGTGCAGGGTGAGCCGTTCCGTGGTGATCAGCACCGGCGACAGTCTAGGCATGCGCGGTCTTCCCGCCATCGATCACCAGTTGCGCCCCCGTCATGTAGGGGAAGTCGCCCGAGGCCAGCGCCAGGGCGAAGACCGCGATCTCGTCCGCCGTCGCCATGCGTTTCAGCCCCGGCACGTTCGTCTTCGCCCAGTTCGCCGCCATCGCGTCCCACACCGCGTCCGGCAGGTTCAGCGCGCCGGCCGCGCGGCGCACCAGCTCCGTGTTCGTCGTGCCGGGAACCAGCGCGTTGACGCGGATTCCCCGCTCGGCGTAGTCCAGTGCCGCGGCTTGGACCAGCCCGACCAGGCCGCGCTTGGACGCCGTGTACGCGCCGCGGCCCGCGTCGGTCGCCAGCGCGTTGGACGACGCCGTCACCACCACCGTGCCGCCACCCGCCGCCAGCAGGTGCGGGACCTCGTACTTCAGCGCCAGGAAGGTGCCGCGCAGGTTCGTGCCGACGACGTCGTCCCACTCGGCCGCGGTGTACTCGTGCAACGGCTTCTGGACGGTGACGCCCGCGTTGTTGAAGCACACGTGGAGCCCGCCGTACTTCGCCGCGACCGTGTCGACAAAGCGCTTCACGTCGTCTTCCGACCGGACGTCGGCGCGCACGTACGTCGCCTCGCCGCCCGCGTCGCGGATCTGACGCTCGACCTCGGCGCCGAGCGGCTCGCGGCGTCCGCAGAAGCCGACTTTCCCGCCTTCGGCCGCGAACCGGACCGCGGCCGCGCGGCCGATCCCCGACGTCGCGCCGGTGACCAGCACCTTCCCGGCGAACCGCCGCGCCGCCGACGGCTCGACCCGCGGCGTCGGCGCGCCGCCCTGCACCAGTGCGACCCCGCCCGCGACACCGGCGACCGCGCCCACCCCGGCGGCGATCCCGCCGGTGGCCAGGAGCCGGCGCCGGCTGTAGCGGCGGGGTTCTTCGTCGTTCTCGCTCATGCCCCCAGCGTGGCGGCGTCCGGTCGCGCGGCCATCTGTCGAACCGACTGGTGTTCACCGCCGGTCACCGGGGTAGCCCGTTCGGCCGATGGTCCACACCATAGTTAATGGTCTATACCAATCATGTCCGGAAATCCCGCCGCCGCGCTCGTCGTCGTGGAGGTTCCACCATGCGTCTCCGTTCCCTGCTGGCCGGGCTGGCCGGCCTCGCGCTCGTGAGCACCGGGCTCGGCACGCCCGCCGAGGCCGCCGCCGGGTCGCCGATCCCCGTCGGGCCCTACGTCGACATGGGCGCGTGGCCCACGCCCAGCCTGTCCGGGATGTCCGCCGCGAGCGGCGTCAAAGGCTTCACGCTCGCCTTCGTCAACTCCTACGGCTGCAAGGCCAGCTGGTTCGGCGCCTACGACCCGCGCACGGCCTGGCAGAAGGACGAGATCACCAAGATCCGCAACGGCGGCGGCGACGTCAAGATCTCCTTCGGCGGCGCGTCCGGCATCGAGCTGGCGCAGGCGTGCAGCACTTCCGCGCAGGTCGCGGCCGAGTACGACGCCGTCGTCAAGGCGTACGGACTGAAGTACGCCGACTTCGACATCGAGGGCGCGGCCATCGCCGACCCGACGACGATCGCCCGCCGGTCGCAGGCCCTGAAGACGCTGCAGAACAACAACCCGGGCCTGAAGATCTCGCTGACGCTGCCGGTGCTGCCGAACGGCCTGACCGCCGACGGCCTCAACGTCGTCAAGTCGGCCAAGGACGCCGGGGTGAACCTCGACCTCGTGAACATCATGGCGATGGACTACTACCAGGGCGCGGGCGACCAGGGCGCGAAAGCGATTTCCGCGGCCAAGGCGACGCAGGCGCAGCTGAAGTCGCTGTACGGGCTGAGCGACGCGGCGGCGTGGAAGAAGGTCGGCGTGACCCCGATGATCGGCGTCAACGACTCGCAGAACGAGATCTTTTACCAGAAGGACGCGAAGGCGCTGGTGGCGTTCGCGAAGACGGTCCACCTGGGCATGCTGTCGTTCTGGGAGGCCGGCCGCGACGCGAACGCGTGCACCGGCGCGCTCTACAAGTGCACCAACGTGCCGCAGTCGAAGTACGAGTTCGCGAAGATCTTCGCGGGCTACACCGGCTGAATCACCAGCGAGTGGCGTCCGCGAGCAGTGCGTCCCGCACTGCCGCGGGCCCCGCCCGGCACGGCTCCGCCCGAGTCACCACGAACAGCGTGTTGATCGGCGGCTCCTCCGGTTCGAGCAAAGCGACCAGCGCACCCGAAGCCAGCTCCGCCGCGCACAGGTACCTCGGCAGCACGCTCACCCCGAACCCGGCCAGCACGCTCGCCAACACGCCCCGCAGATCCGGGACGACGACCGCCGGCCCGGACGGGGGCCGGACGCCCAGCACCGACCGCCAGTAGCGGCGGATGATCGGCATGTCCTCCGCGTACGCCACCAGCGGCGCCGTCCGGGGGTCGCCGGTGAAGCCACGGGGGCCGACCAGGACGAACTCCTCGTCCGTCAGCGGGGTCGCCGACAACGCCCGGCCGCGGGGGCGGATCGTCGACACGACCAAGTCGAACCGGCGCTGCACGAGGCCCGCCAGCAAGTCGTCGGCCAGGCCGAACGTCACCCGCAACCGCAGGCCCGCCGAAACCAGGCCCGACAGAGCCGGCAGTACCCGCAGCGTCGTCAGCTCGGCCGGGCCCGCCAGGTGCACGGGGGCGGCGAACGGGTCCACCTCGCCCACGGTCAACGACGTCAGCGCGTCGACGTGCGGGGCGATCCGGGCCGCCAGCTCGTCAGCCGCCGACGTCGGCGTCACACCCCGGGCCCGCCGGACGAACAATTGCTGGCCGAGCTCGTCTTCCAGCGCTCTGACCTGCGCGGTCACCGTCGGCTGGGAAAGCCCCAGCGACGGCGCCGCGCGAGTCAGCGAACCTGCCCGGTGAACGGCCAGGAACGTCCGCAGCAGATCGAGGTCCAGCTCAGTCCTCGATCAGCTCGATCGAATCCACGACGTTCGGGTAGAACGCGACGTGGTCCTTGATCGGCGCGACCGCGTCGTACGGCTTCTCGTACGTCCAGACCGCGTTCTCGCCCTTCACCTCGCCCGCGTTGAGCGAGTAGTAGCCCGCCTCGCCCTTGTACGGGCAGTACGTCTCGTGGTCGGTGCGCTCCAGCACGCTCGCGTCGACGTCGGCCAGCGGGATGTACTGGACCGCCGGGTACGTGGACTCCTGCAGGGTGAACGCGTTGCGGCTGTCCGCGATGACGCGCCCACCCGCCTTGACCACCACGCGGGCCTTGGTCGGCTCGACGGTGATCGGGTGGTCCGGGCCCGGGACCAGCACCTTCTTCTCCGGCATGTCAGCTCCTCGAGAGAATCGTGTACCAGGAGCAGCACCCCGGGCCCGGCCGTTATTCCGGCTCAGGGCAGGTAGTACATCGGGTTCGGCAGTTTGACCGGACGCAGCGCGTAGCCGCCCTCGAGGTCGCTGAACTGGTCACCGACGTTGAGCACGATCTTCGCGCCGGTCGCCTCGATGTGCGCCCGCGTGCCCGACTTGTACTGGACCGTGTTGCAGGTCAGCCCGCACGGCAGGTAGCCGGGCGCGGTCGTCTTCGGCTTGAAGAACGCGCCCGCCGGGGCCGGGTAGCCCTCGTTGGCCAGGTTCTTGAGCGACTGCGGGCCCTGGAACTCGTTGCGCCCGGTCAGGAAGTAGACCTCGACGCCGCGCTGCGAGGCCCAGTTGGCCAGCTCCAGCACCGGCTTGTTGGCGACGAACGTGCCGTTGTCGATCGCCTGCTGCTGCTTGACCGGGTCGAAGCCGAAGTCGTTGTCGGCCTCCCAGCCGTAGGTGACCTCGGAGGTGTCGTCGACGTCCAGCACGATCGCCGGGTTCTTGACCTTGCCCAGCTGCTGCTGCAGGTAGCGCTTCGCGTCGGAGACGACGCGGTTGCTGTCCTTCGCGAACTGGCTGGTCTCGGAGTAGTGGTGCTTGCCCGCGGCGTCGAGGTAGTCGCCGTAGTAGGCCTTGACGTCGTTCTTGACCTGGCCGATGTTGGCCGGCTCCTTCGAGCGGGCGGCGGTCGCGTCGTCCGACCCGGCGAGCGCCGTCGCCCCCGAGGCGACGGTGGCGCCGATGGCCGCGGCGGCGGCGAGCTTGACGAGACCTGACCAGTTCCGGAGCACAGTGAACCTCCCACGACGAAGCGAACGACTCGGGGAACTTACGTCACTCGCTCGGCGCGGCACACAAAAGCCACCGGCGCGCGGCCGATCCGCGTCAAGACCACCGAAGCTTCCGCTTCGCCGCGCGGCTTCAGCCTGCGGCGCAACGCATCCGGATCGACGTCCAGGCCGCGCACCAGGATTTCCAGCCGCCCGACGTCGTGTCGCTTGAGGACGGTCTTCAGCGCCTTCTCGGTGTACGGACCGTGTTCCAGGACGCGGAAGGCCCGCACGCCCGGCGGCGGGGTGTCACCGGTCAGGTACGCGATGCGTTCGTCCAGCTGCCACAACCCGTGCCGCGCCGCGTAGTGGCGGACCAGCCCGGCCCGGACGACGGCGCCGTCGGGGTCGACGATCCACTCCCCCGGCTCGCGGGTGGGCAGGTCGTCCGGTTCGGCGTCGGTGACCGTCCACTGTGTCCCGTCCGAACGCAGCACGGTCGCCCGCCGCGTGACGCCGGTCCCGAGCCCCCGCCAGAGGCAGGACTCGCGGACCTGGCCGTCGAGGGACACCAATTCGACCTCGTCGGCCCACGGCGTGAGCGCGAAGTCCAGCCCCGGCGCGCACTTTACGGACAGCGCGCGTCCCGGGTAGGCGTCGACCAGGCCGTCCAGGGGCGGGGCGAAGTCCGCGGGCTTCCACGCCCGCCGCCCGGCGGAGTCACGCCGAGCGGGATCCGCGACGACGACACCCGAGCGGCTCGCCGGGCGCAGCGCGTCGGCGCGGACGAGTCCGAACGCGACCCCGGCCGTGGTTCCGTTGTGGCGCGCCATCTCCAGCCGCACCGGGTCCAGATCGGACCCGAGCGCGCGGCGCGCCACCCGGGCGATTTCGACGAGGTCGGCGCCGACCGAGCACGTGACGTCGTGGACGTCGAGCCCCGCCAGGCGCGCGGCCCGGTGCCGCGCCACGATCGTCGCGCTCGCCTGCTGGAGCGCGTCGGACGTGAACAGCCAGTCCACACCGGACAGTTTGCCGACGGCCTTGCGCCGCAGCAGCACGGTTTCCAGCACCGCGGCCGCGTGCTCCTCGCCGGCCAAGCGCCGGACGGCGGCCACGGAAGCGATGCGGTCGGTCAGCGGCAGGGCCGAGACCTCGGCGAGCGCCGCAGCACCCGCGTCCGAACGCAGGTGGGCGACGTCGCCGAGGCTGAACGAATAGCCCACTCAGGACGGCCGCTTGGTCCCGGTGATCATCACGTTGTAGAACAGCTCGCGCGGCAGGATCTTCGCGAGGACCTTCTTGTCCACAGCGGACAGCCGCAGCCACAGGCGATAGGCGAACAGGCGCCAGCGCACGGTCAGCTTCTCCTGCGGCACGGCGGCCTCGAACGTCCGGATCGGCCAGCCGGCCAGGGCCGCAGCGAACTCCTCGGTGACCGCGCGGACGTCCTGGGCGCCGGCGCCGCGCGCCCACGACTCCAGCTCCGACGGGTCGAACGTGTGGATGTCGACCACGGCTTCCAGCGCGGCGGCCCGCGACGACTCGTCCAGCTCCTCCTGCGGACGACGCCAGCCGCTCAACACGGGCAGCTTCGTCACGCGAGTCGTCAGGAACCACGTGAACTGGCCGAGCTTGCGGGCGTAGAAGTCGCCGATCTTCGTCGGCTCGCCGGCGAAGACGAACCGGCCGCCCGGCTTGAGCACGCGCAGCACCTCGCGGAACGCCGCCTGGACGTCCGGGATGTGGTGCAGCACCGCGTGCCCGACGACGAGGTCGAATGTGTTGTCCTCGTACGGGATGCGCTCGGCGTCGGCGACGCGGCCGTCGACGTCGAGGCCGAGCTTCTCGGCGTTGCGCAGCGCGACCTGGACCATGCCGGGCGAGAGGTCGGTGACCGAGCCCTTCTTGGCGACGCCGCCCTGCATGAGGTTCAGCAGGAAGAAGCCGGTGCCGCTGCCCAGCTCCATCGCGTGCTGGTAGGGCTGGCCGTCCTCGCCCGCGACGGCGTTGAACACGTCGGTCGCGTAGGAGATGCAGCGCTCGTCGTACGAGATCGACCACTTCTCGTCGTAGGTGCCGGCTTCCCAGTCGTGGTACAGCACGTTCGCGAGCTTGGGGTCGGCGTAGGCCGCCTGGACCTCTTCCGCGGTGGCGTGCGGGTTCGGGGCCGGGTCGTTCACGTCGGTCAAGGCGTCATTTCCCTTCGAAAGTGGCCTTGCCGGGCCCGTTTTCGATGAACGACTTCATGCCGTTCCGCTGGTCTTCGGTCGCCCAGAGGGCGGCGAACAGGTGCGATTCGAGCTTGAGCCCGTTCGCGAGGTCGGTGTCGAGGCCACCGTCGATGGCCGCCTTGGCCGCGCGCAGCGCGACGGCGGGGCCGTTCGCGAACTGGGCCGCCCACTTGTGCGCGGCCGCGTAGACGTCGTCCGGCGCGACGACCTGGTCGACGATCCCCAGCGACAGCGCCTCTTCGGCCTTGACGAACCGTCCCGTGTAGACGATGTCCTTGGTCTTGCTCGGCCCGATCAAACGCGCGAGGCGCTGCGTGCCGCCCGCGCCGGGGATGACGCCGAGCTGGATCTCCGGCTGGCCGACCTTGACGTTGTCGCCGGCGACCCGCCAGTCCGCGGTGAGCGCCAGTTCGAGGCCGCCGCCGAGGGCGTACCCGGTGATGGCCGCGACCACCGGCTTCGGGATGTTCGCGATGGCCGCGAGGGTGCCGGTGAGGGTGGCGCCGAACTTCGCGATCTCGGGGTAGGTGCGGGTGGCCATCTCCTTGATGTCCGCACCGCCCGCGAAGGTCTTCTCGCCGCCGTAGAGGATCACCGCGCGGACGTCGTCGCGCTCGGTGGCTTCCTTCGCCAGCTCGGCGAGCTCGGCGGTGACCTGGGCGTTCAGGGCGTTGACCGGCGGGCGGTCGAGCCGGATCGTGCCGACCCCGTCCTTGACCTCGAGGGTTACGAACTCTCCCACGTCACTCCTCCTCGTTGACGGACTGCCAGCAGGCTACCGGCCGGTAAGCGTCAGCTTAGCGACGGCGGGCGAAGAAGCGATCCCCGGAGCGCTCCAGCACGAGGTCCTGGTCGAACGTCTTCGACAGGTTTTCGCTGGTGATGACGTCGTCGACCAGGCCGGACACCACCGCGTGACCGTCGCGCAGGAGCAGCGCGTGGGTGAACCCGGGCGGGATCTCCTCGACGTGGTGGGTGACCAGGACCAGCGCCGGCGCGTCCGGGTCCATCGCGAGGTCGGACAGCCGGGCGACCAGGTCCTCGCGGCCGCCCAGGTCGAGACCCGCGGCGGGCTCGTCGAGCAGCAGCATCTCCGGGTCGGTCATCAGCGACCGGGCGATCAGCGCGCGCTTGCGCTCGCCCTCGGACAGCGTGCCGAAGGTGCGCTCGGCCAGGGTACCGATGCCCATCGCTTCGAGCAGCTCGGTCGCGCGGGCGGTGTCGAGGGTGTCGTACTCCTCACGCCAGCGGCCGAGGACCGCGTAGCCGGCGCTGACCACGACGTCCTTGACGAGCTCGTCGCCCGGGACGCGCTGGGCGATGGCCGCCGAGGTGAAGCCGATGCGCGGGCGGAGGTCGAAGATGTTGACCCGGCCGATCCGCTCGCCGAGCAGGTCGACCTCGCCGGTCGTCGGGTGCAGCTCGGCCGCGGCGAGGCGCAGCAGGGTGGTCTTGCCCGCGCCGTTCGGGCCGAGCACCACCCAGCGCTCGTCCAGTTCCACGGTCCAGTCGAGGCCGGCGAGGAGGTCGTTGGTCCCCCGGCGGACGCCGACACCGGCCATCCGGACCACGAGGTCGTCAAGTTCGCTGGGCTGGATCGGCTCGCTCACGAGGCCCATTCTGTCTTCCGTCGCGCGCGCGTGCGCACCCGCCCGGGTGAGACGGCGAACCGGCAGGTCGGAGCGCGTTCCACGACGTGGAACGCCGCACTCCGGAAGTGCCGGGCACCACGCCGGTGTGGCAGGATCGCGGCATGTCGACCGACGCGCCCGTGACCCCGGTGACCCGGGGCTCGTTCTGGCGCCGTCGCGCGATCGACCTGCTCCTCGTCGCTTCGGCCGGGTGTACGCGGGCGCGGCTTCGCTGATCTTCTTCTGCGGTGCCGCGCTGCCTCGCGTCCTGATCACCTTCGCGTCCGAGGAGCACCCGCGTTGACCACTTCCCTCGTCCGTCCCGCCGTCGAGATCCACCCGCAGCTGACCGACCCGTTGCTGCCCGAGCTGCTGCACCCGTCGCGGCTGCTGTGGACACCGCGCGAGCTGGCGGACCTCACGGCCACCGTCACCACCGAGCTGACGTCGAGCGTCAAGGACATCCTGCGCTTCGACGAGGACGGCCGCTGGTGGGCGCGGCTGGCCCTGACCGACGGCGTCGAGCTGTGGCTGCTGTCGTGGCTGCCCGGCCAGCAGACGAAGCCGCACGACCACGGCGGCGCGTCCGGCTCGTTCACCGTCCTGCAGGGCGAGCTCGGCGAGGAGTACCGCTACCCCGGCGGCCCGATCCGGCGGCGCACGCACGTCGCCGGCGAAGGCATCGGCTTCGGCGCCGGGCGCGCCCACCAGGTGACCGGCATCGGTGACGCGCCCGCGGCGAGCGTCCACGCGTATTCGCCGCCGCTCGTCCCGACGCGCGAGTACACGACGCTCGCCGATGTCCCCGCCGAAATCCCGCCGCTGCCCGCTATCGTCCACGGATGAGCGCCATCGATTCTTTCCTGTCCGCCGCGCGGTCCGGGTTGGACCGCGTGGGGCCGGAAAAGGCCCGCGAACTGCAGGAGGCGGGCGCGCTGCTCGTCGACATCCGGCCGTTCTCGAATCGCCAGGCCGAGGGCGAGATCCCGGGCTCGGTGGTCGTCGAGCGGATTCACCTGGAGTGGCGGCTGGCGCCGGACAGCGAGTGGCGGCTGCCCGGTGTGACGGCCGACTCGACCGTCGTGGTGCTGTGCAACGAGGGCTACTCGTCGAGCCTGGCCGCGGCGGACCTGCAGCGGCTGGGCCTGCCGAACGCGACCGACCTCGAAGGCGGGTTCCGCGCGTGGGCCGCCGCCGGCCTGCCCGTGCAGACCGGCGGCAGCCCCGCGGTGCCCTAGGCGAGCGCGGGCGCGACCTTCTCGGTGAACAGGTCGATGCCGGAGCGGTCGTACGCGGCTTCGGGGAAATTGAAGATCGCGTACGACATGCCCAGCTCACCCAGCTCGGCGAGCTTTTCGGTGACCTGCTCGGGCGTGCCGGTCGTCGGGCTGTTCACGAAGACGCCGTGCCACCGCTCCGCGGCGTCGGCCGGCGCGTACTTGTCGAGGTGGGACTTGAGCCAGGCCAGCTTGTCCTGGACGTCCTTCTCCGTCTCCCCGATGACCACGTTGTGGTTGACCGAGCGGACGATCGCGTCGTAGTCGGTGCCGACGTCCTTGCAGTGCTGCGCGAGGATCTCCGACTTGCGGGTGAACGTCTCGGGGTCGCCGGCGAAGTTCGTGTACTTCGCGTACTTCGCGGCGATCTTGAGCGTCTTCTTCTCGCCGCCGCCGGCGATCCACAGCGGGATGCCGCCTTCCTGCGGCGGCAGCGGACGCAGGATCGCGCCGTCCGTCTGGTAGTGCTTTCCGTCCAGTGTGGACGTCCCGGTCGTCCAGAGGTCACGCATGATCTGCACGCCCTCGTCGAGCTGGCCCAGGCGCTCGCCGGCGCTGGGGAAGCCGTAGCCGTAGGCCCGCCACTCGTGCTCGTACCAGCCGGCGCCGATGCCCATCTCGACGCGGCCGCCGGAGATGGTGTCGGCCGTGGCCGCGACCTTCGCGAGGTAAGCCGGGTTCCGGTACCCCATGCAGGTGCACATCTGGCCGAGCCGCACGGTGTCGGTCGCGGCGGCGAACGCCGACATCAGCGACCAGGCCTCGTGCGTGGCCTCCTCCGTCGGGACCGGCACGGTGTGGAAGTGGTCGTAGACCCAGATCGATTCGAAGGGGCCGGCCTCCGCGTGTTTCGCGAGGCCGAGCATGGTCTTCCAGTGGTCCGCGGGGTCGATGCCGGCCAGGTCCAGCCGCCAGCCCTGCGGGACGAACATTCCGAAGCGCATGCGTCCAACCTAACGCGGCCACCGCCCGCGCGCGGCGTGATTTCCGGCCACCGCGAGGTGGAGTAACTCCAGGTCAGTCCGGTTTTTCCGAAAGCCGCTCAGGCCAGGACCACGCGCGCCAGTTCGGCCGGGGCCGCCAGCAGGCCGTGCTTCGGCAGCACACGCACCGTGTAGCCGATCGATCCCGGTCGCGGCAGCTTCAGCCGGGCCGCGAAGGCGCCGATGCCGTCCGCCGTCATCGGGACCGTCACCGCGTCCCGCAGCTCGTCGTCGTCGCCGACCCGGCCGACCACCGCCTGGATGTCCACTTCGGACGGATCGAGCCCGGCCAGGTCGATGCGTGCCCGGATCGTCACCTCCGTGCCGACCACCAGGGGCTCGGCCGCCTCGATCAGCAGCTCCGAGTCGAAGATGCGCAGCCGTGGCCAGGACACCTCGAGCTTCGTGCGGTAGTCCGCCAGCGACAGCGCGCCGCGGTAGCCGTCGCCCGTCGCCGCCGCCACCATGCGCGACGCCGGCAGGTAGCCGTTGTCGACGTACTCGCGGACCATCCGGGACGCCTGGACGCGCGGCCCGAGCGTCTCCAGGGTGTGCCACACCATCGACAGCCAGCCGGTCGGGACGCCATCGGCCGACCGGTCGTAGAACAGCGGCGCGATCTGCTGGCCGAGCAGCTCGTACAGCGCCGCGGCCTCGAGGTCGTCACGGCGCAGGGGGTCGGTGACGCCGTCCGCGGTCGGGATCGCCCAGCCGTTGCTGCCGTCGTAGCACTCGTCCCACCAGCCGTCGCGGATGGAGAGGTTCAAGCCGCCGTTGAGCGCCGACTTCATCCCCGATGTCCCGCACGCCTCCAGCGGCCGCACCGGGTTGTTCAGCCAGACGTCGCAGCCGCGGTAGAGGTACCGGGCCATCGACATGTCGTAGTCCGGCAGGAAGACGATCCGGTGCCGGACGTCCGCGCCGTCGACGAACCGGACGATCTGCTGGATCAGCTGCTTGCCGTTCTCGTCGGCCGGGTGCGACTTGCCCGCGACGACGACCTGGATGGGCCGGTCCTCGTGCAGCAGCAGCGTGCGCAGCCGCTCGGGGTCGCGCAGCATCAGCGTCAGCCGCTTGTACGTCGGCACGCGGCGGGCGAACCCGACGGTCAGCACGTCCGGGTCGAACACCGAGTCCACCCAGCCCAGTTCCAGCGGCGACGCGCCGCGCTGCAGCCACGCCGCGCGCACCCGCCGGCGCACCTCGTGCACCAGCTTCTCGCGCAGGTCGCGCCGCAGGCCCCACAGCTGGGCGTCGGAGACGCCGTCGCGCAGCGGTCCCTCGCCGACGTCGAGCCCCCACTCGCGGCCGAGCAGCGTGCTCAGCTCGCGCGCCACCCACGTCGGGCCGTGGACGCCGTTGGTCACCGACGAGATCGGCACCTCGTCGTGGTCGAACCCGGGCCACAGCCGCGAGAACATCTTGCGCGTGACGCGGCCGTGCAGCTGCGAGACGCCGTTCGCGCGCTGGGCCAGCCGCAGGCCCATGTGCGCCATGTTGAAGAGGCCGGGATTGTCCTCGGCGCCGAGCGCGAGCACGCGTCTCGGGTCGATGTCCGGGACCAGCCTGCCGTCGTTGAAGTAGCGCTGCACCAGGTCCACCGGGAACCGGTCGATGCCCGCGCTGACCGGCGTGTGCGTGGTGAACAGCGTCCCGGCGCGGACCGCGGGCATGGCCTCGTCGAACGCGAGCCCGTCGGCCTGGACGATCTCGCGGGCGCGTTCGAGGCCCAGGAAGCCCGCGTGCCCCTCGTTCGTGTGGAACACCATCGGCTGCGGGTGCCCGGTCAGCTCGCAGTACTTCCGGACCGCGCGGAACCCGCCGATGCCGGCCAGGATCTCCTGCCGCAGCCGGTGGTCGGCGTCGCCGCCGTAGAGCCGGTCGGTGACGCCGCGCAGGTCTTCGTCGTTGGCCTCGGTGTCGGTGTCGAGCAGCAGCAGCGGCACCCGCCCGACGCGGGCCTGCCAGATCTGCGCGCACAGCTCGCGCCCGCCCGGCATCGCGACGCCGATCAGCACCGGCCGCCCGCCGGCGGTCAGCAGTTCGAGCGGGAACGCGTTCGGGTCGATCACCGGGTAGTGCTCGACCTGCCAGCCGTCGAGCGACAGCGACTGCCGGAAGTAGCCGTTGCGGTAGAGCAGCCCGACGCCGACCATCGGCACACCCAGGTCGGACGCGGCCTTGAGGTGGTCGCCGGCCAGCACGCCGAGGCCGCCGGAGTAGTTCGGGAGCGCCTCGGTGACGCCGAACTCCATCGAGAAGTAGGCCACCGCCGGCGGCAGCTCCGCGTCGTCACGCTGCTGGTACCAGCGCGGTTCCGAGAGGTACTTCTCCAGGTCTTCGGCCGCTTCGCGCGCCCGGGCGAGGAAGTCGTCGTCGACGGCGAGCTCGTCGAGGCGGGCGGGCGGCAGCGCGGTGAGCATCCGCAGCGGGTCGCGCACGGCGTTGAACAGCTCGGCGTCCATCGACGCGAAGAGGTCACGCGTCGGCGGGTGCCAGGTCCAGCGCAGGTTGGTGGCCAGCGCGCCGAGGCCGGACAGGGACTCCGGGAGGCTGGCGCGAACGGTGAACCGGCGGACTGCACGCATGGGAAGCGACGATATCGGGCCGAGGGCGACGATGCGCAGGGAGTAGTTCGGGGATAACGCGCACACGCCCCGTAAGCGCTGGGTAGGGTCCTGCCCGTCGGGTACCGGGGCACGAGAGCGAGTGGACAGATGATCCCAGGGGGAGGACGGCGCGCGCTGGTCGCGTTGCTGGCCGTCGCGGCGGTCGCCGTGAGCGGGTGCGGTGGCAAGAGCGGCGGGCCGGTCCAGGACACCGGCGCCGGGTCCGTCGCCGGCCTGCCGGTGACGCACTTCGAGAGCGGCCTGAAGCCCGACGCGCCCACGCCCGGCATCAACGTCAAGAACGCCGACGGCGGCGAGGACGACAAGCTCGCCACCGCCGCGATCGACGACGTCCAGACGTACTGGGGCGAGCGGCTGCCCGCCGACTTCGGCCAGCAGTTCGAGCCGGTGAAGTCACTGCTGTCCTACGACTCGCAGACCGACACCGAGACGACCGGCTGCGGCAGCGTCAAGAAGCTCGTGAACGCGTTCTACTGCTCGGTCGACGACTCGGTGGCGTGGGACCGCGGGGTCCTGCTGCCGATGCTGCGGCAGCGGTTCGGGCCGATGTCCGTGGTCGTCGTGCTGGCGCACGAGTTCGGCCACGCCGTCCAGTACCGGCTCGGCGACAAGGCCAACATGACCAACAGCACCCCGACCGTGGTGAAGGAGCAGCAGGCCGACTGCTTCGCCGGCGGGTACTTCCGGTGGGTCGCCGAGAACAAGAGCAAGTACTACCGGGTGTCGACGTCCGAGGGCCTGAACCAGGTCATGGCGGCGATGTTCCTGATCCGCGACCAGGCGGGCACCAGCGGCGCCGACCGCGGCGCGCACGGCACGGCGTTCGACCGCACCTTCGCGTTCCAGACCGGGTTCGAGAAGGGCCCGAAGGAGTGCGCGGCGATGAACACCGAGAACGTCAAGGCCCGGCTCACCGAGCGCCCGTTCGACAAGGGCGACACCGGCAAGGGCGACGCGAAGTTCAACGACCAGGCCGTCCAGCTGCTGAAGAAGAGCCTCGACGAGGCGTTCAAGGGCGCCGGGGTGGCCGCGCCGGAGATCGCCGACGGCGGCAGCTGCCAGACCACGCCGCCGGCGTCGTACTGCCCGAACGACAACACCGTGGCCATCGACCTGGCGAAGCTCTCGCAGCTGGCCCAGCCGATCGACCGCGAGGCCGAGATGAAGGGCGAGGACCCGGGCGGCATGGGCGACTTCGCCGCGTTCTCGGAGGTCGCTTCGCGGTACGCGCTGGGCATCCAGAAGGGCGTCGGCGCGTCGATCGACAACGCGAACGCGGGCCTGCGGACGGCGTGCCTGGTCGGGGCCTGGGCGGCGTTCACGAACCGGCCCGGCAACCTGCGGCTGTCGGCGGGCGACCTCGACGAGGCCATCGCGGACCTGCTGCAGCCGGAGAGCCTGATCTCGGCGGACGTCAACGGGAAGCGCCCGGACAGCGGTTTCGACCGCGTCGAGTCCCTGCGGCGCGGGTACCTCGAAGGGTCTTCGGTCTGCTCGAAGCAGTACGGCTGAGTGCATGAGAAAGGCCCCCACCGCGGTGGGGGCCTTTCTCATGCGTTCTAGAAGAGGGCGCTCGCCAGGTCGCGGCGGGCCTTCATGACGCGGTCGTCGGCCGGGTCGAAGAGGTCGAACAGCGCCACCAGGTGCTCGCGGACCTTGTTGCGGTCCTCCCCCGCCGTGCGGCGGACCGTGTCGATCAGGCGCTTGAAGCCCGCCTCGACGTCGTTCGAGGCGATCTCCAGGTCGGCCGCGTCGAGCTGGGCCGCCAGGTCGGACGGGTCGGCGTCGGCCTTCGCGCGGGCGTCCGGGTCCGCGTTCTCCGCGCGGGCGGTGAACTTGACCTGGGCCAGCGCGTTCTTCGCCAGCTCGTTGGCCGGTTCGACGTCGAGGATGCGCTCGTACGCGGCCTGCGCCCCGGCGAAGTCACCGCGTTCGAAGGCTTCCTCCGCCTCGGTGAAGCGCGGGTCCTCGGGCTCCTCGATCGGGCCGCCGCCGTTGGCCTCGGCCTCGGCGATCGCCGGGAGCTTGTCGCGCAGGGCGTCGAGCAGGGCGTTGATCCACTTGCGGATCTCCGGCTCGGGCAGCGCGCCGGAGAACGCGTCGACCGGCTGACCGCCGGCGATGGCGACGATCGTCGGGATGGACTGCGCGCCGAACAGCTGCGCGATGCGCGGGTTCGCGTCGACGTCGACCTTCGCGACGACCCACGCGCCGCCGGACTCGCCGGCCATCCGCTCGAGCACCGGGGACAGCTGCTTGCACGGGCCGCACCACTCGGCCCACAGGTCGACGACCACCAGCTGGCGCAGGGACCGCTCCACGACCTCGGCCTGGAAGGTGGCCTCGGTGACATCGATCACGGCGCCACCCGACGCCGGTTTCGGCGGGCCGTCCGCACCGGGCGGGCCGGCCGACGGGGCCGGCTGCCTCTGCGCCGATTCGGCGCGGGCCTTGAGCGCGGACAGGTCGACCGCGCCGGAGAGGGCGGCGGACAGGGCCGCTGACTTCGCTGCAGATCCGCGTGGCTGTGTCACGCTTCCATCCTGGCACGCGGGCCGGACGGTTTCACCGGGTGCCCCGGGCCGGTCCGCTTGGCAGGACGGCGCCGCTTGGGGCAGGCTCGGCCGGATGCACATCCGGCGTGACGTGAAGGTGGGCTTGTCGATCACGGCCGCCGTCGTCTGGATCGGCGCCGTGGCGCTGCTCATCGTCCACGAGCCGGAACCGGGCGCGGCCTCGCCCGCCGACCTGCGCGACCGGCTCGCCACCGCGCTCGGCAGCCACGACCCGGACGCGTTCGGCGAGCTGCTCGACTACCCGGGCTCGGGCGGCGACGACTTCGCCAAGGCCTACGTCGCGGTGCTGGCCGACCACGGCGTCCACGACGTGCACGTGGCGCTGGGCCCGGACGCGGCGGCCCCGGCCCGCGCGACGATCACCGGCGCGCTCGGCGACGGCAAGCCGTTCAGCTACCCGCTGACGGTGACGAGCGAAGACGGCCGCTGGACGGTCGCCTTCACCCCGCCACTGCCGTAGTCAGCTCTCGCGGAGGTGGGCCTCGACGCGGTCCACCTTGGCCTCGAGCTGGCCTTCGAAGCCGGGCCGGATGTCCGCTTTCAGGACCAGGCCGACGCGCGCCGAGCCCTCCCCCGCGGCCTCGACCGCGCGCTTCACGACGTCCATGACTTCATCCCACTCGCCTTCGATGTTCGTGAACATGGCGTTGGTCGAGTTGGGCAGCCCGGAGTCGCGGACGACCTTGACGGCGCGGGCGACGGCCTCGCTCACCCCGCCGTCGGGCTCTCCCCCGGACGGGCTCACGCTGAACGCGACGATCATGCTCGGAAGTCCCTTCTTCGGTGTTCTTTCCGCCGGTCGTGCGACACCCGCCGGTACCCGCTGGTAACTTCGCGTGTCATGAACCGTCCGCTGCCGTTCGACCCGATCGCCCGCGCGGCACAGCTCTGGGAAGCCCGGATCGGGCCGTCCGGCACCATGGCCGCGGTCACCGGCGTGATGCGCGTCCAGCAGATCATCCAGTCCGCGGTGGACGGCGCGCTCAAGCCGCACGGCCTGACCTTCGCCCGGTACGAAGCACTGGTGCTGCTCACCTTCGCCCGCAGCGCCAGCCTGCCGATGCGGGTGATGGGCGAGCGGCTCCAGCTGCACCCCACCAGTGTCACCAACATAGTCGACCGGCTGGAGCGCGACGGGCTCGTCAAGCGCGTCCCGCACCCGACGGACCGGCGCACGACGCTCGTCGAGATCACCGACGAAGGCCGCAAGCGCCGCGAGACGGCGACGGCGGCGGTGACGGAGATCGACTTCGGCCTCAACGGGCTGACCGACCGGCAGACCGAGCAGCTCACCGACCTGCTGACGAAGGTCCGCCGCGCCGCCGGGGACTTCACCGAATAGCCGGACAAGCAGAAAGGCCCGCACCGGAGTGCGGGCCTTTCTCACATGCCGGGATCAGGCGGCGACGGGCTCCTCGACCTGGAACAGGCCGACACCACCGTGGGACAGCCGCTGCGGGCCGTCGAGCTTGCCGTTGCGCAGCGCCCACTTCTCGAACAGCCACGTGAACAGCGGCGGGATGCTCGCGAGCAGGGCGAGGACCAGCGTCTTCGGGCGCCAGCCGAGCGGCTTCGCCACGGACAGGGAGACGACCACGTAGAGGACGAAGATCACGCCGTGCACCATGCCGATGACGGGCACGCCGCCCTCACCGGAGGAGTGGACGACGTACTTGAGGAACATCCCGACAAGCAGCGCCGCCCAGGAAAGGGCTTCGGCGACTGCGGCCACGCGGAAAACTAGAGCGGCCTTGCTGGACACTTCTTCCTCCTGTGGGGTCTCACCACGTTGGTACTGACACAACAAAACGCCCGGTGCACCGTCCAAGGCGAACTTGCCTGCCTTGTACGTCAACGGCGCTGTCGGACGTGTTGGTACCAGTGTGAGGCGTGACGGCCCTCACGGGAACACCGGGGCCCGTGACCCTGCTCACGGCCGTGGTCCATTGTGGTCTGGACCACGACCGTGAGCGTCCTTTGTCTACTCCGCGCAGGGCGAAACCGGGGCGGACGCGGGTGACGTCCCCCACGTCGCCGCGGCGGCGTCGGCGGTCAGGCGGAAGTCGAGCGTCGTGCCGCGCTTCAACTGGTCCACGTTGACGTACACGCGGTCACTGGCGCGCGAGTCCACCCTGAGGCCCGAGACGTACTGCAGCTTCGAGCCGTCCGCACCGGGCGCCTTGACCGTGATGTCACGCCCGTTCTCCAGGTGCAGCACCGACTTCTCGAACCGCGGCGCGTTCAGCACGAAGTTCCCAGTCCCTGGGACGGCGGGGTAGAGCCCGAGCGCGCTGAAGACGTACCAGGCCGACATGGTGCCGAGGTCGTCGTTCCCGGTCACGCCGTTGGGCGCGTTGGTGAACAGCGTGTGCGCCGCCCGCACCACCGTCGACGTCTTCGCCGGCTGCCCGGTGAGCGCGTACATCCACGGCGAGTGCAGGTCGGGCTCGTTGTTCGGGTTGTAGCGGAACTGGTCGTAGTAGTCGTACGGGCCGACCACCCAGTTCTCGCGGACCGCCGTCGCCGGGTTCTTCACCAGCTCGTCGTAGGCGAAGAAGTCGTCGAGGCGCTTGCCGGTGGCCGCCGGACCGCCCATCCGCTGCTCCAGGCCGGGCACGTCCTGCTGGACGAGCCACTGGTACTGCCAGGCCGTGCCCTCGTGGAAGCCGTCCTGGCTCTGCGGGCTGTACGGCTTGTCGCCGGGGCTGAACCAGGCGCCGCCGAGGACCTTCGGCCGGAAGAAGCCGGTGAAGCCGCGGTCGGTCTGCGTTTCGTCCCACAGCGTCCGGTAGGTCCGGCCCTTCGCCTTCAGCGCGGCCGCGTCGTCCTTCTTGCCGAGCGCGGCGGCCATGACCGACAGCGAACAGTCACCGAGCGCGTACTCCAGGGTGGCCGAAGCGCCGTGGTTCGGGTCGGTGTCCTGCCCCTTCTTCGGGAAGTCCGGGTCGTACTGGACGAAGCCGTCCTGCTGGTAGCTCGCGTTGCCCGAGCGGCCCTGGAACGGCGACGACGCCGGCGGGATCTGCGTCGAGTTCTGCAGGAGGGCCTGGTAGGCGTGCGCCTCCTCGCCCGACAGCGCGCCGAACCGCCAGAGGTCCACCAGGAACGGCGTGACCGGGTCACCGGTCATCGTGTTCGTCTCCTGGCTCGCGTACGCCCACCGCGGCAGCCAGCCGCCCTGATCGTGGATGGCGAGGATGCTCTTGGCGATGTCCTTCGCGCGGCTGGGCCGCAGCAGCGCCAGGAGCTGGTTCTGGGAGCGGTAGGTGTCCCACAGCGAGAAGAAGTCGTAGTACGTCCAGCCGACCGCGCGGTGGATCTTCTTGTCGAAGCCGTAGTAGCGGCCGTCGGCGTCGTTCGCCGTCAGCGGCTGCAGCAGCGCGTGGTAGAGCGAGGTGTAGAACACCGTGCGGTCGTCCGTCGTGCCGCCCTTGATGTCCACAGTGGACAGCTCATGGCGCCAGGTGCGCTGCACCGCGTCCTTGGCCGCGTCGAACGACCGGATCTTCTCCGACGCCAGGTTGACCCGCGCGCCCTGCGCGTCCACCTGGGAGATCGCGGTGGTCGCGGTGACCTGGCTCTGCCCGCCGAACGTCAGCCACGCGCCACGCAGACCGGCGGCGCCGCTCGACTCGCGTGCCCCGGGGGTGCCGCCGGTCGGCGACCACGTCCCGAACGCCTTGAACGGCTTGTCGAACTTCGTCGTGAAGTACGTCGTGTAGGCCTTGCCGCCGCAGAACGCCTGCGACTCCACAGTTCCTTCGACGGTCCGGTCGTCGACGACCCGGATGCTGCTGCCGGTGACCGGTTCCTTGTCGTTGGCCTGCCCGACGTTGACGAAGACGTTCGCCTCACCGGGTTTCGCGAAGGTGTACCGCTCGACGCCGGCGCGGGTCGCCGCGGTCGTCTCGACGTCGACGCCGCCGTAGCCGATCAGGTGGACCTTGTAGTAGCCGGGCTTGCCGACCTCGCCGTCGTGGGTGAACGGCGCCGCGTACTGCTTCTGGTCGAATGTTTCCGGCGCGCTCGTGTCGAACGCCTTGCCGGGGCCGACTTCGCCGGTCGTCGGCAGCGTCGAGACGAGGCCGCCCTGCTCCCAGCAGCCCGCGCCGGACAGGAAGAAGTGCCCGAACCCGCGGATCGCGGTGTCGGTGTAGCGGTAGCCGGCGTAGTGCGAGGTGATCGGGCTGATCTGCGTCATCCCGAACGGCGCCGAGGCGCCGGGGAAGGTGTTGCCTTCGTCCTGCGTGCCGATGAACGTGTTGACGGCGTCGAGGGAGTCCCCTCCGGACGCTTCCGCGACGACGGGACTCACCCCCGTCGCCACCACGGCGAGCGCCAGCGCGCCCGCCAGGACCTTGCTCTTCACTGAGCTTCCTCTCCATGCGAAGAAAGGCCGCCCGCGCGAGGCGGGCGGCCTTTCACCGGTGGGTCATTACGCGCCGACGCCGATCGCGAACACGTGCAACGCGCCGCCGCTCACGTTGTCCGGCAGCGTGACGCTGGCGAGGGTCTTGCCCGCGGCCAACGTGATCGGGTTGGTGCCGAACACCATCGTGCGGATCTGCTGCGGGTCGCCGCCCGAGGCGTTGCGGTAGGGCGTCGACAGGACGATCCGGTTGCCGAACGCCGGCTGAGCGCCGCCGCCACCGAGGGTCCAGTCGGAGAACCCGATGGTGGCCGTGGACGTCGTGCCGTCGGTGTAGGTCAGCGTCAGCGTGCCGGACGCGTTGCCGTTGGACGCCGAGCCGAGCAGCGCCAGCCGCCCGGAACCGCTGACGTTCACCGTCTGGCCGCCGGCGACCACGTTGTCCGGGTCGCCGGCCGGGAACGCCGGCCAGGTGAACTTGATGCCGTCACTGGTGACCGTGCCGCCCGGGGTGGCACCGGCCGCGGCGAGGGCGTCGGCCGAGTAGCTCCAGCCGCCGCCGTCGAAGTTCGCCGCGCCCGAGTTCGAATCCGGGGAGATGCCGGCGTTGTTCACCGTGGCGAGCCAGCTGTTCGGCTGCGCCACCAGCACCGTCAGGACGGCCTGCGAGGAGGCCACGCCCGGTGCGGAGAACGTCACCGGGATGCGCCGCGCGCCGTCGGCCAGGCCCGCCGGGACCGAAACCGTCAGCTCCGCGCTCGCCTTGCCCGCGGCGGGCACCGCGATGGTGCCCGTCGCCGGGGTCAGCGTGATCCCGTCGACGCTGCCCGCGCTGTAGGTCCAGGTCCGGGCGACACCCGAAAGGTCCTGGACACCCACGGACGCCTTCGACGTCGACCCCGCGGGCGTCACCGCGCGCGCCGGGTCCACAAAGGACAAGCTCGGCTTCTCCTGCTCCCGGAACGACGGCGGGGCGTCGGCCGTCGCGCTGCCCCACGAGGTCGCCGTGGCGGACCGCGTGTAGTCGAGCGTGCCACCGCTGGAGATCAGCGCCTCCGGCAGCCACGCCTTCGCCGCCGCGCCGCCGTTGACCTTCAGGCTGCCCACGTAGTCGCCGGTGCCCGGCGCGTTGATGGTGATCTTCTTGCCCGCGCCGGTGGTGAGCACGGTGTGCTCGAAGCGCGGGGTGACCAGCAGCGTCTCGGCGCGGCCCGGGATCTCCGGGTAGACGCCGAGCGCGGACCACACGTACCAGGCCGACATCTGGCCGAGGTCGTCGTTGCCGATCAGGCCCTCGGGACGCGGGTTGTACAGCTCGTTCATCGAGCGGTGCACGATCGCCTGGGTCTTGGCCGGGGCGCCCGCGTAGGAGTACACGTACGGCGCGTTGGAGTTCGGCTCGTTGCCCATGAAGGCGTACGGGAGCTGCGTGCCCGCGTTCAGCTGGGTGAAGAAGGTGTCCAGCCGGGACTGGGTCGCGGTGTTCCCGCCGAACGCCGTCACGACGCCGCCGAGGTCGTAGGGCACCATCCACTCGTACTGCGCGCCGTTGCCCTCGACCCAGCCCTGCGAGCTGGCGGGGTCGTAGGTGCCGGCGAACGAGCCGTCCGCGTTGCGCGGCTGCAAGTGCCCGGTACCCGGGTTGTAGAGGTTCTGCCAGTTCTGCGCGCGCTTCATGAACGTCGTGTACGTCGCGCCGTCGCCGAGCCGCTTCGCGAACTGGGCGATGGAGAAGTCGGCGCTGGTGTACTCGAGCGTGTCCGCGCCCGCGCCCGGCACGTACCCGAGCTTCTGGTAGTCCTCGAGACCCGGCCGCTCGGTGTAGCCCTGCGTCGGCTGGGTGGCGCCCTTGATCATGAGCAGCAACGCCTTCTGGGCGTCGAAGTCACGCGCGCCGAACGCGTACGCGCTGGAGACGATGATGTGGTACGGGTCGCCGTTCATGACGCCGGTGTAGTCGTTGGCCACCGTCCAGCGGTCCCATGAGCCACCCTGCTCGGCGTAGGCCATCATCGACCGGACGATGTCCGAGGTCTCCTTGGGGTCGATCGTCGCCAGGAGCGGGATCTCCGAGCGGTAGATGTCCCAGCCGGAGAAGTTGGTGTACATCGCGTGGCCCTTGTCGGCCGTGTGGATCCGGCCGTCGAAGCCCGGGTACTGACCGTCCGCATCGGAGAACACGTTCGGCTGGATCAGCGAGTGGTAGAGCGAGGTGTAGAACGTCGTCATGTCGGCGTCCGAGCCGCCGGTGACGGCGATCTTGCCGAGCTGCGCGTTCCACGCCTTGCGCGCGCCCGCCGCGATGGTGTCGAAGGACTTGCCGGTGTTCTCCGCCTTCAGGTTGGCCTTCGCGCCGTCGACGGACACAAAGGACAGTCCGACCTGGACGTTCACCTGGGCGCCGTTGAGGTTGGCGAAGGTGACGTACCCGCCGCTGCCGGGTCCGCTGACGGTCGTGTTCTGCTGCTTGGCCGTGGTGGTGCGCGCGATCGACGCGTCGACGCCGTTGGGCTGCGCGACCTTCGCCTTGGCGCCACCGGTTTCCGCGGCCTTGTTCGGCGTCACGGCGCCGTTCTTCCACGTGCCGATCGACGCGAACGGCGTGTCGAACTTGGCCGAGAAGTAGACGCGGTAGCTGTTGCGCGCCCCGCAGAAGCGGCCGCTCGTGGCCCAGCCGCTGATGGTGTCCTTGCCGATGGTTATCGACGCGTCGTCGGTGCCGTTGACCGAGCCGGAGGTGTTGACCAGCAGCGTCGAGGACACGCCGGCCGGGTAGGTCAGCCGCGCGGAGCCGGTGCGCTGGGTCGCGCTCAGCTCGACCTTCGCGCCGCTGTCGAGGGTGACGTCGTAGGCGCCCGCGGTCGCGTGTTCGTTGGCGTGCGAGAACTTCGACGTGTAGTGGCCTGGGTCGGTCGCCGGGGAAGTCGTCACTTCACCGACATAAGGGATGAACGGGATGTCCTCGTAGGCCGAGCAGCCCGCGCCCGAAAGGTGCGTCAGGCTGAACCCGGTCAGGGCGTTGTCGTCGTAGAAGTACCCGCCCGGCTGGGACTTCACCGTGTCCGGGCTCCACTGCACCATGCCGAACGGCGCGACCGCGCCCGGGAACGTGTTGCCGGCACCGCCCCCGGTGCCGTGGTCGGCGCCGCCGGGACGGGTGCCGACGAAGGGGTTGACCCACTTGGCGAAGTCCGTCGCCGGGGCCGCCGCGGCGGGGACAGCGGGAGCCACCGCTGCCGTCACCGCCAATGCCAGGAAGGTAAAACCGGCTCTGAAGCGCGCTCGCGCCATCGCCATCGCCTCTCACCTCATCAGCGCGACCGGAAACGGTGTCATGACAACCTTGTCGCGCAGTCGGTAGAACCGGGCCACCTTGGGCAGCGGCTCACCGGATCGTCAAGGGGTCTCGTCAAGACCTGTCCACTTCGGGACAGCATGATCAGCCGTCTGCCCTACGACGTCAGTAGCCGAATCGGCACAATTCGCGCGTGAAGCGTTGACAACCCACCAGCGGGTGGCGTTCAATCCCGGTCACTATGACAACGTTGTCTCCCCCCGGCCGGGACCGGGACGGCGCCACGCGCACCGCGAGCAGGCGAGCCACGATGAGCGACGTGGCCCGGCTGGCGGGCGTGTCGATCAAGACCGTCTCGCGCGTGGTCAACGACGAACCGGCGGTGCACCCGGACACCGCCGAGCGGGTCATGGCGGCCATCGAGCAGCTGGGGTTCCGGCGCAACCTGGGCGCGCGCAACCTGCGCCGCGGGTCGACGACCGGCACCATCGGGCTGATCGTCGAGGACGTCGGCAACCCCTTCTACTCCGAGCTGAACCGCGCGGTCGAGCGTATCGCGACGTCGTTCGGGCGCCAGGTGCTCACCGGCTCGTCGGAGGAGAACTCCGACCGCGAGCGCGAGCTCGTCCTCGAGTTCTGCGCGCGGCGGGTGGACGGCATCCTCGTCGTCCCGGCCGGCCTGCAGCACGGCTACCTCGTGCCGGAGATGCGCGCGGGCACGCCGGTGGTGTTCATCGACCGGCCGGCCGGCGACATCGTGGCCGACACCGTGCTGGTCGACAACCTCGGCGGCACCATCGAGGCCGTCACGCACCTGGCGAAGCACGGCCACCGGCGGATCGCGTTCCTGGGCGACAGCCCGGACATCTTCACCGCGGCCGAGCGCCTGCGCGGGTTCCGCGAAGGCTGCGTCCGCAACGGCATCTCCTACGACGAGTCGCTGGTCTCCATGCGGACGCCGACGCAGGAGGGCATCGGCGACGCCGTGAAGCGGCTGCTGCACGGACCGGACGCGGCCACCGCCGTGATCGCGGGCAACAACCGGGTCGCCGTGCACCTGCTGCGCGCGCTGGCCCACGCCGAGTACCGCCCGGCGATGGTCGGCTTCGACGACTTCGAGCTGGCGGACCTGCTCGACCCGCCGGTCACCGTCGTCGCGCACGACGTGAGCGCCCTCGGCCACGCCGCGGCCGAGCTGCTCTTCGCGCGTGTTCAAGGAGATCAGTCCCCGCCCAGAAAGGTCGTCCTGCCCGTGCATCTCGTCGCCCGCGGTTCCGGTGAGGTCGCCCCGTGACCCTCGAACCCATCCGGCTCCCGGCCAACCAGCCGCCGCAGTTCTACCGCGGGGGCGACGCCATCGCGGCGCTGCGCGGAGCCTCGCCGGACAAGAAGTTCGGCCCGGAGGACTGGGTCGCCTCGGCGACCACCATGTTCGGCCAGGACACCAACGGCCTGACCCGGCTCCCGGACGGCGCGTGGCTGCGCGACGCCGTCATCGCGAACCCGAACGGCTGGCTCGGCGCCAAGCACGTCGAGGCGCTCGGGACGTCGACCGGGCTGCTGGTCAAGCTGCTCGACGCGGGCCAGCGGCTGCCCGTGCACTTCCACCCGGACGACGCGTTCGCCCAGCAGCACTTCGACTCGCACTTCGGCAAGACCGAGGCGTGGATCGTGGTCGGCACGTACGGCGACGACCCGCGCGTCTACCCCGGGTTCAAGGAGACGCTGTCGAAGCACACCGTGTCCGAGTGGACGCGGGAGCAGGACGTGCCGTCGATGCTGGGCGCGCTGAACAGCGTCCCGGTGACCGCGGGCGACACCGTCTACATCCCGGCGGGCCTGCCGCACGCGATCGGCGAGGGCGTGTTCGTCGTCGAACTGCAGCAGCCGACGGACTTCTCGCTGACCATCGAGTGGCGCGACTTCCTCGCGTCGCCGGAGAAGGGCCACCTCGGGATCGGCTTCGACACGGCGATCCAGGCCCTCGACACGTCGGGCTGGGACGACGAGCGCCTCGAGACCATCATCAAGCGCACCGCGGGCGAGCGCGCGTCCACTGTGGACCTGCTGGCCGGCGGATCGGAGCGGTTCTTCCGAGCCGAGCAGCTGCGCACGGACAACCTGACAACGTTGTCACTCGACCCGTCGTTCGCGGTCCTGGTCGTCCTCGACGGCGAAGGCACCCTGCGCACCGAGCACGGCGGCGAGCACGCGCTGGCGAAGGGCGACACCTACGTCGTCCCGTTCGACGCCGGCCAGACCGAGCTGTCCGGCGCGGCGACGGTGATCCGCTGCCGGCCGCCGGCACCGGAAGAGAGGCGCGGATGAGCGAAATCCTCCTGGACGCGGTCGACCTGACCAAGCACTACGGATCCGTCGAAGCCCTGCGCGGCGCGTCGTTCCAGGCGCGCGCGGGCGAGGTGACGGCGCTGATCGGCGACAACGGCGCCGGCAAGTCCACCCTGGTCAAGTGCCTCTCCGGCGCGGAGCAGCCGACGACGGGGAAGATCCTCCTCGACGGCGGGGAGGTGCGCTTCGACTCGCCGACGACGGCGCGGCGGATGGGCATCGAGACCGTGTACCAGGACCTGGCCGTCGCACCCGAGCTGGACCCGGCGGCGAACCTCTTCCTCGGCCGCGAGATCCACCGCAAGGGCATCCTCGGCAAGCTCGGCATGCTCGACAAGGCCGAGATGCGGCGGCGGGCGATCGAGGAGTTCCAGCGCCTCGGCGTGACGCTGCAGAGCACCGACGTCCCGATCGGCGCGCTGTCCGGCGGGCAGCGGCAGAGCGTCGCGGTCGCCCGTTCCGTCGTGTGGGCGTCGAAGGTCGTGTTCATGGACGAGCCGACGGCCGCGCTCGGCGTCGTGCAGCGGGAACGCGTGCTCGACGTCATCAAGAAGGTGCGCGACAAGGGCATCGCCGTCGTGCTGATCAGCCACAACATGCCCGAGGTGCTGTCGGTCGCCGACCGCGTCGAGGTGCTGCGGCTCGGCAAGCGCGTCGCCCGGTTCAGCGGGCCGGACACGAAGCTCGAGGACCTCGTCGCCGCGATGACCGGCGCCCTCGTGCAGGAGGAGGCCGCGTGAGCGCACCGGTGAAGGACATCCAGGAGTCGCCCGAAGCGGGCTTCGGCAAGCGGCCGCTGGGCAAGCGCCTGGTGGAGGCCAACACGTTCTGGATCGGCCTGGTGCTGCTGCTCCTGATCGTGATGTTCAGCGTGATCGCGCCGGACACCTTCCCGACGCTGTTCACCTTCCAAACCCTGTTCATCGAGTCCTCGGTGCTGCTGATCCTGTCGGTCGGCATGACGTTCGTGATCATCACCGCGGGCATCGACCTCTCGGTCGGCTCGGTGCTGATCCTCTCGGGCATGGCCGGCGGCAAGACGATGGAGGCGCTCTCCGGGGGCGACGCGTCGAAGGCGGGCTGGGGCGTCATCGTCGTCGGCTTGGTCGTCGCCGTGGTCACCGGCACGATCTGGGGCCTGATCAACGGCGCCCTCGTCGCGCTGGCGAAGCTCCCGCCGCTGATCGTCACGCTCGGCACCATGGGGGCCGCGCTGGCCACCGCCTACCTGTTCAACGGCGGTTCGGACCTGCGCACCGTGCCGGCCGTGCTCACCCAGACCCTCGGCTACGGCACTTCCTTCGGCGTGGTGCCGAACCTGGTGATCGTGGCGATCGTGATCACCGTGATCGGGGCCTGGCTGCTCCGGACGACGAAGTTCGGCCGCTACACCTTCGCCGTGGGCTCGAACGCCGAGGGCGCGCGACGGGTCGGCATCGGCGTCACCGCCCACCTGCTGAAGGTGTACACGCTCACCGGCTTCCTGGCCGGGCTCGCCGGGTTCCTTTCGCTGGCCTACTACAACTCGACCACCATCTCCGGGCACACCACCGACAACCTCAACGCCATCACCGCGGTCGTGATGGGCGGCACCAGCCTCTTCGGCGGCGTCGGCACGATCCTGGGCACGGTGATCGGGGTGTTCATCCCCGCCGTGCTGCGAAAGGGTTTCACCATCATCCACGTCCAGGACTTCTGGCAGCTGTTCATCGTCAGCTGGGTCCTGATCGCCGCGGTCTGGTTCGACCAGCAGCGCCGCCGTCGCCGCAACTCCCGCTGAGTCCCCCAACTACGAAGAGGTGCTTATGAAACTCACCAAGACCCTCACCGCCGTGGGTGCCGTGGTCTCCGCCGCCGCCCTGCTCACCGCCTGCGGCTCCGGCACGGTCGGGCAGACCGGGTCCGGCGACTCGGCCAAGCCGGTCGGCGGCAAGAAGCTGGCGCTGATCCCGGGTGTGCAGGCCGAGCCGTTCTACATCTCGCTGCAGTGCGGGGCGGAGGCCGAGGCGAAGAAGCTCGGCTACGAACTGACCACGCAGGCGCCGCAGAAGTTCGACGCGCCCCTGCAGACCCAGCTGGTCAACGCCCTCGGCTCGAACCCGCCGGCGGCGCTGCTCATCGCCCCCACCGACGACACCGCGATGCTGGCGCCGATCCAGCAGGTGAAGGCCCGCGGCTCGAAGATCGTCGAGGTCGACACCGCGCTCAAGGACACCAGCGTGGCCGCGTCGTCGATCTCGTCGGACAACGCCGCCGGCGGCAAGCTCGCCGCCCAGACGATGGCGAAGCTCGCGAACGGCAAGAGCGGCTCGGTGCTGGTCCTCGACACGATCGCGGGCACGTCGACGACCGCCGCGCGCGCGAAGGGCTTCGAGGACGAGCTCAAGAACACCCCGAACCTGAAGTCGATCGGCGTCCAGTTCACCCAGAACGAGCCGGAGCAGGCCGCGGCCAAGGTGACGGCGGCCCTGTCGTCGACGCCGGACCTCATCGGCGTCTTCGCGACCAACCTGAACACCGGCGAGGGCGCGGCGACCGGCCTGCGCAACGCAGGCAAGGTCGGCGCGGTCAACCTGATCGGCTTCGACGCCAGCCCGTCGGAGGTCGAGGGCCTGAAGAACGGCCAGTACCAGGCGCTCATCGCCCAGGACCCGGCCTCGATCGGCACCCAGGGCGTCCAGCAGGCCGTCGCGGCCGTCGAGGGCAAGCCAGTGACGCGGAACCTCACCGCGCAGCTGCACTCGATCACCAAGGCGGACATGGACGCCAACTCGCAGTACTTCTACAAGCAGTCCTGCTGACCCGTCCGTCAGATCCCTGCGGGTGGTGTGCGCACCGCCCGCAGGGGTTCTGACCAGGTGTTTCACCGCCGGTGATCGGTCACCACCGGTCACCGCGGCGGGGCCACCGCTCACCGCACGAACCGTTCCCCCGCGCGGGTGTCCCCCGTCACACTCATCTGCACATGCATTTACACATGCATGATCGCAGGGAGGGTGCGATGAACTACGAGCGGCCGGCCATACACCGGACGATCTTCGCCGTGGACGTCGAGGGCTACGGCGACCAGCGCAGGACCACACCGGACCGCCTGGCGATGCGCGAAGGGCTCTACCGCGCGCTCGGCCGGGCGTTCGACGACGCGGGCGTCCCCTGGGCGGCCTGCCGGAGCGACGACTGCGGGGACGGCGTCTTCGTCCTCGCCCCGCCGCAGATCCCGAAGGGGCTTTTCGTCGAGTTCTTGCCCAACGCGCTCGCCGTGGCGCTGCACCGGCACAACCTGACCCACCACGCCGGCGCCCGGATCCGGCTCCGGATGGCGCTGCACGCGGGCGAAGTCGCCTACGACGAACACGGCGTGACGGCACCGGCGATCAACCACGCGTTCCGGCTCCTGGACGCGGCGCCGCTGAAGAAGGCGCTCAAGGCGTCGCCCGGCGTGCTGGGGCTGATCACGTCGGCCTGGTTCTTCGAGGAGGTCGTCCGGCACAGCGACGGTCTCGACCCGACGACGTTCCGGCCGGTGCCGGTCGCGGTGAAGGAGACCCGGACGACCGGCTGGATCGCGCTGCCCGACCGGCCGTACCCGGCGAACACGAGCCTGCTCGGCGACGTCACGGCGCTCGACGACTACCGGACCTGGCGCCGCTTCCGCCGCCACGCCCAGGTGCTGGCCGACCGGGAGGGCCCCGCGTAGCCGTAGGATCTACTGCCCTGGACACCGTCGCCGAGGGGAGGCCCGTTGACCGTGCACCTGCGCCCGGCGTCCCGCGCCGACCCGCTGCCGGTGCTCGCCGCCGCCCGTCGGATCACCGACGACCTGCGCGACGGCCTGTCGGGCACTCGCGCGCGCCGCGCCGCGCACAGCCTGCGGCGCCTGTTCGGCTTCCCCGGGCTCGGGCTCACCGACCTCTCCGGCTCGCTGCTGTGGTCGGGACGGCCCGGGCCGGACGCCGTCGTCGCGTCGGTGCTCGACGGCGTGCTCCACACCGAGGAACCCGGCTCCGCGCCCGACGTCATGGTGCTGCCGCTGCACGTCCGCGACGAACTGGCCGGAGCGCTGCTCGTCGTCGGGGACGTCCGGGACGCGGTCGCGGCCCAGGCCGCGGACCTCGTCGTGCAGGCCTTGGAACGCGGGCGGCTCGAGGCGTCGGCCGAACAGGCGGCGCAGGCCGAACTGCGGGCGCTGCGGGCCGAGATGTCCCCGCACTTCGTCTACAACGCGCTGACCGTCATCGCGTCGCTGGTGCGTTCGGACCCCGACCGCGCCCGCGACCTCATGCTCGACTTCGCCGACTACACGCGCTACAGCCTCGCTCGCCACGGCGAGTACACGGTGGTCGCCGAGGAGTTCCGCGCGATCGAGACGTACTTGGCACTGCAGCGGGCGGTGCTCGGTGAACGCCTGCGCGTCCAGGTGCGGGTCGCGCCGGAGATCCTCGCCGTCGCGGTGCCGTACCTGGTGCTGGAGCCGTTGGTGGAGAACGCGATCCGGCACGGCATCGAGCCGCGCTCGGGCACGGGCCTGGTCCAGGTGCACGGCCAGGCGGAAGGGAACGACTGCGTGATCTTCGTCGAAGACGACGGGGTCGGCATGGACCCGAAGCGCGCGGCGGACATCCTGGCCGGGCGCACCGGCGAGGACGACCCCGCGGGTCTGGGACTGGCCAATGTGGACAGACGGCTGCGGGACGTCTACGGCGCCTGGTACGGCCTGACCGTCGAGACCGAGGTCGGCGCCGGGACGCGCGTGGTCGTGCGGGTGCCGCGGTTCCAGCCGGGGGTGCTGCCGTGACCGGTCTGCGGGTGCTCGCCGTCGACGACCTGGCGCCCGCTCTGGACGAGTTGTGCACCATGCTGCGCGAAGCGCCCGAAGTCGGCGAAGTCGTCGGCGCGAGTGACGCGCTGAAGGCGTTGAAGCTGCTTCAGGCGGACCGCTTCGACGCGGTGTTCCTCGACATCTCGATGCCGGGCCTCGACGGGCTCGAACTGGCGTCGCTGCTGGCGAAGCTGAGCGAGCCCCCGGTGATCGTGTTCGTCACCGCGCACGACGGCCACGCGGTGACGGCGTACGGCATCGGCGCGGTCGACTACCTGCTCAAACCGGTCCGCGCCGAGCGGCTGTCGGCGGCGCTGGCGAAGGTGCTGCGGATGGCGACCCCGGCGTCCCGGCCGACGCCGGACGCGATGGCGGCGCTGCCGGTGGAGTCGGGCGGCCGGACGCGGTACGTCCGCCGCGACGACGTGTTGTTCGTGGAGGCCCACGGCGACTACGTCCGGCTGCACACGCGCGGCGGCGTCCACCTGGTGCGGATGCCGATTTCGCGGCTCGAGGAGTACTGGGAGGGCACAGGGTTCAGCCGCGTGCACCGGGGCTTCCTGCTGGCGGTGGGCGCGGTGCTGGAGCTGCGCAGCGACAGCGCGGGCGGGCTGCTGGCCCACACTGAGGCGGGCGACGTCCCGGTCAGCCGCCGGCACGCCCGGGACCTGCGCGACCGGCTGCTGGAAGCGGCGCAACGCGGTCAGCTCGGGCCGGGTCCGCGATGAGCAAGATCCGCCGGGTCGCCGTCACGAGCCCGCAGACCCGTCTCGCCCACGCGCGCCGCCGTTCCCGGCACCGCTGGCGCCAGCCCCGGCTCCCCGCGAGCGACACCCAGCGCGCCACCACCCTTTACCGCGCGCAGCGCCGTCGCGGCATCCCCGCGCTGGTCCTGATGTTCGCCCTCCTGCTCGGCCTGCCGGGGGTCTTCGCGATCTTCCCGGGCCTGGACTCCGTGCGGCTGCTGGGAATCCCGGTGTCCTGGCTGATGATCGCGGTCCTCCCCTACCCGGCGATGGCCGTCCTGGCCCGCTGGCAGCTGCGTCGCGCCGAACGCCTCGAGGACGACTAGTGGGCGTCGCGCTCGCCGTCGCCCCCGTGGTCCTCGTGACGCTGTTGATCGGCGTCCGCGGGGTCGCCGCCATGCGCACGACGTCGGACTTCCTCGTCGCGTCCCGCCGGATCTCGCCGCTGGTCAACTCCGCGGCCGTCTCCGGCGAATACCTGTCCGCGGCGTCCTTCCTCGGCGTCGCCGGGCTCGTCGTCAAGGACGGAATCGGTGCCCTCTGGTACCCGGTCGGCTTCACCGCCGGCTACATCGCGATGCTCGTCCTGGTCGCCGCGCCGATGCGCCGGTCGGGCGCGCTGACCGTCCCCGACTTCGCCGAAGCCCGCCTCAACTCCCCCGCGCTGCGCCGCCTGGCCGCGGTGGTCGTGCTGGTGATCGGCACGATCTACGTCGTCCCGCAGTTCCGCACCGCGGGCCTGGTGCTCACCGCGGTCGGCGGCACGCCGTACTGGGTCGGCGTCGTGCTGGCCGGCGCCGCGGTCAGCGTCACCCTCGCGCTCGGCGGGATGCGCGCGGCGACGTACGTGCAGGCGTTCCAGTTCGTGTTGAAGCTGCTGCTGTTCCTCATCCCCGCGATCTGGCTGGTGCTGCAGGCCGGCGCGGTCAACCGGGCCGACGCCCTGCACCCGGTCGAGTTCACGCACTTCGCCCGCGAGACGCCGGTGCGGTTCGAAGTCGACGTCACCATGGAGATCCGCGAGCCGACCGCCGTGCGCGTCAACGGCGTCCCGCGGACCCTGCCGCCGGGCGAGTTCACCGCGCGCAGCCAGGACGACGTCGTGTTCGGCGAAGGCACCGCGGTCCCGGCCGTCCGCGGCGGCGCCCCGCTGGGCGGGCACGACTGGCAGCGGCCGCTGCTCGACCTCGGCGACCAGGGCTACCCGCTGCTCGGCACGTGGTCCGTGTTGATCGCGACCATGCTCGGCACGATGGGCCTGCCGCACGTGCTCATGCGCTTCCACACCAGCCCGGACGGCCGCGCCGCGCGCCGCACCGCCGCGATCACCGTGGCACTGCTGGGGATCTTCTACCTCTTCCCCGGCGTCTACGGCGTCCTCGGCCGGGTTCTCGTACCCGGCCTCTACTTGTCGGGCGCGACGGACACGGTGGTCGTCGCGCTGCCGTACCAAGTGGACAGTGGCTGGGCCGGCGGGCTCTTCACGGCACTGCTGACGGCGGGCGCGTTCGCGGCGTTCCTGGCGACGTCGCTCGGGCTGCTGCTGGTGATGTCCGGCGCGATCGCGCACGACCTCGTCCCCGGCGGGCTGCGCCGGCTGCGGATCGCGGTGTTCGGCGTCGCCGCGATCATGGTGCTGCTGGCGCTGCGCTCGGCCGAGCTCGACGCCGGGGTGCTCGTCACGTGGGGCTTCACCGTGGCCGCGTCGACGTTCTGCCCGCTGCTCGTGCTCGGCATCTGGTGGCCGCGGCTGACGGCGGCCGGCGGGATCGCCGGGGTGCTCACCGGGCTGATCGCGTCGTCCGGCTCGATCCTGTTCGCCCTCGCCGGCCCGGATCTGCACGGCTGGGTGGCGATCTTGGTGCAGCAACCGGCACCCTGGTCGGTACCGCTGGCATTCGGCGCAATGGCGTTGGTCTCGCTGCGCGGCCGGCCGCCCGCCTGGTCGACGGCGGCCATGCTCCGCCTGCACCTGGACGAACCCCGTTCGACGGAACCCCGCGACCGTTCGTCAACCGTTCGTCGTCTGGCCCGGCTGTTGAGCCGCTGAATCTTCACGCGGGACTCACACGTCCCTACGGTGTCGCAGGTCACTTTCCGCAACGTCGCAGGGAGCAGCGATGAGTACGACGGAGACCGGCGGCGGCCCCCCGGACACGTCAGAGACCATCTGGGAACGCGCGCACGAAAGCACCGAGTTCCGCGAGCTGCGCAGCCGGCTGCGCCGGTTCGTCTTCCCCATGACGGCGGTCTTCCTCCTCTGGTACCTGCTGTACGTGCTGCTCGCGGACTACGCGCACGGCTTCATGAGCACGAAGGTCTTCGGCAACATCAACGTCGGCCTGATCTTCGGCCTGCTGCAGTTCGTCTCGACGTTCGTCATCACCGGCCTCTACGTCCGGTACGCCAACCGGAAGCTCGACCCGGTCGCGGAGAAGATCCGCGAGGACATCGAGAAGGAGCAGCCGTGAACTTCGACATCGCCGCGGGGGTGGAGGGCAGCAACCCGCTCCTCAACATCATCATCTTCGCCGCCTTCGTGGTCATCACGCTGGTGATCGTGTTCCGCGCCAGCCGCAACACCAAGACGGCGTCGGACTACTACGCCGCCGGGCGCGCGTTCACCGGTCCCCAGAACGGCATCGCGATCTCGGGTGACTACCTGTCGGCGGCGTCGTTCCTCGGCATCGCGGGCGCGATCGCCATCAACGGCTACGACGGCTTCCTCTACTCCATCGGCTTCCTCGTGGCGTGGCTCGTCGCGCTGCTGCTGGTCGCGGAACTGCTGCGCAACACCGGCAAGTTCACGATGGGCGACGTGCTGGCGTTCCGCATGAAGCAGCGCCCGGTGCGGGCCGCGGCCGCGACGTCGACGCTGGCCGTGTCGTTCTTCTACTTGCTCGCCCAGATGGCCGGCGCCGGCGGTCTCGTCGCGCTGCTGCTCGGCGTCGAAGGCAGCGGTGCGCAGGCCCTCGTCATCGCGGTCGTCGGCGTGATCATGATCGCCTACGTCCTGATCGGCGGCATGAAGGGCACCACCTGGGTGCAGATCATCAAGGCCGGGCTGCTGATCGTCGGCGCGCTCGTGATCACCCTGTGGGTGCTCGGCAAGTACAACTTCAACTTCTCCAGCCTGCTGCAGGCCGCCGTCGACAAGGCGGGCAAGGCCGGGGAGACGCTGCTCGGCCCGGGCAAGCAGTACGGCGCCACCGGAACGTCCAAACTGGACTTCTTCTCCCTCGGCATCGCGCTGGTGCTGGGCACCGCCGGTCTCCCGCACGTCCTGATGCGCTTCTACACGGTGCCGACGGCCCGCGACGCGCGTCGCTCGGTGGTCTGGGCGATCGTGCTGATCGGCGTGTTCTACCTGTTCACGCTGGTGCTGGGCTACGGCGCGGGCGCGCTGGTCGGGCCGGACACGATCAAGAAGGCACCGGGCGGGGTCAACTCCGCCGCGCCCCTGCTCGCGCTCGAACTGGGCGGGCCGGTGCTGCTGGGCCTGATCTCCGCGGTCGCCTTCGCGACGATCCTCGCGGTCGTCGCCGGCCTGACGATCACGGCGTCGGCGTCCTTCGCCCACGACGTCTACGCGAACGTCGTCAAGCGCGGCAAGACGTCGCCGGACTCCGAGGTCAAGGTCGCCCGGATCACCGCGGTGGTCATCGGCGCCCTCGCCATCGGCGGCGGCATCCTGGCCAACGGGCAGAACGTCGCGTTCCTGGTGGCGCTGGCCTTCGCGGTCGCGGCGTCGGCCAACCTGCCGACGATCCTCTACTCGCTGTTCTGGAAGCGGTTCAACACCCAGGGCGCGCTGTGGTCGATCTACGGCGGCCTGGCCATCACGATCGTGCTGATCGTGTTCTCGCCGGCGGTGTCCGGCAAGAGCACGTCGATGATCAAGACCGCGGACTTCGCCTGGTTCCCGCTGAGCAACCCCGGCATCGTCTCGATCCCGGCCGCGTTCATCCTGGGCTGGCTGGGCACGGTCCTGTCCAAGGAGCACGACGAGAAGAAGTACGCCGAGATGGAGGTCCGCTCCCTGACCGGCGCGGGCGCCGAGAAGGCCGTCGCCCACTGACACCCAGAGACACCGAAGGCCGTCGTGAGTCATCCTCGCGGCGGCCTTCGGCCATTTCTCAGTACGGCAGTTTTCCTTCGGCGACACCCGCGAGGGTCGCTTCGAGCTGCTTGCGGACGTACTGCCAGAGCCCACCACCCAGTGAAATCCTCGCCACCCCCAGTTCGGCGAGGCCGCCGAGACCCGGGCTGCCCGGCCACGCCGGCGCGTTGACGGCGCCGCCGACGCCCTCCACGAACACCGCGAGCACCTCGGGCGTGCGCAGGTGGATCGGGTAGACGCAGTCCGCGCCCGCCTCGAGGTACGCCCGTGCCCGGGCGATGCCGTCGACGAGGTGGTCCTTCGGGTCGACGCCGCGGAAGGAGTCGACCCGGGCGTTGATCACCAGGCCGTCGCCCGCCGCGTCGCGCAGGGCGGCGATCCGCTCCGCCTGCTCGGCGACCGGCCGCACCCCGCCGGTGGCGTGGTCGGTGTCCTCGAAGTTGCAGCCGACGGCACCGGCGTCGGACAGCCGTCCGGCCAGCTCGGCGCCGGACAGGCCGTAGCCCGACTCGGCGTCGACGGTCACCGGCACGCTCACGGCGTTCGCGATGCGTCTCGCCGCGGCGAACATTTCGTCCGCGGGCGCCTGCTCGCCGTCGGCGAACCCGAGCGCGGCGGCCACGGCGACCGAGCTGGTCGCGACCGCCGCGAACCCGGCGGCCTCGACGAGCTTGGCCGTGTCGGCGTCCCACGCGTTCGGCAGGACCAGGGGCCTGCCGGGGACGTGCAGCGCCTTGAGCGCGGCGGCCGTCACGAGTCGCGCTTCGGGAGCGGCGTGTGGCTGGTGATGGTCATCCGGTTCCAGCTGTTGATCGCGATGACCTCCCACGCGACCGCGCGGTACTGGTCCTCGGTGAACACCCGCGCCGCCTCTTCGTAGACGTCGTCGGGGACGGTCTGGGTCGCGGACAGCTTGGTCATCGCCTCGGTGAGGGCGAGGGCGGCCTGCTCCTGCTCGGTGAAGAGGTCCGTCTCGCGCCAGCCGTCGAGCACGAACAGACGCCGCGGCGACTCGCCCAGCTCGAGAGCGTCGCGGGAGTGCATGTCGAGGCAGTACGCGCAGCCGTTGATCTGGGACGCGCGGGTCTTGACCAGTTCGAGGAGCTTCGGGTCGAGGCCGGCGTTCGCCCCGGCCTTGTTGACCTCGGCCTGCAGGTTGGCCATCGCCTGGTAGAGCTCGGGCGCCTGCCCGAGTCCGATTCGCTTCGTCATGGTGTCCACGCTAGTCCGAACTGGTCCACGGGTATGGTCCAGTGGCATGGCAGATTCGTGGTCCAGTTCCGGCCTCGACGTCCACCTCGGCTGGGAGCCGTCGACCGGCCGGAGCGGCCTCGCCGACGCGATCCGGGCGGCGATCCGCGAAGGCCGCTGGCAGCCGGACGCGACGGTCCCGTCGACCCGCGCGCTGGCGTCCGACCTGGGCATCGCGCGCGGCACGGTCACGCGGGTGTACGCCGACCTGGCCGCGGAGGGGTACCTGCGCACGGCCCAGGGCGCGCCGACCCGCGTGGCGACGGCGGGTTCGCTCCCCCAGTCCGCGCCGAGGCAGGCACCGCGCGACCCGGCGCCGCGCTGGGACCTGCGTCCGGGACGGCCGGACCTGACGGCGTTCCCGCGCCAGGCGTGGATCACCGCGACCCGGCGGGCGTTGCTGCGGACGCCGGCGTCGGCGTTCGGCTACGAGTCGGAACTGGGCGCGCCCGAGCTGCGGGACACTCTGGCGGGGTACCTCGCCAGAGCCCGCGGGGTGGTCGCGGACCCGGCGCGGATCGTGGTGTGCCACGGGTATTCGCACGCGATCGCGGTGCTGTCCCGGGCGTTGTTCTCCTTGGGTGTCGGCGAAATGGCGTTCGAGAACCCCTCGCTGGGCATGTACCGCTCGATCGCGGCGGCGCAAGGCCCACGGGTGGTCGGCGTGCCGGTCGACGAGGACGGCTTGGATGTGTCCGCTTTGGACAGTCCAGCGGTGGTCGTGACGGCGGCGCATCAGTACCCCACGGGGGTAACGCTGGCCCCGCACCGCCGAGCGGCCCTGACCCGCTCCGGCGCAATAGTGCTGGAGGACGACTACGACGGCGAGTTCCGCTTCGACCGCCAGCAGGTCGGAGCGCTGCAGGCATTGGCGCCGGAGCGGGTGGTGTACGCGGGAACGGCGAGCAAGACCCTGGCCCCGGCGCTGCGGCTGGCGTGGCTGGTGCTGCCCAGGTCGTTGGTCGAACCGGTCCGAGCCGCGATGGCCGACAGCGGTTCCCGACCGGCCCTGCTGAACCAGCTGGCGCTGGCCGAGCTGATTGATTCGGGAGCGTACGACCAGCACATCCGCCGCAGCCGGGCGGAGTACCGCTCCCGCCGCACCAGGCTTTTGGCGGCGCTGCCGGACACGGTCCGCCCCCAGGGCATAGCGGCGGGCTTGCACCTGCTGTTGATGCTGCCCCCGGAAGGGCCGTCGGAGGCAACGGCCCTGGCGGCGTGCCGCCGCCGAGCGATTGGCATCGAGGGTCTGAACGGGTATTGGATGGACGAAGAGCGCCAGGGAGGCTTGCTGGTCGGCTACGCGGCAACACCAAAGCACGCCTTCGCCGGTGCGACCCAGACGCTGGTGGAGGCGCTGTGGGAGATCACCGCCTGAACCCGCCACGCCCCGCGCGCTATACCGTCTGTCGGCCCACGACTCAACCCCGCCACCGCGCCACCCGGGCATCCGCGAGCCACCGCCGGCCGGCACCCCACTTCCGCCGCAGGCCACCGCCCGGCTGCTTGCGCTACTCCCGCCGACGGCCACGACCGGCCCGCACACACCACGCCCGCCGCAGGCCACCACCGCGCCCGCACACACCACGCCCGCCGCAGGCCACCACCGCGCCCGCACACACCACTCTCGCCGCGGGCCACCGCCCGGCCCGCTCAAAACCACTTCCACCGCAGGCCACCACCGCGCCCGCACGCATTACTCCCACCGCGAGCCGTCATCCTGACCGCACACGCCACTCCGCCACCTGCCGTCACCCGGCTGGCGTGCCCTCCCGCCGCAGGCCACCGCCTGGCCGGCACCCCCACTTCCGCCGCAGGCCACCACACCACCGCCGTGACCGCACGTGCCATTCCCGTCGCCCGGCTACCCCCGCCACCACCGCACCACCCTGGCTTCCGCGGCCCATCGCCTGGCCGCATCCGCCATCCCGCCGCCGGCCACCTCCCCACCCGTTCAAGCCGCAGTACGAGCCGTCCGCGGGCCACCCCACCGGAGCGGCCCGCGGTCACCGTCAGAACCAGCAGCCGGGCCGAACCCGAAGCAGTTCCGTCCGCAGCACCGGCGTCCCATCCACCGGCGCGGGATCGTCGGCCGTCGGCTGGATCCCCCCGGCGGCCACCTTGTCGAGCGTCCGCAGCCCCTCGGCCTCGACCGTGCCGAACACCGTGTAGTTCGGCCGCAGCGCGGAATCGCCGTACACCACGAAGAACTGCGAACCGTTCGTGTCCGGGCCCGCGTTGGCCATCGCCAGCAACCCGCGCGCGTAGACCCGGCGCGCGCCGGTCGGGTCGGTCGGCGCCGGCGGCAGGTCCACCGGCAGCTCGTCCTTGTACTTGTACCCCGGGCCGCCCTCGCCGGTCGCGGTCGGGTCGCCGCACTGCAGGACCTTCAGCGTCGGGTAGGCGGTCAGCCGGTGGCACACCGTGTGGTCGTAGAACCGGTGCCGCGCCAGGTGCAGGAAGCTCTGCACCGTGCACGGCGCCTTCGCGCGGTCGAGCGTCAGCGGCAACGCGCCCTGACTGGTCGGGACCGCCACGTCCACCTTCCCGCGGCTCGGCGTGTGCCGCGGGTCGGGCGGCAACGGCACCGGCCGCGCGGCCGGCTCGTCCGGCGTCTCGGTGTACTGGCACGGCCCGTGCGTCGTCTTCGGCGGCGGCGCATCGGCCGCGGCGGCGACACCATTGCCCGCCACGAACAACGCGCCGGCCGCCAGCGCGGTGACGAGTGTCTTCTTCATCCTGCACGCCCTCCCAGTGATCGCCCGGTTCCGGAGCGCCCCGCAGTCTAGGGCCCGGCACCGACAGGAATAACCGGCGAAAGTCGCCCCTGTCAGCCCATCGGGTGAATCGGGAGGGCGACACCCCGGAAATTGTCGGACCCCCGGCGCACGATGTCGATCACGCGGCAAACCCGCCGCACCGAGAAGGGGGAAGTCATGGCACACCGTCGAAGAACCGTTGCGGCGACTGCGTTTTCGTTGTTGATCGGGATCGCACTGGCCACCCGGAAGCGCCGACAGCCTGCCCGCCAGCGCAGGCTCTTCCAGGCCGCCCCGCGAATCCACGGCCGACAGTCTCCAAACGGTGAGGCATCAGCGCCGCAAACCCGGGGCCGCCCCACCCAACAGCTCCCGCGCGGCGGAGCGCCGACACCGCAGATCCGCTCCGCCCATCAGCTCCCCCACGCCGAGACGCCGACACCGCAGGGCTACCCCACCCATCGGCTCCCTCGCGCCGAAGCGCCGATCCGCTCCACCGACCAGCCCCCGCACGCCGAGGCACCGATCCGCCCAACCGATCAGCCCCCGGGTGGCGAAACCTCAGCCCCGCAGGTCGGCGATCAGCTCATCCGCTGCAGCGAACGGGTCGAGCTCCCGCGCCACCACCCGCTCGGCCACCCCGGCCAGCCGCCCGCCACCCCGCAGGTCGGCCAGCTCGGCCCGCAGCCGCCGGACCGCGATGGCCTCGACCTCGTCGCGCGCCCGCGCGATCCGGCGGCGGGCCAGCTCGTCGTGCGCCACCAGCCAGTCGTGGTGCGCGGCCAGCGCCGCCACCACCTCGTCGACACCCTCACCCTTCGCCGCGACCGTCCGCACGATCGGCTGGCGCCAGCTCGCGCCCCGGATCTCGCGGCGCGCCAGCGAAATCATCTGCTTGAGGTCGTGCACGGTCGCGTCGGCGCCCTCGCGGTCGGCCTTGTTCACGACGAACACGTCGGCGATCTCCAGCACCCCGGCCTTCGCGGCCTGGATGCCGTCGCCCATCCCCGGCGCGAGCAGCACCACCGTGGTGTCGGCCAGCTTCACGACGTCCACTTCGGACTGTCCGACGCCGACCGTCTCGATCAGCACCACGTCGAAGCCGGCGGCGTCGAGCACGCGCACCGCCTGCGGGGTCGCCCACGACAGCCCGCCGAGGTGCCCGCGCGTGGCCATCGAGCGGATGAACACGCCGGGGTCGGTGGCGTGCTCGGTCATCCGGATCCGGTCGCCGAGCAGCGCGCCGCCCGAAAACGGCGAAGACGGGTCGATCGCGAGCACCCCGACCCGCTTGCCCTCCGCGCGCAACGCGGTGAGCAGTGCCGACGTCGAGGTCGACTTGCCGACACCCGGCGGACCGGTGAGCCCGACGACCCGGGCCCGCCCGGTGTGCGGGGTCAGCGCCCGCGCGATCTCGGCGACGCGGGGGTGGGCGTCCTCGACGAGCGACAGCAGCCGCGCGACGGCACGAGGCTGCCCGTCCCGCGCGCGGCCGACCAGGTCGTCGAGGTCGAGTGCACCGGCCACTTACGCGGACGGCACCCGCAGCAGCAGGGCGTCGCCCTGGCCGCCGCCACCGCACAGCGCGGCCGCGCCGAGCCCACCACCGCGGCGACGCAGTTCGTGGATCAGGTGCACGGCGAGGCGAGCCCCAGAAGCGCCGATCGGGTGGCCGAGGGCGATGGCCCCGCCGTTGACGTTGACCTTCTCCGGGTCGAGGCCGAGCTTCTCGGTCGAAACCAGCCCGACGGCGGCGAAGGCTTCGTTGATCTCGACGAGGTCGAGCGCGTCGGCGCCGAGGTTCGCCTTCGCCAGCGCGGCGAGGATGGCGTTCGACGGCTGCTCGTGCAGGCTCGCGTCCGGCCCGGCGACGACGCCGTGCGCACCGATCTCGGCGATCGGCGTCAGGCCGAGCTCCTCGGCCTTCGCCTTGCTGGCCACGACGACCGCGGCGGCGCCGTCGGAGATCTGCGACGCCGAGCCCGCGGTGATGGTGCCGTCCGAGGCGAAGGCGGGGCGCAGCTTCGCGAGGCCTTCGGCGGTGGTGTCGGCGCGGACACCCTCGTCGGTGTCGAAGACGACCGGGTCGCCTTTGCGCTGCGGGATGGAGACGGGCGCGATCTCGTCGGCGAAGTAGCCGTTCTTGATCGCCTCGGCCGCGCGCTGGTGCGAACGCGCGGAGAACGCGTCCTGCTGCTCGCGGGTGACCCCGTAGCGGGAGTTGTACTTCTCCGTCGAGGCGCCCATGGCGACCTGGTCGAAGGCGCAGAAGAGGCCGTCGTAGGCCATGTGGTCGACGAGCGTGGTGTCGCCGTACTTGAAGCCGGAGCGGGACTTCGGCAGCAGGTGCGGCGCCTGGGTCATCGACTCCTGGCCGCCGGCGACGACGAGGTCGAACTCGCCGGCCCGGATGAGCTGGTCGGCGAGCGCGATGGCGTCGAGGCCGGAAAGGCAGACCTTGTTGATCGTCAGCGCCGGCACGCTCATCGGGATGCCCGCGGCGACCGCGGCCTGGCGCGCGGGGATCTGGCCGGCACCGGCGGTCAGCACCTGGCCCATGATCGTGTACTGCACCGCGTCCGGGGCGACCCCGGCGCGTTCGAGGGCCGCCTTGATCGCGACCCCGCCCAGCTGTGCCCCCGTGAAGTCCTTGAGGGATCCGAGCAGTCGCCCGATCGGTGTACGGGCGGCACCCAGGATCACGGAACCGGACACGGCGTCCTCCAAGCTTCGGCGCATGGGCAGTTTTTCCGACCATACCCGGAGGGCGGCCTTCTTGATGGAGCCAGTGTGAGGCGGGGCACGCGAAGAATCGGGGTCGACGCCGGTCGGGAGCGCCCTATCCTGCCTCCATGAATGACGCCCTGCGGCCGTTCGTGACGGCCATCGACCACGTCGGCATCGCGGTCCCGGACCTGGACGCGGCCATCGAGTTCCACCGCACGCACTTCGGCCTGGAAGTGGCGCACGAGGAGGTGAACGAGGAACAGGGGGTGCGCGAGGCGATGCTGCGCGCGCCCGGCACGGCGGGCACGGAGACGCAGATCCAGCTGCTGGCCCCGCTGCGCGACGACTCGGCGATCGGCAAGTTCCTGGCCAAGAGCGGCCCGGGCCTGCAGCAGCTGGCGTACCGCGTGTCCGATGTGGACGCGGCGGCGGCCGCCTTGCGCGAGCAGGGCCTGCGCCTGCTGTACGACGCGGCGAAGCGCGGCACGTCCGACAGCCGGGTGAACTTCGTCCACCCGAAGGACGCGGGCGGCGTCCTGGTGGAGCTGGTGGAGCCGGCGAAGGACGGCACCGCGCACTGACGCGAACCCGTTCGGGCGCAACAACTCCGGCCCGCGCGAACCGCACGCCGGTGACAAGGCGCGCGGCTAAGCCGACGCCGTCTTCGCGACGAGGGCGTCGGCGATGAACGTCAGCTCGCCGTCGAACTCGGCGGGCAGGTCGTCGTCCGAGTGGCGGGCCGTCGCGTGGCGGTGGCTGACCGCGCGCGCCAGCAGGCCCGACGCTCGCTCGACGTCCGCCGTGGGCAGGACGCCGCCCGTGGCCGCCAGGATCACCGCGCGGACCTGCCGCACGAGCACCTGGAAGCGCTCGTGGAGTGCGTCGCGGACGACGCGGTGGGTGTCGGCCTCGCGCCACAGCAGGTGTGAGAGCCCGAGCGACCGGCTGAAGCGGTGGTCGAGCTCGCGGACGAGCCGCCGCAGGCTGCCCGCCAGGTCGCCGGGGACGACGACGACGGCCGGCTCGATGCGCTCGTCGGGCAGCCGCTCGACGAGCGCGGTGAGCAGGTCCGCCTTGTGCCGGAAGTAGTAGTGCACCAGCCCCTTCGGCACCCCCGCCCGCTCCGCGATGCGGGAGGTCGGGGTGGCGTCGAAGCCGGACTCGGCGAAGAGCGCCTCGGCGGCGCGGAGGATGCGCTCCTTCGCCGAATCCTCGGTCATGCGTGCCTCCTGCGGCGTCAGTGCTGGCCGGCGGTGCGGTGCGCGGCGTTCGCGACCGGCATGGCTGCCGCGCCGGCGACGACCGTCAGCACCCCGGCGATCCAGGACGTCCAGGAAGCGCCGTTGAACTCGGTGTAGCTCATCACCCACGGCGCGATGAACAGCAGCACGCCGAGCGCGATCTGGATGCCTTCGCCGTAGACCATGCCCGGCATCGCCAGCGAGACCAGGCCGTCGAGTGCGATCAAGGCGCCCAGGACGACCATCGTCCACATCGCGGTCGTGTCCGTGCTCAGCCAAAGGGGTGAAAGAGCGGCGACCACCCCGATGACGACCTCGGCCCAATCGTGCGGCCGGGCCCAGGCGCGCGTAGAGACTTCACTCATTCGTGCTCACCTCCATCGGTGAAACTGCTGGTCGGGTGGGTGTTCCCACGGCCGATGGTCCGCTTGACTGGCCGGCCGGTCAAGACTGATCGGTCACAGTTCGACGTGTAATCGTGCCCTCCGTCTCGTACAGTTGTGTCCGCGTGTTACCGGCGAGTAATTTCTGCCGCCAACGCCGTTGACCCCCATCTCCGCGGAGGAACCGATGACGCAGCTCGGCGAGATCCAGCAGGCCATCCTGAACGGCGAGTCCGCCGCGGTCGGGTCGTTGCCCGTGCCCGAGAGCTACCGCGGGGTGACCGTGCACGCCGACGAGGTCGACATGTTCGAGGGCCTCGAGAGCCGGGACAAGGACCCGCGCAAGTCGCTGCACGTCGACGACGTCCCGGTCCCCGAGCTGGGCCCGGGCGAGGCGCTGGTCGCCGTGATGGCGAGCGCCATCAACTACAACACCGTGTGGACGTCGATCTTCGAGCCGATCCCCACCTTCAAGTTCCTCAAGAAGTACGGGAAGCTCTCGCCGCTGGCCAAGCGGCACGACCTGCCCTACCACGTGGTCGGCTCCGACCTGTCCGGCGTCGTGCTGCGGACCGGCGTCGGCGTGCACAACTGGAAGCCGGGCGACGAGGTCGTCGCGCACTGCCTGAACGTCGAGCTCGAAAGCCCGGACGGGCACAACGACACGATGCTCGACACCGAGCAGCGGATCTGGGGCTTCGAGACGAACTTCGGGGGCCTCGCCGAGGTCGCGCTGGTCAAGGCCAACCAGCTGATGCCGAAGCCGGACCACCTGACCTGGGAGGAAGCCGCCTCCCCCGGCCTGGTCAACTCCACCGCCTACCGCCAGCTCGTCTCGCGCAACGGCGCGGACATGAAGCAGGGTGACGTCGTCCTGATCTGGGGCGCGTCCGGCGGCCTCGGCTCCTACGCGACGCAGTACGCGCTCAACGGCGGCGCGATCCCGGTCTGCGTCGTCTCCAGCCCGGAGAAGGCGGCGATCTGCCGCAAGCTCGGCGCCGAGCTGATCATCGACCGCAGCGCCGAGGACTACAAGTTCTGGAAGAGCGACACCGAGCAGGACCCGAAGGAGTGGCAGCGCTTCGGCGCGAAGATCCGCGAGCTGACCGGCGGCGACGACCCGGACATCGTCTTCGAGCACCCGGGCCGCGAGACCTTCGGCGCGTCCGTCTACGCCGCGCGCAAGGGCGGCACGATCGTCACGTGCGCGTCGACCTCGGGGTACATGCACCAGTACGACAACCGCTACCTGTGGATGAACCTCAAGCGGATCATCGGCTCGCACTTCGCGAACTACCGCGAGTCGTGGGAGGCCAACCGGCTGATCGCGAAGGGCCTGATCCACCCGACGCTGTCGAAGACGTACTCGCTCGAAGACACCGGGCAGGCCGCCCTCGACGTGCACCGCAACGCCCACCAGGGCAAGGTCGGCGTGCTCGCGCTCGCCCCGCAGGAGGGCCTCGGCGTCCGCGACGAGGAGAAGCGCGCGAAGCACATCGAGGGGATCAACGCGTTCCGCGGCGCCTGAAACCGGCCGTACGCAGGCGATCCCCGGGCCGCGGGTCGCCTGCGTGCGGCAAGATCCTCTCGCCGCACCACGCGGCACGTTCGGCGCACCGCACGGGTGCTCACCCTTCCGTGACCCGGCTGCGACTACGGTAGGCGCATGAGCCTTGGCGATGAACGGGAGCTTGTGCCGCTGGGAGCCGGCTTCGACGTGGCGAAGCGCGGGTACAGCCGAGCGCAGGTCGACGAGCACCTCGAGCGGCTGGACGGCGACCTCAAGATGCTGACCGCCGACCGGGACGCGGCCATCGCGCAGGCCGGCGACCTGGCCCGGCAGCTGGAGATCGCGCGCGGCGAGATCGCGGACCTGCGTGGGCAGGTCGACCGGCTCGCCCAGCCGCCGACGAGCGTCGAAGGCCTCTCCGAACGTCTTCAGCGCATGCTGCGCCTCGCGCAGGACGAGTCCGCCGACACGCGGGCCCGCGCCGAGGCCGAGGCCGGCCACATCCGGGCCAAGGCCGAGACGGACGCGAGCGCCATGCGCGCCCGCTACGAGCAGCTGCTCACCGAGCTCGACCTCCGCCGCAAGGAGATGGAGGCGGAGCACCGCAAGGTGCTCGAGGACGCCCGCGCGGAAGCCAAGAAGATCACCGACGAGGCCGAGGCGGAGCGCAAGCGGCTCGACACCGAGTCGTCGGACCGCCGCACGAAGGTCGAAGAGGACTTCGAGATCGCGATGGCCTCGCGCCGCACCGAGGCGATGCGCGTGCTGGCCGAGCAGGAGGCCGCGAGCAAGGCCGAGGCCGCCCGCCGCGTCCAGGAGGCGACGCAGGACGCCGCCGACATCCGCACGAAGGTCCTCGAAGAGGAGAAGGCCGCGAAGGCGGACATCGAACGCCGTCAGCGCGAGTCCGTCGCGGAGGCGAACAAGCGCCGTCAGGACTCGATCACCGAGGCCAACGCCCGGCTCGCGGAGGCCGCCGACGAGGCGCGGCGCCGCGTCACGACGGCGACCGAGGAGTCGAACCGGCGGATCACCCAGGCCAACGAGCGCGTCGACGCCCTGCGCAAGGTGCGCGGCGGGCTGGCCGAGCAGGTCCGCGCGGCGCGGGCGGTGCTGGCCGAGGCGCACACCGTCCTCGGCGACGACGTCAAGGTGCCCGCGGACGTCACGGCCGACCTGAAGGCGGAGGACCTGAAGCCGGCCGACACCGGGAAGACGGCGCCGGTGGGCGACGTCGAGGAGACGATCCGGATCAAGGCGTCCGACGTCCCGAAGCCGAAGCAGGCCCCCAAACCGGCTCCCAAGCCCGCGCCGAAGCCGACTCCGCGGGCGAGCGGAGCGCAGAAAGCGACTGGCGAGTAACCTTCCACCCGACACGGGCGCGGACGAGCCTGCGCGGTCGGTGCCGACCGGTTATCGTCCCTGCTCACGCGGGATCACGTGGAGGTTTTGCGCATGGGTGCGGCATATCGGACCGTGGTGGTGGGCACGGACGGCTCGGAGTCCTCGTTCGCGGCGGTGGACCGCGCGGCGGCGGTGGCCGGCGACGCGGGCGCCACGCTCGTCATCGCGTGTGCGTACTACCCGGCCAGCAAGACCGACGTCGACAAGGCCCAGGACGTCCTCGGCGACGAGGCGTACCAGGTCGTCGGCTCGGCGCCGGCCGAGGACACGCTGCAGTCGGCGCGGGACCGGGCGACCAAGGCGGGCGCGCAGAAGATCGACACGATCGCCGTCAAGGGTGACCCGGTCGACTCGCTGCGCAAGGTCGTGCATGAGCGCGAGGCCGACCTGCTGGTGGTCGGCAACCGCGGGCTGAACACGATCGCCGGCCGGATCCTGGGCTCGGTGCCGTCGGAGGTGGCGCGCAAGTCCGGCGTGGACGTGCTGATCGTCCACACGACCTGAGCCGGTGACCGACCCGAGCGAGGAGCTCCAGCAGCGGCTCGAACGCGTCCTGCTCGGCGGCAGGCGGAAATACACCCGGCTCGAAGTGGCCGAAAAGGCCGGCGTGCCCGACGAACGGTCACGCCGGCTCTGGCGCGCGCTGGGGTTCGCGACGGTCCGCGACGACGAGGTCGTCTTCACCGACGCCGACGTCGAGGCGATGCGCACGGCGGACCAGCTGGTCCAGTCGGGCCTGATCGACCCGAGCATCGAGGTGTCGGTGACGCGCGCGCTCGGCCAGCACCTGTCGCGGCTGGCCGAGTGGCAGGTCGACATGCTGTGGCAGCTGATCGAGGAGCAGCCGGACCTGGGCCGCAACGAGCGTCAGGTCGCGCGCTTGGTCGATCGGCTGCTCCCGGAGCTGGAGCGGGTCCAGAACTTCGTCTGGCGCCGCCACCTGGCGGCGTACGCCGGCCGGGCGTTCGCGGCCGCGGGTGACAACGTGGAGACGCGCACCGAAGTGGTCGGGTTCGTCGACATGGTGGGCTACACGCGCCTGACGCGCCAGATCGACGAGGAAGAGCTGAGCCGGGTCCTGGACGCGTTCGAGACGCTGGCGACGGAGGTGATCGCCGAGCACCACGGCCGCGTGGTGAAGATGATCGGCGACGAGGTCCTGTTCGTCGCGGACTCACCGGTCGACGCGGCGGAGATAGCGTTGACGCTGACGGAGCGAACCTCGGCGGACGACAGCCTCCCGGCGGTCCGAGCGGGAATGGCGTCGGGCCGGATCCTGTCGCGCTTCGGCGATGTGTACGGCTCGGTGGTCAACTTGGCGGCCCGCCTGACGTCGGTGGCCCGCCCGGGGACGATCCTGGTGGACCGGGAGCTGGCGTCGGAGCTGGCGGAGGAGAAGGCGTACGAGCTCCGCATGCGCCGCCCGGTGACGGTCCGGGGCTACAACCGCCTCCGCCCGGCAGCGCTGCGACGGGCGAGCGAGGCACCGACGGGGATGTTCGCGAGCTCCCAGCAACTGGCGGCGGAGATGCTGGGGTTGACTGACCCGACAGCCCCGCCGGCCACCGAGGAGGAGCCGGAGCCACGCCCCCGCCGCCGTCGGCGGCGCAGTCGCTGAAGTCCCCAGCCGCCCGCCCGGCAGACATCCCCCGCCGCTCCCAGGGGGGGCGTCCCCACGTCCATTCTATCGGCGGCCACCGACAACCCCCGCCGAAAAGCCAGCGGGCGGCTTGCTTGTCCACAGGTCGACCGGCCTGTGGACAACCAGAGCCTCAGGCGTCGAAGTCGACGGTGATTTCCTCTGAGACCGGGTATGACTGGCATGTCAGCACGAACCCCGCCTCCACCTCCGACTCCTCCAGCGCGAAGTTCCTCCGCAAGTCCACCTTGCCCTCCGTCACCCGCGCCCGGCAGGTTCCGCACACCCCGCCCTTGCACGCGAACGGCAGGTCCGGCCGGAACTTCTGGGCCCCGTCCAGCACCGATGATGACCGCGGCAACGTCATCGTCGAGGAACGGCCGTCCAGGACTACCCGTACCTCGGACGACTCCCCCGCCACGCCCGGATCGATGTGCTCCACCGGGGCCGGGGGCGTGTCCACGTAGAACAGCTCCTGGTGGATGCGCGCGCGGGGCACGTCCAACGACGTCAGCAGTTCCTGGGCGCCGGAAACCATCTCGAACGGGCCGCACAGCCACCAATGGTCCACTGAGGACACCGGCACCAGGGACGAGAACAACGAACGCAGCTTCGGCACGTCCAGGCGCCCCGTGAACAGCTCCGCCTCGCGCGGCTCGCGCGACAGCACGTGGATCAGCTCCAAGCGCTCGGGCGCGCGGTCCTTCAGGTCCGCCAGCTCGTCCGCGAACATCACCGTGTCCGTGCGGCGGTTGCCGTACAAAACCGTAACTGTGGCCTCGGAAGAACGCAGCAACGACGCCACGATCGACAGCACCGGCGTGATGCCCGAGCCCGCCGCGATCAGCACGTGGTGACCACCCGAAGCCAAATCCGGGGTGAACGATCCCGTCGGCGTCGCCACCTCGATCGTGTCGCCGGGACGGACCTCGTTGACCAGCCACGACGAGAACAAGCCGTCCGGGACCAGGCGGACGCCCACCCGGGGCGCCGCTCCCGCCGGCGCGCAGATCGAGTACGACCGGCGCTCGTCGCGGCCCTCGATCGACCGCCGCAACGTCAGCGACTGGCCCGGCTTGAAGTCGTACTCGTCGGACAACGACGCGGGCACGTCGAACGTCACCGCGACCGCGTCGTCGCACAATCGCGTGACGCCCGCGACCTTCAGGGGATGGAACGCCACCTCAGATCTCCTTGACGTGCTCGAACGGCTCGAAACACGAACGGCAGCGCCGCAGCGCCTTGCACGCCGTCGCGCCGAAGCGGGACTGCTCCTCGGTGTCCGGCGACCCGCACAACGGGCAAGAAACCCGCGAAACGGGTGCCGACAGCGTCAGCGGGATCGGCCCCGACCGCCGCGGCGCCGCACCCGGGGGCGCGATGCCCGCCGCGGCCAGCTTGTGACGCCCCGCGTCCGAAATCCAGTCCGACGTCCACGCCGGCGTCAGCTGCGTCCGGATCTCGACGTCGGCGTAGCCCGCCGAGACCAGCGCGTGCTCCAAGTCGTCGCGCATGGTGTCCATCGCCGGGCAGCCCGTGTACGTCGGCGTGATCGCGACGACGATGCGACCGTCCTGTTCGGACACCGACCGCAGCACGCCCAGGTCGGCCAGGGTCAGCATCGGCAGCTCGGGGTCGGTGACCGTGGCCGCGACCGCCTCCGCCGTCACCATTTCGCGTCCGGCATCGCGCGGGCGACGCTCTGCAGCTCCGCCAGCAGGAATCCCATCTGCTCGGTGTGGACGCCGTCGCGGCCCGTCCGGCCCGAGACTCCCGCCAGCTCACCGGCGGTGGGCAAGACAAGCGTTGCCGCGGCGAGCGCCTGGTCCAGCACCGCGTCGAACTCCGGCCGCAGCGAAGCCGCGTCCACCAGCTCGAGCGGGTGCGTGCGGAACAGCTCCCCGACGTACGGCCAGACCGCGTCCAGGCCCTCCTGCATCCGCGAACGCGACAGCGGCGTCCCGTCGCCGAGGCGGACCAGCCACTGCGCCGCGTAGTCGCGGTGGTAGGTCACCTCCTTGACGCCCTTGTCCGCGATGGCCGCCAGCACCGGGTCGACCGACGACACCAGCCGCTGCAGCAGCGCCAGCCGCCACGTCGAGAACACGAACAGCCGCGCGATCAGGTGCCCGAAGTGCCCGCCGCCCAGCTCCGCGAGCCGGACGTTGCGGAACTCGTTTTCGGCGCGGAGGAAGGCGAGCGAGTCCTCGGTGCGCGACGAGCCGTCGGCCTTGCCGGCCCGCGCGAGCAGCAGCCGCGCCTGGCCGAGCAGGTCGAGGGCGATGTTCGCGAGCGCGACCTCGTCCTCCAGCTCGGGCGCGTTCGTGCACCACTCCTGCAGCCGGTGGGAGAAGATCAGCGCGTCGTCGCCCAGCATCAGGCAGTAGGCGGCCAAGGACGCACCGTCCACACCGGACGGTACCGAAGTGTCCACTCCGGACAGCGGGTCCTCGAAGCCGGTGCCGAACGCCCAGCGGGCGTCGTTCTCCTCGGTCAGCGACTCGTAGACGTTGTCGAAGCTCATATGTGCGGCACCTCCTCGGGGATGTCGTAGAACGTCGGGTGCCGGTAGACCTTGTCGCCGCTCGGCGCGAAGAACGGGTCCTTCTCGTCCGGCGACGACGCCGTGATGTCCGACGCCCGCACGACCCAGATCGACACGCCTTCGTTGCGGCGGGTGTAGAGGTCACGCGCGTGGTGCAGTGCCATCTGGTCGTCGGCCGCGTGCAGCGAGCCGACGTGCACGTGGTTCAGCCCGCGCTTCCCGCGCACGAACACCTCGTAAAGCGGCCAGTCGTGCTTGACCGGACCGGGCGCGGCCGGGACGCCCTCCAGCGGGACGGCGCCGTGGCCGCCTTCGGCAGTCAGGTCGCTCACTTGCGCTCCTTCTTCGCGGCGTGCGCGACGGCGGCTTCCCGCACCCACGCACCGTCTTCGTGCGCGCGGCGCCGGTGGGCGATCCGCGAGGCGTTGCACGGGCCGTTGCCCTTCAGCACGTTCTTGAACTCGTCCCAGTCGACCGCGCCGAAGTCGTAGTGCCCGCGCTCGGCGTTCCACTTCAAGTCGGGGTCCGGGAAGGTGACCCCCAGCGCTTCGGCCTGCGGCACCGACATGTCGACGAAGCGCTGACGCAGCTCGTCGTTGGTGTGGCGCTTGATCTTCCACGCCATCGACTGCGCGGTGTTCGGTGAATCGGCGTCCGGCGGGCCGAACATCATCAGCGACGGCCACCACCAGCGGTTCACGGCCTCCTGGACCATCTCACGCTGCTGCGCGGTCCCGCGCATCATCGTCATCAGCAGCTCGTAGCCCTGCCGCTGGTGGAACGACTCTTCCTTGCAGATCCGGATCATCGCCCGCGCGTACGGCCCGTACGACGACCGGCACAGCGGCACCTGGTTGCAGATCGCCGCGCCGTCCACCAGCCAGCCGATCACGCCGACGTCGGCGAAGGTCAGCGTCGGGTAGTTGAAGATCGACGAGTACTTCTGCTTGCCGGTGATCAGCTTGTCGGTCAGGTCCGCGCGGTCCGCGCCCAGCGTCGCCGCCGCCGAGTACAGGTAGAGGCCGTGGCCGGCCTCGTCCTGGACCTTGGCCAGCAGGATCGCCTTGCGCCGCAGCGATGGCGCCCGCGTGATCCAGTTGCCCTCGGGCTGCATGCCGATGATCTCCGAGTGCGCGTGCTGCGCGATCTGCCGGATCATCGTCTTGCGGTAGCCCTCGGGCACCCAGTCGCGCGGCTCGATGCGCTGGTCGCGCTCGATGGTGTGCTCGAAGTGCTCATGGAGCGGTGTCTGATCCAAGGTCACGGCTGCTCCTTCGAAACCAGGGTCAGGACGTCGTACTTGGCGACGGACTCGCCCTCGGCGTTGGTGACGTCGGCGTCCCAGCGGACCTCGCCGTACTCCTGGTCGATCCGCGGGGTGATCTGCTTGGCGGTCAACGTCACGGTCAGCGAGTCGCCGACCTTGACCGGCGTCAGGAAGCGCAGGTTCTCCAGGCCGTAGTTGGCCAGCACCGGGCCCGGCTCGGGCGAGACGAACAACCCCGCGGCGAACGAGACGACCAGGTAGCCGTGCGCGACGATGCCGCCGAACAGCGGGTTCGCGGCCGCCGCCTCGGGGTCGGTGTGGGCGTAGAACGTGTCGCCGGTGAACTCGGCGAAGTGGTCGACGTCCTCCTGGCTGACCGTGCGCGGCCCGGCGACGACGGAGTCCCCGATCTTCAGCTCGGCCAGGGACTTCCGGAACGGGTGGACGTCACCTTCGGCACGCGGGGAGCCGGTCACCCAGCGACCCGTCACCGTCGTGAGCACCGCCGGGGAACCCTGGACTGCCGTGCGCTGCATGTGGTGCAGCACGCCGCGGACCCCGCCCATCTCCTCGCCGCCACCGGCGCGGCCGGGGCCGCCGTGGACCAGCTGCGGCATCGGCGAACCGTGGCCGGTGGACTCCTTCGCGTCCTCGGCGTCCAGGACGAGCAGGCGGCCGTGGAAGGGCGCCGCGCCGAGGACGACCTCGCGGACGAACTCCTTGTCCGCGCTGACGATCGACCCGGCCAGGCTCCCGCCGCCGCGTGCGGCGAAGTCGATGACCTGCTCGGTGGACGTGTACGGCATCAGCGTCGAGACCGGGCCGAACGCCTCGACCTCGTGCGGCTCGGTGCGCTCGGGGTCGGCCTTGAGCAGCACCGGCGAGATGAACGCGCCGCGCTCGGCGTCGGCGTCGACGACCTCGACCTTCTCCGGATCCCCGAAGACGACGCTGCCGGCGTCCAGCAGCGCCTTCAGCGACCGCCGGACCTCCTCGCGCTGCTCGAGGCTGGCCAGCGCGCCCATCCGGACGCCCTCGGCCGCCGGGTTGCCGACGGTCACCTTCGCGAGCCGCTCGGACGCGGCCGCGGCGACGTCGTCGAGCAGCGACGCCGGGACGAACGCGCGGCGGATCGCGGTGCACTTCTGGCCCGCCTTGACCGTCATCTCGGTGGTCAGCTGCTTGACGAACAGGTCGAACTCGGTGGTCCCGCGCACGGCGTCCGGGCCGAGGATCGAGCAGTTCAGCGAGTCGGCCTCGGCGTTGAACCGGACGGCGTTGCGGATGATCGCCGGGTGCGCGCGCAGCTTCTGCGCCGTCGACGCCGAGCCGGTGAAGGACACCAGGTCCTGCGCGGTGACGTGGTCGAGCAGGTCGCCGACGCTGCCGGCGACGAACTGCAGCGAGCCCTCGGGCAGGATGCCGGACTCGATGATCAGCTCGACCAGCCGCGCGGTCAGGTAGGCCGTCGAGCTGGCCGGCTTGACCAGGCTCGGGACACCGGCCAAGAACGCCGGCGCGAACTTCTCCAGCGGCCCCCACACCGGAAAGTTGAACGCGTTGATCTGGACGGCGACCCCCCGCAGCGGGGTCGCGATGTGCTGGGCGACGAACGTGCCGCCGCGCGACAGCGGCTCGACGTTGCCCTCGACGTAGACGGTGTCGTTGGGCAGCTCGCGCTTGCCCTTCGAGGCGTAGCTGAACAGGACGCCGATGCCGCCGTCGATGTCGAACTTCGAGTCACCGAGTGTGGCCCCGGTGCGCGCGGAGAGCGCGTACAGCTCCTCGCGGTGCTCGCGCAGGTGCGAGGCCAGCGCCTTCAGCAGGGCCGCGCGCTGGTGGAACGTCAGTTCGCGCAGCGCCGGGCCGCCGACGCGGCGGCCGTACTCCAGCGCCCCCGCGAAGTCGACGCCCTTCGACGAGATCCGGGCGACCTCCTCGCCCGTGGCCGCGTCGTGCAGCGGGACGCCCTCGTCCGCCGCCGTGTGCCAGCTCCCGGAGACGTAGCTGCGCAGCAATGCCATCAGGTCCCGACCTCCACCGAATTACCTACCGGACGTTCAGTTAATCGCATGGTAGCCGCCGGACCGGAAGATCGGAAGGGGTGGCGCTTGACACCGCCCCGGGCACTGCCTTTACTGAGCGACACCGCGAGGTGACCGTCCATTCGGTCAGTCTGGAGAGACAGCGCATGACCAACGCCGCGCACACCATGTTCGCCGCCGACGAGGCGTCGCGCGCGCTGGGCATCGAGCTGGTCGAAGCGAGCGACGGCCGCGCCGTGGCCGAAATGACGATCACCCGCGCGATGGTCAACGGGCACGACATCGCCCACGGCGGGTACGTCTTCCTGCTAGCCGACACCGCCTTCGCCTGCGCGTGCAACACGCACGGGCCGGTGACCGTCGCCGCGGGCGCCGAAATCTCGTTCGTCGCGGCCGGCCGGCTCGGCGACCACCTGGTCGCGACGGCCACCGAGCGCACCCGCTACGGCCGCAACGGCATCTACGACGTCACCGTGCACCGGGAGACCCCCGGCGGCCCCGAGGTCGTCGCCGAATTCCGCGGCCGCAGCCGCGCCATCTCCGCGAAACGGGACTGACCATGATCGAGGCGAACATCGGCGCGGACGAGCTGGCCGCCCTCCAGCTGGAGCGTCTGCAATGGACGCTCAGGCACGCGTACGCGAACGTACCCGCCTACACGCGGAAGTTCGACGAGGCCGGCGTCCACCCCGACGACTGCAAGGAGCTCGCCGACCTGGCGAAGTTCCCGTTCACGACGAAACAGGACCTGCGCGAGAACTACCCGTTCGGGATGTTCGCCGTGCCGCAGGACCAGGTGCGCCGCATCCACGCCTCCAGCGGCACCACCGGCAAGGCCACCGTCGTCGGGTACACCGAGCAGGACATCGACACCTGGGCGACAGTGATGGCCCGCTCGATCCACGCGGCCGGCGGCCGGCCGGGGCACAAGGTGCACGTCGCCTACGGGTACGGCCTGTTCACCGGCGGGCTCGGCGCGCACTACGGCGCGGAGAAGCTGGGCTGCACGGTCATCCCGGCGTCCGGCGGCATGACCGCGCGGCAGGTCCAGCTCATCACGGACTTCGAGCCCGAGATCATCATGGTCACGCCGTCGTACATGCTGACGCTGCTCGACGAGTTCGAGCGCCAGGGCGTCGACCCGCGTTCGTCGTCGCTGAAGGTGGGCATCTTCGGCGCCGAGCCGTGGACCGAGCAGATGCGCGCCGAGATCGAGGAGCGGTTCGCCCTCGACGCCGTCGACATCTACGGGCTGTCGGAGGTGATGGGCCCGGGCGTCGCGCAGGAGTGCGTCGAGACGAAGGACGGCCTGCACATCTGGGAGGACCACTTCTACCCCGAGGTGATCGACCCGTACTCCGAGGAGGTCCTCGGTGGCGGCGAGACGGGCGAGCTGGTGTTCACGTCGCTGACCAAGCAGGCGCTGCCGATCATCCGCTACCGCACCCGCGACCTCACGGCGCTGTCGCCGGGGACCGCGCGGCCGGCGTTCCGGCGGATGGCCAAGGTCACCGGCCGCACCGACGACCTGATCATCCTGCGCGGGGTCAACGTCTTCCCGACGCAGATCGAGGAGATCGTGCTGCGGACGGACGGGTTGAGCCCGCACTTCCAGCTCGTCCGGTCGACGCGCGGGCGGCTCGACCACCTGACCGTGCGGGTGGAAGCGCGTCACGACGCTTCGGCCGCTTCGCGTGAGCAGGCCGCCGCGACGCTGGTGAGCGGGGTCAAGGACGGCGTCGGCGTGACCGTGTCGGTGGAGGTCGTCGAGCCGGACACCCTGGAGCGGTCGATGGGCAAGATGCGCCGGATCGTCGACCAGCGGGAGCAGCGGTGACGGCCCCGCGCCGCGGCCGCCCCGGCTACGACCTGGAGTCGCTGCTGCAGGTGGCGGTGAAGCTGTTCAACGAGCGCGGCTACGACGGCACGAGCATGGAGGACCTCTCCCGCAAGCTCGGCATCACGAAGTCCGCGATCTACCACCACGTGCCCAGCAAGGAGGAACTGCTGCGGCTGGCGGTGGACCGGGCGCTGGACGGGTTGTTCGAGGTCGCCGCGTCGACCGACCAGCTGGACGGGCGTGCGATCGACCGGCTGGAGCACCTGGTGCGCGGCAGCGTGCTGGTGCTCGCCGACCGGCTGCCGTTCGTGACGCTGCTGCTTCGCGTGCGCGGCAACACGAAGGTGGAACGGGCGGCGCTGACGCGGCGTCGCGAGTTCGACCGGCTGGTGACGGACCTGGTGAAGCAGGCGGAGGCCGAGGGCGACATCCGCCCCGACGTCGAGCCGTCGGTGACCGCGCGGCTGATCTTCGGCATGGTGAACTCGCTGATCGAGTGGTACAAGCCGCGCCGGGGTTCGGCGGCGACCGAAGTGGCGGACGCGGTGTGCAAGGTGGCTTTCGAAGGCCTGCGCACCGGGTCGTGACCGGTCAGTCCCCGGCGGTCTGGGGCGGGCGCCCCGCTTGCCAAAGCAGGGCGTCGCGCAGCTGCTCGATCAACCGCTCGTCGTCCGCTTCGGACGGGTCCACCCCGAGCGGGATCCAGCGCTCGGAAACCTTCGAACCGTCGTCGTAGCCCGTGATCACGATTCCGGAGTACGACAGCGATCCCTCGTCCGCGCAGTCGCCGTCCGGGAGGGGTTCGTCCGGCTCGAAGGCCTCGTCGAAGCTGACGTGGCGATGCTGCAGGCGGACGCTCACCCAGCGTCCGGCCGGCCGGATCGGCGCGCCTTCTTCGGTCATCTGCTCCTACCACCGGTCGCGGGTCCCTGCCGTCTCGTCGCATCCGGACGCCGGGGAGTTACCGGCGGGTTGTTCCGGTTGCGTAACGACGGTCTCTCCGGCGAAACGAACCTTTTGACGTAGGGTCAACTACTTGTTGACAGCATGCCGATCCCCGGCGAGGCTGGGCGGATGACCAGTGGGACGCGGCCGCGGCGGCGCCGCCTCGAACCGGCCGAGCGGCGGGCGGAGATCCTCGCCGCCGCGCGGCACCTGTTCGGCGCCGGCAGCTACGCGTCGGTGTCCACTTCGGACATCGCCGAGGCCGCCGGGGTCGCGCGCCCGCTCATCAACCACTACTTCGGCGGCAAGCGCGAGCTCTACCTGGAAGTGGTGCGGCAGCTGATGATCGTGCCGGCGCCGGTCACCGAAGCGCTGCCGGACACCACGATGGAGGACCGGCTGGCGATCGGCGTCGAGCGGTGGATCGACGTCGTGGACCGCAACCGCGACGCCTGGCTGACGGTCATCGGCCCGGAGTCCGCGGGCCGCGACCCGGAGATCGAGCGGATCATGCTGGAGGCCGACGAAGTCGCGGCCGACCGCGTCCTGGAAGCCGCGCTGATGACCGACGTCACCGAGGGGCGGGACGAGCTGCGCGCGATGATCCGGTCGTTCGGCGGGCTGCTGCGGGCCGCGTCGCGCGAGTGGCTGATCCGCGGCACGCTCGACCGCGCGGCGCTGCGCACCTTCCTCACCGATTCGATCCTCAACCTGCTGAAGCTCACCTACCCGGCGGTGCTTGCCGGGCGGCCCGGAAGCGCCGGGCGAACGCCGCCGGGGTCATCCCGGTCCACCGCTTGAACGCGTAGATGAAGCTCGACGCCTCGGCGTACCCGAGCCGGTACGCGACGTCCTCGACGGACAGGACGCCGGTGTCGAGCAGCTCCTCGGCCAGCGTCTGGCGGACCTCGTCGACGAGCGCGCGGTAACTGGTGCCGGCCTCGGTCAGGCGCCGCCGCAGCGTGCGCGTGCTGAGCGTCAGCTGGCGGGCGATCTCGTCCATGCCCGCGTCGACGCCGCCGAGCCGCACCAGGCGCTCGCGGACCTGCTGCGAGATGCCCGAACGCCGGCGTTTGCGCGCGACGAGCGCTTCGCACTGCGCGGCGCACAGGGCGACGGTCTGGTCGTTGGCCTGCGGCAGGGGCAAGGCCAGCAGCGCCGGGTCGAGCGTCGCGCGGCAGGCGTCGGCGCCGAACCGCGGCCGCACGCCGAACGCGGCCCGGTACGGGTCCACTGTGGACGGTTCGTGCCGGAAGCTCAGGTCCTCCAGGGTGATCTCGGGCAGCAGGTCGTGCATGACCGAGAAGATCGCGGCCAGGTCGCGCAGCACGAGGAACCGGGCGACGTCGGCGGGCACGCGGCTGTCGTCGAGCTCGAGCGTCAGCTTGCCGCCGGCCAGCTCGACGTGCGGGATGCAGAAGGCGAAGCTGAGGTCGAAGTAGCGCAGGGCGAACAGCATCGCGTCGCGCAGCGTCGGGCTGCTGATGCAGGCGAACCCGAAGATGCCGAAGGTGCTGACGCGGTAGCGGCGCCCGAGCTCGAGCGCCGTCGCGTCGAAGCCGTCCAGCTCGGCGAGCGCGCGGACGACGGCCAGCTCCTGCCGCGCGTCGACCTGCACCGACGGGTCGGCGAGCAGCTCCGGCGAGAGCGTCGTCGCGGCCAGGAGCTTTTCGGCGGGCAGGCCGCGGTCGGCGGCGAACCGGGTCATCAGCTCGATGCTGGCGGTGCCGCGCGGGAAGTCCCAGTCCCCGACGGCGGGCGCGGCGAGCTCGGCCATGGCCGGAATTATGGATGACGGCCGCGCACGCGTCGAATCGAGGACCGGATCTGTCCGGGGTGATCGTTAGGGTGACGGCGTGGAGACCTTGAGCCGGCGGGCCCTGAACCGCTCGACGCTGGAGCGCCAGTTGCTGCTGCGCCGCGCGAAGATGTCCGCGTTGGACGCGGTGGAGCACCTGGCCGGCCTGCAGGCGCAGGCGCCGTTCCCGCCGTACTTCGCGCTGTGGTCGCGGCTGCACGGGTTCCGGCCTTCGGAGCTGGCCTCCCTGCTGGAGGAACGCCGGGTGGTCAGGATCGCGCTGATGCGCGGCACGGTCCACCTGGTGACGGCGGCGGACGCCCTGGCGTGGCGGCCGGTCGTCCAGGTCCTCTACGAGCGCGACCTGAAGACGAACACGCTGCACGCGCGGGCGCTGGCCGATCTGGACCACGCCGAGGTCGCCTCCGCGGCACGTGAGCTGCTTTCGCGCTCGCCGTTGTCGAGTACGGCGTTGGGTGCTTCGCTGGCGGAGCGGTGGGACGTCCCCGCAGCCTCCCTGACCCACTTGGCGCGAGCGCGGCTGCCGCTGGTCCAGACTCCGCCGCGGGCGATCTGGGGCAAGGCCGGGCAGACGACGTACGCGTGTCTCGACGAATGGGTCGGCGAAGCACTTCCGCCGCCTTCGCCCGCTTCGCTCATCGCGCGGTACCTGCGCGCGTTCGGGCCGGCGTCGGTGGCGGACGTGCAGGCGTGGGCGGGCATCACCCGGCTGGGCGAGGTGGCCGCGTCGATGGACCTGCGGCGCTACCGCGACCCGGACGGCCGCGAGCTGCTGGACCTGCCCGAGCTGACGGTGCCGGACGAGGACACCCCGGCGCCGCCGCGGCTGCTCGGGCCGTTCGACCAGATGATCCTGTCGTTCGCCGACCGGACGCGGGTGATCTCCGACGAGTACCGCAAGCGGGTGATCACCCAGAACGGCCTGGTCAAGGGCACCCTGCTGGTCGGCGGGCAGGTGCGCGGCTTCTGGGAGCTGCGGAAAGAGCGCAAGGCGGCCGTGCTGGAGCTGTCGCCGTTCGAGAAGCTGCCGAAGCGAGACCTGGGGGCGCTGGAGAGCGCGGCCGGGCAGCTCGTGACCTGGGCGGAGCCGGCCGCCGAGAGCCGGGAGGTGCGGATCCTGGCTTCTGCGTGAAGCTGGCCGGAATTCTCGATCGAGTGACCGTTCGTGGCCTGTTGTCACAGGCGTCCGCTGCGTAGCTTTTTCTCCATGAGTAGTTCGGCGAAGGGGCCGTCGGTGCTGATCGTGGGCACCGGGTTCGGCGGAATCGGGACGGCGGTCGAGCTCAAGCGCGCCGGGTTCACCGACTTCACGATCCTGGAGAGCGCGGCCGATGCCGGCGGCGTCTGGCGGGACAACACCTACCCCGGCGCCGCGTGCGACATCCCGTCGCCGCTGTATTCGTACTCCTTCGAGCCGAACCCGCGGTGGCCGAAGCGGTTCTCGCACCAGCCGGACATCCTGGCCTACCTGCGCGGTGTCATCGTCAAGTACGGCCTCGGGCCGCACATCCGGTACCGGACCGAGGTCACCGGAGCCGCGTTCGACGACGAGCGCGGCGTCTGGCGCGTCGAGACGAAGAGCGGCGAAACGTACGAGGCAAACGTTTTCGTCCCGGCCGTCGGGCAGCTCTCCCGGCCGGTGCTGCCGGACATCCCGAACCGCGAGAGCTTCGCCGGCGACGCCTTCCACTCCGCTCGGTGGGACCACGGCGTCGAGCTGACCGGCAAGCGCGTCGCCGTCATCGGGACCGGGGCCAGCGCCGTCCAGTTCGTGCCCGAGCTGCGCAAGCACGCCCAGCACGTCACGGTCTTCCAGCGCACGCCGCCGTACGTCATGGCGAAGTCCGACCCGAGCTACCGGCGGTGGCAGCACTGGCTGTTCGAGCACCTGCCGCCCACGCAGCTGCTCGGCCGGCTGCGGATCTTCCTGCTCGCCGAGTACGCGACCTACGCGATGACGAAGCACCCCTTGCTGGCGAAGATGTTCGAGCTGCGGACCGCGCAGCTGCGCCGCCGCCACATCAAGGACCCCGAGCTGCGCGCGAAGCTGAAGCCGGCCAATCCCCTGGGCTGCAAGCGGATCCTGTTCACCAACGACTACCTGCCCGCACTGGCGCAGCCGGACGTCGACGTCGAGACGCGGCGGATCACCGAGATCACGAAGAGCGGCGTGCGCGTCGAGGACGGGACCGAGCTGGAGGCGGACGTCCTGGTCTACGGGACCGGTTTCGCCGCGACGGAGTTCCTGGCCCCGATGGAGGTCACGGGGCTCGACGGCCGGTCGCTGCGGGACGAGTGGGCCGGCGGCGCGCGGGCGTACCTGGGCATGGCCGTGCCCGGGTTCCCGAACATGTTCTGCGTCTACGGGCCCAACACCAACCTCGGCGCCGGGTCCATCATCTACATGATCGAGCGCCAGGCGCGCTACATCCGCCAGGCGGTGGAACAGCTCACCCGGCCCGGCGTGTCCTATGTGGACGTCCGGCCGGACGTCGAAGAGCGTTACGACCGGGAGGTCCAGCAGCGGCTGGGCCACAGCGTCTGGAGCGCGTGCACGAGCTGGTACCGCCAGGCCGACGGCCGGGTGACGACCAACTGGCCGGGCCTGGTCACCGAGTACGACCGCCGGACCCGGCGGCTCGACCCCGCGGACTACCGAGTGGTGGCTTGATGGACTACGACGTCCTGGTGATCGGGTCCGGGTTCGGCGGCAGCGTCACGGCGTTGCGGCTGACCGAGAAGGGCTACCGCGTCGGCGTGCTGGAGTCCGGCCGCCGGTTCGCCGACGACGAGTTCGCGAAGACGTCGTGGCGGCTGCGGAAGTACCTGTGGGCGCCCGCCTTGGGCTGCTTCGGCATCCAGCGCCTGACGCTGCTGAAGAACACGTTCGTGATGAGCGGCTCGGGCGTCGGCGGCGGTTCGCTGGTGTACGCGAACACGCTGTACGAACCTCCGGACAAGTTCTACGCCGACCCGCAGTGGGCGCACATCACGGACTGGAAGTCCGAGCTGGCGCCGTACTACGACCAGGCGAAGCGGATGCTGGGCGTGGTCGAGAACCCGGCGACGACGGCCGCGGACCGGGTGCTTTCCGAGGTGGCCGCGGACATGGGCATCGGCCACACGTACCGCCGCACGCCGGTCGGCGTCTACTTCGGACAGTCCGGGGTGGACCCCTTCTTCGGCGGCGCCGGTCCCCTGCGGACCTCCTGCACGCTGTGCGGCGAGTGCATGACCGGGTGCCGGGTCGGGGCGAAGAACACGACCGTCAAGAACTACCTCCACCTGGCCGAACAGGCGGGTGCGGTCGTCCACCCGCTGACCACCGCGGTGTCCGTCCGGCCGGTCGAGGGCGGGTACGCGGTCGACACGCGGCGGACCGGCGGCCTGTCCCGCCGGACGTTCACGGCGTCGCAGGTGGTCTTCTCCGCGGCCGCCCTGGGGACGCAGCGCCTGCTGCACCGCCTGCGCGACAACGGAACTCTGCCGCGGCTGTCGCCCCGGCTCGGGCTCTTGGCCCGGACGAACTCCGAAGCCGTGCTGGCGGCCCGGTCGTTGCGAGAGGACACCGACTACACGCGTGGGGTCGCGATCACGTCGTCGATCCACCCGGACGACGTGACGCACGTGGAGCCGGTGCGGTACGGACGCGGCAGCAACGTGATGGGCCTGATGGCGACGGTGCTGGTGGACGGCGAGCCCGGCCGCCGTCGCTGGGTGCTGGGGTTGCGTGAACTGTGGCGGTCCCGGCGGAACCTGCTGCGGATCCACAACCCGCGCCGGTGGTCGGAGCGGATGATCGGGCTGCTGGTGATGCAGACGCTCGACAACTCCGTGACGACGTACACGAAACGGGGCCTGTTCGGCCGCCGGATGACGACCCGCCAGGGAGCGGGCGCGCCGTCGCCGTCGTGGATCCCGGCGGGGCACGACGTGACGCGCCGGGTCGCGGAGAAGATCGGCGGGCTGCCGCAGGGGGCGTGGACGGACCTGGCGAACATCCCGATCACCGGGCACTTCATCGGCGGCTGCACGATCGGGGACTCGGCCGAGTCGGGCGTGATCGACCCCTACCAGCGGGTCTACGGGTATCCCGGCCTGCATGTCGTGGACGGGTCGGCGATCACGGCGAACCTGGGCGTGAACCCGTCGCTGACGATCACCGCGCAGGCCGAGCGGGCGATGGCGTTCTGGCCGAACCACGGGGAAGCCGATCCGCGGCCTTCGCTCGGCGAGCCGTACCAGCGGGTCGCGCCGGTGGCGCCGAAGAACCCGGTGGTGCCGGCGGAGGCGCCGGGCGCGCTGAGGCTGCCGATCACGCCGGTCTAGGCGGTCAGTCGGCGCGGCGGCGGTAGGCGCGCGTCTTGGTGCGGTTGCCGCACGCTTCCATGTGGCACCAGCGGCCACCGCCGTTGCGGGACGTGTCGTGGAAGGCCCAGCGGCAGTCCTCCGCGGCGCACAGCTTCATGCGGTGCCAGCCGCCGGACGCAACGCTCGCCGCCACTGTTTCGACCACCTCGTCGAGGCCGGGCACGCCGCTGACGGCGGTGACCCGCAGCGTTCCGGACGCATCGGGGGTCAGCCGCAGCGGGAAGCCGGCCAGGGCTTTCGCGGCTTCCGCGTCATCCGACAGCGCCGCCCGGAGCGCGGTGCGCAGGGCGACGGCGGCGGTCAGGTCGGCCGGCGACAGCGGCCGCCCCGCCAGATCGTGCTGCTCGAGCCAGCCGGACAGATCCTCGACCGAAGTCAGGCGGTCGCCGGCCACGTGCTGCTGCCCGTGCCGGCGGAAAGTCCGTTCGTCGAGCGTGTTGAGGAACTGCTCGACCAAGGTCAGGTCACCACCCATGACACCAGTGTAACGCGATACTGGTGTTGACGAACTGCGACACCAGTTATAGCTTTCAGTGGTGTCGAACTCCATTGAGCGGTTCAGCCCGCAAACCACCCCGTCGGCCATCGAGGACCTCCGCGCCCGGCTGCGCGCGACACGCTGGCCCGACGCGCCCGAGGACGCCGGCTGGTCACTCGGCACCGACCTCGATTACCTGCGTGAGCTGGTCGCGTACTGGGCCGACGGGTTCGACTGGCCCGCGCACGAGGCCGCCCTCGCCCGGCTCCCCCGCTTCCGCACTTCGGTGGGCGGTCTCGGAATCCACCTCGTGCACGCGAAGGCGCCGTCCGGGACCGCGCTGCCGCTGCTCCTCGCGCACGGCTGGCCGGACTCGTTCTGGCGCTACGCGAAGGTCGTCCCGCTGCTGACCGATCCCGGCGCGCACGGCGCCGACCCCGCCGACGCGTTCGACGTCGTGGTGCCGGACATGCCGGGCTACGGGTATTCGGACCGTCCGGGCGCCCCCGTCGATCCGGTCGCCGTCGCCGCGATGTGGGCCGAGCTGATGACCACGCTCGGCTACGAGCGGTTCGGCGCGGCAGGCGGGGACATCGGCAGCCACGTCGGCCGCTTCCTCGCGCTCGACCACCCCGAGCGGGTGGTGGCGCTGCACCGGATGGACGCGCTCTCGCCGGTCTTCACCGGCGACCCGGCGGACCTCACGCCCGAGGAACGGGACTGGCTGGCCGCGTGGCCGGGCTGGGGCGCGGCCGAAGGCGCCTACGCGGCGATGCACCGCACGAAGCCGCAGACCGCGGCCTTCGGGCTGACCGACTCCCCGGCCGGGCTGGCCGCGTGGATCGTCGAGAAGATGCGCACGTGGAGCGACTGCGGTGGCGACATCGAGCGGAGCTTCACGAAGGACGAGATCCTCACGAACGTGACGCTCTACTGGCTCACCGGGACGATCGGCTCGTCGATGCGGATGTACCACTCGAACGCCGCGATCCCGCCCGCCCGGCGCGCCGAGCGCGTCGAGGTGCCGTCCGGCTTTTCCCTCTTCCCCGCCGACATCCTGCCGCCGCCGCGGGCGTGGCTCGAGCGGACGGCGAACCTCGTGCGGGTCACCGAACCCGAGCGGGGTGGCCACTTCGCGCCGTTCGAGGAGCCCGAGCTGTACGCGGCGGAGCTGCGCGAGTTCTTCCGCCCCTACCGCTGAGCACCCGAGAGGCCCTCCCGGCCGCGCTTCCGGGAGGGCCTTCCTCAGCGCACGGTCACGGCAGGCTCGCGAGCCCCGCCGAGACCGTGTTGGCGAACGCGTACCCGTTCGACGCGTCCCAGTTGATCGACCACGTCATCGCGCCGCGGATCGCCGGGTACGTCGCCGACGGCTTGAAGCTGCCGCACGACGTTCCGCGTGCCAGGCAGTTCAGCGCCGACACCGTGTTGGCCGGGGCCTGGTACCCGCCGCCGGCCGCCTGGGACGACGCGGGCAGGCCGAGGCCGACCTGGTCCGCGCGCAAGCCGCCCTGGAGCTGGATGCACGCGAGCGCCGTCAGGAAGTCGACCGTGCCCTGGGAGTAGACGTTGCCGTTGCAGCCGTTCATCGAGCCGGAGTTGTAGTACTGCATGTTGACGACCGTCAGGATGTCCTTGATGCCCAGCGCCAGCTGGAAGTAGCCACCCTGGGTGGACTGCATGTCGATCGTCTGCGGCGCCATCGTGATGACCTTGCCGCCGCCGTTGTAGATGCTGCGCAGCGCCTGGCCCATGTAGGTGGCGTTGATGCCGTTCTCGAGGTCGATGTCGACGCCGTCGAAGCCGTAGTTCGAGATCAGCGACTTGACGCTGTTCGCGAAGTTGTTCGCCGAGGTCGAGTCGCTCACGCTGATCGTGCCGTTCTGGCCGCCGACCGAGATGATGACCCGCTGGCCGCGCGCCTGGACCGTCTTGATGTCAGCCTTGAACTGCGCGTCCGTGTAGCCGCCGAGCTGCGACGACAGGCCCGAGTCGAGCGTGAAGCTCACCGCGCCCGGCGTGCCCGTGGCGTCCGCGAACGACACCGCGATGATGTTGTACTTCGTCGGGACGTCGGCCAGCTTCAGCGCCTTGGCGCCGTTGTAGAAGTTCTGCCAGTAGCCGGTGAGGACGTGCTTCGGCAGGTCACCCTGGGTGGGCGGCGGTGTGGTCGTCGTCGGCGGGGTGGTCGTGGTGGGCGGCGTAGTCGGAGTGGTCGGCGTCGTGGGCGTGGTGGGCGTCGTCGGCGGCGGGGTGCCCGGGCCGTCGAGGCTGACGTCGTCGGCGTAGTACGTCGGCTGGGCGTACCAGCCGTGCAGGTACACCGTCAGCGACGTGCTCGAGCCGGTCGTGAAGCTCAGCGACAGCTGCTGGTAGCCGCTGGTGCCCGGCGTCCACGTGCTGGTCGTCGCCGAACCGGAAACGCCCAGGTAGACGTAGCTGCCCTGGACCCACGCCGACAGCTTGTACGCCGTGTTCGCCGAGACGGTGAGCGTCTGCGAGCACTGCGCGTTGTCCGACGACGTCGGCGTCGCGCTCAGCGCCTGGCTCCCGCTGTGGACCGGGCTGCTCACCGCGGTCGCCGGGGAGGTGCAGGTCCAGCCCGAGGTGCCGGCTTCGAAGCCGGGGTTGGCCAGGATGTTCGCCGCCGCGGCGTTGCCGGCGAGGACGAACGTCACGCCGAGACTCAGCGCGACCACGGAAAGTAACGAAAGCAGGGCTAAACGGACCTTGGGGACCACGGGCGACCTCCACGAAGGTGGTGAGGCAGGTCACCACAAAATGGACTAGACCAATCTGAATGTCAAGGAGCCCCATCCGAAAGTCGGGGTGGCGGAAACGGCAGAATGAGACGATCGGAACCAGGCGAAGCAGGAGCGTGTTGCAGTGAGCGTGTCGGTCGAGCAGAAGATCGCCGAAGAACTGGGCGTGCGCGAAGGACAGGTCAAGGCCGCCGTCGACCTGCTCGACGGCGGGTCGACCGTGCCGTTCATCGCGCGCTACCGCAAGGAAGTCACGGGCATGCTCGACGACGCGCAGCTGCGCACGCTCGAGGAGCGGCTGCGCTACCTGCGGGAGCTCGACGAGCGCCGGCTCGCCGTCCTCGAGTCGATCCGGAGCCAGGGCAAGCTCGACGACGCCCTGGAGGCGTCGATCCTCGCGGCGGACACGAAGTCGCGGCTGGAGGACATCTACCTCCCCTACAAGCCGAAGCGCCGCACGAAGGCCATGATCGCGCGCGAAGCCGGTCTCGAGCCGCTGGCCGACGGCCTGCTGAACGACCCGTCGACGGATCCCCAGGCCGCCGCGGCGGTGTTCGTCGACGCGGACAAAGGCGTCGCGGACGCGCAGGCGGCGCTCGACGGCGCCCGCGCGATCCTCGTCGAGCGCTTCGCCGAGGACGCCGACCTCATCGGTGACCTGCGGGAGAAGATGTGGGGCCAGGGCCACCTGGTCGCCAAGGTCCGGGCCGGCAAGGAGGAGGAAGGGGCGAAGTTCTCCGACTACTTCGACTTCTCCGAGCCGTACACGAAGCTCCCCTCGCACCGGATCCTCGCGATGCTGCGCGGCGAGAAGGAGGAGGTCCTCGACCTCACGATGTCGCCGGACGAGCCCACCGACGAGCCGCAGGTCGGCCCGACCGACTACGAGGCGCGCATCGCCGCGAAGTTCGGCATCGCCCAGCAGGGGCGCCCGGGCGACAAGTGGCTCGGCGACACCGTCCGCTGGGCGTGGCGCACCAAGATCCTCCTGCACCTGGGCATCGACCTGCGGATGCGGCTGCGCCAGGCGGCCGAGGACGACGCCGTGCGCGTGTTCGCATCGAACCTGCGCGACCTGCTGCTCGCGGCGCCGGCCGGCACCCGCGCGACGATGGGCCTCGACCCGGGCTTCCGCACCGGCGTCAAGGTGGCCGTGGTGGACGCGACCGGCAAGGTCGTCGACACCCACGTCATCTACCCGCACCAGCCGGCGAACAAGTGGGACCAGTCGATCGCCGAGCTCGCGGCGCTGTGCGCGCGGCACAAGGTGGACCTGATCTCGATCGGCAACGGGACGGCGTCGCGCGAGACGGACAAGCTGGCCCAGGAGCTGATCAAGAAGCACCCGTCGTTGAACCTGACGAAGGCCGTGGTCTCCGAGGCGGGCGCGTCGGTGTACTCGGCGTCGGCGTTCGCCTCGCAGGAACTGCCGAACATGGACGTCTCGCTGCGCGGCGCGGTCTCGATCGCGCGCCGGCTGCAGGACCCGCTGGCCGAGCTGGTGAAGATCGACCCGAAGTCGATCGGCGTCGGGCAGTACCAGCACGACCTGTCCGAGGTGTCGCTGTCGCGCTCGCTGGACGCGGTGGTCGAGGACTGCGTGAACGCGGTCGGCGTCGACGTCAACACCGCGTCCGCTCCCCTGCTGACCCGGGTCTCGGGCATCACGACGGGGCTGGCGGAGAACATCGTCTCCCACCGCGACACGAACGGGCCGTTCCGTTCCCGGACGGCGCTGAAGGAGGTCGCGCGGCTGGGCCCGAAGGCGTTCGAGCAGTGCGCGGGCTTCCTGCGCATCCCGGACGGCGACGACCCGCTGGACTCGTCGTCGGTGCACCCGGAGGCGTACCCGGTGGTCCGGCGCATCCTGTCGAAGACGGGCACGGACCTGCGCTCGCTGATCGGCAACACGCGGACGTTGTCGTCGTTGCGCCCCGCCGACTTCGTGGACGAGACGTTCGGTCTCCCGACGGTGACGGACATCTTGGCCGAGCTGGACAAGCCGGGCCGCGACCCGCGCCCGGCCTTCAAGACGGCGACGTTCGCCGAGGGCGTGGACAAGATTTCGGACCTGAAGCCGGGGATGCGGCTCGAGGGTGTGGTGACGAACGTGGCGGCGTTCGGGGCGTTCATCGACGTCGGGGTGCACCAGGACGGCCTGGCGCACGTTTCGGCGCTGTCGAAGAACTTCGTGAAGGATCCGCGGGAGGTCGTGAAGCCCGGGGACATCGTGAAGGTCAAGGTTTTGGACGTCGATGTGCCGCGGAAGCGGATTTCCTTGACGCTGCGGTTGGACGACGAGCCGGGCGCTTCTTCGGGTAACCGCGGTGGCGGGGGCGGCCGGGATCGCGGTCAAGGCGGCGGTGGCGGTCAGCGCCGCGGCGGTTCGGGCGGCGGCGGTCAGCGTGGCGGTTCAGGCGGCGGCGGCCGGGATCGCGGGGGCAACTCCGCGGCCAGTGGTTCCATGGCGGAGGCCCTGCGGCGGGCGGGATTCGGCAAGTAGAACGCCGGTTGTCCACAGGCACTTCGCGATGTGGGCAACTTCGCCGGCCGGTGGCTTTTTGGCGGCGTTTGTCGGTGGGCGCGGATAGACTGGACCGGGGTCAGCCCCCTGGGAGTGGCGGGGCCACTCCTGGGGCTTCCCGGCTCAGCGCAACGCCAGCAGCCCCACCACGAACAGGGCCACCGGCACCACCGCCGCCGATGCGCTGATCAGCCAGTTCCCGCCGCGCCACCCCATCGGGGAGGCGTCGAGCACCAGCCGCCGCACCAGCGCCGCCTCCACCACCGCGGCCAGCAGGAACCCGAGGCCCACGCTGAAGATCGCCGCCGCGCCGACGAAGAACAGGCCTGACGTCGATGCCGCGGCTAGCGGGGCCGCGACCTCCCAGCGCACCAGCCCCGCGGCCGCCGCGAGCAGCGCCAGCAGCAGCACGAACGCCACGAGGAAGCCGATCCGGGCGGTCGTCCGGTGCTGGGCGTGGGCGAACCACCAGAACCCGGCGTCGAGCAGCAGGACGACCGCGGCGAGCACGAGGAACCCGGCACGGAACGTCAGCACCCGATCACCCTAGCGACACCTGGCTCATGATCGCGGTGGTGTGGCCGTCGGGGTCGGTGAAGAACGCCATCCACTCCTCGACGCCGGACTCGTGCCGGAAGATCAGGTGCGGTGCGCCGAGGAACTCGACACCCTTCGAGCGCAGCGTGTCGTAGGCGGCGTCGATGTCCGGGACGGTGAAGTACAGCACTGACTCCACTCCGCGAGGCTCGCCGGCCGTCAGGAACAACCGGACGCCGTCGCAGTCGAAGAACGCCAAGTCCCCGAACGTGTACAGGTGCGGGAGGCCGAGGACGTCGCCGTAGAACTCTTTCGCCCGTGCGAGGTCGGTGACGGTCCGCGAAACCTGCCCGATCGGTCCCAGCATCGGTTCCTCCTCGGAAGCCCGGCCGAGCGCGCTGTCCGCCGGGGCGCCGCGCCACGCGCGCAGCTCGGCCCGCCCGGCCAGGCCGAGCTTGCGGACGGCGTTGCCGACGTGGAACTTGACCGCGTCCCGGCTGGTGCCGCGCCGCCGCGCGATTTCGCCGTTGCTCAGGCCGTGGCGGACCGCGTCGACCACCCGCCACTCGGCGGGGGTCAGCCGGTCGGGGTGCCGTGGCCTGCCGCGCTCGCCCACGCGCCGACGATAGCCCCGGAACCGGCGAATTACCCTCCCCCGGCGAACCGCGCCTCGACGCTGCCCAGCGCGCCGAAGTCGGCGACGACGTGGCCGCCGGCGTGGATCGGGCACGGCGGGGTCGCCGTCCCGGTCGTCACGACGTCGCCCGGGCGCAGGGACCGGCCGTGGCGGCTCAGCTCCATCGCCAGCCAGTGCAGCGCCAGCCGCGGGTCGCCGAGCACCAGGCTGCCGCTGCCGCGCGAGAACTCCTCGCCGTCGGCGTGCAGGACGACCTGCTGCCGCGGCAGCTCGAGGTCGCGCCAGCCCGGCACCGGCCGGCCCTCGACGAACCGGCCCGCGCACGCGACGTCGGCCAGCAGCTGCGGGCCGCCCGCGTGCTGGTGGTCGGTGTAGCGGCTGTCCGGCATCTCGAGCGCGAGGAACATCGTGTCGACGGCGTCGAGCACCGCGGTCAGCGACGGCGAGGACCCCGGGTCGGCCTTGAGCCGGAAGGCGAACTCGGGTTCGGCGACCCCCATCGTCATCGTGTCGGCCGGCACGAGCGAGCCCTCGGCGTGGCGGAACCGCTCGAACATCACCCCGGGCAGCGGGCCGGGGACGTCGAGGTACTGCCGCGCGTACGCGGTGGTCGCGGCGATCTTCCAGCCGGACACCGGCCCGGCCAGCTCGGCGAGCGCGGCCTGGGCGGCCATGCCCTCGGCCGCGTCACGCGGGCGGGCGTCCGCGGGCAGTCCGTCGAGGCGTTTCCCGGTCTGCCACGCGTCCCAGATCAGCTCCGCCGCCCGCTCTCGGTTCACGCTCGTGATCTTGCCAACCGGGAGACCGCGTGTCGATCGGCTTACGGGTTCATCGCGTAGACCCCGGAAAGCGCCCGGACCCGCGCCCAGACGTTCTCGAAGCGCTCCGCGTCCACCACCGGCTTGCGCAACGCGGCCAGCGCGATCGCCTGCTGGGCGTCGGTCGAGCTCGCCTTGCCGTTCAGGTCCACCGCCGCGGCGCTGAAGTCCTGGACCAGCACGGCGAAGATCTGGTCGACGACCTCTTCGTCGAGGCCGGTGATCCGCGCCTGCTCCAGCACCAGCTGGCCGTAGACGATCAGCGTGAACAGCTCGGTCAGCGCGAGCCCGAAGTCGAGGTCGGCCTGCTGGGCCTCGTCCGGCGCCGCCTCGGTGAGCAGCTTGACCAGGTAGCCCGCCTGCGCGGTGAACAGCGCGACGTTCGGGATGTGCGCGGCTTCGGCGTAGGCGGTCTTCCAGTCGTGGAACCGGATCTTCGACAGGCCGCGCGCGGGGCCCTGGCGGAAGAGGAACTCGTCGTCCGCGGCATCGGTGCGCGTGCCGACCGGCGCGTACTCCTGCGGCGCGAACAGGTACGCGGGCATGAACTTCGCGATCAGCGCGAGGTTCACCGCCACCGTGCCTTCGAGCTTCGGCAGGCCGTCGATGTCGTTCTTGGACATCGCGAGGTAGGTGTCGGCCTCGAAGCCCTTCGCCGCGACGACGTCGGCGACCAGGCCGATCACCTTCTGCGCCTCGGTCGTCACCTTCATCTTGGTGATCGGGTTGAACAGCAGGTAGCGGCGGTCGTCCGGGTTCGCGCTGCGGAAGTAGTCGACGGCGCGGTCGGAGAACAGCTTCATCGCCGTCAGCCGCGCGTAGGCCTCGACGAACTCGCGGCGGACGTGCGGGAAGTCCGTCACGGGCTTGCCGTACAGGACGCGGTTGTGCGCGTGCGTGATGGCTTCGTACAGCGAGTGCGTCGCCATGCCGATGCCGCCGAAGCAGAGGTTGAACTTGCCGATGTTGACGGTGTTCAGCGCGGCGCTGAAGGCTTCGGCGCCGACGTGCAGGATGTCGTCGGCGTGCACCGGGTAGTCCTCGAGCCGGAACTCGGCGACGTACATCTGCGACGGCACGACGTTCTTGACCACGTGGTAGTTCGGGTGCTCGGAGTCGGCGTAGAAGAAGACGTACTGGTCGGGGCCTTCGACACCGTCGATGCGGCCGAAGACCGACACCGTGCGCGCGCAGTTGCCGTTGCCGATGTAGTACTTCGAGCCGGTGGCGCGGTAGCCGTCGCCGTCCTTGGTCAGGACCATGTCCGAGGAGTAGATGTCGGCGCCGTGGTCCTTTTCGGACAGTCCGAAGGCGCCGACGCCGCCGGCGTCGAGGGCGTCCGCCGCGCGCTTGCGGGCGACGTCGTTGCCGCTCTGCCACACCGGGCCGAGGCCGAGGATCGTGACCTGCCACGGGTACCAATAATTCAGGCCGTAAAAGCCGAGGATTTCCGACAGCGCGGCGACGCGGCTGGTGTCCCAGCGCTTGTCCGGGTTGCCGCCTCCGTTCGCCGACGGCGTCAGGAACGTCGAGAACAGGCCTTCCTTGCCCGCGAACTCGAGGAAGTCCGCGTAGAAGACGCGGTTGTGGTAGTCCTGGGTCAGCTTCGCCTTGCCGCGCTGCTCGAACCAGTCGATGGTCGCCCGGAGCAGCCGGCGCGTCTCCGCGTCGAAGTGGGCCGGGTCGTACTCGTGCGGGTTCAGCAGCATGGGTCGTCCTCCTCGATTACCGACCGGTAACTTAGCAAGCCCCCCAGAGTGCGGGCAATCTCACTGGGGCTAGGTCACCCCCATTCGGTACACTGATCTTGCGGGCCGCTCAGTTCTGCCTCGGCCCGCTGCTGTTGTCGACTACCACGCGCCGCGGCCGTTGACCGGTCTGCGCCGGGCAGGACAACCCTTCTCAGGTTATGGAGACCAGGGCACAAGCGTGCCCGCAAGTACTTATGAGCACTTTCGCTGAACTCGGCCTGCCGACCCCGCTCGTGGCCGCGCTGGCCACCCAGGGCGTCACCGAGCCCTTCCCCATCCAGGCGGCGACCCTGCCGCACACCCTCGCCGGGCGTGACGTGCTCGGCCGCGGCCGGACCGGCTCCGGCAAGACCTACGGCTTCGTCCTGCCCGTGCTGGCCCGCCTCGCCGCGGGCCCGACGCGCCGCAAGCCCGGGCGTCCCCGCGCGCTGATCCTGGCGCCGACCCGCGAGCTCGCGACGCAGATCGAGGCCTCGATCCTGCCGCTGGCCAAGCCGCTGGGCCTCAAGACGACCACCATCTTCGGCGGCGTCAGCGCGAACCCGCAGATCACGAAGCTGCGCGACGGCGTCGACATCGTCGTCGCCTGCCCCGGCCGGCTCGCCGACCACATGCGCTCCGGGCACGTGAAGCTCGACGCGATCGAGATCACCGTGCTGGACGAGGCCGACCACATGGCCGACCTGGGCTTCCTGCCCGAGGTGCGGCGGATCATGGACCAGACGCCGTCGCGCGGCCAGCGGCTGCTGTTCTCCGCGACGCTGGACAACGGCGTGGACGTGCTGGTCAAGCGCTTCATGAGCGACCCGGTCACGCACAGCGTCGACTCGGCGCAGTCGCCGGTGTCGACCATGGAGCACCACGTCCTGCACCTCGAGGAGACCCACCGGCTGCCGGTGCTGGTCGACCTGACCGCGGCGCCGGGCCGCACGCTCGTCTTCACGCGGACGAAGAGCCGCGCGAAGGCGCTGACGCGCAAGCTCGTGGCCTCGGGCGTGCCGGCGGTCGAGCTGCACGGCAACCTGGGCCAGAACGCGCGCACGCGCAACCTCGAGGCGTTCTCGTCCGGCACCGCGAAGACGCTGGTCGCGACGGACATCGCGGCGCGCGGCATCCACGTCGACGACGTCCGGCTGGTCATCCACGCCGACCCGCCGGTGGAGCACAAGGCGTACCTGCACCGCTCGGGCCGCACGGCGCGCGCGGGGGCGTCGGGCACGGTGGTGACGCTGATGACGGACGCGCAGGTCCGCGACGTGCGCGACCTCACCCGCAAGGCCGGCATCAAGCCGACCACCACCCAGCTCGGCCCGGGTCACCCGCTGCTGGCGGAGCTGGCCCCGGGCGAGCGGACGTTCTCGAAGGCGCCGGCGGTGGACAACCGGCCGAAGAAGGTGACGGCTTCGGGCGCGGCCCCGGGTGCCGGGCGTGGGCGCCGGGGTGCGGCGCCGAAGGAGAACCGCGGCGGCCAGCAGGCCCGGACGCGGCGTGAAGAGCAGCCCCGCTCCGGCCGTTCCGGCGGGAACGCGGGCGGCCCGGCTTCCGGTGGCTCGCGACGATCAGGCGCTCCCCGGTCGGACGCTCCTGCTTCGGGCGGGTCCCGCCGCTCGGGCGGTGCCGCTGCCGGCGGCGCTTCCCGGCGCTCGGGTGCCCCGGCCGGCGGTGGCGCCCGGCGTTCGGGTGCCGCGGCGACGGGCAACCGCTCGGGCGGCGCGGCGGCGTTCTCGTCGGGCACCCGCGCGGGCGCCCGGCGCACCGGCCGCTGAGCCAGAGGGTTCGCGAAGGCCGCCTCGGATTCTCCGAGGCGGCCTTCGCCACGTCCGGGCCCGGCGCCTCGGCTGCGGCCTTCCGCAGGCGAGGGTCTGCCGCGGCTGGTCGTGCGCCGGGTTTCAGAGCGCCGGGAGACCGCGAGCGGCGGCCCGGGCGGCCGCGGCGTCGCGACGCTCCTCGAAGCGCGCGGCCTGCGTGTCGAGGGTCTTGAGGAAGGCCGCGAGCTCCTCGCGGGCCGTCTCGCCGACCTCGCCGAAGCCCGTCCGGTCGAACACCTTCCAGTACCGCAGCAGCGGCTGCACGACGTCGTCGTGGTGGATGCGCAGGTCGTAGATGCCGGCCTTGGCGATCAGCGCCGCCTTGCGGGCGAAGCTCGGGATGACCGCGCCGGGCATCGCGAAGTCGAGGACTTCGTCGGTGATCGCGCGCATCGTCGCGTCCGGGGCGATCTCGAACGCCGCCTTCACCAGGTTGCGGTAGAAGACCATGTGCAGGTTCTCGTCCGTGGACACGCGGGTCAGCAGCTTCTCCGCCAGCGGGTCCTGGGTGTAGCGGCCGGTGTTGCGGTGCGACAGCCGCGTCGCGAGCTCCTGGAACGAGACGTACGCGCAGACCCGCAGCAGCGGCTTGTCGCCGGTCTCGTAGCCGGCCTGCATGGTCTCCATGCGCATCCGCTCGAGCTCGACCGGGTCGACCGCCCGCGTAACGAGCAGGTAGTCGCGGATGCAGATGCCGTGCCGGCCTTCCTCCGCCGTCCAGCGGTGCACCCACGTGCCCCAGGCGCCGTCGCGGCCGAAGGCGCGCTCGATCTCCCGGTGGTAGCTCGGCAGGTTGTCCTCGGTCAGCAGGTTGACCTCGAGCGCGGTCCGCGCGATGGGCGTGACCCGCGACTGCTCCGGGTCCCACGCCTCACCGCCGAGGTCGGCGAAGTTCCGGCCTTCGCTCCACGGCACGAACTCGTGCGGCATCCACTCCTGGGCGGCGGCGAGGTGGCGGTTGAGGTTCTCCTCGACCGTCTCCTCCAGCTCGTACATCAGCGCGGTGCTCTCGGAGACGGTCATGCGCACGTCCTTCCGGGGGTCGGGGCTACGCAACCGTAAGTTACGGTGCCGTAGGTACCGTCAACGAACGCCGGCCGGGCATCGTTCCGTGACTGACGTCACCGAGCGCGTCCGACATCGACCGGGTGCGTCAGGATCCGCCCGGTCCGCTCCCCTCCGACGCCGTCGAGGCCGCGCCATTCCTGCGTGACCAGGTACAACGTGTCGTCGCTCAGTGCGCAGGCGAAGCAGCCGTGCTCGAATTCGAGCCGTTCGAGGACCTCTCCCCCGGCTCGCACCCGCGTGCACGAGCGGTGCGGCACATCCGACACCCAGACGGCGCCCGAGGCGTCGAGCGCGATGCCGTCGGGCGCGCCGTCACCGAGATCGGCCCACACGCGGCGGTCCGCGAGACCGCCGTCCGGGAGCACGGTGAACGCCGTGAGCCGGTTCGCGTAGGACTCGGCGACGATCAGCGTCGAGCCGTCCGGCGTCAGGGCCATGCCGTTGCCGAAGGCGATGTCGCCGGCCACGCGGCGCGTTTCACCCGACGGCGTGACGTGCAGGATCGAGCCCGGCCGGTACTCCTCGCCGGCCATCAGGTCGAAGCCGCCGCCGTTGACGTAGCAGCCGCCATCGCGTGCGACGACGATCTCGTTGAACCCGCGGCCGCCCAGGTCGGCGTGGGTTTTCACGCCGGATTCCGTGAGCCGAAGCAGCAGGCCGTCCGCGGAGGACACGACGAGCGGCTCGCCGTCGAGGAAGTCGAAGCACATCGGCATGGTGGGGAAGTCCGCGCGGAAGACGACCTCGCGCTGCCCGGCGGTGGTGACCGCCACGATTTCGTGCGCCAGCCAGTCGGCGAACCAGAGCCGCCCGCCGTGCCAGCGCGGGGACTCGCCGAAGGCAATGCCTTCGAGCAGGACGGACGTCATCGCCACACCCCCAGGACCAGAGCCACCACGGCGATCTTGGCCAGCCAGTCGCCGGCGTGCAAGGCGGCGAGGCGCACCGGGACGCGCTCATGGAGCACCGAGCCGGCCAGGATGACCACCGGGAAGCCGGCCCAGGCCAGCAGCGCCAAGCCGAGCGCGCCGGGGACGCCCGAGACACCGGCGGCGGACGCCAGCACCGCGAAGACCGTCACCAGGACGAGCGTTCGGCCGAATTCCGCGCCCATCCGCCACGGCGACGGCCGTGCCTCGGCGCCGGCCGCGCTGAGCTGGGCCCGGACCTTTCCGAACAGCGTGTACCAAACCGCGCTCACCACGAACGCCACAACCGACGCCACCAGCACCGCGAGAACCATCGCCCATTCCCTTCGTCGACTTTCGAAGGGGACGTCGACGCCGAAAACCCGGCTTCGACACCCGGCGGCGAAAAACTTCTAAAGCGACGAAGTCAGCCCGCGAGCCCGCAGCACCGCCCGCTCCAGCGGACGGAACACCAGCAGCTCGATCCCGATCCCCACCAGCAGGATCAGGAAGATCGCCGCGATCACCGTCTCGATGCTGTTCAGCGACGAGCCCTGGTTCAGGTACGCCCCGAGCCCGACACCCAGCTGCGGCGACAACGCGATCAGCTCCGCCGCCATCAGCGAGCGCCACGAGAACGCCCAGCCCTGCTTCAACCCCGCCAAGAACCCCGGCAGCGCCGCCGGCAGCAGGATGTGGCGGGCCGACGACAGCCGGTTCGCGCCCATCACCTGGCCCACCCTCGGCAGGATCGGCGGGATCTGGTCGATGCCCGACACCAGGCCGTTCGCGATCGACGGCACCGAGCCCAGCAGCACGACGAAGTAGATCGCCCCGTCGTTGATGCCGAACCACAGGATCGCCGCCGGCACCCACGCCACCGACGGCAGGCTCTGCAGCCCCGTCAGCAGCGGCCCGAGCGCCGCGCGGACCACCCGGACCTTCGCCACCACCAGGCCGAGCGGCGTGCCGATCACCACCCCCGCGAGGAAGCCGAGCGCGGCGCGGTGCACCGACGTCCAGACGAAGCCGAACACCTTGCCGTCGACGACGATGCCCCAGAACTCGTTCCACACCGCGATCGGGGCGGGCAGCTGGGCCTCCGACCAGAACGCCGCCGCCCAGAGGATCTGCCAGACGACCACCAGCAGGGCCACCGCCAGCACCGGGGGCAGGAAACCCCAGGCGAACCGCTTCCAGAAGCTCGGGCGGCGCTCGCCGGGCGGGGCGTCGAGCGAGTCCAGTCCGGCGCCGACCGCGTCGAGGTCGTCTTCGGCGGACTGGTCAAGCTGCGGCATGGGTGCTGATCACCTCTCGCAGGTGCCCGGTGATCTCCTCGGTGAGCTCCTCGGCGTCGGCCAGGGGCACGTCCGTCCACTCGCGCACGACCTTGCCCGGCCGCGACGACAGGAGCACGACCCGCTGCCCGAGCCGGACGGCCTCGCGCACGTCGTGGGTCACGAACAGCACCGACGTGCCGGTGCTGCGGTAGACGCGCAGCAGCTCGCCCTGCAGGACGTCCCGGGTGATGGCGTCGAGCGCGGCGAACGGCTCGTCCATCAGCAGCAGCGCCTGCTCCGGGTCGCCGCCGACGCGCAGGGTCGCGGCCAGCGCGCGGGCCAGCGCGACCCGCTGCCGCATCCCGCCGGACAGCTCGTGCGGCCGCTTGCCGCCCGCGCCGTTCAGCCGGACGAGGTCCAGCAGCTCGGCGGCCTTTTCGCGACGCTCGGCGCGCCCGAAACCGGCCAGCCGCAGCGGCAGCTCGACGTTGCGGGCCGCGGTCAGCCACGGCATCAGCGCGGCCTCCTGGAACATGACCGCGGGCCGCGACGTGTTCAGCGTGATCTCCCCCGCCGACGGCGCGTCGAGCCCCGCGACCAGGTTCAGCAGCGTGCTCTTGCCGCAGCCGGACGCGCCGAGCAGGCAGACGAACTCGCCGGGCGCGACCGTGAGGTCGACGCCGTCGAGCGCGACGACCGCCCGCCCGGCCGGGCCGAACGTCTTGCGGACGCCGTCGAGCCGGACCGCGGTCGCACCGGTGAAGCTGCTCCGGCCGGTCGGGAGGGTCGTGGTCATCGCTGGCTGCCTCTCGGGATCACTTGACGAGTTCGGGCGCGTTGACGGCGGGCTGGTTCTTCTCCTTGAGGACGTCGTTGAGCGGCCCGAAGTCGGCGAAGCCCTTCAACGCTACCGCCGACTTCACCACGCCGGCCGTCACCGAGTCCTGGGCGAGCTGCGGGAACTCGGCCGGGATCGGGTCGGTGGTCAGCTCGATGCCGGAGAACGCGCGGTCGATGACGCCCTGGCTCAAGCTGCTGCCGGCGAACTCCTTGAGAGCGCCGTTGACGACGGTCTTCGCGTCCGCCGGGTTGGCCTTCGCCCAGTCGATCGCGTCGAGCTGGCCCTTCAGGACCGCCTTCACGGTGTCCGGGTGCTGCTGCAGGAACTCGCTGCGCACGATGACGACGGTGGTCGGGAAGCGGCCGCCGGGCCACAGGTCCTTCTCGTCGACCAGGACCTTCGCACCGGCGTCGAGGACCAGCCGGGACGCCCACGGCTCGGGCAGCCAGCCGCCGTCGAGCTCGCCCTTCTTGAAGGCGTCGAGCGTCTTGGAGTTGTCCAGGTTGGTGATCTTGACCTGGTCGGTCAGCTGCTTGCCGGCGAGGAACTTCTTGAGCGCGACGTCCTGGGTGTTGGCCAGCTGCGGCGTGGCGATCGTCTTGCCCTTGAGCTGGTCGACGCTGGTGATGTCCGGCTTGACGACGAGCTGCGCGCCACCCGAGACGGCGCCGGAGACCAGCTGGATGGCGCCCTTGGACTTGGTGAAGGCGTTGATCGCCGGGCCGGAGCCGATGTAGGCGATGTCGAGCGAGCCGCCGAGCAGCGCGTTGACCTCTTCGGGGCCGGCGTTGAAGGTCTGGGTGGTGAGCTTGGTCGAGCCGAGCTCTTGCTTGAAGAAGTCCTTCTTGACGCCGATCAGCGCGGGCGCGTGGGTGACGTTCGGGAAGAAGCCGAGCCGCACCTCCGCGGCGGACCCCTGGTTCGCGGCCGGGGCGGCGGTGCTGTCGGCCCGGGAACAGCCCGCGAGCACGCCCACGACGGTCAGGGCGGCCAGCGCCGAGGCCAGGAAGCGGGTTCTGTGGTGGGTGCGCACGTCGGGGTCGCCTTTCGGGGGTCGGTGTCGGGGCGAGGTTTGCACGGTCACCCACTGGGGCGCATAGCCATCCGCATCTCGGGAAATCGGCTGAGATTCCTTGACATCGGTCTCGGGGTGCGCCTATAGGCAACCATCCGGCCGGCTCGCGCGTGGTGCTCTCGACGACTTCGAGGGGGAGCGATGAAGACAGTGGCGGAAATCCGGCTGGTGGTCCTGGTGGCGCTGGCGACGTGGGCGGGCGGCGCGCTGAGCCCGATCGGGGCCGACTGGCTGACCACGCTCGGCGTCGGCGAGTGGACGGCCGTGGTGCTGGTGGTCGCGCTGGATCTGCTCGGCCTGGCTGGTGGCCTCCTCTACTGGTGGCGCACGGGCAAGGGCCAGGCTCGCCTGACGGTTCCGCTGGTCGCACTGGCTGCCCCCGCGACCGTCCTCGGGCTGTCCGGCCTGGTCACCGGCTCGGCGACCCCGGGTCACCGGTTCGTGCTCGTGTTCATGACCGTCCCGCTGCTGCTCTTCCTGGTGGTCGCGGCCGCGCGCTGGCGAATCGCCCGGCGCTCCGAGGCAACCTCTTCCGTCACCCGAACGTGGTACGAGTGACGACGTACTCGGGAGGGAACATGACGAGCCGACGGGGCCAGGGAGCCACCGGCGTCCGCGTGGCGCTGGTCGTGCTGTTCATCGGGATGGGCCAGGCGACGTTCGAGTGGCTCAGGTCACTCGGCATGGACGCGGTGACGAGCCTGGTGGTGTGGGCGATCCCGGTGCTGACCGGGGCGGCGGTGACGCTGGTGCTGTGGGTGGCGTCGGACCGCGCTTTCGCGTTGCGGAACTGGCTGCCGGTGGCGGTGAGCATCCCGGTTTACCTGGGTGGGGCGTTCGGGTTGGCGACCGCGACGGCGAGTTTGGTGGCTTCGGTGGTGACCGGGGTCGGGTTCGGGATCGCGGTGGTGGCCGGGTTCGGCCTGCTCCGCTCCCGACGACGCTCGGAAGCCGTGCGGCGCTAGGGCCCGCTTTTCTTGCTGCTGGTTTTCCACAGCCCGGGCGTGATGTGGATGAGCCCGCCCGGGCTGTGGTTTCACTTGGCCTGTGGCTAGGTTCCCGGGGAGGGGCTGGCACGTCGGCCGCCCCCGTCTGCTGCTACGCCAGGGGCCCCGGCGAAGTCGCGCCGAGACTCCTCGCCGCGGCCCCGCCAGGCCTGCCGAAAGTCCCCCAATTAGGCGAGAACCTCGGGTCTGCGTGAGCGGCGGCCGACCAGCGGCTTGGCAACACGCCACGCTGCGTGTTCGCTGCCGGCAGGCGCGGCCGTGGGCAGACGGATCGCCATAGTGGCGATCACGGGACAGCTCGACTGTCGGCGACAGACCGTGGCGACCCGAAACCAGCGTCCGAGTTGTCCACAGCCCGGGCGTGACGTGGATGAGCCCGCCCGGGCCGCAGCTTCAGCGGGGTTTTCGTCGGACCACCTCGATACGCTGGAAGCGGGCAGGCCCCCAGGGAGGGCGGGGTCTTGTGTGGGCGACGGATCGGCGGCGGCCCAGCAGCAGCGACACGTCGCGGCCGGGCAGCCGGCAGGTTTGAGTGTGCCCAGTGGCTGTGGGCCAGGCCAGTGCCGCCAGACCACCGACCACCGGAGCCACCCCACCCTCGGCAAAGACAGCAGGCAGGTCAGCGGCGCAACAACAAGGACACGTCGCCGAACTCGTGCCACAAGTACTTCCGCTCCACCGCCGCGTCGTACGCACGCTGGACCAGCTCCCGGCCGACCACCGCCTCCAGCAACAACAGATGCGACGCGTCCGGGGCGTGCAGACCCGTCACGATCCCGTCCACCAAACGAGCCGGACGATCCGGGCCCAGTACCAAGTTCGTCCATCCGGAAGCCGAGCCCTCCGAAGCCGACTCCAATGCTCGCGCCGCCGTTGTGCCCACCGCTATCACCCGGCCTCCCCGCGAACGGACCCACGACACCAGCGCCGAGGTCGTCGGTGGCACCCGGTACCTCTCCGCCTGCGGGGGCTCGACCGCCTCCGGGGAGGACACCCCCGTGTGCAGCACCAGCGGCGCGAACAACACCCCGTCCGTGACCAGCCGCGTCACCAGCGACGCCGTGAACGGCCGCGCCGCCGAGGGCATCTCCGCGCTTCCCGGCTCTCGGGCGAACACCGTCTGGTAATCCGTCAACGGCCACGTCCTCGGCACGTACCCGTAGCGGATCGGGCGGCCCGCCGCCGCGAGGAGGCCCGGGACCTCCACCGACACCGTCGCCCGCCACAGGCGCCGGGACCCCGCGGCGAACGGCTCCAGCAACGTCAGCGACGCGCCGTCCGGCAGCGACACCAGCTCTCCCGCGCGGCCGTCCAACAGCGGGCCCGACGGAGTGCGCAGCTCGACGATCCACGAACCGTCGTCGAGGGAGGTCGAAAAGTGGACCGCGATCGGACGCCCGTCGCGGGTGGCGTCCACCGCCGCCGGGAGCGTTGCCGACGTGTTCACCACCAGCAAGTCGCCCGCGGACAAGAACGAGCCCACCGACGAGAACACCGAATGGTGGACTCCCGCGGGCGACGCCACCAGCAAGCGGACCCCGTCGCGCGCGACGCCGCGTGCCTCCGGTGGGGCCGAGGCCGACAGCTCCGCGGGCAGGTCGAACCGGATGCTCATGCCGGCACCAGCAGATCCGCCGCGCGGTAGCGGCCGCTCGGGGGACGTTCGTCCAGCAACCGCAGGAACGCCGGGACCGCCGACGACGGCAGCGGCCGGTCTGAGATGTCCTCGCCCGGGAACGCTCGCTGGTGCATCGCCGTGCGCAGGTCGCCCGGGTCGACCGCGTACACCGCCAGCTCCGGGTTCTCCGCGCCCAGCACCGCCGTGACCTGGTCGAGCGCCGCCTTCGCCGAGCCGTAGCCGCCCCAGCCCTCGTACGCTTCGACCGCCGCGTCCGAGCTGAGGTCGATGATCGTGCCCCGCGCCGCCGTCAGCGCGGGCAGCAGCAGCTGCGTCAACGCCAGCGGCGCGAAGACGTTGACGCGGTAGACCTTTTCCAGTTCCGCCAACGGGTAGCTGCCCAACGGCGGCAAGGGGCTGACCCCCAGCGAACTGGCGTTGTTGACGAGCAGGTCGAGCGACGGACAGGCCTCGGCCAGGGACGCGCGGTGGGCCGGGTCGGCGACGTCGCCGGGAACGGCCGTGAAGCCGATCTCCCCGGCAGCGGCCGAAAGCGCGGCGGCGTCGCGGCCGTCGCCGATGACCGTCCACTTGCGACTCACCAGGGCGGCGGCGAGGGCGCGGCCCAGGCCCGCGGACACTCCGGTGACGAGTGCGGTTGGCATGGTTCCTCCTTCGAGGGGTACCACACCATCGTCAAACCTCTACATCACTTGAGGTCAATGCGGCGCCGCAGCAGGAAATACGCTGCCAGCGAAACCACCAGACCGACGTAGTACGCGAGATCCGCGCCGTGCAGCGCCGCCGCCACCGGTCCCGTGTAGAGGGACGTGTTCATGAAGGGCACCGCCGCGCCGAAGCCCACCACGAACGCCACCAGCGCCGCCCACGGCCGCACGGACGTCGACGCCAGGACGTCCACCCGCCGTCCGCCGCGGGTGCGCGCGAGCCAGTCCGGCACGACCACGCCGAGGAACGGCGGGATCCAGTAGCTCACGAACAGCAGGACGTTCTCGAACTTCGCCGACAGGTCGCCGCTGTGCATCCAGAGGATCAGCGCGAACGCCAGCACCGTGACGACCACCGCCGACACCGGGCGCCGCAGCCGGACGCCGACGGTCTGCAGGGCGAGCGAGCCGCTGTAGTCGTTCATCGCGTTCGACGACACCGCCGCGAGCGCGATCACCGCCAGCGCCAGCGCACCCAGGAACCCGCCGCCGAGCAGGTGCGCGACCCCCGCCGCCGTCTGGTCGCCCAGCGACGACCCCAGCGCGAGCCCGAGGCCCTCACCGATCGCGTACGACGCGACGAGGCCGAGCAGCGTCGCCCAGAACACCGACCGCGAAGACGTCGAAACGGGCAGGTAGCGGCTGAAGTCCGACGCGTACGGCGCCCAGGAGATCGCCAGCGACAAGGTGATCGTCGTGAACAGCACGATCCCGCCCGCGAGGTCGGCGCCCGACGCCGTGTTCGCGGCGGCGATCGGGTGTCCGGAAAGGACCTTCACGGCCAGCGCCGCGAACGCGAGCACCAGCAGCACGCTCATCACCGCCTGGACGCGGTGGATCAGGGCGTAGCCGAACACGCCGAGCGCGCACTGCAGCACCAGCACGATCAGCACCGCGGCCCAGAACGGCAGCCCGGTCAGCTCGGCCAGCGCCTCGCCGCCGAACAGGCCGACCAGCGCGTCCCAGGCGATCGAGCCGAGCCACTGGACGAGCCCCGGCAGCACCACCCCGCCACCGAAGGGCAGCCGGGCCAGGGGCAGCTGGCCGGTGCCGGTGCGCGGCCCCCACGTCGACAGGTACGCCACCGGCAGCGACCCCAGCACGGTGCCGGCGAGCATCGCCGCCAGACCGGTCCAGAACCCGAGGCCGAGCGACGCGGCGAGCGTGCCGGTGAAGACCGCCGTCATCGTCAGGTTCGGCGCGAACCACACGCTGAACAGCCGCCACGGGCGCCCGAACCGGTTGCCCTCCGGAACCGGCTTGATGCCGTGGGTTTCGATCGCCAGGTCACGGCCGCCGGTGGGCATCCGCCCGCCGAAGACCTCGGCACCCAGTCCGCTCATGTGCTGCCTCCTGTCCGCAGATCACCCTAAAGCGCGCCCGCGTGGTGTAACGCGACGGCCCGAACGGGCGAATCACGGTTAGCCGCTGCCGGACCGCTCCACGCACGCGCCAGGATTGCCCGGCGAGGCACACCGGGAGGGTTGCGTGGTGCAGCATCCGCGGACGCTGGCGATGACCGGCTTGCTGGCCGCCGGTTTCGCTCTCGGCGTCACCGCGCTGACCCTCAAGGCGGGCGAGGGCAGCCACTCCGCGCTCGACACGGCGCTCAGCACCACGACCGGGTTCCTGTTCCTGCTCGCCGGCGCGGTCGCGCACGTGCGGCGCCCGGCCAACCCGATCGGCGTGCTCATCGCGCTCGCCGGGATCGCCGTGTTCCTCGAGGACCTGCAGTTCACGCGCAGCCCCGTGCTGTACACGATCGCCGTGCCGCTGCGCGCCGCGTCCAGCCCGGTGATCGCGCACCTCGTGCTCGCGTTCCCGCACGGCAGGCTCCGGTCGCGCTGGGAACGGCTGCTCGTCGCCGGGGCCTACCTGGTGGTGTTCGCGCTGGGCGTGCTCGGGCTGCTGGTCAGCGACGACCCGCGCGACCTGCTGGCGGTCTCGACGACCCCGGCGAGCGCGGTGCTCGCCGACCGCGTGCTGGAGCTCGCCGCCACGGTGATCAGCGCCGGGGTGATCGTCGTGCTCCTCTACCGGTGGCTGACCGGGCAGCTGCCGCAGCGGCGGCTGCTGTCCCCGGTGATCGCGATCGCGTTGTTCGGCGCGCTCGCGTCCGGCGCCGGCACCGCGCTCGGCGACGGCCACCCGCTGTCGGAGCCGCTGCTGCAGGTCTACCGGGTTCTGTTCTGCCTGTGGCCGCTGGCGTTCCTGGCCGGCGTGCTGCGCGCCCGCGTCGGCAACGCCGAGATGATCCGGCTGCTGCTGGAGCGCGACGGCACCGGGCTGGCGGCGCTGGTGCAGGACGACGAGGTGTGGAAGGACAGCCGCTCGATCGACGCGCTCAACGCCGCCGCCGGGCTGGTGCTCGACAACCAGCGGCTCACCGCGGAGCTGGAGCAGCGGCTGGCCGAGGTGCGGGCGTCCCGCGCCCGGCTCGTCGCGGCCGGCGACGAGGAGCGCCGCCGGCTGGAACGCGACCTGCACGACGGCGCCCAGCAGCGGCTGGTCAGCGTCGTGCTGCTGCTGCGGATGGCCGGGCGCCGGTACGGCCCGGCGCTGCCCACCGAGGTCCGGGCGCTGCTGTCCGGCACGGTCGACGAGCTGCAGACAGCGATCACCGAGCTGCGCGAACTCGCGCGCGGCATCCGCCCGGCGATCCTGACGGAGGCGGGGCTGGTGGCGGCGGTCCGGTCGCTGGCCGACCGGATCCCGCTGGAAGTGGCCCTGACGGTCGGCACCGTGCCCCGGCTGGACTCGGCGGTCGAGGCGACGGCGTACTTCGTGGCGTCGGAGGCGCTGACGAACGCGATGAAGCACGCGCAGACCGACCGCGTGAACGTGCGGATCGCGGTCGAAGGCGCCGAGCTGCGGGTGGCGGTCACCGATACCGGCGTCGGCGGCGCGGACATCGAGGGCGGCACGGGCCTGGCGGGCCTGCGGGACCGCGTCCAGGCGCTCGGCGGCGAACTCGCCGTGGTCAGCGGGGACGGCGGCACCGCGGTGAGCGCGGTCATCCCCCTGGTCGCCGAAAAGCCGTGAAGGGCACCCTCATGGCTTCAAGAGCCATGCGGGTGCCCTTCACGGAGCACTAGCTAGACGAGCAGCAGGAACAGCAGCCCGTTGGGCGTGCCGAGACCCGTCACGTCGTCGTAGCCGGGGGTGGTGTGGATGGTCAGGCCCTGGTAGTCCAGCGTGCGCACCGAAGTGAGCAGGCCGCCCGAGGCGTCGGTCGAGTTCGCGAAGTCGACGCGTTCCACCGCGGCGTCCACGTGCTTCACGTCGCTGATCGCCGGAGTGCGCGAGGTCAGCTTGTAGATCACGGGGTTGATGAAGCCGTGGTGGAAGTGGTCGAAGCTGTCGGCCACCGCCATGATGCCGGCGAACACCGGCGACGCGAGGCTCGTGCCGCCGATCCGGTACTGGTCGTAGTAGACGCCGTCCGGGAAGGTCTGCGTCTGGCCGACCAGGAAGCCGGTGTTCGGGTCACCGATCGCCGAGATGTCCGGGACGACCCGGCCCTTGGCGTCGCCGGTCTGGTTCTTCTTCGCCAGCGCGTCCGGCACGACGCCCTTCTGGTAGAAGGGCTGCGGGAACAGGCGGCTGGTACCGCCACCGGAACCGCTGGTGTACTTGGCCGGGCCGTAGACGCCGTTGGTCAGCAGCGACTTGCTGGTCTCCCAGCCGGTGTCGAAGATCTTCTTGCCGTCCTTGCCGATGGCGATGGACGTGCCGCCGACCGCGGTGATCCACGGCGCCGAGGCGGAGAAGTCCGGCGACGGCGTGCCGAGGCGCGCGACCTCGTCACCGTTGTCGCCCGAGGAGAAGTAGACGCCGATGCCTTCCAGGACCGCCTGCACCGAGATCTGGTTGAACACCTTGACGATGTCGGCCGGGATGTCCTCGCCGGTGTCGCCGTAGGAGTTCGACACGATGTCGGCCTTGTGGCCGGCGATCACGTAGTTCAGCGCCACGTCGAGGGCATTGTCCTCGCAGGACTCGCCACCGACGTACAGGATGTCAGCGCCCGGCGCGAGACCGTGGGCGGCCTCGACGTCGAGGGTCTCCTCGCCGTACCAGCCCGCCGCGTCGCACTGGTCCGGCGGCTCGAGAACCGGGTTCGCCGGGAAGACGTGCTGCTTGAACTGGCTCTGCTTCAGCGGGTGCGCCGGGTCGTTCTTCTTGGCGTACGTGCTGGCGTCGGAGTAGATGTTCGGCGAGGCGAACGCGTCCACGATGGCGATCGTGGTGCCCTTGCCGTCCGCGCCGACCTTGTCGACGCCGTAGGCCGAGCGCAGCTGCGCCGGGGTGTAGCCACAGGGGGCGTAGGGCAGGTGCTGGCCGTTGTAGGCGGGATCGGTGGTGTCGATCTTCTCGCCGTAGTAGGCGCTGCACGGCCGCGCGTTGCGGAAGCCGGGGCCGGGCGGCACGTCGGCCGGCGTCGCGGAGCCGGTGGCATGGTCGGGCTTGAACAGGTTGGTCGACTGGTCGACACCGACGACGCCGAGGACGTCGTTCGCCAGGTTCGCCGGCACCGACAGGTTCTTGTCGGCGGCCCGGAGGGTCTGGCCCTTGACCTTGTACTTGGCCAGCTTGACGTCGAACGCCTTCTGCGTCTGGTCGGCGGTGCCGGTGGCCTCGACGTAAGCGCGGTTCGACGGCACGTCACCGATGCTGAAGCCGTTGCCGGTCAGCCACGACTTGACGGCGTTCACCGTGGCGTCGCTCGCCGCGAACCGGTCGCGCACCTGGTCCGGGCTGAGGTACTGGCGGTAGGTCGCGCTGTCCGGATCGGACACGGCCTGCGCCAGCGCTTCGGCGCCGGCGTTGTCGCGCTGGTTCAGGTAGACCCGGAAGCTCAGCTTCGACGAGGCCGCCGTGTCGGCGACCTTCGCCTGCGCGTTCGCCCACAACGGGTGCGACTGCGGAATGTCCTGACGCCCCTGCGCGGACGCCGTCGCCGGCAGGGCGCCGGTCAGGCCACCCACCACCGCGAGCGAAAGGAGCAGGGTGGAGCTTCTTCGCACAGAAATCTCCCTCTTCGAAAGCGGCCCCCAGGAAATGGGCCTGGAACACCGGACGAGACTAGATCGGTGTTCCGCTCGTGGGGAAGTGCCTGCGGAACCGTTATCTGGTCGCGAATTCACGCGTGGTACCGAAATCCGATTTGTCGCACGGAAAACGCGAGGAATGAGAGAGTATGCGAGGTAAGTCCGGTTCGTGTCCGTATCGCGGAACACGCGGGTTCGCCCTCTGCCACCTACCAAAGTAGGGTGCTCCGTCCACACCGGACAGTCCAGGGGTGACGGTAGTTCGGCCGTCAGAGGCGCTTGTCCACGGCCGCCGGGGAGAACTCCGCGTCCACGACCATCGCCACGGCGCCGTCGATCGCCTGACCGCGCCCACCGATCTCGATGCGCAAGTTCCGCGTCGAGCGCGGGAGCGCCCGCCGGTAGAGCACTTCGCGGACGCCGGCGACGAAATGCGGCTCGGCCAAGTCCCCGGCCACCACCAGCACGCCGGGGTTGACCACGCAGACCAGCGTCGCCAGCACTTCCCCCACCTGCCGCCCGGCTTCTTCGGCCAGGCGCACCGCCGCCGGTTCGCCGGCCAGGATCCGATCGCGGACGCCCGAGCCCGACGTCGTCGGCAGGCCCAGTTCCGTCAGCCGCGCGGCCAGCGCGCCGCCCCCGGCGACCGCCGCGAGGCAGCCCGTCGAGCCGCACAGGCAGCGCGCCTCCGGGTGGTCCGGCAGGCGGACGTGCCCGATGTCGCCCGCGCCGCCGTCGACGCCGCGGTAGACCTCGCCGCCGATCACCAGGCCCGCACCGATGCCGGTGGACGCCTTGACCACCACGAGGGCTGCGGAGTCCGGGTAGCGGGCGCGGTGCTCGCCCAGGGCCATGAGGTTGGCGTCGTTGTCGACCAGCACGGGGGCGTTGAACCGCGGGCCGAGGTGGGCGTCGATGGGGTAGCCGTCCCACCCGGGCATGATCGGCGGCTGGGTGACGCAGGTGCGGCCGGGTTCGACGGGTCCTGGCACGGAAATGCCGATGCCGCACACCGGCGGCCAGCCGGGGCCGGCTCCCGCGGCGCCGCGTGGTCGAGCGGCTGAGCCGGGGTCGGCCCCCGCAACGCCAGCCTGGCCGGCAGCTGAGCCGGGGTTGACCGACGCTGCGCCACCGCGCCCGCCAGCTGAGCCGGGCCCGGCCCCCGCAACGCCAGCCTGCCCGCCAGCTGAGCTGGGCTCCGCCCCCGCAACGCCAGCCTGGCCGCCAGCTGAGCTGGGGTTGGCTCCCGCTGCGCCACCGCGCGCGCCGGCCGAGCCGGGCTCGGCCCCCGCAACCCCACCCGGCCCGCCTGGCACCTGCCCCCGCAGCCGCGGTTCGCCGGGCGACTGCCCCTGGTGGCCGCCCCCAGGGCGTCCCACCTCCGCGAGCATCGCCTCGAACCACTCCGCGATCCGATCCAGCACCGCCTCCGGCCCATCCGCGACGCGCAGCTCACCCGCGCGATGGGCCAGCCGCCTACCCGCCAAATCGGTCACCGCCGCCTCGGCGTGCATCGTGTCGATGCTCGCCGCCAGGACGACCGCGTGCCCGTCGTCGAAGCGCAGGTGCCGCGCCGGGCGGCCGCCGGTCGAGTCCTCGTGGCCGTCTTCGGCCAGCAAGCCCGCTCCGAGGAGCTGGTCCAGCCGGGCGGTGAGCGTCGTGCGGGACAGCCCCGTGCTGGTCAGGAGCGCTTTCCGGGTCGTCGCCCGCTCGCTTCGGACCAGCTGCAGCAGCTCACCCGCACTGGTCGGCATCCCGCTCCTCCCGGACTTTTGTCCATTGACAATACACAAGCCGGAGATAGATTGGACATATGGATGTAACACGAGCCGCGGCGGTCTTGGACGGAAACTGGCTCGGCTCGTCGACCGTGCCGTCACGCTCGCTCTACCCGCACCAGTGGAGCTGGGACTCGGCGTTCATCGCGATCGGCCTGCGCCACTCGGCACCCGCACGGGCCCGGCGCGAGCTGCTGACGCTGTTCTCCGCGCAGTGGCGCGACGGCCGCGTCCCGCACATCCTCTTCAACCCGGACACGCCCGCCGAGGCGTACTTCCCCGGCCCGTCGTTCTGGCGGGCCGGGCGCACGTCCGGGCTGATCCAGCCGCCGGTGCACGCGCGGGCCGTGCTCGCGGTGCACCAGGCCGAACCCGACCGCACGTTCCTCGCCACCCTGTACCCGAAACTGCGGGCCTGGCACGAGTACCTGCGCCGTTCGCGGGACGCCGGCGGCCGCGGGCTGGCGGCGATCGTGCACCCGTGGGAGTCCGGGATGGACAACAGCCCGGCCTGGGACGGCCCGCTCGCGCGCGTCACGCCTTCGACCGGGTTCGTCCGCCGCGACCTGGAGCACGGCGCCGCCGCCGACCGCCCGAGCGACGAGGACTACGGGCGGTACGTGCGGCTCGCGACGGACTACCGGGACCACGGCTACGAAGGTTTCGGCGAGTTCGTCGTCGAAGACCCGGGGTTCAACGCGCTGCTCGCCGACGCCGAACTCGCGCTGGCCGAAATCGCGGGCGAGCTGGGCCTGCCCGCGGCCGCCGCCGCGCACCGCGAGTCCGCCGCGCGCGTCGCCAAGGCAATGCAGGAAACCCTGTGGGACGACGGTTTCTTCTTCGCCCGCGACGTCCGCACCGGCGCGCGGCTGCCGGAGTACACGTGCGCGGGCCTGCTGCCGCTGCTGCTGCCCGACCTGGCCGTCGCCCCGGCACTGCTGGCGACGGCCACCGGGCCGCGGTTCGGCCTCGGGCGCGTGCACGGCGTCCCGAGCCACGACCTGACCGCGCCGGCGTTCGACCCGGGCCGGTACTGGCGCGGCCCGTCGTGGGCGAACGTCGGCTGGCTGGTCCGGCTCGGGCTGCTGCACCACGGCGAGCACGCCCTGGCCGAGCACCTGCGGGCCGACCTCGTCGAGACGGCGCTGCGGACGGACTTCGCCGAGTACGTGGACCCGCTGACCGGCGCCGGGCACGGAGCCCGGTCGTTCGGCTGGACCGCCGCGCTGACCCTGGACCTGCTGGCTCAGCCCGCCTGCGTCGCGTAGTCCGAACCCACCCAGGTCTCGTCGATCCGCAGGCGCTTGTAGCGCGTGCTGTCGCTCGACGCCGCGTACGTGCTCGTCACCTGCAGGCGGACGTACCTCGCCGTCACCGCCGTGAGGTCGACGAACTGGACGCCGCGGTGGCTCGGGAGCGTCCCGGACTTCACCGCGCTCCCCCAGTTCTTGCCGTCGTCGGACACGTAGACCTGGTACGCCTTGATCCGCGCCGACTGCTCACTGGCCGAGCGGGCGTAGCTGACCGAGTCCTCGCGCTGGTTGAGGCCGAGGTACTGGATCTTCTTCGCCGATCCGAGGTCGTAGTCCAGGTTCACCGGCAGGGTCTTGTTGTTGTCGAAGTACGTCAGGTAGTCACCGTCGCTCGCGGCCTGTCCACTGTGGCCGCTCGCGGACGCGCTCGCCTTGAGCGTCACGGTCTTCGGGTCGTACGTGCCCGTGCGACCGGCCGTCTCGACCTTGAAGACCGTGTCGTAGGTGTCCCACCCGGACAGTCCCGTCATGGTCAGGCTGCCGCCGCTCTGACCGAAGGGGATCGCCGCGCCGGTGCGCAGGTTCGTCACCTTCGAGACGCGGTAGCCGTTGTCGCGGATCTTCAGGGTGCTGCCCGACGGCGTGGTCAGGACGTGCACGTACTGCGTCGCGCCCTTGATGGTGATGACGCCGTGCGCGCCGTCGTTCCAGAAGCCGGGCTGCATGCCGCCGTACATGTACCCGGCACCCTCCGTGCCCCCGAGCGACTCCCAGATCGCGTCGAGGTAACCGGACGCGAAGTTGTTGAACGCCTCCTGGTTCGACGGGAACTTGCCGTTCACCATCGCCGTCTCGGCCATCAGGGACTTGATCGACGACCCCGAGTTCGTCACCAGACGTCCGATGTTCAGCGCCTTGTTCACCGCCGAGTTGGAGCCGCCGTACCACCACGAGCCGGTGTCGGGGAGCTTGAAGCACGCCTCGGTGAGCCGCGGCATCGCCGTGTAGGTCGCCTGCGGGTAGTCGTACGCCGGCGTCATGCCGGTCTTCTGCTCGTTGCTGATCGTGTCCATGATCGGCGTGTCTTCGTTGTTGTTGCTCAGCAGGTAGTCCGGCCGCTGCTGGTAGATCTGTTGGTAGAGGTTGTGCGACAGCCAGTAGTTGCTGTCGTTGTCGATCCAGAACCCGCCGAGGTCGGGGTAGTTCTTCATGACCTCGAAGAAGTTGTCGTAGCTGAACTGGCCGAAGCCGTCCTGGGTGTCGAGGTCGACGGTCTTGCCCTTGTACTTCGAGTAACCGGCCGAGTCGAGCCACTCGTGGCCGCCCTCGTTGTGCCACTGGGCGTCGTTGGTCATGTAGAGGATGACCTTGAGCCCCTGGGGTTTCGCCGCGGCGACCAGCTCGCCGAGGAAGTCCCGCTTGGTGGTGCAGCTGCCCGGGATCTTCGAGGGCCACGCCCGCGAGTAGCCCAGCCGGCTGTGGAACGACGCCAGCACGAGGTACGACGCGTGCAGCTTCTTGGCCTCGGTGACCCAGTAGGCGGGATTCCACCCGCCGTCGGTGATCGCCTTTTCCCAGGCGCTGCAACTGGTGTAACCGGGGGACGTGCGCATGCCCCAGTGCAGGAACAGGCCCGCCTGGCTGTCGCGCAGCCACTGCTGGGACGGCTTCTGCAGGTCGGCCGACGCGGGCGCGGCGGCGAGCCCGGCCACCACCAGCAGCGAAGCGCACACGGCGAAGACCCGGCGCAGGAAACGAGCTGACATCAGCGACCTCCAAGTGGTCTGGTCCACCCGGTGGTGTACTCCTGGTTCGAAGGCACGGTCAAGACTGAGATCCGACCTTTTCCCGTCGTCCCAGCGGCCGGTACATCACCACTACGGCCAACCGGGTTAAATATCTAATATATGAGACGAGAGATCCGATCTCTCTTGACTTGGCGTCTCCGAGGCGAGTAAATGTTTCCCCAGAGAGCGCTTTCGCTCTCCCCCACCGCTCCGGCGACCAGGGCAGCACGCCGCGCCCCCACCCCAGAGCCGGTCGGGATGCCGACGGACGGCGGATCGGCATCCCGGCCACCTATTCCGGGGCGGGGCACCGTCTTCCGCGGTGCCCCGCTCCGGGACTGCCCGCTCACCGGGGCCCGTGCACGAAAGGACAACGGATGTCCGAGCACCCCCTTCGCCCCACCCGGCGCGCGGTTCTGGCCGGCACCCTGGGCGCACTGGGCGCCCTTGCCGCGGCGGGTCCCGTCGCGCGCGCGGCGGACCGGCTTCCCCCGATCGGCGGCGCGGCGCCGCCGGCGGACTGGTCCCGCGCCGTCATCGACTCGACGATGAAGCGCTACACGCCGGACAAGATCGGCGGCTGGGGCTACACCCTCGGGTTGTACCTCTACGGCCAGTACCTCTTCTACAAGCGCACCGGCGAGAAGAAGTACCTCGACTACATCGTCGCGTGGTACGACCGCTTCATCACCGACAGCGGGATCTCGAACAGCTTCACCAACCTCGACTCGATGCGCTCGTGCCAGATGCTGCCGCTGCTGTTCGCGGAGACGGGCAGCAAGAAGTACAAGACGGCGGCCGACCAGCTGCGCAAGCGCTTCCCGGCGTACCCGCGCACGTCCGACGGCGGCATGTTCCACGCCACGAGCAAGGTCGGCCAGCTGTGGGGCGACGGCGCCTACATGGCGCAGCCGTTCCTCGCGCTGTACGGCGCGGCGTTCAACGACGGCGGCTACTGCTTCGAGGAGTCCGCGAAGAACCTCGTCGTCTACTTCAGCCACCTGCGCGAACCCGCGAAGGACCTGCTCTACCACGCCTACGACGAGGACGGGTCCGAGTCGTGGGCCTCCGGCGCCGGCCACCACTCGAAGTACCACTGGGCGCGCGCGATCGGCTGGTTCGGGATGGCGGCGATCGACATCCTCGAGGTCCTCCCGGCGAACCACCCGCGGCGGCCCGCGCTGATCGAGATCGTCCAGTTCCTGGCCGCGGGCTACCAGCGCTACCAGGACGCCGCGACCGGCCGCTGGTACCAGGTCGTCGACCGCGGCGGGGACCCGAAGAACTGGCTGGAGACGTCGGCGTCGTCGATGTACACGTTCACGATGGCCCGCGGCGTGCAGCGCGGCTACCTGCCGTCGTCCTACCAGGCGGTGGCGGACCGCGGCTACGCCGGCGTGCTGAAGAAGGTGTCGGTGGGCTCGGACGGGCTGACGAACATCACCGACATCTGCGAGGGCACGAACGTCGGCGACCTGTCGTACTACTACGCCCGGGCCCGCAAGACGAACGACTTCCACGGCCTGGGCGCGTTCCTGATCATGAACGAGCAGTATTCGCACTGACCACGCAGGCGCGCCGCAGGAGGGGCCCCGGCTCACGAGCCGGGGCCCCTTCGTGTCAGCAGTTCGAGCTGGACCCCGAGGTGTTCACCCGCAGGGCCGAACCCGACGTCGTCGCCGAGTTCTTGACGCAGTAGCCCGTCACCGTCTGGAAGCCGACGTCGAACGGGCTATTGCTCCCCTTCTCCGCCGTGAAGTGGTCGAACGTCACGTCGGAGCTGTTGTTCACGATGCTCGCCGGGCGGCCGTCGTCCTTGGCGAACCCGACCGAGCTGTCCACGAACTTGATGCCCGACCCGTAGTGCACGTACCAGCCGTACGACGGCCGCGTGCCGATGCTCTTCGGGTTGTAGTCGGTGGCGTTGTTGCTCGGGACGCCCGTGCCCATGGTCCCGTTGCCACCCGGGACGTTCAGGTGGACACCGGTGAACGTCACGTCCGAGACGCGGTGGGAGCCGTCCGCACCCCAGATCGTCGGGCTGAAGTTCGTGCCCGTGTGCGTGCCGGTGACGTTGTCGAAGGTGATGCCGCTGATCGAGCCGACGCCCGGGTTGTTGCCGCACCTCTTGCGCGTGCCGATCTTCATCATGATCGGCGAGTACGTGCCGGACATCGTGATGTTGCGGTAGTGCACGTCGGAAATCTTCGCGCCGTCCATCGAAACGATGCCGAGGCCCGATTTGTGCGCACCGGTGATCGTGATGTCCGAGAACTGGTAACCGGTGAAGTCACCACACGTCTCCGACCCGAACATCAGCGCGTTGCAGCACACCGCCGACAGTTTCGCGTTGTTCACCGTGACGTTCCCGTTCGGCAGTTTCGCGCCGAGCGCGTAGTCGCTCTTGAACACGAGTGCGTCGTCGTTCGCCGCGATCGCCGCATTGGTGATCGTGATGTTCGTCGTGCTGATGATGTTCCAGCCGTCGCGGTCGTTCGCCGTGTCGATCGTCAGGTGGTCGGAGACGACGTTCGTGCAGCCGTTGATCAGCGCCGCGAAGTGCCCGCCGCGGCGCAGCTTGATCCCGGACAGCGTGAGACCGTCACAGCGGGTGAGCGACAGGATCTTGTCGGCCTGGCCGGACTTCGGGTTGCCGGTGATGAGGTTGCCGCCGCCGTCGATCGTGCCGGCGCCGGTGAACCCGATGTTCGTCAGCTTGTCGCCGTAGAACATCGCGTCGTGGAAGTGGCTGTGGCCGTAGTCCTGGTAGCTGTCCCACTGGTTCGCTTCGGCCTTGTCGTAACTGTCCGCACTCGCCCCGGAGATGGTCGCGCCAGCGTCGAGCTGGATCGTCACATTGCTCTTCAAGTGGACGGTGTTGGCCGACTTGTAGGTGCCGGAGGTGAACCGGACCGTGCCGCCGCCCGCCGCGTTGGCGGCCGTGATCGCCTTGTCGATGGCGCCGGAATCGTTCGTCGACCCGTTTCCCTTGGCGCCGTAGTCCTTGACGTCGTAAACGCCGCCGGGCGCGGCGGTGGTGACGCCGGCGCCGGCCACCACCAGTCCCGCCACCGCGCACGAGATGAGCAGGAATCTTTTCACGGGGAACCGCCTTGTCATGGATACGGGAAATGCTGGCATGACGGCGGAGCACTCAGCCTACGAGCGCCGCGAGCGGGGTGTCAAGATCGCCGGGAAAGCGGCGCGAAACCATTCCGCAAGGCCCGGGGGACCCGCGCCACCCCCAGTCGGACGCGGGTCCCCCCGGTGTTCGTGAGGCCGGAAACCGCCGCGGCGGGGACACCGGGCCGGCTCCGGCGTCCATTCGGGATTCCCGCAGTCTACCTTCGCCGGGCCCGGCGAAACCGTGCGTTCGTCATGGTCCGGACCATGAATCCGGCATGACCCGGGTGGCCCAGCCGGACCCTGGCCCGGACGTCGGCAGGGGAACACCCGATCGGCGGTGCCCGGGTCTCATACCTGCTGCAGGCCGGGCCGCCCCGCCTGCACCACGTAGCTGCGGTCGTTCTTGATCACGACCGCCGCCGGGTCGTAGACGCTGGTGTCGGACGTCGTCATGAAGTCGGCCCGCGTCTGGGACGGCGTGGTCGTGACGCGGACGTAGCCGCGCTCGCCCTTGCAGTACTTGACGTGCGGGTTGTTCGCGTACCAGGCCGAGCTCGGCGCGCTCGCTGTGTCGCTGTTGCTCGTGACCGACGTCGTGACCAGTTCGGAGCCGATGACCGGGGCGCTGTGGTCGAAGTAGTCCAGCCGCAGGTCGGCCGCCCAGTGCCGGTGGACGTCGCCGGTGAGCACGACCGGGTTGGCGACCTTGCGGTCGACCCAGCCCTGCTGGATCCGGTTGCGCGAGGCCTCGTAACCCTGCCAGGAGTCGGGGCTTTCGCAGGTGGCCTTGTCGCCGTCGCCGTCCCGGGTGGCGAAGAAGACCTGCTGGCCGAGGAAGTCCCACGTGGTCGGGTGCGACTCGAACTGCTTGAGCAGCCAGGCTTCCTCGGTGCTGCCGAGGATGCTGCGGGAGGTGCTGCGCATGTCCGCGCAGGCCGGGCCGGCGTCCCCGGCCGGGCCGGCGTCCCCGGCCGGGTCGGCGACCTGGGCGCTGCGGTACTGGCGCGTGTCGAGCATGTGGAAGCGGGCCAGGTTGCCCCAGACGAACTGGCGGTACAGCTGGATCGACGAGCCGTTCGGCTTGGCCGTCGAGCGGATCGGGGTGTTCTCGTAGAACGCCTGGAACCCGGCGGCCTTGCGCGCGGCCGTGGCGGGCGAGGTGGTGCCGTTCCAGTTGTTCATCACCTCGTGGTCGTCGAACACCACGATCCACGGCGCGATCGCGTGCGCGGCCTGCAGGTCGGCGTCGGTCTTGTGCTGGGCGTGGCGGGCGCGGTACTGCGCGAGCGTGGTCACGTCCTCGGTGAACGCGAGGCTGCGCGGGTTGCGCTCCTGCGCGGCCCGGCCCGACTTCTTCTCGTAGATGTAGTCGCCGAGGAACAGCACCAGGTCCGGGTCGTCGGCCACGATGCCCTTGTACGCGTGGTAGTAGCCCTCCTCCCAGTGCTGGCAGGAGCTGAAGCAGTACTTGAGCTGGTTGACCGCGGCCCCGGCGGCGGGCGCGGTGCGCGTGCGGCCGACCGGGGAGGTGTAGCCGCCGGTCTTGAAGCGGTAGAAGTACTCCCGCGCCGGCTGCAGGCCGACGGGCTCGACGTGGACGCTGTGCCCGGACGCGCGGACCGCGCTCGCCGAACCGCTCTGCACGACCGAGGTGAACGCCTGGTCGTTCGCGATCTCCCAGTCGACCGCGTAGGTGGCGTCCGGCATGCCGCCGAAGCCGTCCGGGTTCAGCGGCGCCGGCGCGAGTCTGGTCCACAGCACCACGCTGTCGGGGAGCGGATCGCCGGAGGCGACGCCGAGCTGGAAGGGGTCGTGGATGGCAGGCGCGGCCGCGGTGGTGCGGGCGTTCGCCCAGGACGGCAGCGCGGCCGACGCCGCGGTGGCGGTGACCGCGGCGAGCCCGCCGAGCAGCACCTTGCGCCGGTTGACCTGAACCATGTCGGAAAGCCTTTCGGGGAGGGGAGCCGCGGTCAGGCCGCGAAGTCGGTGATGCCGTCGCTGCAGGACTTGAGGTCCGGCTTGCCCGTCGTGTAGTTCGCGACGCAGACCTTGTAGAAGACCCAGCCGCCGTGCGGGACGCTCACGGCCTTGTCGACCTTCGTGCCCTCGCCGCCGGAGTTCCAGACGTAGAACGCCCCGGCGCACGCGCTGGCGCACTGGCCGCTGCCCGAGCCGACCCCGCAGTCGGGCGCGACCCGCTGGTCGGAGCCGGTGTAGACGTAGGTGTCCGAGATGTACCCGCCGAGCGCGGGCACGTAGTCCCACAACGTGCCCGTGCCGTAGGTCCCGGTCACCGACGTGCCGGTCGTCTGGCAGTCGATGGTCACGGACGCGCCGTTCGCGACGGTCTTGACGGCCGTGGCGCTCGCGGTGGGCGCCCGGCGGACGTTGAGGGGGTCACCCGCGGTCTTGACGGCGCCGGTCGCGGCGGCCGGCAACGCTCCTGCCTCGAGCGCGCCACCCACCGCGAGCGCGCCGACCGCCGCGAGCACGATCCCTGGACCGGCCGTACGCCGGAGGTTCGAACGCTTCACGGCGGGAGCGTGACCGGGGCTCGTACACGACTCGTACAAACCGCCCACGGGCCTGCGCAGACACTCCGAATGGATCTAGCCCATGGGGTCGAACGGGCCATAGCATCCGGTCATGGGGGAACTCATCGGGCAGGTTGAGGCCACCTCGCTTACCATCCGCGTCCTCGGACCGCTGGAGGTCACCGCTTCCGGGCGGGTGATCCCGCTCGGCGGGCCGAAGCCCCGGCTGCTGCTGGCCGCGCTGGCGCTGCAGCCGAACGTCGTCGTGTCCGCCGACGTGCTGGTCGAGGTGCTGTGGCCGGAATCGGCGCCGCGCTCGGCCGCGGCGAACATCCGGACGTACGTCCATTCGCTGCGAAGACGGTTCGCCGAGATCGACGCCGACCTGGGCGACCGGATCAGCAGCCGGGCCTCCGGCTACCTGCTGACCGCGTCGCCGGAAGAACTGGACCACCTCGCCTTCACGGCCTTGGCGGGTGAAGCGCGGGAAGCGCTCGACCGCGCCGACGCCGAGAGCGCTCTCAAGCTCCTCGACCGGGCCGACGCGCTGTGGCGCGGCGAAGTCCTCGAAGGACTGCCGCACGACCACAGCTGGGGCGCGACCGTCGCCCGGCTCACCGAACTCCGCCTGTCCGTCCAGGAACAGCGCCTGCGCGCGCGGATCGACCTCGGCCGCGGCGGCGAGGCCGTCGCCGAGCTGCGCGGGCTGGTCACCGAGCACCCGCTGCGCGAAGAGCTGTGGGCGCAGCTGATCGTCGCGTTGCGCGCGGCCGGGCGGACCGCGGACGCCGTCGAGGCCTACGAATCCGCCGAGCGCGTCCTGCGCGAAGAGCTCGCCGCCGAACCCGGCGCGCGGCTGCGCGAACTGCGGGCGACTTTGGTCTCCGAAACCGCGCCCGCCGTGCGCGCGGCGGAGTTCGTCCCGGTCTGCCAGCTGCCGCTGGACCTGCCGGACTTCACCGGCCGCGACGACGTGCTGGGCGAGGTCGTCGGCCTGCTGCGCGAGCGCGCGGACTCCGGCACGCCGTCCGTCGTCGTGCTCTCCGGCGCGCCCGGCGTCGGGAAGTCGGCGCTCGCGGTGCGGGTCGCGCACGCCGTCCGCGACGACTTCCCCGACGGGCAGCTGCACGTCGACCTGGCCGGCACGTCGTCGTCGCCGCGCGCGCCGATGGGCGTGCTCGCCGAACTGCTGCGCGCGCTGGGCATCCCGGACGCCGGCCTGCCGCGGGAGCCGGCGGAGCGCTCGGCGCTGCTGCGGTCACGGCTGGCCGGGCGGCGGATGTGCGTCGTGCTCGACGACGCCGGCAGCGCCGCCCAGGTGCGTCCGCTGCTGCCGGGCGCCGGGGCGTGCGCGGTGCTGGTGACGAGCCGGATCCGGCTGCCCGGGCTCGCCGGGGCGAAGCCGGTCGACGTCGACCTGTTGCCCGAGGCCGAGGGTGCGCGGCTGCTGGAGGGCATCGTCGGCGCCGAGCGGGTGGCCGCCGAACCGGAGTGCGCGGCGGCGATCCTGCGCCAGTGCGGGCACCTGCCACTGGCGATCCGGGTGGCCGGGGCGAAGCTGACGCACCGGCCGGGCTGGACGCTGCGGCTGCTGGCCGACCGCCTGCACGACGAACACCGGCGGCTCGACGAGCTGCGCGTCGGCGACCTCGCCGTCCGCGCGAGCGTGACGTTGTCATACGACCTGCTGCCGATGTCGGCGGCGACGGCGTTCCGCGGGCTCGGCCTGCTGGGGCCGGTCCAGTTCCCGCCGTGGGCGGTCGCGGCGGTGCTGGGCCGCCGGGACGCCGAAGACGTCCTCGACGTGCTGGTCGACGGCCACCTCGTCGAGCTGGTCGGGTCGGATTCGGCCGGGCAGCCGCGCTATCGGCTGCACGACTTGCTGCGCGTGTACGCCGTGGAGCTGGCGGAGCAGAGTGACGCGGCGAAGACGCGTGCCGGCCTCCGGCGGGTTTTGGAGGGCTACCTCGCGCTGGCGTTGGAAGCCGCGGGGCGGATGCCGTTGCACTTCTTCGGCATGTACCGCGACGACGAGCTGCCCCAGCCGCAGGTACCCGCGGACGTGCTGCCGGACGACCCGGCGGCGTGGTTCGCGGCCGAGCGGCACACGAGCGTCGCGGCGGTTTCGCTGGCCGCTTCGCACGGCTTCGACGACCTCGCGTGGCAGCTGGCGTCGGCGCTGACGCCGTACTTCGACCTGCGCGGCCACCAGGACGACTGGCAGAGCACGCACACGATCGCGCTCGAGGCGGCCCGCCGGACGGGGTCGCTGCGCGCGGAGGCGATCGTGCAGCGCAACCGCGGCCAGTACCTGCTCTACCAGGACGAATACGCCGGTTCGCGGGTGGCGTTCGCGGAGTCGAAGGCGCTGTTCGAGCGGGTCGGCGACGCCCAGGGCGTGGCGATCGCGCTGACCGGGCTGGCGACGATCCTGCGCATCGACGGCGAGGACGACCTGGCGCTGGACCACTGCCACGAGGCACTGAAGCTGTTCGCGGAGGAAGGCGACCCGAACGGCGAAGCGGTGGCGCGGCTGGGCGCGGGAGCGGTCTGGATGTCGCGCGGCTGCTACGCGGCGGCGAAGCGCTGGTTCACGGACGCACTGGAGCTGTCGGCGGCGATCGGCGACCGCCACCGCGAGGCCCACGCGTACAAGAGGCTGGGCTTGCTGTTCCAGCACCAGGGCAACCTGGCGGCGGCCCGCGAGCACGTCGACCAGGCGATCGCGATCTTCACCGAACTGGGCGACGACCACTGCGTGGGGTACGCGAACCAGAACCTCGGCGAGCTGTGCCTGCACAGCGGGGATTTCGCGCACGCGCAGCTGCTGTTGGTGAACTCGCTGTCGGTGCACCGCCGCAACGGGGACCGGCGGTCGGAGGCCGAGGTTTCGCAGTTGCTCGGTGAGCTGCACCGGGCGTTGTCGCAGCCGGAGCGGTCTCGGGACTATTCGGAGCGGGCTTTGGCCATTTGGCGGGAGCTTTCGTCGCGGCCACCGGAGGCCGTGGACCCGGTCGAGGAGCGGCCGCACATAGTTTCGGCCTGACGCACAACCTGCTTGTACGGATCATGTACGCCACCCGGTCAACCTTTCGCCACGTTCGAGTGAACGAGTGCGAGAGGAGAACCGGGGATGATCCGGATCATGAAGGCCGGCCGCGTGACCGCGGCGGTCCTGGCCGCCGGGGCGGTGACGGCGCTGGCCGGAGCCCCCGCCCAGGCCGCCACCAGCGCCAGCTGGACCGCCAACCTGTCCACCGTGGACAGCGACGACGTCAACGTCACCGGCGCGGGCGGGACGCTGACCCTAGCCGACGCCGCGTGGCACAGAACCGCGCGCGTCTTCGCGGGCAGCGAAGGCAGCCTCATCACCGCCGAGCACGCGCTCGGCACGCCCGCCAACCGCGTCGACGCGCAGCTGACCGCCGACACGCCGAAGGGCACCTCGGTCGAGGTCGACGTCCGCGGCCGCACCGGCGCCGACGACTGGACCGAGTGGACGCCCGCCGGGACGGCGTTCAAGAGCAGCGTCAGCTCCGTGCAGGTGCGCATCGGCCTGCACAGCGACACCGACGGTGTCCGCCCGTCCGTCAGCGGTGTCTCGCTGAGCGCCGGCAGCACCCCGCAGGTGAACGCGCTCGCCGCCACCGCCGCGTCGACCTACAAGGTCTACGGGACCCGCGAAGGCCTCGTCGGGGGCACCACCGCCAACGGCCACGTCATCACCAGCCACGACCACTTCGTCTCCTTCCCCTCCGGGAAGTCCGTGTCCCCCAAGGGAACCGGCAACTACACCGCCCGCGTCTGCCGCACCGACGGCAGCCGCTGCGAGTACGCGCCGGTGTGGGAAATCGGCCCGTGGAACGAGCGGGACGACTACTGGAACCCGGCGTCGGTCCGCTCGGAGTTCAAGGACCTGCCGCAGGGCACCCCCGAAGCGCAGGCCGCGTACCTGCAGGGCTACAACAACAAGAAGGACGACTCCGGCCGCACGGTGCAGAACCCGGCGGGCATCGACCTCGCCGACGGCGTGTTCTGGGACGGCCTCGGCATGTCCGACAACGGCTACGTGAACGTCAGCTACCTGTGGACCGGCACCGGCCCGACCGGCACGGTGAAGACCGCCGGCGACCCGATGAACGTCCGGGCGAGCGCGAGCACCTCGGCCGCCATCAAGGGGCTCGCGGCGAACTACGCCAAGGTGACCATCGAGTGCTACACCAACGGCGACAGCGTCACCGGCACCTTCGGCACCAGCACGATCTGGGACCGGATCGGCCCCGGCCACTACGTCTCCGACACCTACCTGCAGACGGGTTCCGACCTCCCGGTCGCGCCCCACTGCTGAACCGCGGCTCGAGCGAGCCCCGAGCATCGCGTGGTTGACTGCCCTCACCCCCGCGATAACGCGAAGGCCCGGCGTCCCCCACCGGGCCTTCGCCCTTTCCGCCGTTCCACCACAATGCGAATATCCCGCTTATCGGGACATGAATTCACAACCGTGAACGACTATCCGCCGGGTGTACAAGCGCCAGTCCGTTGTGGAAAACTTCCGGGAACCTGGAGCATTTCCCCACACGGAATGGCGGGCACCTGTGAGCGTTACCCGGAGAACTCTGCTGACCACCGCGGCCGGTGCCGCGGTGGCGGCGAGCGCCAGCACCCCGATGGCCGCCTCGGCGGCCACCCTCGATGCCTCCGACCAGGCATCGGCTACCCGGACGCTCCGCCAAGCGGCCGACTACGCGGTCTCCAAGCTCCGCGCGGTGGCGCCCGGCGTCACCGCGTTTCCGGTCGGCACGAAGTTCGAAAAGTGGACCTATTCGCAGAATGGCGACTGGGTCGGCGGATTCTGGCCCGGCCAGTTGTGGCTGGCCTGGCTGCACAGCGGTGACGAACAATTCAAGACCCTCGCGCTGGCGTCCGCGGAGAAACTCGCGCCGCGCCAGAACGACACCGGCACGCACGACCTCGGTTTCCTCTTCTACCCGTCGTGGGTGACCGCCTACCGGCTCACCGGCGACGAAAAGTGGAAGGCGGGCGCGGTGCAGGCCGCGTCGTCGCTGATCAAGCGGTACAACCCGGCCGGGAAGTTCATCCGCGCCTGGGGTGCGCTGAACGACCCGAACAACGCGGGCCGCGTCATCATGGACACGATGATGAACCTCGATCTGCTGGCCTTCGCGAGCAAGCAGACCGGAGATCCGCAGTACCTCGAAATCGCCGTCGCGCACGCGAAGACCGCGCAGCGCAACTTCGTCCGCCCGGACGGTTCGACCCCGCACGTCTTCGACTTCGACCCGGTCACCGGCGCGCCGATCGGGCCGAACACCGTGCAGGGCTACAGCCCGACGTCGTGTTGGTCGCGCGGGCAGGCGTGGGGCGTCTACGGGTTCACGACGATCCACCGCCGCACCGGCGACAAGGAGTTCCTGACCACGGCCCGGCGCCTGGCGGACTTCGCGCTGTCGCACCTGACGCCGGACCACGTGCCGGTGTGGGACTACCTCGCGCCGCAGGCCCCGAACGACGTCAAGGACGCGTCCGCCGGGGTGGTCATGGCCTGCGGCCTGCTCGACCTCGCCGAGCTCACGCACCGCGCGCAGTACCGCGACGCCGCCCTGCGCATCCTCTCGGCGACCTCGCAGACGTGCCTGACGACGAAGTCGGCGCGGGCCGAGGCGAGCGTCGCGCGCTGCACCCGCAACCGGCCGGCCGAGGACGGCATCGAGGTGTCGCTCCCCTACGCCGACTACTACCTGCTGGAGGGCATCCTGCGGGTGCTCGACCGGGCGAAGGTCGACCGCGCCGTCGACCTGTCGAGCGTCTGACCCCCTGACCGGGGAGGCCGCCACCTCCCCGGACCGTCAGTGCTGGTGGTGCGCGTGCACCTTCGCGTGGCCGAGGCCGCGCCCGATCATCCACCTGTTCACCGGCACGGTGACGACGAACGCGATCGCCAGCGAGAGCACCAGCGCCAGCCAGAAGAGGGAATCGGCGAGGCCGGCGTCCATCGCCCCCGGGATCGCCACGACGACCGTGTTGTCGATCAGCTCCATGACCGCGATCGACACGGTGTCCGCGGCCAGCGCGACCTTGAACGCCGCCGCCGGGGCCAGCCCCGACTTCAGCACACCCCGCATGGTCAGGCCGTAGCCGAAGACGAACGCGAGGACGATCGACAGGACGACGGTCGTCGCGTTGTGCAGGCCGAACGCCGTGCCGAGGACCATGCCGAGCACCTCACCGATCGCACAGCCGGTCAGGCAGTGCAGGGTCGCCTGGATCGCTGTCGCCCACGAAGCTCCGTGCTGTTCGTTCATGCCGGTGACCATACCCTCACGGGGTATCTACGCACGTGTCTCGCACGCCACAATGCGACACGCGCGGACACGGATCGACACGCGCGGTGTCACTCGGGGTAGCCGACACCGCCGGACCAGCGAACTTCCGCCAGAAAGCCACGAGGTAGAACTCACTTCCGTAACCCTTTGCGCACATCCCGTTGACCACCGTTACGCGGGGCCCTACCTTCCCCCTTGGTCTCCACCGTGCGCAGACCGATCGAAAGTCCTGAGGATTGGGTGGGGATGCGAGGGCCGACGAAGACGTTCCGGCTGGTCGCGACGCTGCTGCTGGGTGCAGCGCTCGCGCTCGGGGGCTGCTCGGAACAGCTGGGCAACACGCCCGGGCCGGCGCCGACGCGGATCGCGTTCGTGCCGAAGGTCGACGGAATCCCGTACTTCCAGGCCATGAACACCGGCGGGCTCGAAGCGGCCAAGCAGCTGGGCGTGCAGTGGTCCACGGTCGGCCCCAAGACCGTCGACCCCGACGAGCAGGTGCGCATCGTGCGCGACCTGATCGCCAAGAAGACCGACGTCATCGTCGTCGCGCCGAACGACCCCGCCGCGCTGGCGCCGGTGATCGCCGAGGCCCGCGCGAAGGGCATCCACGTGCTCACCTCGGACACCGACGCGCCGGGCACGCAGCGCGAGGTGTTCGTCAACCAGGCCACCGCCGCGGGCATCGGCACCGCGCTCACCGACGCGCTGATGAAGCGGACCGGCAGCACCGGCGAGTACGCGATCGTCTCGTGCGGACCGGCCGCGGCGAACCTCAACACCTGGATCTCGGTCCAGAAGGAGTACGCGGCCGAGCACTACCCGAAGGCCCGGCTCGTCGAGACGCTGTACGCGGGTGAGGACCAGGACAACGCGACGAACCTCGCCAAGGAGCTGATGGCCCGCCACCCGGACCTCACCGGCCTGGTCGGCGAGTGCACGACGTCCGCGCCCGGCGTCGCGAAGGCCGTGCGCGAGCAGCAGAAGATCGGGCAGGTGTTCACCGTCGGTGTCGGGACGCCGCAGGCGATCAAGCCGTACCTGCTCGACGGCTCGTGCTCGCAGTCGGTGCTGTGGAACGTCGAGTCGCTGGGCTACCTGACCGCGTGGACGGCGAAGCAGATCGCCGACGGCAAGGCGCTCCAGCCGGTCAACAAGGTGAGCCTGGAGTTGCCGGCGGTGAAGTACGACGCCGCGTCGAAGACCGTCCTGCTGGGCGATCCGCTGCTCATCACCGCCGACAACGTCGACCAGTTCAAGTACTAGCGCACGTCGATCGTCACCGTCGCGGTGCTCGTCGCCGCGGGGAGCTTGGTCGTGTCGACCGCGAGGTACTCGCCGTCGTCCTGGCGGCCGTCCGGCAGCGTCTTCGGGTGCAGCGCGTACGGCGGCGCGGCGTTGGTGACGCCGTCGATGCCGAAGTCGTTGTCGTTGCTGATCACGAGCGTGCGGCCGCCGTCGGTCGTCGCGACGCCTTCGACCTTGTCGTGCCCGAAGAAGCCGCCGCTCGGGTCCAGGCCGGTGACCAGGGCGCCGAGGTCCAGGTACAGCTTCTTGCTCACCGGCGTGATCCCGGCCGCGGCGAGGTCCTTCGTCGCGTCGGCGGTGCTGTCCTTGCCGACGTAGGCGTCGATGCTCTTGCCGCCGACCAGCACGCCGCCCTTCGCGGCGTCGTACCCCGCGGCCTGCGGGCCGACGTCGGTGGCGCCGGTCAGGTCGATCTCGTACAGCTTCTTGTACGCGCCCGGTTCCGGCTTGCCGTCGCGTTCGTCGACGAGGAAGCGCGTGGCCGAGAGCGCGGTGATCTCGCTGACCGCGGTGCTCGTGGTGGCCGGGTCGTCGAGCAGGTAGAGGTACTCGTGGGTGGCGCGGGTCCGCAGGTCGACTGTGACGATCCGCAGCGTGGTGACGTTGCCCGGCTTCTTCGTCAGGTCGGGCTGCTGCAGCGCGGACTGCATGACGCCGACGAGCGTCCGGCCGTCCGGGGTCAGCGCGAGGCCTTCCATGCCCTTGTTCGGCACGCGGTACTTCAGCTCGGCCGGCAGCGAGCCGTCGAACGGCGAGAGGCGCTCGATCGCGCGGCCGTCGCGGCCGAAGTGGGTGATGAAGGGGCCGTATTCGTCGGAGACCCAGAAGGTCCCGTCCTTCTGCGCGACCAGGCCTTCGGAGTCGTAGCCGTTCGCGGACTTCGGCAGGACGTTCCCGTTCAGGTCGACGATCTTCTCGCCGGTGTCGGCGAGCGGGCTGACCTGGCCGTTGTACGGGGTGCCGTCCGCGGCGCGCAGCGGGATGGCCTTCTCCAGCACGGCTTTCCCGTCGTGGAGCCGGAACTTCCCGATGGCCGGGGTGAAGGCGGGCAGCGGTTCGATCTTGCCGCCGCCGGGCGCGTCGACGTTGGGGCCGCGGTCGGTGAGGCCGTAGACCTCGTCCTTCTCGCCGGGGACGGGGGTGAGCGCGGAACCGTACGCGCCGCCCGTGATCGCCACGCCGCCGATCGTGGCGAGCGGCGCGAGGTGGGTCGGGTACAGCTTCACGGCGTCGGAAACGGTGTACGTGAAGGAATCCCGGCCGGTGAAGCCCGGGGCGGGCGTGTAGTGGAGGGTGCCGTCGGCACCGAGGTCGACGGTCCCGTGCGCGGCGGCGGTGTGCCGGACGACGGCGGTGCCGCGGTCGTTGCGGAGCACGTCCGCGGTCAGGGTCCGCCCGGCCTTGGTCCGCAGGTGGTCGTCGTGGGCCCGCGGCCCGCGGTCGTGCGCTTCCGCCGGACCGGCGGCCAGTGGCAGGGCCAGCACCCCGGCGACCAGGGCGATCGTTACCCGCTTCATCCCGTTTCTCCTCCTCCGGCGCGTGGACCGCGCCGGAGGAGGAGTCTTCGTGGCCGAAGTGGACATCGGCTGGCTTCGAGACGACCAGGGCGTTAACGGTGCCGGCGGGGTCAGCGGTGCCGTCGGGCGTGGGCCGCGGCCGCGCCGCCGCCCAGGACCAGGATCAGGGCCGTCAAGCCCCAGCGGCGTTGCTTCCCGACGCGCACCGCCGTGTCCTGGACCACCGGCGCCGGCTTCTTCGTCGGCTGCGCGTGCCACTTCGACGGCGGCGCGGGCGGCTCCACGGCCCTCGGCGCCGGCGTGGCTGCCGGCGTCGGAGTGGGGGTGGGCGTCGGGGTCGGGGCCACCGCCGCCGGTTGCTCCACCGGCGGCGGCTGCGACGGCGGTGGCGGCTCAGGCGACGACGACGGTGGCGGCTCGGGCGACGGTGTGCTCGAGGACGGCGGCGACGTCGTGGGTTCCGGCGACTCCGCGATGGTCGTGGGAGGCGGCGGTGGGGGCGGTGGCGGTGGCGCCTCGGCGAGGCACCCCGCCGCGTCCCCGCTCACCAACGCCGGCCCGGTCGCCACCTCGACCGCCGGGCCCGAGCCGTCCCGGGGCAGCCGGTACGTCACGCTCCGGCGCCCGACCCGGTTCGCCGTCGCGTAGATCGCGTCCGGCGCCAGCACGACCGATCCGTACGCTCCCCCGCGCGGGAACCGCAGCCCCGGCACCACCTCGACCTTCCCGGTCGACGGGTCCAGCGTCACCACCGAACTGTCGCCGCGCGAAGTCGTCGACACCCCGTACAGCAGACCGGAAGCCGAGTCGTACGCGAAGTCGTCCACGCCCACCGCGAGCGACACCGGCCGCAGCGCCGTCCGGTGCACCACCCGCACGTAGTCCGCCGACGCCGGGTCGATGTCCACTGTGTACAGATCGCTGTCCTGCCGGACGTACCAGCGGTTTCCGGCGACCGCGCCGGCCGTCGCGCCGGTGACCTGGCTCCACACCGGACGCTGCGCGCCCGCGCGGCCGACCACGCCGAGGTCCGTCACCGCCCCCGACGCGTCGATCCGGACCGCGTGCGAACCGTGGTCGTACCGCCCTCGGCGCGTCCCGTCGGCGACGCCGTAGACGACGTCCTGCGACGCCGAGTAGCCCATCGCGTTGATCCAGTACCCGGCCTGGGTCAGGCGTTTCGTGGTCCCGCTGGGCAGGGACAGCAGCCGCAACGTCGTCGGCGCGCCTTCGCGTTCGTTCTCCGCCTGCAGGATCGTGCACTCGCTCGGCTCCTGGGCGGCGGCCGGATGCCGCGAGGGCGCGAGCCAGCCCGTCGCCGCCAGCACCGCCGAGACCGCCGCCGCCGCGCCGAGCATCGCCGCCCAGCGGGCCCGCGTGCCGGTCAAGCCAGCCGGTCCAGCGCGCCGCTGAAGGCCTCCGCCGGCACCTTCGCGCCCCCGCTGAACGGGTTCTGCAGCTGGTAGATCGCGAACAGCAGCAACGTGATCGTGCCGGCCAGCGTCGAGACGATGATGATGTGCGCGGCCAGCCGCGTGCCGCCGAACAGGTTGGGCAGCAGGATCGCGGTGATCAGGCTGCCGAGGATCAGCGCGAACCAGACGACCGCGCCGACCCCGCCGCCGCCCGCGTTGTTCAGCCGCTGCGTGCGGGCCTGGTAGACCGCCCAGAGCTGGTTGCTGGCCTCGGTCTTGCGGTCGATCTGCCAGTCGCCGTCGACTTCGGCGGCCGCGACGGCCTGGCGCATCTGGTCCAGCTGCGTCCAGCCCGTGGCGGCGATCTCGCCGCCGTCGGCCAGCCGCGGCCACTCCTGCTTCTCGACGGTCTGCGCGTAGGCGACGGCGAGCTGGTGCACGCGGTCCTTCGTCTCGGCCGGCAGCGCGTCGGCCGCCCACGTCGCCGCGACCAGGCTGTCCGCTTCGGTCTGCGCGTCCTGGCTCGCCGAGCCGACCGAGTCGAACAGCGAGATGAGCACGAACGCGACCAGCACCGCGTGCAGCCCGCCGACGATGGTGAACACCTGGCCCGCCGCGTCGTTGTTGTCGGGGCGCCCCTCGTCCCAGCCGAACCGGCGGACCAGGTACGCGATCACGCCCCCGACGACGGCCGCGCCTGCCACCCAGAGCCCGCCGGCCACGAAGATGTTCATCCACGTCCTTTCGCACCCGCCCGACCCACCGCCGGATCGCTCAAGTTAGCCACCCATTTCCGGACGGACAACCAGGAATTGTTCGGTTCATCCGAATGGCCTCACCCAGGCCGCGACCATAGCCGGTTCGGCGCAGTCGACCGGCGCCGGGGTGGCCGTCGCGGCTCCCCATCGCGACGGCCGATTCCCCTTATGCGCAAGGATTTTCACGACCGGGTGACGGCCGCGGACGGCGGGTGATGAACAGTCGGAGCCCGACACGGGAAAGTGCCCGAAATGGCCGGAAAGCAACCGGGTGATCGCGCCGCTGACTCGATCGTGTCATTGTGCGCGCGGACGCCGTTGCTATGTTGATTCTTCGTTGCCAGTCTCGGGCAATTCCGGCTTCCGAATGATGGGGTGGTTTTCGCTGTGACCGTCACCGACCCGGTGGACACCGACCAGGCACCACAGAGCCTCGGCCGGGCCGCGGCCCGCACCCTGGCCACCACGACCAAGTCGGTCCCCCAGATGCAAGGCATCTCCTCCCGCTGGCTGCTCAAGATCCTCCCCTGGGTCGAAGTCTCCGGAGGCGCCTACCGCGTCAACCGCCGCCTCTCCTACTCCGTCGGCGACGGCCGCGTCACCTTCACCACCACCGGCACCGACGTCCGCGTCATCCCACCCGAACTCGGCGAACTCGCCCCCCTACGCGGCTACGACGACGACGACGTCCTCACCGAACTCGCCGCCCGCTTCACCCAGCACACCTACCACCCCGGCGACGCCCTCGTCGAATTCGGCTCCCCCGCCGACCAGGTCTTCCTCATCGCCCACGGCAAAATCACCAAAACCGGCACCGGCGCCTACGGCGACCACACCGTCCTGGGCACCCTCGCCGACGGCGACTACTTCGGCGACCACACCCTCATCCAGCGCGACGGGATCTGGGAATTCACCGCCAAAGCCGTCACCACCTGCACCGTCCTGACCCTCCCCCGCCCCGCCTTCGACGACGTCCTCGCCCGCTCCGACACCCTGCAAACCCACCTCGACGCCTACATCGCCGACGACGCCACCGCCCGCAACGACCACGGCGAAGCCGAAATCTCCCTCGCCTCCGGCCACGACGGCGAACCCACCCTGCCCGGCACCTTCGTCGACTACGACGCCCAACCCCGGGAATACGAACTCTCCGTCGCCCAAACCGTCCTCCGCGTCCACTCCCGGGTGGCCGACCTCTACAACCAGCCGATGAACCAGATCGAACAACAACTCCGGCTCACCGTCGAGGCACTGCGGGAACGCCAGGAACACGAACTGATCAACAACCCCGGGTTCGGGCTGCTGCACAACGCCGACTTCGCCCAGCGCATCCCCACCCGCACCGGCCCACCCACCCCCGACGACCTCGACGAACTGCTCGCCCTGGTCTGGAAAGACCCCGCCGTGTTCCTCGCCCACCCCAAAACGATCGCCGCGTTCGGCCGGGAATGCACCAAAGCCGGGCTGTATCCCGACGCGGTCGACCTCGGCGGGCACCACGTCCCGGCGTGGCGGGGGGTGCCGATCCTGCCGTGCAACAAGATCCCCGTCTCCGACACCCGCACCAGCTCCATCCTGCTCATGCGCACCGGCGAACAAGCCCAGGGCGTGGTCGGGCTGCACCAGACCGGACTGCCGGATGAGTACCAGCCGGGGCTGAACGTGCGGTTCATGGGCATCAGCGAACAAGCGATCATCTCGTATCTGGTGTCGGTGTATTACTCGGCGGCGGTGCTGGTGCCGGACGCGTTGGCGGTGCTGGAAAGCGTCGAACTCGGCCGGGAGGCGTGATGGCGGAACCGGCGACCCCGCCCCGCAAGCCCGACGCGGAACCGCCGCGGCCCGGGCCCGGCCTGCCGCCGTCGGTGTTCGGGCCGACCGGGCTCGGCACCGCCGCCGCCCGCGTCGTGCCCCGGCCCGCCGCACCCGAACCCGATCGGCGCGTGAACCCTTGACCGTCACCGAAGAACAGCTGTCGCTGGGCGTCAGAGCCGCGCGGACGCTGACCACCACGACCAAAACCCCGCCGCAGATGCGCGGCATCACCACCCGCTGGCTACTCACCCAGCTCCCCTGGGTCGACGTCCCCGCCGGCAGCTACCGCGTCAACCGCCGCCTCACCTACACAATCGGCGACGGCAAAGTCTCCTTCTACACCACCGGCACCCGCGTCCACGTCGTCCCCGCCGAACTCACCGAACTCGAACTCCTGCGCGGCTTCGCCGACGAAACCGCACTGGCCGCACTGGCCGACGCGTTCGAGCAACGCGAATACGAACCCGGCGCCACCATCGCCGACGCCGGCACACCCCTGGACACCCTGTTCCTCCTCGCGCACGGCAAAGTCACCCAGCACGGCCGCGGCGAATACGGCGACGACGTCACCCTCGGCACGATCACCGACGGCGACCACTTCGGCGCCGAACTCCTCACCCGCAACGACGCCACCTGGCCCTTCACCGCCCGCGCCGCCACCCGCGTCATCGCGCTCGTCCTGCCCGCCGACGCCTACGCCCGCCTCAACGGCCGGTCCGAACCGC
>NZ_JBVKDO010000012.1:0-331899 GCF_055633805.1 Amycolatopsis sp. NPDC114478 | reverse complement strand
GATCTCAATCAGCGGCCAGGGCGTCCAGAACGACAGGGCGGCCACTCCTCAGAAGCCACCACACGAGGCAAGACACCATCAGCCACACCCCATCGCCCTGGGCATTCAGAACATCCCGTCCTGAACACCAACAATCTTATGGAGACGCCATGACCGGCGAGGAAATCGTGCTCGGCCCGCTGCCGAAGGGGATCACGCCGGCCGGGGAGGGGAAGGTGTGGAACGTGCTCGGCCACACGTACTCGCTGAAGGCGGCGAGCGAGTCGAGCTTCGCGTTCGAGACCTACGACAGAAGCAGGGGTATGCAAGGGCCGAACCGGGTGCTGTCCGCGCCGTGGCGTCATGAATGCACGACCGGGTTGCCCCAGCCCAGTTCCGGCAGGAAGTTGGACAATCCGCTCGCCATCCGGGCGCCAGCAAGCAATGGGCTTTCGATCATACCCGGCCGGTACGAGACCAACTCCAGGCGCAGTACGTCCTGGATACCCACCCTGAATACCCGTGATCGTCCGTGGCGGACAGTGACCTCATCTCGCAGCGTTCCGTCCACGATGACCTGGAAGACCCCCGTCTGGGTCGCGTCGGCTGCGTCGTCCAGGACACCCACGGTCGATTCGAACCACCGGTAGCTCCGGCCGAGGTTGAAGCTGATCGACCCGCGCGGGCTTTGCGCGAAGTGTTCGCAACGGTGGATGACGCTGTTGCTGAAGAGGCGGTTGTCGATGCTGACTGGACCAATGCGCACATCGGACGTCCGGCTGGTGGGAGTGAGGTCCGTCAGAAGCGCCGAATCCGGGACTTCCGGCATCGGAACGCCGTTCGCCGGTCCGAGGTGCTCTCGGATCGAGTCGACGAGGTGCATGAGGTCGTATTCGTCCGAGCGGTGGTGCAGCCGGAGGTACTGGCGACGGGCCAGGTCGGAGATGGTCGCGGGGAGCTCGTCGGCGGCTGGCATCGCACGGTCGCCGACCAGGACCGGGATGACGGGCTTGCCGCTCGCGATCGCCAGTTCGATCTCGGTGCGCACCCAGTCTGCGGGTGCGTCAATCCGTCGTGCACCGGTATCGTCGCGGCTGAGCCAGTGCGGCCCGATCACGACCACCAGCACTGAGCAGCTCGACGCGGCCTGGATCAGCGCGGGGTCGAAGGCAACCCCCTTGGGGATAGTCCGGCTCGACCGGAAGACGTTGTCCGCGCCGAATACCTTGCACAGTTTGCGGTCGATCAGCACGGCGGTGTCCTGCGCGTCACCGTTCCGGAAGTTGATGAAGATCGTCGCGATATCTCTGCCCCTGGTCATCCGTCGCTCAGCTCCCCGCCGCGACGACGTAGGGTGATCCCCAGACCGCGTTCCCGCTTCGGCACGGTCTTCCCGGAGCTGTGGTGAACGACGTCCGGAGCTTGATGGCGAAGACGCCCGGCGGCAGCTCAACCGACAGCGGTTTTGCTTCTCCGGGATTGGCCACGACGGTCTGTTTCGCGTTGACCGCGTCATCGTTTACGAACACCTCGAACTTCACCGCGAGGTCCGGGGACGCGGTCGAATCCGTTCCGACTGCTTTCACCTCAAGTCGAATGAAGTTCTTCAGGCGGAACTGCTGCTCACCGCGGTAGGCGCTGCTGTTGCAGGTGGCCAGCGTGTTCCACAGCGAGTTCGAGTACTGCGTCAGCTGTACGTCGTGATCGCCGTGCTGGAAGTTCCAGCTGTCGTTGGGACGCGGCAGTTCCACCAGCGGGATGGGTACGCCCTTGGGGACGCTGCCGCCGTCACCGGGAACGGCCGGATCATCGGCGGCCGCCGTCGCCGATGTCGGTGGTTCGGTGGTCTCCGGAGGAGGCTGACTGCTTGTCGGTGGAGCGACAGTGACCGTGGTGGCGACGGCGACGACCTGAGGGAGTCCGGGCGCTGGCCCGGCTCCAGACCCAGTCACCCGTGCGACAGCGAAAGTCGCCACGAGCAGCACCAGCACGCCGGAAGCTGCCAATACCACGTGGGTGCGCCGTCGCGAACTTCTCACCTTTCCCACCTTCCGGCCGGCGAGGGCCGACGTCAGCTCTCTGGCGAAACCCGCGTCCCGTATCACCTCTTGGCGGAGGTGGAGCCGCATCGTCTCCGTTTCGACCGGTTCCGACGGACGGGCGGCGAAGCGGGCGAACACCTCGGCGAGGAACGGTTCGGAGAACTGCCCCTGCACCCGGGTGAGCAGATCCTCCAAAGGTCCGTTGTACGCAGCGGGGCCCTCTGCCGACTTCCGCACGAGATAGTGCGACAAGACGGACACCGTCTTGTGAGCCAGCTCGTCTTCGGTCATCGACACCCTCCGAATCTCAGGTCGGCGACCCGCAGAACGGCGAGCATACGTACACGGATCGATCACCGGCACGGAGGGTGCCGATGTTCAACCTGCTTGCGACCATTTCGTGAGAAACGAGCTGAGAGCGCGCGAAAGATGACCTGAACATGTCATCTTTCTGTCCAATCGAGTTCAAGGTGACGGCCAGTCGACGGGTAATGCCACTTCGGCACCGGCCGGGGACCAGCGAAGTAGTCCTCGCCGGACGGCCTGCGTGACGCGGTGTTCATAACCGTGTACTCGCGCTACCGTCGGCAGCAGGTCCGCGAGAATTTCGCAAGCGCGAGTGGGATTCCCGGCTTCGCCGATGGAGGTGGCCAGGTCGAGTCGGACGAAGAGGGTGTCCGGGTGCTCAAGGCCTGCCCGTTGTTCACGGATATGAAGAATTTGCAGGAATTGATCACGAGCCGAGATTGGGTCTCCGGCCTCTCGCGTTCGGCGAGCGAGGCTGGTACGCAAACCTATCGTGTCAGGATGCCCCAGGCCGTATACTCGCTGGAACGCGGGTAGCAATGCGCGACTCTCTTCGCGAGCGAATTCTGGGTCTCCCGCTTCGCCTGCCCACCAGATGTGATTTGCGCGCAAGATCAGAGTCGATGGGTGTTCCGGCCCGTACAATCTCGTCACTGCGGCAACAGTGACATGTACGCATCGCGTGCGCCCGCGGCGTCGCCGGCAATGCCGACCCACCAGGCGAAGCCGGATCGCGCGATCAAGGTTTCGGAATGTTCGGGACCGGATATGCGTTCGCGGACCATTACCAGCTCCGCGTACCGGTCGCGCGCGTCGGCCGCGTCTCCGCTTTCGCCGATCCACCAGGCGTGATTCGCCTTCATGCTCAATGTCACTGTGTGCTCGGGCCCGTATACTTCCTCTCGGACCGGCACCAGTCGCGCATAGCTGTCTCGTGCACCCACGGCATCGCCGTTCTCTCCCAAGAGCCATGAGCACACGGCCTCGATGCGCATTGTCCGGTGGTGGCGGGCGCCAAGCCGTTCACGACTGGCGCGGAGGATGGCTTCCGTTTCGGTGAAGGCGGCGCGGTGCCACCCGCTGCTCGCCAGGAAACGCACCGCACTGTCGGCGCACCGCACCACCTGGGCCAGCAGGGCACTCGTTGTCGCGGCGTCCGACACAGCGGCGTGCAGATGTAGCGCGTGCGGCGTCAGGATTCGCCATGCCGGCCAGTTGGCCACGTCGTCGGCATCTTCCGGTGCGGCGTTGCTCAGCAGGTGCACGGCCAGAGCCAGGTGGTCCGAGTGCCGGCCGGATGTCGAAAGGTGCAGTCGGCAGGTGTCGCGGATGAGGGGGTGGATCCGGAGCGCCAGCGCGTCCGGCGAAGAGTGGCCTGAATCCCCGAGATCAATGAGGCCTAGGCCGTTCAGCGCGTGCAGCAGCCCGCGAAGCGCGGCTTCGTCCAGTCCCGGGAACAGCGGCGACGACACCATTGTCTCTGGATCGAGCAGCCGAAGCGGTATCGGCGCGTCGGCGAACAGCGACAGGATCCGCAGCAACGTCCGGGCTTGTGGTTGCCCTCGGTCCTGCAGGAGGTCGAGCGACAGTTCCCACGTTCTGCCGACGAGACCGCGCGCCTGTGTGGTCGTCAGAGCATCCGTTCGGTGCTCGAAGACCGACTGGAGGCCACCGGCTTCGATCGCCGCCTGGTACGAGGTGAACGTCGTGACGGAGCCGGGAAGCCGCAGCTGGTTTGCGTCGGCGAGGTAGCGGCCGGCGAGTCCGAGGGCCAGTGCGAGGCCGCCGAGTCGCTGGGCGAGCGCGGCAGCTTCCCCCGGAGTACCGGCGTGTCGCGCGTGCTCGAGGAGAACTCGTGCGCCGTCTGCGGTGGACAGCATGCCGACGAGGTCGAACTGGCACCACGATTCGATGCCGGGCCGCCCTCCCCACGTGGTGGGCAGCCCGTCCCGCGTGGTCACGAGAACGGCACCGGATCGCCTGCGAACCGGCCGAATCCAGCCTCGGCCGGTCGCGACCGGGTCCTCATCGGATCCGAGGACACGGTATCGTCGGCGTTGTCGACGACGAGCAGCCATCGGTCCTTGCGGTCGCCGAGCAGACGCCACACAAGGTCCGGAGCGCTGCCCATGCCGGCCCAGGCCCGGTCGATTTCCAAGTCACCGGCGCCCAGTCGAGCCGCCACCTCGCGCATCCCGGTCTGCAGGCTGGCCTCTGTCGCCGCGGACACCCACCACACCTGTACACCGGCCCGCTGCAGCACCTCTGCCACGAGCAAAGCGACCGTGGTCTTCCCCGCTCCTCCCATGCCGTGCAACACCCGGACACGAGGTGACTGCCGAACTCGCCGCCGGTGGATCCTGCACAGATCCTTGACCAGCGCAGACCTTCCGAACAGGTGTTCACCGAGCAGCCCCTCGGGCGGAGCGAGGGAGGCCATACCCGGCCGACGGGCGACACCGATTTCGCTGTGGAGGGCCACGGTTGCCTTCCCCGGGACGCCACTACCGAGCTTCAGCTGCCGCCACGACACGACTATGCCGACGATCGAGACCAGCAGGCTCATTGCGGCGAGCAGCGCACCGGCCATGCCGGAGAGCGCACTCTGCCGATCCGGCGACTGCGAAATGTAGGACATGAACAGCCGGGCGCCGACCGGCGTCAACCAGGCAAGGGCGGCGACCGCCCCCGCCAGCCCGGCACACCCGATCGCCCACCATCGCCATCGGCCGCGCAGTCGGGCCGGCCAGCGTGGACGTCGCGGCGAGCTCATCGGCCGATGCTGTCGTACGCTGCTAGCACGCGTTGCCTGACTCCACGCTGGACGGGGTGGTTCCGATACCAGCGCTGGCACAACCGGTTGAGCACGGCGACCGGTCCCGATAGCGGCCGGTCGGCCTCGACGAGCAAGACGAGCCGATCGCCCTCCCGGTCGTTGACCGCGTCGTGTTCGAACGAATCGTCGAAAACGAACGCCTTGCCGGCGGACCACGAAACTTCGATGCGTTGGCACGGAAAGCGCAGCGCGCAGACCTCTTCGCCCGGCGGAACCACGAGTGCCAGATGGGCGCGGAGCACCCCCCAGTTGTTGCCCGTGTGCGGCGCGATCCGCGAACCAGACGTGAGCACTGCGAAGTCGGCGGCTCGCAACATGGGAACCTGGGACAGGGCGGCCTGCGCTGCCGGCATGGCAGCCAGGTAGGGATACGGGCCCGTTCGATCGATCAGCGGCACCAATCGCCAGCTTCCCGCCACGTCGACCGAGAGCGGATTCAACACGTTCGTGTCGATGGCCGCAAAGCGGTCGAACAACGCCCGTGCCTCCACTCCGATGGCCGGCGCCGCCGCTTCGAGCGACGCGAGCCAAGGGAAGTCGTCCGGTGCAGGCAGGGGCCCGGCCGCCGGGCGCCGGCCGAGCAATTCAACTGCGCTCAGCAGTCTTTCCAGGACCACGTACCTCGGATCCGGCATGGGTGTGCTCCTCCGCGATGCGCACGTGTCGCGTGTAGACCGGGTTCGTTGTTTTCCATCGTCCGATGTCGGCGGGAAGCCCGCGTGTACGCAGTCCGTCGGCGACCAGGTCGAACATGAATGCGGAGCGGCGGACGATCTCTTCGGCGCGGAAGCGGGCGGAACCTTTCCCCCCGTTGTTGTCTTTGTGGCAGCGGTAGTCCGAGCAGACCTCGTCGACCGCGACAGTGGTGCCGTACAGCGGGGAAAGGCCGTGGAGGTAGGTGTCGGCGCTGATCCGGAATGGCTCCTCCGGCATCGGCAGTACCTTGCTCAGGAACGTCCTGTGCCACGCGTTGGCCGAGGTGGCCAGGTTCGGCCCGCGGTCGAACCCGTACTCGACGAGCTGCGGAAGCCGGTCGCCTCGTGGTAGGCGACCCTCGGGCATCTCGATTCCGAGGGGTGTTCCATGTTCGTCCACCAGCCGCATGCGCCAGTGCACCTTCACCGCGCCGATCACTCCGCGAAGCGCCTCTTCGAGGCTCTCGACGGCATGTGGAGCTAGCCGGTCGTCGCCGTCCAGGAAGAGGATCCAATCACCGGTCGTTGCGGGCACCGCCGTATTCCACGCCGCTGCCTGACCGCCGTTGGGACGCGAAATCGTCACCAATGAGTCGCCGTACTTACGGATGAGCTGACGGCTCGCGTCGGTCGAGCCGTCGTCGACGACGATCACCTCCGCCGGTAGACGCGTCTGCTCCAGCGCCGAGTCGATCGCCGCGGGCAGGAAGCGACGTTGGTTGTAGCTCGTCACCACGATGCTGATCACGGTCTCAGCCGAAGTCGGGTAGGTAGTCGGTGTTGATCGTGACCCGGCGCTGGCCGTGCGGGATCGGCGCTGAAACGGGCACGGAATGTTCGAGCCATCCCGGAAAGACCACGAGGGTACCGACTACGGGCGTGAAGGCCACTATTTTCGGTTGCCAAGGGCAGTTCACGTGGAAGACGGGGTTGTGAAAGATCGTGGCCAGCCGATCGGACTCCGGCTCCGCCGGCAGCTCGCACGTGAACACGCTTGTCAGGAGTGCGGGAGTGTGGTTGTGCGTGGCGAGCAGCCTCGTCGGGCCGTGGTGAAGGTCCTTATGCGCACTGGCTTTGTCGATCCGCAGGGCCCACGATCGGATCACGAAGCGGTGGGAACGCTGTATAGGCGCAGTCGACGCTACCTCTCCGAACACGGTGCGAATCCAGTCGAAAAACTCACACCAGTGCGGCTCCTTCCGCGAGTGGAGCTCGGGCAGCGTCTGGTTACCCGACGACGTCGCGGGGTCCTGTCCTCCGTCGCGCAACAGACGGTCGATGTCGTCAACCAGGTGAGGTATCCACGCGGTGGACGGCGCGAGGTCCGCTGTCCACACTGGGACGGTGAACAGGGCGCGAGTCGACACCTGAGTCGTCAACTCGATCACCTTGCCCGAAGCAGCTTCGACGCGCCACGCCTGGCTAGCCAGTCCTCGGGATACAGCAGCTTCTCGTAGTACAGCCAGTCTGCACGGTGGCGCGGCGCGACGGTGAGCCAGGACTCGTCCTCAATGAGAACTTCCTCATCGAGCAGGAAATCCAGTTCCGCACAGAACAGGTCCCGCACGGTGACTCCGGCGTCTCGCTCGATCGCAGCGGTGTCCACGGTCCACTCCCGGTACAGCTCGTTGACCAGCGCGGCGGCCGCTCGGGACGGCAGGTCGCAGTCCTGCACCTCGACTAACCTGCCTACCAAGCTGAACCCTCCTCGTGGCTGGTGGGCGCAGTGGACGAACCGGTGGTCACGGTGGAACGAGCGCGCTCCGCTGCCTACTCCCAAAAGGGAGTTGGCGAATTGTGGGCGGTACCGCGTTTCGTAGAAATTGCGTTCGGCCCGGTGCGCGGACGCCGAGGGATCGATCAGCCGGACGTGTTCGCCGTCCGCGCGACCTTCGACATCCCATCCGTGCCGTGTGGCCAGGTCGGCCATACGCGTTATCCGCTCGGCGCAAGTCGCGACGTACTGGTCGACGCCGCCCCGCCTTCGCAGCTCCGAGCCGCGGGCGGGCCGGTAGCGGTAGATCGAGACCGTGGTGCAGCCACTGGTGAGCGCATGTACCACGGAGTCCTGCACGGACTCGGTTGTTTCCCCGGCCAGACCGACCATCAGGTCGATGTTGACCTCGGTGACGCCAGCGTCTTGGCAGTACTGGATCAGCGCGCGGGCTTCGTCGACGGACGCGAACGTCCGTCCTTCGGCACTGACCACTGCTCGGCTGAAGGATTGGACACCAAAACTGACCCGCTGGAACCCACCTGCCACGATCGCCCGGGCCTTGTCAGCGGTCATCGTACTCGGGGACATCTCGAACGTGCGCTGCGCATCGGTTTCGAACACGAACGCGGCATTCACCGCGGAGAGCAGCCGTTCGATCTGTGCCGCCGCCAGCACGGTCGGGGTACCACCGCCGACGTAGCTTCCGGCGATCGCGCGGCCGGTGGTTGCGCCGATCTCGTGGAGGAAGGCTTCGATCCCACGGACACAGGCTTCGGCCTTATCGCCTGCCCGGTCGGCCAGCCCGTAGAAGTACATGCAGAAGGAGCAGTGTTCGACGCACAGTGGGATGCCGACGTAGAGGCTCAGCGGGCGCCCGGTGTCATCGTCTCGCAATGGCGCGAGCGCCTCCTCATAGAGGATCATGTCTTTTGTCGACGCGAAGTAGGACGGCGGCGTGTGCAGGTTCAGCGACCTCGTTAGTTCGCGCAGGTGGTCGAGCCGGCGAGCCACCGCGCTTCCTTTCGCGCTCATCGGGCACCGACCGAGAAGTCGAGGAAGAAAGGAACACGGGGTGCGAACCCGTCGACACGGCATTGTTCGATCCAGACGACGTCATCCTCGTCGAATACCACCACGAGATCGTCGCGGATCTCGACCTGCGTACCCGCTCGGAGCGCCTCGAACAGCTCCATGTTGGGCTTGTTGGACGGCATGAGGGCAACCGCCCGATAGCGGACCGATGCCGCGTGTACGGCGCCGTCGAAGCTGAATGTCTCCCATTCGTTCAAGACGAGGCAGGGCCGGGCCGTGAGGCGGTCGATGTGGTCGGCGAGGTCCGGGCAATGCCGGCGCATTTCCACCCTCGTCTTCTTGGCCAGCTTTGTCGAGGCCGCACAGTCGTAGCGACAGGGAAGGTGGGCCGTCCAGGTGAGGCCGGTGAACCGCGGGGTCGAGTTGCAGAGCGCCGACGGTGCGCGGGTGGCTCGCCACGCTTGGTATGGCATGTTGTTGATCGACCAGTTGTTGTTTCTGGCGAAAGCCTCCGTGCAGCATCGGGGATAGCCGAGTCCCTCGCCGAACCAGTAGTGGTCGATCCACGGCTTGCTCGAGGCACGCCCGCTGCTCACCAGCGGGTACCAGCCCGACCACCGCGTGCGGTCCACCGCCTCGCGGTCTCGCCCGACGAACACGTGCACGGAAGCGTCAGGCACATCTTCCGCTACTGTGTGGGCAGCGGCCCTTGTGGTCGTCAGCGTCTCACCGCCGATAACGTCGGCGAGAGCGTCGTCGCCGGACAAGCCGGCGAACTGCGCATTGGACGTCACGTAGAGTCCGCGGCTGCGGCACATGTCGATGTACTCGTCCAGTCGCGACCTTGCCACCCAGTCGTCCATCACGGGCTTGATCCCGGACATGACGGCCACGAAGTTGACGGGCTGTCCGTGCTCCGGCCGGAGCACGGTGTAGCCGCGCAGCTCGTCGCTTTGTTCCATCGAGGGCAGCACGGGCGGGGTGATGTCACCGATGATCGAGATCATTTCTCACCCATTCCAGAAGACCGAGAGCGAACCGGCAGGCAGGGGGCATGGCGTCGTACCGCGAACGGGACGGCAGGATTTGCGATAGCGGGGCCGGGTCCGGCGCGCAGACCTCCGCCCTCGCGATCACGTCTGCGGGGTGGAAGAGCCATGTCTCACCGGGTCCCGGATCGCCGAGGTGCCGGATGGCGAAGGTCAGGTCGCGCCACAGGTCCACGTCGTGGGGATGGCGGACCACGAGCTCGGCGTACGTCTCGGCTGCGGAACTCATGTCACGCTCTATGTAGGCGACGTGACCCTTGAGAAGCCGGCGCACGTCGCCGTCGGGCGCCGATTCGATCCGGGCGACGATCGAGTCGTACCGCGCGGGGCGGCGAACGTGCAGCAGGCTCAGGTGATCGAAAGTCGGGTCGGTGCGCTGCTTGCGGTCGGAAAGACTGTTGATCTGGATCCCCTCCGGAGTGCCGAGCTCCGTCAGGACCGCCTGCAGCTCCGCTGTTGCGCCTGGCATCCACGTCGCTGCGGCGAAGTCCGTTCGCAACCTGCCGCCGGCCGCAGTCCAGCGCGATGCACAGGCCGGAAGCGGCGTTGGTGTTCGCACGGTCGGCGGGCTCGCGGCCACGCCTACCGTTGCGGTTCCGGTTTCCACTCCTGCCGAATCGGCGCCGTCGTGTGGTTCCGAGCCGAGATGCACCTTCACCGATCCGGGGTCGGCGCCGGTCGGCAGGTCGATCTCGACGAGCGGCGGGTCGGTGGTGACAGATGCGCGAATCGGCACGGTGACGCCCGCGAACGCGAGGGGAAATGCAAGCCAGACGCCGGCACCGGGCAGAGAGACGATGCCGTCCGCGTTTACTCGCATGTGTGTCGTTACGCCTACCGCGGCCGGATCCAGGCAGCGAATGGCTGCCGTGAATTCGGCTGCCTGCAGGCAGGTTGCGTGAAAATCGCCGTCCGGCAGCAGTTCTGCCGCACGGCGGTCGAGGAGCCGGACCAGGCGGCTCAGCCACCTGCCGAACCGGGGCCCGACGAGTACCGGTCTGGCGTGTGCGCCAGCGGCAGCCACGGCGGCGCACAGCTCGCCCACGTCGGTCCCTCCCTCGAGGTGTCGGCGCACCCACTCGAGCTTGATCAAGTTCATGCCGCGCTTCGCATCGTCCTGTTCGACGAGGGCATTGACGGCGGTCATGCCGATGCCGCCACTTCACCTTGGATCGGGATGACCGTCTCCGCCAGCTCTTCGAGCTCGGAAGGCCAGCTCTTCGGCCGGTCAGCGGGAACCAGGATGAATTTCGAAGCGCCCGCCTCGACGTACTCGCGAAGCCGCTCGGCGATCATTGCTCCTCCGATCGGCAACGCGCGGTCCGGAGTGAGGTCCGGCCGACGCCACGAGATGAACTCGACCGACTGCGGTGACGGCTCACGGAGGGCGTACAGCAGCAGCACACCGTAGTGATCTTCCTCGATCCGCCTCCCTGCATCGCTTGCCGCGTCCCGTACCCGGACGATCCCTCGCGAGACCTCCGCGGGGGTCGCAAAGCTGGCCAGCCACCCGTCGGCGATGCGTCCGACTCTACGCAGTTCCGAGCCGGCCTGACCGCCGAGCCACACGGGTGGGCACCGCCGCGGCCGCACGGGCAGACCCACGTCGTCCAACCGGAACCGCTCTCCCAAGTGGGTGACCGACTCCTCGGACCAGAGCCGCCGCATCACGTGTACGGCTTCTTCCAGCCAGGGCCCGCGATCAGCACGATTCACGTTGAAGGATTGCTGCTCGTCCGGGTGGACCGTGCCCAGGCCGAGGATCGGCAGAAAACGGCCGCCGCTGAGCATGTCCAATGTGACAACGGACTTCGCGAGAACGGCGGCCGGCCGGCCGGGGGCGACCAGGATGCTGGTCCCGAGCTTGATCCGTTCGGTCACGGCCGCGGCGAAGGCCAAGCCCGCAATCGGATCGAGCGCGGGGCTGGTGATTACCTCGGACAACCACAACGAGTCGAATCCGGAGCTCTCCACGCCACGGCATAACGAGACGAAGTCGTCCGCATCGTCGATCATGTGCTGAACACCGAGGCCGTAGCCGATGCGAACCTGCAATCCCGTGCTCATGTCAGCACCTCGTGGAGTTCGGCCCCGTTGAACACCCGGCTCCCACGGTGCTTACCCGCCAGGAACGAGGGAATGATCGTGTGGAACAACGTGTGGTGGATCGTCATGTATGCGGGGCAGTTCGGATCGGGCAGCGGCACCGATCGGTTGCCACCCTGACCGGCGAGCGTGCATCCACCTCCGCAGCTGCCGAGCCAGCTGCACCCCGCACACGTCGATGGCGGGCGCCGCAGGTCGGCAGAGACCAGGTTCCGGAGCTCCAGCCGACCGATTTCCGGTCGTTTCGTGATCTGCACCAGCGGCAGCTCCTTACTGGAGTCCTGTACGAACCGTGGGCAGGCGTGCAGACCGCCGTCGGCGCCCGCCACGTGCAAGGACTGTCCCGAGCCGCAGTACCGGCTCGTGCAGGAGTCGCGCCAGCCGCCGCGATCGCCGAGGATCCTGAGAAGGAACTTGTGCGCGGACTGTTCCATCAGCTCCGAGTCTGTGACGTCGGCGCTGGAAACGACCTCGGCCATGAACTCGTCGAATTGGCCCGGGGACAAGCCTTCTGCCTCCCAGGCCGTGGCTGCCTCGCCCTGAGCCAGGACCGGCTTCACCAAGTAACTGTCGGGGTCGTGCGCTCTGATCTCGGCGAGCACATCCTGACTGCGCCCCACTGCGCGCTGGGTGACCGTTGCGATGAGGTGGACGCGCAGACCCCGAGCGCGACAGCGAGCGATCGCGGCCACAGCCTTATCGTAGGAGCCCGCCCCGCTGCGGAACCGACGAGCGCCATCGTGGATGTCGCGGGGTCCGTCAAGACTGATTCCCACCGAAACGTCGTGACGCGCGAGGAAGTCGGCGAGTCCCTCGTTCAAAGTCGTCCCATTGGTCTGGATCGAAGCCCGCAAGACCTTGTCCCTGCGCTCCGCCTCGTTCACCGCCCATGGAAGCAGGGCACGGAACTGTTGCTCGGCAGCGGCGATCTCACCGAAGTCCACCAGCACCGAAGGCCACGGCTGCTCCAGGGAAGCCCGGATGACGGCCTGCGCGTGCCCGAGATCCATCGAACGGGCACTTGTCGGGGTGGCGTGCCCGAGGTAGCAGTAGGAGCACACCAGGTTGCAGCCGGAATTGAGCAACAGGACGATCGTGTAGTAATCACGAGTGGCCGCCACCGCTGCTGCGTGAGCCGCCTCGTCGTAGGTCGATTTCCCGTCCACGGTGATCAGCGCGCATTTCCAAGCGACTTCGAGAATCGGCCGAAACGCTCCGGCGTCCTCCACCCGGGGCATGCTCTCGAACACGGCTCGTTCCCGGCCGTCGAAGACCGCCCAGCCACCTGTTCTCGGGCTGATCGCCAGTTCGCCGCAGGAAAGGTGGTGCCAGTTGATCTCGTCCATGGCCAGCGCACCCGCACTCGGTAGCGGCGGTGAGTCCGGGCGTATGGGATCCCCGGGTTCGATCCAACGCATCGATCAGCCTTTCGTGGCGTGGAAAGGGGATTCCAGGTGAACTCCGGTGCACAGCAGGATCAGTTTGCAGCCGGAACACTCGGCGCGAAGCAGGTCCCCGGCCCCCTCGGCGACGGTGTGCCAGTCCTGCCGCGTCACCACGTCCTGCAGAGTGCCGACCGGGCGGTCTCGCAGAGGTGGACAGGTGAAGACCTCCCCGTCCGGTCCGACGCACGTCTGTCGGGCGTGCGGGAAGCGGGGGGTCGGCAGGTCGGGGAGCGTCCGGGGCCACTCGTCCTCCAGGACCGGACCCATCACCCCGATGCTCAGCCCGTACCGCCGCTCGAGTCCGGGACTTCGGGTGATCAGATCCCGCCACGTCTCCTCGTCGAGTCGGTACTCCTGTATCTGCGTGGCGCGCCCGAGGGCCGCGATGGGGAAGACGGTCCAGCTGGACGCCCCCAGCTTCTCGGCGAGTGCTGCGCAACCGTCGAACTCGTGGACGTTCCCGCGGTGGAATACCGTGTGCACGCCCGTGAGCCGCCCACCCGCTTCGCGGAGCCGTTCCAGCGAACGCATTGTTCTGTGGAAGGTCCCACGCCCGCGCATCCAGTCGTGCGTCGAGGCGGTGCAGCCGTCGAGGCTGACATGCACCCCGAAGCCGGGGAACCTGCGCTGGGCGTCAGCGATCTTCTGCGGCACGGCGCCGCGGAAGATCAGCCCGTTGGTAACGAGGACCGTTCGTTCGACGCCGCGTTCGAGGGCCCGCAGAGCGACATCGACCGCTTCGGGCCGCAGCAGTGCCTCTCCGCCCGACAGTACGAGACTGCGTAGCCCGCCCGCGGCCAGGACGTCGACGAACGCCAGCCACTTGGCTATCTCGACTTCGTGCTCGGCCGGCGAGTCCTCGGCCGGCACCGCACAGTGCCTGCACCGCAAGTTGCATCGCTCCGTGAGCAGGATCTGCACCTGGTCCGGGCGGAATCGCCCCGGTGCCGACGACGCCATCACATCACACCGGCCCGGCCGCCACCGCCCGGGACGTAGTCCGGCGGCAGCATGCCGGCGAGGTCCTCCACCTGCGCGTCCAGAGACCAGCCAGGGCCGAGGTGTGCCATCAGGGCATCGAGATTGAGGCCGAGGTACCGCGCCGGACCTTCCACCAGTATCGCTCGCTTGTCCTGGAGACTCAGGTCGGCGCGATCACGTACGATCACGACCGGGTCGGGCCAAGCACCGTCCATGTGGGGCCAGTCGCTGCCGAACAGGATGTGGTCGGAGCCGACGAGCTTCGCCGAGTGGGCCAGGCCGAGATCAGCTGGTTCTCCCGACAGGTAGAGCTGATCGCGGAACTGCTGGATCGGGCCGCGTTCCAGCTTCCGCGACATCAGCGCGAACTTGTCGTATGTCTCCTCCATCCGGCCGAGCCAGTGCGGAAGCCAGCCGACGTCCCCCTCGATGATGCCCATTCGCAGCGTGGGGAACCGGTCCAGCACGCCGCCGTCGATGATGTGCAGCACGGCCAGCTGAGCCTGGAAGGGCTGACCCATCTGCCACTGGGTGCGGTTGGCGAAGACCCAGCCCATGCCGAGTGCGTTGGCTGCCGGGTTCACCACATGCACCGTCGCCGGCATGTCCAGTTCGACGAGGCGCTGATACAACACGTCAAGCTCGGGGTGCCCGAGGTTGCGGCAGAGGCTCGCCCGCCGCGAGTCGGCGAACGGGATCGCACCCGGACCGGATCTGGGCAGCGGCGACAGCATGACGGTCGAGCAGCCGAGCCCGATGCAGCGTTCCAGCTCCGCCATGGCGCGATCGACGGAAGTCAACGGCAGCACGGCTCCCCACCGCAGCCGGATCGGGTCCGTCTCGCAGAACCTCGCAATCCAACTGTTGTAGGTTTCGGCGTACGCCCAGCGGAACTCGATGTCCTCGACGTCGTCCAAGCCGAGCGTGCACGAGGGAAACAAGACGCTGACGGCGATTCCCTGCTTGTTCATGAGCTCGAGGCGCGCAACCGGGTCTCGCACGCCAGGGTGCACCTCGGCGTCGAGACTGACGTCGAGGCGTCCCTCGGCGCTGCCCGAGCCGGGTGTGCACAAAGTGCCGATCGTCCACTCGAGGTCCAGTTCGCGCCCGTGGTGGAACAGAGTTTCGTTGCCCTCGTCGTCGGTGGTCCGCTGTCGGGCGAAGTCTCGGAATTGCTCGGGTAATTCTTCCGCCCACAACTCGAACGGTTCGACCACGTGGCAGTCGGTGTCGATGACAGGTAGCTGATCGGGGCGCAGCTCGCTCATGTGAGTACCGTCTTCCTGTCGGAGGTGTCGTGGTGCAGCCAGCGGGCCAAGGACTCGGGGAGGGGAACCTTTCCTGCGGAGCGCAAGCGTTCGTATACCGCGAGCAGCAGCTCGGGGCGGCGCAGCAGTTGTGCGGCGGTTTGCTCGTCGCCTGAACGCCGCAGCGCGAGCGCCAACCCGATCCAAGCCGACGCGCTGGACGACTTCTCGATCTGCTCTCGATATCCGGACACGGCTGCGCCGAGCTCGCCGTGTACGTAGCTCACGTCGGCCGTGGTTGCACCGGGCACCTTCGCAGCAGCCGATTCGGGCCTCGCGATTAGTCGTGCGAATTCGTCCGGAGAAGTCATCCGCATGTGCCATAGCCGGAGTCGGGGCGCGTCGACGTGCGTTTCGGAGGTGCCGCTGAGCAAGGTGGACTCAGGTGCGTGGGCGGCAGCGTCACCGGAGGCCCAGGCCCCAGCGAGGGCCTCGACATCCGCCTGGGACGGGACCAGGTTGCGCAAGCGCCAGCGTGCCGCGTGTTCGCTGGCTGTGTCGCGGACCTGTGCCTCGAGATCAGCCGGGATCTGCTCGTCCTGCCAGCTCGCCAGCCTCGCACGCATACCTCGCACGAACTGCACGCCGGCCGGAGTGAGACCGCCTGATCCGAGAAGCTCCGCGCAGGCGTTTTCGGTCTGGGTCCGCCAGCGGGCGAACTCGAAATCGGGCAGCGTGGTGGCGTCGACGTCGGCGGCGCGGTAGCGGTGCACGCGCCAAAAGTCGGTGACGCCGAGGAAGGCGTAGGTGCCTTGAAGCAGCCCCGGCAGTGGCCTCGGGTCGTCCCGCCAAGGCGCGTAGTAGCGGGTCGCCGGATCCGGATCGGTCAACTGGACGATGTCCAGGAGTGCGCTCAACTTGGCGTGTTGGAACTCGTGGATCAGGGTGTTCGCGAAGTTCGGGGCGTCCGTGGGAAGGGACAGGGCGATCGAGCCGAAGGCGTCCGTCGACGTCGCGCTGATGCTGTGGTGGAGGTCGCCGGTGCGCTGCGGAACCAGAGACCGCAAACCGGCCGCGATCGCATTCGCGTAGGCCGGGTGGTCCTCGGACAGGAGAGCCCAGGCTCCATCGAACAACTCCGACCACCGATCGAACTCGCGCTCGGTCAGCCGGCCGGTGACAGCCGGGTAGTTGTGGCCGCGAAAAGGGTCGACGTCATCGAGGTCGACCGTGATCGTACGGCCGCCGGCGTTGGCGCTGAGCCTCCGTACTGGCGTCCATCCACTACGGGCTTCGCTGTGAGGTCGCACCACGACGGCGAGGCCTGCGGAGCACACACGAACCTCGGCGCCGTCCGACACAACGACGGTGTCCCTACCGTGCGCCGCCGCTGTGCCCAGGGTGGGTAGCGCCACACGGCCGCCGCGGACATGCACCGCTATCCGGAACGGCACACCCGCGCGTACGGCGGCCGCTGCCGCGACGTTCGCCGCGTACGCGAGGTCGAGACGAAGCCGGTAGTCCGGTGGAGCGTGATCGTGCAACCGTTGCAGGCAATGACTGAGCCAGCCGCCGGTATGGGGATGCAGGAGCACATCCTGCACTGCCTCGGGTGCGGCGAGTTGCACCTCGTTGAGCAGTTCGTACGCTGCACGGAAGCCGGTGGCGTTGAACTGACTCGGCACGACGTCGGGGGCGATGTGATCGATCGCTCGCAACATCAGCAAGTGCTTGCTGAGCTGCCCGGCGCGCAGCGCGGCGATCGTAGTGGCCTCACCCCGGCCGCTGGCCAGGAGGTCGAAGTGGGCAGGTGAGAGCCGGTGGGTGCTGGTCATCTCGGGCCGCCCCCGGCCCAGGCTAGGTCCGCCGCGACGCGGCCGTGTACGTGGTCGATCAGCCGGAGCAGGTCGGGACAGTACACCGACGGGTTGAGGAAACCGGACCCTTCGCGGTAGCGGTGCGGGTAAAGTCCGCCGCCGCACACGCCGAGTACTCGGCACGAACGGCAGGTGCTCGACAACCCGTCGATCCCGATCTGGCGAGCCGCGACGGCGGGGTTCTCCAGCGCCACATCGAAGTCGTGCTCGAAGACGTTGAGACCGGTTTTCGCTGCCCCGTCGAACGCCGCCTTCAGTGAGTCGACCTGCTCCAGAGACCCGTCGGTCTCGATGACGATCAGGTTTACCGGGGTGAGTCCGATCGACTCCAGAGAGCTCCGGCCCCCGAGAACCAGGTTGATGATCTCCTCGAAGAAGCGGATACCGGTTTCGCGGTGGGGCGCGAGGTACCAGCGGTCGAAGATCGGGATCAGCCAGTCGGCATAGGGCGTGCTCGCCGGGTCGGCAATGCGGTGAGGGGGGCGAGTTGTCCAGTTGCCGTGCGGCAGCAGGAAATCCACGGACGGTGGATTCAGCTCGAGCAGTTCTTCGTACGTCGAGACAGGGTCATTGGCGATGTCGATCGTCGCCAGCAAGCCAGTGAACAGTGGGCGGTACTTCGGCGTGGTCAGTAGTGCGAGTGCGGTGACGACCTCGTCGTAGGTGCTCCGGCCGTTCCGGTACCTGCGGTGGCGGTCGTTGGTGGCTCGGCCGCCGTCGAGACTGACACCGACCCGGATTCGGCATTCCAGCAGTAGATCCAGGTAGTCCTCGTCGAGCAGAACGGCGTTGGTCTGCACTCCGAGGGTGTGGACCGTGTCCGGCCCCATCGCTCGGGCGAATGTGCGCGTAAGGTCAAGGAAGAAGTCCCGACCTGCGAGCAGGGGCTCGCCGCCGTGCAGGATGATGCGCACCTCGTCGAGCTCATGCGTCCTCGCGTGCTCAGCGATCCGTTCTGCTGCACGTTCGACCACCCGCTCCGACATCACGGTCGGCTGTGCTCTCCAGCTCTGGTCCGCCATTTCGTAGACGTAGCAATAGTTGCAGGCGATGTTGCAGCGGGAATGGACCTTGAGTAGGAACTGTCGAAACGGTACCGGTTTCCATCCGGAGGTGTGCAGCGCGGATACGTCGAGTAGATCTCCCGGCCATTCTGCGGAAGCGGTTCTGGTGGCGGCGGGCACATGTGGTGACACTGGATGCACCTCTCGAACGGTTCGAAGCCGATGGCGGGTGCGGATTGTTACGCGCCCGCCATCGGATTGATCACCAGGGGCTCGAACTGTGCTGGTTGAAGGCGCCGAATGCGGCGATCGGGTCTCTCGCGTCATCCGCCTCGCGTTGGAACCGGCGGAGCGAGTGAGCGAGGACTGAGTCGTCCAAGTTCCTCAACGAGTCGAGCGTGACATTGCTGACGTCGACGAGGCCGCTTCCTTGCGATGTGTTCGGCTGGGTCATTGTTCACCTCCTTTCGAGTCCGTACCGTCGGCGAGGTCGCCGGCGGTGATCGCCCATCGAACCTGGTCGAGTCGCCGTCTGTCGTCACCGATCGCGGACCGGGCGACACCTTCGCGGCGGAAGCCGACCGCTTCGAGCATTCGCCGTGACGCCGTGTTCTCTGGGGCGACCAGCGCTTCGACCCGGCGCATCCCGAGGTTGGCCATCGCGTGCCGGACGAGGAGGCCCATCGCTTCCGTCAGGTACCCACGGCCGCGGTGGCGCACGCTGACCGCGCAGCCGCACTCGCAGGTTCGCCACGTGCCCATGGCGAACCTGCTCAAGTTCATCAAGCCGACGAATTCTCCGGAAGACTTGAGGCCGGCCAAGAACAAGACAGTTCCCTCAGATTCAGCGCTTGTGACGTAATCAGCTAGGGCGGCTGCGGTGTGTGGATAACTCACCCAGGGGTGATGGAATTCCACGCTTTCTTGCAAAATAATCGAGATCTCCGGAACGTCGCCGTGCGTCAGGTGACGTATGAACACGCGCGGACCTTCAATGGCGAAGGTCGAGGTCCTGCCGGGAGCGGGGAATCGGATCATGGACACCCTCTCAAGCCTGCGGCGGCGCGTTCAGGTATGCTAGGTCAAGGTGTCATGGTCAGCCGAAACGAACCGAAAATGGGTAGATATTGTCATGTTTCTGTCCCGTCGACGGGGGTTGTCGAGGGTGTGATTCCGAAGTGCTGCCAGCGCTATTGCGTCGCCGCGCTCGGCATGAGATGAGCGGGGGTCGTTCGCGGGGAACTACCTGCCAAGGGGGGATCTCCTCGGGCGATTGCCAGGTGGGACCAGCTGATCTCGGAGACTCTTGCCGTCAGAGTTGTCCAGTCGGCTGCGGTGAGGGCGTGGTTCGGCGTGATCTTGGGCGACAGTCTTCTTCGCCCTATGGACAAAGTTACTGTGGAGTGTTGCGCGCGTACTCCGTCAGCGCGCTGCGGTTCTCCAGATGGGACTTCGCCATCAGGCTCGCCACGTGCTTCTCCACCGTGCGCGGGGAAATGTGCAGCCGGCGGGCGATGTCCTTGTTGCCCATGTTGTCGGCCAGCAGCTGCAGCACCTCGTACTCGCGGACCGTCACGCCCGCCGAGCGCAGCTCCGCCGGGAGGCGGTCGGAGCCCGTGCGGCGCTGGCCGACCGGGGCGCCGATCTTGCGCAGCAGCCCGCGGCACGCGCTGGCCACCGCCGTCACCTCCGCTTGGTGGAAGAACTCTTCGGCCTCCTTGAGCCACATCACCGGGTTGCCCCAGCCGTCGGCCGCCGCGGACTCGGCCACCATGCGCAGCCCCAGGTGCCGGCTCACCGGGAACGGGGCCGCCGCCTCGATCGCGGCGGCCACGGCGGCGTCGGCCTGCTCGACGTCTCCCGCGCGGCCGTGGCGGACCGCGTCGCCCAGCAGCACGAACTGGCGGTTCCAGCGCATGCCGCTCACCGCCGCCGGGGGCCGGTCCGGCGGCGGTGCGCCGTCGAGCGCCTCGATCAGCAGCCGGAGACCGTGCTGGCCCGCCAGGTGGAAGCGGCTGGGCTGACGCTCTTCCAACGCGAGCACCTGCGCCAGCTCGCGGCGGGCGCGTTCGGCGTCCTCCTCCAGCAGGGAGCAGAACACCTGGGCCAGCCCGACGCTGAGCACGAGCTCCTGCGCCGTCGTGCCGCCCTCCGCGCGGAAGTCCTCGAGCGCGCGCTCCATCCGCGGCCGGTCCGCCTGGTGGGCGGCCACCATCGCGCGCGTCATGTGCGTGTACTGCAGCAGCGCGACCAGCCGGAGCCGGCCCAGCACCGCGAGGTTCTCGTCGAGGATGCGGTCGGCCTGCGCGAACTCGCCGCGCATCACCGCGTGCACCGCGCGGCTGGCGTCGACCGCGCAGGTCAGTGTGATCGCGCCGGTGCGCTGGGCTTCCGCGCGGGCGAGCTCGAACGTCCGGATGTCGCCCTCGGCGAGCATCCGGTGGCCGCCGAGGCGGACCAGCACCTGGGTGCGCAGGTGCGTCAGCTGGTGGCGCTCGGCCAGCCGCCGCGCCAGCTGCAGGTAGCGCTCGGCCTCGGTCAGGTCCGACTCCAGCGCCACCATGCCGAGCACCTGCAGGGCCTGGCACGACACGAACGGCACGCCGGCGCGTTCGGCGACCTCCCACGCCTGCTCGGCGAGCTTCCGGGCCCGCTCGGTGTGGGCCGGGCCGGGGATGTCGAGCCACAGCGTCGCTTCCACGGCGTCGAGACCCGCGTTCTGCTCCTCGGTCATCTCGCCGCCGAGCGGGGCGCGGGCCTGCTCGATCTGGTTGAGGCACTCGTCGTGGCGGCCGCCGATGTAGGCCGCCCACGCCAGCTGGATGTGCAGGTCGACGGCCCGTTCGAGCCGGCCGATCTCGGCGAACCGGGCGGAGAACTCGACGGCCCGGTCGAACTGCCCGGTCTGCCCGAGCGCGTGCAGCAGGACTTCGAGGGCGTCGGCGCGGTCGTCGGGGCTCGCCGTGGCCAGCAGCTCGACGGCGCGGGTCAGCATCGTCACCGCCGTGTCGGCCGCGCCGCCGTCGAGCGCGCGGCGGCCGGCTTCGGCGAACAGCCGGCCGGCGCCGGGGTGGTCCATCGCCGTCAGCCGCAGCCCCGCGGCCAGCGCGCACAGCTCGCCGGGCAGACCGGGGTGCAGCTGCTCGACGGCGTCGGCGGCCCTACGCGCCAGGTTCGCCTTCGTCGACGGCACCAGCCGGGCCAGCAGCGCCTCGGCGGTCAGCGGGTGGCGGAAGGCGTACCAGCCGGGCGTGGTCTCGTCGGTGGTGACCAGGTGCGCGGCGACGCTCGCGCTGATGTGGTTGTGCAGCATGCGGTCGTCCATGTCGGTCACCGCCTGCACGACCGACAGCGGGAACCGCCGGCCCAGCACGGCGGCCACCGACAGCAGGGTTTCGCCGTCCTGGCCGAGCGCGTCGACGCGGGCCGCGATGCTGCTGATCAGCGCCTCGGGCACGCGGGCCTGCAGCTCGCCGACGACCTGCCAGCCGCCCGGCCCGCCGACGAGCAGGCCGTCGCCGACCATGCCGTGCAGCAGCTCCTCGACGACGAAGGGCACGCCTTCGCTGTTCTGCCACAACAGGTTCGCGACGGCGGCGGGTACTGCGGCCGGTTCGGTCTCCAGGCAGGCGGCCGCGAACTCGCGGGTGCGCTCGGCGTCGAGCCGGGTCAGTTCGAAGGTGTGGCTGGACGAGCGCTGCGCCGCGGCCGAGGCCAGCCGCAGCGCCTCGCCCGGTTCGCCGCGCAGGGTGCCGATGAGCATCACCCGGCTGGACGCGAGGTTGTCGACGAGGTACTCGACGATGAACAGCGTCTCGGCGTCGGCGTTGTGCAGGTCCTCCAGCACGATCAGGCAGCCGCCGTCGCGGCCGGCGACCGACAGGAGCCGGAACACCGCTTCGGCCAGGACCAGCAGGTTCCCGTTGTCGTGCGGGCGGTCGCCGCGGTACCAGTCGGGGACGAGCCGGGCGAGGACCGGCACGAGCGGGTCGAGTTCGGGCGCGGCGGGCGGGAGGCCGCCGCGGAAGTGGGACAGCAGGGCTTCGGCCAATGGCCGGAACGGCACCATCGGGCCGATCGAGCTGGCGCGGCCGCGTAGCACCGGGAGCCCGGTCGCCAACGCCCGCGAGGCGATGTCGGCGGCGAGCCGGGACTTCCCGATCCCGCCTTCACCGACAAGGAAGAAGGCCCCACCGTGGTCGGTGCGGGCCTTCTCCAGAGCCTGGGACAGCGCGCCGAGCTCCCTGTCGCGCCCGATCAGGCGCGTCGATCGGATGCCCATCGCGGTCACTATAACCGGACGGGCACCCTCCGGGCGTAGGTCGAATTACCGACGCCCGGGCGTCTCACTATTCGGTGAAGCCACCGGTGACGACCGTGATGTCCATCGTGGTCAAGGAGTTCTGGCTGACCCGCGCCGCGCGGCCGGACAGAGCGTGGTTGCGGGCGCCCGTGCGGGCCGACGTCGGAAGGGTCAAGTCGCCGATCGGGTTGTCCGTGCCGGCGAAGTCGTGCTCGGTCATGCTGGAAGCTCCACTCTGAGTAGTGCTGGGATCGGACGGTTATTCGGCGAAACCGATGCTGACGGTGAAGACGGGCGTGATGTCGAGGGTGTCGGCGCCGTGCTGGCTCAGCCGGCCCGTCTTGCCGGACAGGGCGCGGTTGCGGGCGCCGGTCCGGCTCGACGTCGGGAGGGTGAGGTCGCCGATCGGGTCGTCCGGGCCGGGGAAGTCGTGCTCGCTCATGCTTTCTGCTCCACTCTCGGGAGGTCTCGGGCGGGGAGGGCGGTCAGAGGGCGAAGGTGCCGTTGGTGACGACGGTCGGGTCGCCGAGGGTCTCGAGGGTGATCCCGGACAGCCGGGGCCGGGTGCCGGCCAGCGCCTGGTTGCGGGCACCGGCGCGGTTCGCGCGGGGGAGCACCAGGGCACCGACGGTGGCTTCGACGGTCTCGGCGGTGGTTTCGGGCATCGTGCGTTCTCTCCTCGTGAGGTGGGGCGGGGACGGGGTCAGCGAGTCGGGGGCTGCAGCAGCAGCGCGGAGGGAACGCGCCGGCCGAAGCCGAGGCGCAGCAGGCCGTAGCCGATGCCGGCCAGGCCGGTGAGCAGGCCGGGGGAGGCGACGCCGTCGGGCGTGCCGCAGCGCGCGCCGTCCTGCTCGACGGCGGTGAGCAGCTGCCCGGTGCGGGTGGCGACCGCGGCGGCGGCGCCCTCGTGGCCGCCTTCGGCGAGGAAGCCGAGGACGTCGGTGATGCCGGTTTCGCCGTGGCAGAGGCTCAGGTCGCGCAGCGGGTCCTGGCCCGCGAGCGCCGCGACCTGCTCGTCGAGGCCGAGCAGCGCGGGTTCGTCCGCATAGGCGAGGACCTGGCCGGCCAGGCCGGAGCACCAGCCGTGCCCGGTGGCGGCCTTCGCCGGCGGCAGCGTCGCGGTTTCGCGCGGGTACCCGGCCAGCGCCCAGTCGACGCCGGCGGCGCCGTGCGCGAACCCGGGGTCGGCGAGGTCGGGATCGATCGAGCGGACGGCGAGCTCGGCCGCGTAGGCGTCGGCCAGGGGGGTGGCTGCGGCGAGCCCGGTCTGGGTGGCCACCGAGCGCAGCGCGACGAGCCCGCCGGCGAGGCCGGTGGTGTACCGCGGGGAGGTCTCGGGCGTCGGCGCGGGCATCGCGGCGACCGTGCGGGCGGTCAGGTCCAGCAGGTCGGGCCGGTCGAGCAGCCGCGAGAGCCGGGCCGCCGCGTAGGCGACGCCGCCGAGCCCGAGCAGCCCGCCGGGACCGGCCGCGGCGGCGAGGTCCGGGTCGGCCTCCAGCGCCGAGACCAGCCCGGGCAGCCCGGAAAGCGCCTTCCCGGCCAGTTCGCGGTAGCGGTCGATGCCGGTCAGCTCGGCCAGCTGGGCCAGGAACAGCGCGACCCCGGTGTAGCCCTCGCCGAGCCCGGCACCCATCGGCAGCACGGTCCAGTACTTCTCGTCGACGAGCTCCAGCCCGACCCAGTTGACGCGCCCGCCGCCCGAGGCCGCGCGGGCGACGATCGCGTCGGCGATGCCGCAGGCGGCCGAGAGCAGGTGCGCCGGTTCGGGGCTCTTGCTCGGCAGGACCGGGTCGGTGACGCCGGTGCCGGTGTGGGTTTCGGCGGCGGGCCCGGTGGCCAGCGCGGCGGAGATCAGCCACTCCTGGTCCCGGCGGTCGATCGTCGTCATCCCGGCGACCTTCGCGCGGACCGACGCCAGCGGCGGCTCGGCCAGCAGTCCCGGCAGCCGGGTGCCTTCGGCGTCCCAGAGGTCCGCGGTGCCGGGCCGGCCGGTGAACATCGGGACGTCGCCCGCCCACAGGTCGGTCAGCTCGGCCGCGACCAGCCCGCGGCGGACGTCGTCGGTGCTGTCGTCGTGCAGCAGCCCGAACGCGTCGTCGCGCGCGGCGGCGTCGGCCAGCAGCGACGGGTGCGTGGTCTCGTCGAGCAGCCGCGTGTAGAAGCTGGTCGGGCGGACCAGGACGCGGATGCCGGCCTCGGCGCAGCGGTCGAGCAGCGGCCCGAACTCCCCGGCGCCGGCGGCGATGGCGTCGTACCCGGCGCGGAACCCGGCGAGCAGCGCGGCCCCGTGCTCGGCCGGCTCGACGTCGACGCCGCCGAGGGTCGGCCGGTTGACGCCGGTGCCGACGCCGCCGGGCACCCGGGTCAGCCGCATCCGGTCGGTGCCGGCGTCGAGCCAGTCGACGCGGGTGAGCGCCGGGGCCGCCGCACGCCCGCCGCCGAGGCCGGAGATGTCGACCGCGCCGTGCTCGCCGACGATCATCTGCGGCAGCAGCATGGTCCGGTGCACCGACCGGGCGAGCAGCTCGGCCGCGGGGTCGACGTCGCCGGTGTCGGCGGGCAGCACCGGCTGGAAGAGCGTCTCGATGTCGATCAGGACGGGCTGGTCGCCGGCGGCGATGATGTTCTCGAAGTGCACGTCGGTGCCGTCGAGGGCGTGCAGCAGGGCGAGGAGCACGCCCTGGCGGCGGTAGAACCGGTCGACCTCGGTCAGGTCGGCGCACGGTGTGTGCTCGACGAACCGGAGCCAGCCGTAGCCGGGGCGCACCAGGACGTCCACCGTGCTCAGCTCCAGGCCGGGCACGCGCGGGTTGAGCCACTCCACCAGCTCGGTGAACGCCGCGTGCAGGTCGAGCGGGCGGGGCTTGTAGATCACCCGCGCGCCGCCGGCGAACCGCAGCTCCCGCACCGAACGGCCGCGCTGGTGCGCGTCGCCGGTGCCGCCGCTGATCTCCACCAGCGGGCCGGGTTCGGGACCGGTGAACGCCGTGAGCGCGGCGCGGTCGGCGTCGAAGCGGTCGAGCAGCTCGGTGACGGCCGCGATCGCGTACAGCGCCGTCTGCGCCGCGAGCCGGGCGAGCACGGGGTAGCGGTGCAGCAGCTCGGTGAGCCCGGCCGGGGTGCCGGTCCGCCGCACGAAGTCGGCGAACCGCGCTTCCCCGGTGTCCCCGGCCAGGATCCCCGCGCGGCGGGCCCGGCCCAGCTCCAGCACCAGGCTGCGGGCGGCGAGCCCGGCCAGCTGGTGCCCCAGCCGCGTCGCGCACCCGTCGGCGACCGCGGTGGCGTCGACGGCGGGCGAAGCCGCTGCGGCGCCGGCGATCGCGGCGCGGGCCGCGTCGGTGAAGGGGCGGAACACCGCGGCGAACGCGGTGCGCCAGCGGGCGTCGCTCTCGCGGGAAAGCGGCACCTCGGCGCTTTCCCGGGACAGGGCCGCTTCCGCGAAGTCGACCCACGCGGGACGGGCGCCGCCGGGGCGGCGTTCCTGCGTGGTCAGCGCCGCGGCCCACCAGGTGGGCGGGAGCGTCGTGGTCGCCGGGTTCGGCTGCGGGGGAATCACGGGATCGAGCATGCCAGCGGGTGACGCGGGTTACATGGGGGTGCCGCGCCCGCATTCCGGCGCGGCATGGGGGCTTTCTAGGGGTTCATGGGGGCATCGCCGGCGAAACGCCTGGTCGTGAAGTGGGTGGTTGCGCCGTTCGGACGTGGTGGTTGCTCCGTTCGGCGGGCGGGCTGGACCGGGGTTGACGAGGGTGTGCGCACCCCCGATCCCCCATGCGGGGCACCCACTCCCCACCGGACTCCGCGGTCGCGCGCGCGGCCGTGACGCCCGCGCGAGGGGCGGATTGGGGGGCGGGGTGGGGTGCGGGAGTGTGGGCCCGCCGCACCCGGGTGGGGCGCCCCCGCGCCGATGACGATTCGTAGTGAGAAGTTCGCGGCTCGCCCCGCGGACGTTCCCCGAACGCACAGGGAGCGACGCACGATGACCACGTTCCAGATCGAGCAGACCCCCGACGGGCCCGGCGTGGCCGCCGGGTCCCCGCTCAAGTTCGTCCTGTCCAGCGTCCAGTCCGACTCGCACATGTGGAACCTCGTCGCCCTCCAGCTGATCATGGAGGAGATGGGGCACGAGGTGGTCAACCTCGGCGCCTGCGTCCCGGTCGAGCGGCTGCTGGCCGCCTGCCGCGACGAGCGCCCCGACTGCCTGGTGATCAGCACCATCAACGGCCACGGGCACGTCGACGGCGCCCGGGTGATCTCCGCGCTGCGCGCCGACCCCGCGCTGGCCGGCCTGCCCGCCGTCATCGGCGGCAAGCTGGGCGTGCGCGGCGCCGCCGACGCCGAGCTGGAGACCGAGCTGCTGGCGCTGGGCTACGACGCGGTCTTCCACGTCGGCGCCGGCGACTCCGGCCAGGCGATCGAGTCGTTCCGCGAGTTCGTCGCCGCGAACGTCCGGACCTTGCGGTGACCGCTGCCCGGTCGGTGTTCAGCAGCTTCGTGGCCGAGCACCGGCGCCGCCGGACGCTGGTCGTGCAGCCGCGGATGGGGTTCTCCGACCCCGTCGCGATGCGCCGCGGGCTGCGCGCGGTGGCCGGGGCCGGGGTGCCGGCCGTGGGCACCGTGACCCTGGACAGCTACACCCGCACCGGGCAGCACGACCTCGCCGCCATGTCGATCGCCTCCGGCGTCCCGCTCAACGGCTACCCGCTGGTCGCGCTCGGCCCGGCGGCCGCCGCCGAGCTGGTGGAGGGGCTGCCCGGCTTCCCCGTCCAGGTGCGGCACGGGTCGGCGCAGCCCGAAGACATCTTCGCCGCGATGCTCGAAGCCGGGCTCGACGCCTCCGAAGGCGGGCCGGTGTCCTACTGCCTGCCCTACAGCAGCGTCCCGCTGCGGACGGCGGCGAAATCGTGGACGCGGTCGGCGTTGCTGCTCGCCGAGCAGGCCGTCGACTGCCACCTCGAGAGCTTCGGCGGCTGCATGCTCGGGCAGCTGTGCCCGCCGGGGCTGCTGGTCGCGCTTTCGGTGCTGGAGTGCCTGTTCTTCGCCGAACACGGCGTGCGCAGCGTCTCGGCCAGCTACGCGCAGCAGACGAGCCCGGAGCAGGACGCCGAAGCGCTGTGGGCGATGCGGCGCTTGTGCGCCGAAGAACTGTCCACTGTGGACCACCACGTCGTGCTCTACACCTACATGGGCCTGTTCCCGGAGTCCCCGGCCGGGGCGCGGGAGCTGGTCGCCGAAAGCGTCCGGCTGGCCGTGCGCACCGGCACCGAGCGGCTGATCGTCAAGACCACCGCGGAGGCACACCGGATCCCGACCGTCGAGGAGAACGTCGAGGCGCTGCGGCTGGCGCACGCGACCGCGCTGGACCAGCCCGGCCCGGCGACGCCGCTGCCGGGGGACACCGAGGTCTACCTGCAGGCCCGGCTGCTCGTCGACGAGGTGCGCTCGCTCGCGCCGACGCTCGCCGAGGCGCTGCCGGCGGCGTTCGAACGCGGCCTGCTCGACGTCCCGTACTGCCTGCACCCCGACAACGGCGGCGAAACCCGGTGCGTGCTCGACGACGACGGCCGCCTGCAGTGGTGGCACACCGGGCGGATGCCGCTGCCCGCCGCGCTCGGCGGCCGCCGCGGCCACGACCGGGTCACCGCGACCCGGCTGCTCGCCGACCTGTCCTACCACCGCCGACGGCTCGACCCGGTCCTGTCCTGATCCGCACCGACCAGCTGGGAGTGAGAACGCCATGTCCTACACCGATCCGCCGGACCCGCGCACGCACCTGACCGCGGAGCGCACCCGGCACGTGCTGGGTCTCCAGCACAAGCTGCTCGCCGAGGCGCGCGCGTTCCTCGGCGCCCGCGGCTTCACCGAGCTGCTCCCGCCGGTGATCGGCCCGGTCACCGACCCGGGCGGCCGCGGCGCGAAGCAGGTCGACGTCGACTTCTACGGCCACCGGTACAAGCTGATGACCAGCGCGATCCTGTACAAGCAGGCGTCGCTGCTGGGCTTCCCGAAGATCTTCTACGTCGCGCCGAACGTGCGGCTGGAGCCCTTGGAGACGGCGAACACCAGCCGCCACCTGGCCGAGTTCCACCAGCTCGACGTCGAGGTCGCCGGCGCGTCCCGCGACGACGTGCTCGACCTGCTGCAGGAGCTGGTCGCGCACGTGGTGCGCCGGGTCGTCGAGGACGCGGGTGACGTGCTGGAGGCACTCGGACGCGATTCGGGCGCGTTCGCCGACCTGCTCGGCGGGGCGTTCGGCCGGCTGTCGCACGCGACCGCCGTCGAGACGCTGCGCGAGCTCGGGCACCCGCAGAGCGAAGACGCCGAGATCGACTGGGCGGGCGAGGCGATCCTGTCGGAGAAGCACGCGCGGCCGTTCTTCCTGGTCGACTACCCGAAGGGCTCCCGCGGGTTCTACGACCGGGAAAGCGTTTCCACGCCGGGTGTCCTGCGCAACTTCGACCTGATCGCGCCCGAGGGCTACGGCGAGCTGTGCAGCGGCAGCGAGCGTGAACACGACTACGGCCGGATCGTCACGCGGATGCGCGAGACGGGGGAGAACCCGGCGAAGTACGCGTGGTACCTGGACCTGGTCCGCGCGGGCATTCCGGCCAGCGCCGGCTTCGGGCTGGGCGTGCAGCGGTTCACCCGGTACGTCGCCGGGCTGGACGCGGTGTGGCAGGCGACGGCGTTCCCGAAGCTGCCGGGGGTGGTCTCGCCGTGACCGCGTTGCACGCCGGGGGTTTCCCGGCCGAGCTCGTCCGGGCGCGGGCCCGTCAGGGTGCTTCGGCGGTGTTCCCGCCCGCTTCCTCGTACGGGACGTCCTTGTTCGGTGGGGCCTCGGCCGATTCCGCGGATCCCTTGGAGCAGGCGCGGCTGGTGCCGCCGGTGTTCGTGCCGCGGCGGCTGGAGAAGCTGATCGAGCTGGGCCGGGAACCGCTGTACGGCGACGTTTCGCTGTCGACGTCGATCGGCGGGTTCGCGTCTTCGCTGCCGCTGTACCTGTCGGCGTTCGGCTCGACGCAGGTGGCCGGCCGCGGGCTCGGCGCGGCGGCGTCGGCGCAGGCCGCGCGGCTCGGCATCCCGATGGTGATCGGCGAGAACGTCGTCCCGATGCACGGCCACGGCCGCGTGGACGGCGCGTCGGCCGGGACGCTCCTGGAGCGCCTGCGGGCGTACGCGGACGCGGTGCCGGACGGGCTCGGCGGCGTGGTCGTCCAGCAGAGCACGGAGGACGCGGACGCCGAGGTGTGGAACCTGGTGTATTCGGACCCGTCGGCGCTGCCGCTGCTGGAGTCCGGGCGGCTGGCGTTCGAGCTGAAGGTCGGCCAGGGCGCGAAGCCGGGGCTCGGGGGCATGACGCTGGTTTCTGCTGCCGAAGCCGCTTCGCTGGCGTCGTTGTACGCGGTGGACCAGTCGCTGGGTGCCGAAGTGCTGCGGAGCAGTTCGCCGGGGACGTTCACCGACGAGATCCTCCGGCAGCAGATCCGCTTGATGCGCAACAACTTCCCGCGCGCCGGGGTGTGGGTGAAGCTCCCACCGGGGCGTGATGTCGGGGTGGCGGCTTCGGTGGCTTGGGCGGCCGGTGCTTCCGCGGTCACCGTGGACGGCGCCGAGGGCGGTTCCGGCTGGGCGCCGTTGTCGTTCGCTTCGGTCGGCCTGCCGTTGGCGGAGTGCTTGTCCCGCATCGGAACGCCGGCCGGCTGTCTGCTGGCGTCGGGCCGGATGTGGGAGGGGACCAGGGTGGCGAAGGTCCTGGCGCTGGGAGCGCGCGCGGCGGGGTTGGGCCGGGCGGCGCTGCTGGCGGTGGACACGGACCCCTCGGACGGGCTGGTCCGCTTCGTGGAGGCGCTGGCGTTGGAGCTGCGGCTGCTGCTGAGCGCACTGGGCCAGTACCGAGCGGACGCGTTGACCCCGGACGACGTGTGGTTCCCGGGCCAAGCGGAGCGAGTGGCGGAAGAGGTGCTGTCATGACGACAGCGGCCGAGCCGAGCACCACAACACCGGCGAGCCCCTCCACCAAAGCCCTTCCCGCGCCCTTCCTCGGCCTGGTCCTCGCCATGGGCCTGTCCTCCTTCGGCGATGCCGTCTGGCTCATCGCCCTCTCCGTCACGCTCGTCGGCACCGCGGGCCCCGCCCTCGCCGGTCTCGTCCTCGCCCTCGGCTCGCTCCCGAAAGTCCTCACCCTCCTCGTCGGCGGCGCCGTCGCCGACCGGACCGGACCTCGGCGAGTCCTCGTCACCACCGACCTCATCCGCGCCGGGGCCATGCTCGCCGGGGCGGCCGGGGTCCTCCTCGTCGGGCCCGAACTCCCGCTGCTCACCGGCCTCATCGTCGTCATGGCCGTCGCGAGTGCCTTCTTCATCCCGGCCTCCGATGCCCTCCGGCCGAACCTCCTGCCGCCCGAACACCTCGTGCGCGGCAACGCCGTCTACCTCGCCGCCGTGCGGGGCGGGCAAGCCGCCGGGGGTGCGCTCGGGTCTTGGCTGGCCGGGCTCGGCGGGCTCGTCACCGTCGCCGTCGTCAACGGCGTCAGCTTCGCCGTCTCCGCCCTCGCCGCCGGGAACACCAAGACCCTGACCCGCACCGAACCCCGGCAGCGCGTCAAGCTCAAGCAGCTGGGCACGGAAATCGCCGAAGGCTGCCGGTACGTCGCCCGCCGGCCCGCGCTGCGGACCGCCATGATCGTCACCGGCCTGCTCGAACTCAGCGGCGCCGGCCCGATCAACCTGGGCCTGGTCCTGCTGGGCGGCCAAGCCGGCGCCGGCTGGCTGCTCACCGCCATGACGCTCGGCGCGTCCCTCGCCTTCGTCGTCTCGGTCAAGTGGCCGCCGCGCGCGAAGGCCGGGCGGCTCGCGACGGCCGGGCTCGCCGCGCAGGTCGGCTGCCTCGCCCTGCTCGCCACCGGCACCCTCGCCGTCGGCATCGCCGCCTTCTTCACCCTCGGCCTGGTCGCCGGGCTCACCGCGCTCGTGCTCGTGAGCCTCGCCCAGCGCTGGGCCACCCCGGACATGCGCGGCCGGGTGATGTCGATCCTCGCGCTCTTCACCCTCGCCGCCACCCCGGTCGGCAACCTGCTCATCGGCGTGCTGGTCGAGACGCTCGGCGTCCCGCTCACCATGCTCGCCCACGCCGCGGTCGCGCTCGTCGCGCTCGCCCTGCTCGTCGCCACCCCGGCACTCGGCCGGGCCGCACTCACAGAGGAGAAGCAGTCATGACGAACCCCTTCGAAGACGAGAACGGCACCTTCCTGGTCCTGGTCAACGCCGAGAACCAGCACTCGCTCTGGCCATCCACTGTGGACATCCCGGCCGGCTGGACGAAGGTCCACGGCGAGGACACCCGCGCCGCGTGCCTCGAGTACGTCGAGCAGAACTGGACCGACCTGCGCCCGGCGAGCCTCATCGCCGCGATGCGCTGACCCTTCCCCCGCCGGCAGTGAACGAACTGGAGCTGATCACCGTGAACCACGACGCCCGGCAGCTGCTGGCGGCCTGGAACGACACCACCACCGACGTCCCGGAGGCGGGCCGCACGCTCACCCGGCTGCTCGCCGAGCAGGCGGCCCGCACCCCGGACGCGCCGGCGCTGGTGTTCGAAGGCGAGTCCCTGACCTACCGCGAACTCCACCGGCGGGCCGACGGACTCGCGAACCTCCTGGTCGAGCGGGGCGTGGGCCCCGGTGTTCTCACCGGCGTCTGCGTCGACCGGAGCCTTGAGCTGGTGATCGCCCTGCTGGGGGTGCTCAAGGCCGGCGGCGCCTACGTCCCGCTCGACCCGGACTACCCGGCCGACCGGCTGGCCTACATGGTCGCCGACAGCGCCGCGCCGGTCGTCCTCACCCAAACCCGCTACAGAACCCTGTTCGACGCCGAGACCATCTGCCTCGACGACGTCGACTTCAGTGCGCAGCCGATCGAATGTCCACAAGAGACGTCCACAAAGGACCTCGCGTACGCCATCTACACCTCCGGCTCCACGGGCCGCCCCAAAGGTGTCCTGGTGCCGCACGAGGGCATCGTCAACCGCCTCGCGTGGACGCAGGCCCAGTACGGCCTCACCGCCGACGACCGCGTCCTGCAGAAGACGCCGTCCAGCTTCGACGTCTCGGTCTGGGAGTTCTTCTGGCCGCTGCTGACCGGCGCGACACTCGTCGTCGCCCGTCCCGGTGGCCACCGCGATCCCGCTTACCTGGCTGAGATCATCCGCGCCGAGCGGATCACGACCGTCCACTTCGTCCCGTCGATGCTGCAGGCGTTCCTGCTCGACCCCGCCGCCGCGACGTGCACCGGCCTGCGCCGCGTCCTGTGCAGTGGCGAAGCTCTGCCCGCCGAGCTGCAGGCCCGGTTCTTCGCCACGCTCCCGGGCGTCGAGCTGCACAACCTGTATGGCCCCACCGAAGCCTCGGTCGACGTCACGTACTGGGCGTGCCGGCCCGAAGAAACGACTGTCCCCATCGGACGTCCGGTGTGGAACACCCGCACGTACGTCCTCGACGCCGAGCTGAAGCCGGTCGCCCCCGGGGTCGCCGGCGAGCTGTACCTCGCCGGGATCCAGCTGGCCCGCGGCTACCACGGCCGGCCCGGCCTGACCTCCGAGCGGTTCGTGGCCAGCCCGTTCACGCCGGGGGAGCGGATGTACCGCACCGGCGACCTCGCCCGCTGGTCCGAGGACGGCGCCCTGCACTACCTCGGCCGCACCGACCACCAGGTCAAGATCCGCGGCCTGCGCGTCGAGCTCGGCGAGATCGAGGCCGTCCTCGACCGCCAGCCCGGCGTCGGCGGCTCGTGCGTCCTGGCCCGCGAGGACCGCGAAGGCGACCAGCGCCTGGTGGGTTACGTCGTCCCCGACGACGCCGCCCCCGATGTCGACGCCCCCGACGTCGCCGCCCTGCGCGCGGCGCTGGCCGAGAACCTGCCGGAGTACATGGTCCCGGCCGCGTTCGTCGTGCTCGAAGACCTGCCGCTGACCCCGAGCGGCAAGCTCGACCGCAAGGCCCTCCCCGCGCCGGACTGGTCCGCCGCCCGTACTGGCCGCGCCCCGCGCACCCCGCGTGAAGCCGCGCTGTGCGAACTGTTCTCCGAGATCCTCGGCGTCGACGGCGTCGGCATCGACGACGGCTTCCTCGCCCTCGGCGGCCATTCCCTCCTGGCCGCCAAGCTCGTCTCCCGCATCCGCGCCACCCTCGGCGTCGAGGCCGGCATCGGCGACGTCTTCCGCGCGCCGACCCCGGCCGGCCTGGCCGAAATCCTCGAAGACGCGCCCGAAGCGCGCCCGGCCCTGACGCCGCGTCACCGTCCCGAGCCGATGCCGCTGTCGTTCGCGCAGCGCCGGCTGTGGTTCCTCGACCAGGCCGACACCCGGAACGCGAGCTACCACGTCCCGCAGGCCGTCCGCCTCGACGGCCCGGTCGACGCCGACCTGCTGCGCCTCGCCATCGGGGACGTCGTCGCCCGCCACGAGGCCCTCCGCACGGTCTTCACCCGCGACGGCGACGAGCCGGTGCAGCACATCCTGCCGGCGGGCGAAGTCCGGTGGGCAGTCAAACCGTCCACTGAGGACACCCTGGCCGACGATCTGACCGCGGCCACCGAGGCCGGCTTCGACCTCACCCGGGAACTGCCGATCCGCGCCACCCTGTTCACCTTGCCCGGCGACACCGCCGTGCTGCTGCTGGTCGTGCACCACATCGCGAGTGACGGCTGGTCCTTCGCCCCGCTCCTGCGGGACCTGTCGACCGCCTACGCCGCCCGCGCCACCGGCAACCCTCCGAAGTGGACGCCACTTCCGGTCCAGTACGCGGACTACACGCTGTGGCAACAAGAACTCCCCGTAGAGCGTGACCTCGCGTACTGGCGCGCCACCCTGACCGGGCTGCCCGAAGAACTGCCGCTGCCCACGGACCGCCCGCGTCCGGCGGTCGCGAGCCACCGCGGCGGCGTCCTCCCGATGGACGTCCCCGCCGACGTCCACCGCAGGCTGGCCGACCTGGCCGCCGCGGAAGGCGCGACGCTGTTCATGGTCCTGCAGGCCGCGTTCGCCGCGCTGCTCACCCGCCTCGGCGCGGGCGACGACGTTTCGGTCGGGTCGCCCGTCGCCGGCCGCACGGACGCCGCCCTCGACGACCTCGTCGGCTTCTTCGTCAACACCGTCGTCCTGCGCACGGACACCGGCGGCGACCCGACGTTCCGCGAACTCCTGGACCGCGCCCGCGAGACGTGCCTGGCCGCGTTCGAGCACTCCGAGGTGCCGTTCGAGCGGGTCGTCGAAGAGCTGAACCCGGCGCGCTCGCTGGGCCGCCACCCGTTGTTCCAGGTGCTCCTGGTGCTGCAGAACAACCTCGCCGCCGAACTGAACCTGCCAGGCGTCCGCGCCACCGGCGAGCGCGTCGACATCGGCTACGCGAAGTTTGACCTGGCCGCGATCTTCGAGGAACGCGACGGCGAGCTGACCGGCCTGCTGGAGTTCGCGAGCGACCTGTTCGACCGCGCCACCGCCGCCACGCTGGCCGGCCGCCTTCTGCGCGTGCTCGCCGCCGTCGCCGCGAACCCGGACGTCCGCATCGGCGACCTCGACCTCCTCGACCCGGCCGAACTGCGCCAGGCCGAGACGGGCGGCATGCCCGCGCCCGCCGCCCCGGCCGTCACCCTGCACGAGGTCATCGAGGGCCACGCCCGGCGCACCCCGGACCGCACCGCGCTCCTGTTCGAGGACCAGGTCGTCACCTACGCCGAGCTGGACGCCCGCGCCAACGGCGTCGCCGCGCTCCTGGCCGGCGTCGAGCCCGGCCGGATCGTCGCGATCTGCCTCGACCGCGGCCCGGACCTGGTCACCGCCATCCTCGGCGTGCTCAAGGCCGGCTGCGGGTACACCCTCCTGGACCCGTCGTTCCCCGCCGGCCGCCGTCAGCTCCTGGCCGAGCAGGTCGACGCGCCCGTCGTGCTCGACGACCTGTCCGAAGTGGACGCCCGTGCGGCGGCACCGAGCCGCGCGGTCAGCCCGGCCGGCCCCGCGTGCGTCATGTTCACCTCCGGCTCGACCGGGACGCCGAAGGGTGTCGTCGCGTCCCACGAAGCCGTCGCCACCACGATCCTCGGCCAGGGCTATGCGGGGGACGTCTGGCTGCAGACCGCGCCCGTCTCCTGGGACGCCTTCGCGTTCGAGCTGTTCGGCGCCCTGCTCACCGGCGCCGCCTGCGTCCTGCAGCCCGGCCCGAAGCCCGAGCCCGCGCTCATCGCCGACCTGGTCGCGCGGCACGGCGTCACGACGATGTTCGTCTCGGCCAGCCTGCTCAACTTCCTCCTCGACGAGTACCCGGCCGTCTTCGCCCACGTCAGCGACGTCTACACCGGCGGCGAGGTCGCCTCGGTCACGCACCTGGCCAAGGCCCTGGACAGGTTCCCGGACGTGACGTTCACCAACGCCTACGGCCCGGTCGAGAACATGATCTTCGTCAGCTCGCACCGCGTCACGACCGCGGACCTCGATGCGCCCATCCCGATCGGCGTGCCGCTCAACGGCAAGCGCGCGTACGTCCTGGACGAGCGGCTGCGGCCGGTCGCGCCCGGCGTCGTCGGCGAGCTGTACGCCGCAGGCGGCGGCATCGCGGGCGGCTACGTCGGCCGCCCCGGCCTGACCGCCGAGCGGTTCGTGGCTGGCCCGTTCGAGGCGGGGGAGCGGATGTACCGCACCGGCGACCTGGTGCGCCGCCGCGCCGACGGCGTCCTCGAGTACGTCGGCCGCGCCGACGACCAGGTCAAGATCCGCGGGTTCCGCGTCGAGCCCGGGGAGATCAGGAACGCGCTGGGCACCCACCCGGCGGTCACCGAGTCCGCCGTCGTCGTCCGCGAGGACCGGCCCGGCCAGAAGCTCTTGGTCGCCTACGTCGTCGGCGAGCCCGCCGACTTCCGCGCGTACCTCGCCGAGCGGCTGCCGGAACACCTGGTTCCGAGCGCGTTCGTCCTGCTCGACGCGCTGCCGCTGACCCCCAACGGCAAGCTCGACCGCCGGGCCCTGCCCGCGCCCGAGCGCACGAGCACGACTCGCGCGCCCCGCACCCCGCGGGAAGAAGTCCTCTGTGGACTCTTCGCCGACGTCCTCGGGGTCGAGACGGTCGGCGTCGACGACGGGTTCTTCACCCTCGGCGGGCATTCGCTGCTCGCCGCCCGGCTCGTCGCCCGCATCGGCTCGGTTCTGGGGGCCCGGATCGGCGTGGCCGACGTCTTCCGCGCGCCGACCGTCGCCGGCCTGGCCGCCGTCTTGGACAGCGCTCGGGCCGCCCGCCCCGCCGTCGTGGCCCGGCCGCGCCCCGAGGTGCTGCCGCTCTCGTCGGCGCAGCGCAGCCTGTGGTTCGTCGAGCAGCTCGACCAGGCCGGCGCGACCTACCACGTGCCCCGCGCGCTGCGGCTGACCGGCGCCCTCGACGTCGCCGCGCTGCGCCAGGCGTTCGCCGACGTCCTCGAGCGTCACGAGGCTCTGCGGACAGTGTTCCCGGACGCCGACGGTGTGCCACGCCAGGAGGTCCGGCCGCTCACCGAGCTGCCGTGGACCGAAGCCGCGGTGGACGTCGCCGAGTTCGCCGCCCGCGAGTTCGACCTGACGACCGATCTGCCGATCCGCGCGGCGCTCCTGCGTGCGGACGACGACCACGTCCTGGTGCTCGTCACCCACCACATCGCGAGTGACGGCTGGTCCTTTGCCCCGCTCCTGCGCGACCTCTCGACGGCCTACGCCGCCCGCGTCGCCGGTGACGCTCCAATGTGGACGCCTTTGTCGGTCCAGTACGCGGACTACGCGCTGTGGCAACAAGAGCTGACCGACGACTCCTTGGACTACTGGACCGAGGCGCTCGCCGGGCTGCCCGACGAGATCAGCCTGCCCTTCGACCACCCGCGCCCGCCGGTCGCGAGCCACCGCGGCGCCACCCTGCCGGTGCGCCTCGACGCGGACCTGCACGCCCGGCTCCTCGACCTGGCCCGCGGTGAGCACGCGACGCTGTTCATGGTGCTGCAGGCCGGGTTCGCCGCGCTGCTCTCGCGGCTCGGCGCCGGGGACGACGTCGCCGTCGGCACCCCGTCGGCCGGGCGCCCCGACGCCGCGCTCGACGACCTCGTCGGCTTCTTCGTCACGACGCTCGTCCTGCGCACGGACCTCAGCGGCGATCCCAGCTTCACCGAACTCGTGCGGCGGGTCCGCGAGACCGCGCTGGCCGCGTTCGACCACGCCGACGTCCCGTTCGAGCGGGTCGTCGAACGGCTCAACCCGGCGCGCTCGACCGCGCGGCACCCGCTGTTCCAGGTCATGCTGGCGTTGCAGAACAACGTCGCGGCCAACCTCACGCTGCCCGGCCTGGCCGCGGCGGACGTGCCGGTGACCACCGAGACCGCCAAGTTCGACCTCACGCTCAACCTGGAGGAGAACACCGGCGCCGACGGGCAACCGGCCGGTATCGGCGGGTACCTGGAGTACGCGACCGACCTCCTGGACCAAGGCACCGCGGCCGACCTCGCCGACCGGTTCATCCGGTTCCTGGCCGCGGCCGTCGAGGCGCCCAAAGCGACCTTGTCCACCGTGGACTTGTTGTCGGACGGCGAGCGCGCGGCCATCGACACGGCCAACCACAAGACGGCGCGCTCGCTCCCGGAGACCTCGGTCATCGAACTGTTCGAAGCCCAGGCCGCGGCCACCCCGGACGCGCCGGCGCTGGAGTTCGGCGCGACGACGCTGACCTACGCCGAGCTGAACACCGAGGCCAACCGGCTCGCCCACCACCTGGCCGGCCGCGGCGCCGGGCCCGAGCGGTACGTCGCCCTCGCGCTGCCGCGTGACGAGCAGCTGATCATCGCGATGCTCGCCGTGCTCAAGACCGGCGCCGGCTACCTCGCGCTCGACCTGGAGTACCCGGCCGACCGCTTGGCGATGATGCTGGAGGACGCCGACCCGGCCCTGGTCCTGACCCGTGACGACCTCGTCTTCACCGACGAGACCGGGAACCTCGAGCACACCGCGTCGCCGGACAGTCCGGCGTACGTGATCTTCACGTCCGGCTCGACCGGTCGCCCCAAGGGCGTCGTCGTGCCGCGGCGGCCGCTGCTGAATTTCCTCCTCGACATGGTCGACCGGTTCGGGATGTCCGCCGGGGACCGCCTCCTCGCGGTCACGACCGTCGGCTTCGACATCGCCGGCCTGGAGATCTTCGCGCCGTTGCTCGCCGGGGCCACGGTCGTGCTCGCGAGCCGGGACGACGTCCGCGACACCCGCGCCCTGGCCGCGCTCGCCGAGGACGTCACGCTCCTGCAGGCCACGCCGAGCCTGTTCCACGCCCTGCTGGCCGAGCCGGTCGACCTCGCGGGTGTGCACGTCCTGGTCGGCGGCGAAGCCCTCCCCGACGACCTCGCCGTCGCGCTGCGGGCGCGGGCCGCGTCGGTCACCAACATGTACGGCCCGACCGAGACGACGATCTGGTCGACGACCGCCCGCGTCGGCGAAGGCTCGCCGACCATCGGCACGCCGATCGCGAACACACAGGTCCACGTGCTCGACCGCGCGTTGCGGCCGGTACCGCCGGGCGTGCCGGGTGAGCTGTACATCGCGGGCGACGGCGTCGTGCGCGGCTACCTCGGCCGGCCCGACCTGACCGCGGACCGGTTCGTCGCCTCGCCGTTCGCGGTGGGGGAGCGGATGTATCGCACCGGTGACCTGGTCGCCCGCCGTCGCGACGGCGAGATCCGGTTCCTCGGCCGCGTCGACCACCAGGTCAAGATCCGCGGCTTCCGCATCGAGCTGGGCGAGATCGAGGCCGTGCTGGCCGCGCACCCGGCGGTCGCGCTGCGCGCGGTCGTCGTCCGCGAGGACCGGCCCGGCGACAAGCGCCTGGTCGCCTACGTCGTGCCCAGCGGACCGGTCGACGTCGAGGAGCTGCGCCGGCACCTGGCGGCCGCGCTGCCCGGGTACATGGTCCCGTCGGCGTTCGTGCTGCTCGACGAGCTGCCCCGGACCCCGAACGGCAAGCTCGACCGCAAGGCCCTGCCCGCGCCGGCCGTCGAGAGCGGCGCCGGCCGGGTCCCGCGGACCGCGCGTGAGCACGCGCTGTGCGAGCTGTTCGCCGAGGTCCTCGGCGTGCCCGAGGTCGGCATCGACGACGGCTTCTTCGACCTGGGCGGCCACTCCCTGCTGGCCACCCGGCTGGCCGGGCGGATCCGCGCGGTGCTCGGGCTCGACGTCACCGTGCGGGCGCTGTTCGCGACCCCGACGGTCGCCGGGCTCAGCGAGAGCCTCGGCGACGCCGTCGCGGCACGCCCGGCCGTTACGCGGCGCGCGCGGCCGGACCGGCTGCCGCTGGCACCCGGTCAGGAGCGGCTGTGGTTCCTGGCCCGGATGGACCCCGGGGACACCGCTTACCACATGCCGATCGCACTGCGGCTGCGCGGCGACGTCGACGCCTCGGCCCTTTCCGCGGCACTGTCCGATGTGGCCGGTCGCCACGAAGCCCTGCGCACGTACTACGCCGAGGACGAGTCCGGCCCGTACCAGGTGATCCTGGACTCCTTCGAGGTCCCGTTCGAGCTCGGCTCCGGCTCGGTCGCGGAGGCCGCGCGGACCCCGTTCGACCTGGGCGCCGCCCCGCCGGTGCGGTCGTGGCTGTTCAGCGAGGGCGACGAGCACGTCCTGCTCGTGCTGACCCACCACATCGCCGGGGACGGCTGGTCGATCCCGGTCCTGCTGCGCGACCTCGCCGACGCGTACGCGGCCCGGCTCGACGGTCGCGCTCCCGAGTGGACACCACTGCCCGTGCAGTACGCGGATTACACGCTGTGGCAACGAGAACTCGACAGCGACCTCGCGTACTGGGCGGACGCGCTCGCCGGCCTGCCCGAGGAGCTCGCGCTGCCCTACGACCGCGTCCGGCCCGCCACCGCGGACCACACCGGCGGGTCGGCGGCCGTCACGATCCCGGCCGAGCTGCACGCGCGGCTCCTGGAGCTGGCGGCCGGGCAGCGCGCGACCCCGTTCATGGTCCTGCAGGCCGCCCTCGCCACGTTGCTGGCGCGGTTCGGCGCCGGGGACGACATCCCGATCGGCACCCCGGTCGCCGGACGCCCCGACCCGGTTCTCGACGACCTCGTCGGCTTCTTCGTCAATACCCTCGTGCTGCGCACCGACGTCAGCGGTGCTCCGACGTTCACCGAGCTGCTGGATCGGGTCCGCGAAGCCGACCTGAGCGCGTTCGAGCACGACGACGTCCCGTTCGAGCGCCTGGTCGAGGAGCTGAACCCGGCCCGCTCGGCCGCGCGGCACCCGCTGTTCCAGGTGATGCTCGTGCTGCAGCAGGACGCGCCGGCGCCCGTACTGTCCGGAGTGGAGTGTGAGCCGTACGAGGTGGCCCGCGCGGTCGCCAAGTTCGACCTCACCGCCGCCCTGGAGGAACGCGGCAACGGCGGGGGGATCACCGGCGCCTTCGAGTACGCGACCGCGCTGTTCGACGCCACCACCGCCGAGCGCCTGGCGACCGCGTTCGTCCGGCTGCTGGAGCAGATCGCCGACGCACCCGCGAAGCCGGTGACGGCGTACGACGTGCTCACCGACGACGAGCGCGACCTCGTCCTCGCAGCGGGCAACGCCGTTCAGGTGAGCGACGCGCCGGAAGACTGCCTGCACACCATCGTCGAACGGCAGGACCCCGACGCCGTCGCGATCCTGTTCGAAGGCGAGTCGCTGACCTACGGCGAGCTGAACGCCCGCGCCAACCAGGTCGCCCACCACCTCCTCGACGACGGTGTCCGCCGCGGCGAGGTCGTGGGGGTCCTGATGGACCGCGGTTTCGAGTTCGCGATCGCGGTGCTCGGCGTGCTCAAGTCCGGAGCCGCCTACACGCTGCTGGACCCGAGCTACCCGGCCGAGCGGCTGGCCGCGGTCACCGAGCAGGCGGGCGTCGAGCGGGTGCTGAAGTCCCTGCCGAGCCACGCCGAGAGCACGAACCCGGACGTCGAACTGACCCCGGCCGACCTGGCCTGCGTCATGTTCACCTCCGGCTCGACGGGCGTCCCCAAGGGCGTCGCTACGTCGCACCGCGGGGTCGTCGCCACGATGGGCCAGGGCTACGCCACCTTCGACGCCGGCCAGGTGTGGCTGCAGTGCGCGCCGGTGTCGTGGGACGGCTTCGCGCTCCAGCTGTTCGGCGCGCTGCTCTACGGCGGCCGCACGGTCCTGCAGCCCGGCCAGAACCCCGAGCCGGAACGGATCGCCGCGCTGGTCGTCGAGCACGGCGTCACCGTGCTGCACGCCTCGGCGAGCCTCTTCAACTACCTGCTCGACCAGGAACCGCAGGTCTTCACCGTGCTGCGCCGGGCGATGACCGGCGGCGAGCCGGCGTCCGTCGAGCACGTCACGAAGGCGCTGCGCGAGTACCCGGACGTCCGGCTGATCAACGGCTACGGCCCGGCCGAAAGCATGGGCTACACGACGTTCCACCCGATCACCGCCGCGGACCTCGGCGGCACGGCCATCCCGATCGGCCGTCCCGTCGCGAGCAAGCGCGCGTACGTCCTCGACGCGCACCTGGCGTTGGCCGCCCCCGGCGTCACGGGTGAGCTGTACCTCGCGGGCCACGGTCTCGCCGACGGCTACCGCGGCCTGCCCGCCGCGACGGCCGAGCGGTTCGTGGCTTCGCCGTTTGCTCCGGGGGAGCGGATGTACCGCACCGGCGACCTCGTCCGCTGGCGCGCCGACGGCGTCCTCGAGTACGTCGGCCGCGCCGACGACCAGGTCAAGGTCCGCGGCTTCCGCGTCGAACCCGGCGAAGTCCGGGCGGTGCTGGCGCGGCACGACGGCGTCGAGCAGGCCGCGGTCGTCGTCCGCGACGGCCGGCTGATCGGCTATGTCGTCGGCTCGGCCGAGCGCGCCGCGCTGCGGGCGTACCTGGCCGAGCGGCTGCCGGACTACCTGGTGCCGTCGGCGATCGTGCCGCTGGCCGAGCTGCCCCGGACCGCGAACGGCAAGCTGGACCGCCGCGCGCTGCCCGCGCCCGACTTCGCGGCGGCGTCCCGGCGGCGGCCGCGGACCCTGACCGAGAACGTCCTCTGTGGACTGTTCGCCGACGTGCTCGGGCTGCCCGAGGTCGGCCTGGACGACGGTTTCTTCGACCTGGGCGGGCATTCCCTGCTGGCGGCCCGGCTGATCGGCCGGGTCCGCGCGGTGCTCGGCGTCGAGCTGGGCATCCGGGACCTGTTCCGCACGCCGGCCGTCGCCGGGCTCGCCGAGGTGCTCGGGGACGCGGCCCCGGCGCGGCCGCCGGTGACCCGCCGGGAGCGTCCGGACCGGCTGCCGCTGTCGTTCGCGCAGCAGCGGCTGTGGTTCGTCGACCAGGCCGAGGAGGCCAACGCGGGCTACGACGTCCCGCGGGCCCTCCGCCTGCGCGGCGCGCTCGACGTGCCCGCCCTGCAAGCGGCGCTGGCCGACGTCGTCGAACGGCACGAGTCGTTGCGGACGGTGTTCCCGTCGCACGACGGCGAGCCGTGGCAGGAGATCTTGACCACTTACGAAGTGCCGTGGACACTCACCCAGTCCACTGAGGACGAACTGCCGGACGTCCTCGCGGAGGCCGCGGCGCACGTCTTCGACCTGCGCACCGAGCTGCCGATCCGGGCGCACCTGGTCGCGGTGGCCGCCGACGACCACGTCCTGCTGCTGGTGCTGCACCACATCGCGTCCGACGGCTGGTCCGCCGCGCCGCTGTGGCGCGACCTGGCCACCGCCTACGCGGCCCGCGTCGACGGGCACGCGCCGGACTGGGCGCCGCTGCCGGTGCAGTACGCGGACTACACGCTGTGGCAGCGCGAAGTCCTCGACGAACCGGAGCTCGCCGGTCAGCTGGCGTTCTGGCGCGACGCCCTCGCCGGCGCCCCCGAGGAGCTGGCGCTGCCCGCCGACCGGGGCCGCCCGGCCGTGGCGAGCCACCGCGGTGGCTCCGTGGCGTTCGCGCTCGGCGCGGACGTCCACAAGGGACTCGCGGACCTGGCCCGGGGGAGCGGCGCGACGCTGTTCATGGCGCTGCAGGCCGGGTTCGCGGCCCTGCTGTCCCGGCTCGGCGCCGGGGACGACGTGCCGCTGGGGACCGCCGTCGCGGGTCGTGGCGACACGGCGCTCGACGATCTCGCCGGGTTCTTCGTCAACACCCTGGTCCTGCGCACCGACGTCTCCGGGCAGCCGACGTTCCGGCAGCTCCTGGCCCGCGTCCGCGACGCCGGGCTGGCCGCGCTGGCGCACGCCGACGTCCCGTTCGAGCGGGTCGTCGAGGAGCTGAACCCGGTGCGGTCGGCGTCCCGGCACCCGCTGTTCCAGGTGATGCTGGTGCTGCAGAACAACGCGACCGCGCAGGTCAGCCTGCCCGGCCTCGCCACCGTAGGGGTCACGGTCCGCCGGGACGTCGCCAAGTTCGACCTCACCGCGGGCATCGAGGAGAACCACGCTCCCGACGGCACCCCGGCCGGGCTGACCGGGCAGCTGGAGTACGCGACCGACCTGTTCGATGCGGCCACGGCAGCCGCCATCGCGGAGCGGTTCGCCCGGTTCCTCACCGCGGCCGTCGCGACGCCGAACGTGTCCGTTGTGGACCTGGACGTGCTCGGTTCCGGCGAGCGGGCCGAACTGCTCGCTTTCGGCTCGACTCAGGTGACCGCGCCGGCGATGCGGCTGCACGAACTCGTCGAACGGCAGGCGGCCTGGGCGCCGGACGCGACCGCGCTGGTCTTCGAAGGTTCGTCGCTCACCTACGGGCAGCTCGACACCGAGGCCAACCGGCTCGCCCGGCACCTCGTCGCCGAGGGGGTCCGGCCCGGCGACCTGGTCGGCGTCCACATCGGACGCTCCCCGCGGCTGGCCGTCGCGCTGCTCGCCGTCCTCAAGGCGGGCGCGGCCTACACCGTGCTGGACACGGACTTCCCGGCCGAACGCCTGGTCGCTGCGCTTCGCCGGACGTCGGCCGCGGTTGTCCTGACCGACGGCGGTGAGCTGCCCTGGCGGCGGATCGACGTCGTGGCCGACGCGGCCGCGATCGCCGTCCGCGACGGCGGTGTCCTCGGCCTGCCCGGCAGCCCGGACGACCTCGCCGTCGTCATGTTCACGTCGGGTTCGACGGGCGTCCCGAAGGCGGTCGCGGCCCCGCACCGCGCGGTCGTCGGGACGCTGACGGGCCAGGACTACGCCGGGTTCGGCCCGGACGACGTCTGGCTGCAGTGCGCGCCGGTGTCGTGGGACGCGTTCGGCACGCAGCTGCTCGGGCCGCTGCTTTCGGGCGGCACGGTCGTGCTCCAGCCCGGCCAGCGACCGGAGCCGGCGCTGATCGAGGACCTGGTCGTGGCGCACGGCGTCACGGTTCTCGACGTCTCGGCCAGCCTGTTCAACTTCCTGGTCGACGAGCACCCGGCGGTGTTCGCGACGGTCCGCCGCGCGATGACCGGCGGTGAGGCGGCCTCGCCCGCGCACCTGGCGAAGGTGCTGCGGTCGTACCCGCACGTCGCGGTGATCAACGGCTACGGCCCGGCCGAGACGATGGGCTTCAGCACGTTCCACGAGGTCACGGCGGTGGACGGCCCGGTGCCGATCGGCCGGCCGCTCGCCGGCAAGCACGCGTACGTCCTCGACGCGCGGCTGCGGCCGGTGCCCGCGGGGGTCGTCGGGGAGCTGTACCTGTCCGGGGTCGGCACGGCGCTGGGGTACCTCGGCGCGCCGGAGGCGACCGCGGAACGGTTCGTCGCCTCGCCGTTCATGGCGGGGGAGCGGATGTACCGGACGGGCGACCTCGCGCGGTGGACCGCCTCCGGCGTCCTCGAGTACGCGGGCCGGGCGGACGACCAGGTCAAGATCCGCGGCTTCCGCGTCGAGCCGGGCGAGGTGCAGGCCGTGCTGGCCGCGCACGACGGCGTCACGCAGGCCGCGGTCGTGGTCCGGGACGGGCTGCTGGTCGCCTACGTCGTCGGGACGGCTGATCCCGCGGCGCTGTCGGAGTTCGCCGCGGCGCGGTTGCCGGAGTACCTGGTGCCGTCGGTGATCGTGCCCCTGGCGGAGCTGCCTCGGACCGCGAACGGCAAGCTGGACCGGGCGGCGTTGCCCGCACCTCGGCCGGTCAGTGCCGGGCAGGTCGCTCCGCGGACTCCGATCGAGGCCGCGCTGGCCGCGATCTGGGCGGACGTGCTCGGGATTCCGTCGCCGGGGGTGGAGGACAACTTCTTCGCGCTGGGCGGCCACTCGCTGCTGGCGGCGAAGGTAACGGGCCGGATGCGCACGGAGTTCGGTGTGCGGTTGGGAGTGCGGGCGCTGTTCGAGGCTCCGACGATCGCTTCGCTGGCCCGGCTCGTGCCGGAAGCGTCCACTGTGGACTTCGAGTCGATCCCGGTCCGTTCGGCGGGGGCCCGCACGCCGCTTTCGCCGGTGCAGCGAGGATTGTGGTTCGCCGAACGGCTCGCGCCGGGCTCGGCGGAGTACTTGGTGCCGCTGGCGTTGCGCATCGGCGGCGACCTCGACGTGGCTGCGCTGGGCGGCGCGCTGTCGGCAGTGGTGGCGCGGCACGAGGTGCTGCGCAGCCGGTTCGTGGAGGCCGATGGTGAGCCGACCCAGGTGGTGGACCCGGTGCGGCCGGTGCCACTGCCGGTGACCGACCTCGCAGATGCCGCTGGGCCTGCGCTGGCGGCCGACCCCGCGGCCGGGACCGCCCGGGACCAGGCAGTCGAGGTGTTTGTGCGCTCGCAGGTCGAGATCCCGCTCGACCTCGAGCACGGCCCCGTCTTCCGGGCCGCACTGGCCCGAGTCTCGGAGCGCGACCACGTGCTCGTCCTGCTGCTGCACCACATCGTCGCCGATGGGTGGTCCATGGGTGTCCTGGCGCAGGAGCTGCGCGACCACTACGCCGGGGTGAAACCCACGGCCCTGCCGGTGCAGTTCGGTGACGTCGCCGCCTGGCAAGCGACGGCCGACGACCAAGCCGGGCTGGACTTCTGGCGTCACGCCCTCGACGGCATGCCGCACGTCGCCGAGCTGCCCGCCGACCGGCCGCGGCCACTCACCCGGGACATCGCCGGCGCCAAGACCCCGGTCCACGTCCCGGCGAACGTCGTGACCAAGCTGGCCACCCTCGGCGCCGAGCACGGTGCGAGCCTCTTCATGACCGTCCTGGCCGCCTTCGAGGTCCTGATCAGCCGCTACACCGCCATGCGGGACTTCGCGATCGGCACCCCGGTGTCCGGCCGCAGCCACCCGCAGACCGAGCCGCTGATCGGCCACTTCGTCAACACCGTGCCGCTGCGCGCGGACCTGACCGGCGACCCGGCGTTCACGGAACTGCTGCACCGAGTCCGCACCGGCACCCTGGCCGCGTTCGACCACGACGACGTCCCGTTCGACCGGATCGTCGAACTCCTCCGCCCGCAGCGCGACCTCACCCGCACGCCCCTCGTGCAGATCGTGTTCGCCCTGCAGAACAACGAGGAGGCCGGCTGGGCGCTGCCGGGCCTGACCGTAGAAAAGCTCGCCGTGGACACCCAGGTCAGCAAGTTCGACCTCGAACTCGCCCTCGCCCAGGACGCCGACGGCGCCCTCACCGGCATCTTCGAGTACCCGACCGCCCTGTTCGACGCGACCACCATCGAGCGGCTGGCCGGCCACTTCACGACCCTGCTCGAAAGGATCGCCGAAGCACCCGAAACTCCGGTCGGCGAGCTGGACCTGCTCACCGAAGCCGAGCGGGACCACCTCGTCCACGGCGTCGACGACACCCGGGTCGCCTACGACGAGGACATCTGCCTCCACCACCTCATCACCGAACAGGCGAAGAGGACCCCGGACGCGATCGCCGTCGAATACCTCGACGACCACCTCGACTACGCCGAGCTGGAACGCCGGGCCGGAGTCCTCGCGGCCCGCCTGGCCGAACACGGCGTCGGCCCGGACGTCCCGGTCGGCCTGCGGATGGACCGCTCGATCGACCTGATCGTCGGCTTGGTCGCGATCCTCAAGGCCGGCGGCGCGTTCGTCCCGATCGAGACCGACGCGCCGGAGCCCCGCGTCCTCGGCATCCTCGGCGACGCGCACTCACCGGTTTGCCTGGTCAACCAGGGTGCGCAAACCCCGTCGGGAAGCCAAGTCGTCTTCCTCGAAGTGTCCGATCTGGACGGTGAAGCGCCGCGGCTGACCGACACCACCCACCCCGACAACCTCGTGTCGATCTACTACACCTCCGGCTCGACCGGCAAACCGAAGGGCGTCGCGAGCACCCACCGCGGCTGGGTCAACCGGCTGCGCTGGCACCAGGACACCTACCGGCTCGAGCCGGGCGAAGGCGTCCTGCAGAAGACGACCCTCGTCTTCGACGACGCCGCCGTCGAATGCCTGTGGCCGCTCATCGTCGGCGGCCGCGTCGCGCTGATCCCGCCGGGCCTGCACCGCGACCCGGCCGCCATCCTGGAAGGCGCGATCCGCCACCGAGTAGCCAACCTGCAGTTCGTGCCGAGCATGCTGACGCTGTTCCTGGAGCAGCTGACCCCGGCCGACCGCGCCGCGCTCAAGACCGTCCGCAACGTCATCACCAGCGGCGAAGCCCTGCAGCCGGAACTGCTCAAGCTGTTCTTCGACCGCCTGGGCGAGACCGCCACGCTGCACAACCAGTGGGGCGCGACCGAGGTGTCGATCGACTCGACCATGCGCACGTGCCTCCGGTCGGACCTCGACGGCGCGGGCTCGGTGAGCGTCGGCTCGCCGATCGCCAACAACCAGATCCACGTGCTCGACGAGCACCTGCGGCCCGTTCCGGTCGGCGTCCCCGGCGACCTGTTCATCGGCGGCGTCGGCCTGGCCCGCGGCTACCTCGGCGACCCGGTCAAGACGGCGTCGGCGTTCCTCGCGAGCCCGTTCGACCCGGGGGAGCGGCTCTACCGCACCGGCGACCGCGGCCTGCGCACCCCCGACGGCGCGCTGACCTTCCTCGGCCGCCAGGACTCGCAGGTCAAGATCCGCGGCATCCGCGTCGAACCCGGCGAAGTCGAGCAGGTCCTCCTCGAACTGCCCGGCGTTCGCGAAGCCGCCGTCACGGTGTGGCAGCCGGTGCCGGGCGACAAGCGGCTCGCCGGGTACGTCACCCCGCAGGCCGGCGTCACGCTCACCGAGACCGGGATCCGCGAGCAGCTGCGCGAGCGGCTGCCCGTCTACCTCGTGCCGACGGCGCTGAGCGTGCTGCCCGAGTTCCCGACCACGACCAGCGGCAAGATCGACCGCAAGGCGCTGCCCGCCCCGGCCGCGGCCGGGGCCGAGTACCGGGCGCCGGAAGGGCCGGTCGCGGAACTGGTCGCCGAAGTGCTCCAGCACGTCCTCGGTGTCGAGCGGGTGGGCGCCGACGACAACTTCTTCGACCTCGGCGGGCACTCTCTGCTGGGCGTGCGGGTGGTCGCCGAGCTGCGCAAACGCCTCTCGGCGGACATCCCGATCCGGCTCATCTTCGACTCGCCCACGGTCGCCGAGCTCGCCGGCGCCGTCGCCCGCGCCACCCAGCGTGAGTTCGAGGCCATCCCGAAGCGGCCGGACGGCCCGGCGCCCCTGGCCGGGGTCCAGGTCGGCATGTGGCTGGCCGACCGGATGGCGCCGGCGAGCGCGGAGTACCTGGTGCCCAACGCGGTCCGCCTCCGCGGGCCGCTCGACGTCGACGCACTGGCGGCCGCGCTCACGAAGCTGGTCGAGCGGCACGAGATCCTGCGGACCCGGTTCGTCGAGATCGACGGCGAACCGCGCCAGGTCGTCGACCCGGCCGAGCCGGTACCGCTGCCCGTCACCGAGATCGACGAACTCACGCCGTTCCTCCGAGCGCAGCCCATCGACCTGGCCACCGGGCCGGTGTTCGCCGCCGCACTCGGCCGGCTCGCCGACGACGACCACGTCCTGGCGCTGTCGGCGCACCACATCGTCCTGGACGGCTGGTCCGAAGGCATCCTCGCCGAGGAGCTGCGCGACCTCTACGCCGGTGTCGACTTGCCGCCCCTGCCGGTGCAGTACGCCGACGTCGCGGCCTGGTCCCGGCCGAGCGAGGCGGACGTCGAGTTCTGGCGGACGCAGCTGGCCGGGGTGCCGCAGGTCGTGCAGCTGCCGGCGGACCGCCCGCGGCCGCCGGTGCGTGACCCGCGGGGCGCGCGGTACGAGTTCAGCGTGCCCGCGGAGCTGGCCGCCCGCCTCGGTGAGGTGGGTGCGGAAGCCCGGGCGAGCCTGTTCATGACGCTGCTCGCCGGGTTCCAGGTGCTCGTCGCGCGGCACACCGGGCTGCGGGAGTTCGCGATCGGCAGCCCGGTCGCCGGCCGCGACCACCCGGACACCGAGCGGCTGATCGGCCAGTTCGTCAACACCCTCGCTCTGCGGGCCGACCTGACCGGCTCGCCCGGCTTCACCGAACTGCTGGAAAGGGTCCGTGAGACGGCCCTGAACTCCTTCAGCCACCAGGAAGTCCCGTTCGACCGGGTCGTCGCCGAGCTGCGGCCCGACCGCGACCCGAGCCGGAACCCCTTGGTGCAGCTGATGTTCGCGCTGCAGACGATGTCCGAGGGCGGCTGGGAGTTCGCCGGGCTGGACTGCGAGCCCGTCGGCGTCGAGACGGGCGCCGCGAAGTTCGACCTGGCCATGGTGCTGCGCGAGCAGGCCTCCGGCGCGGTCGACGGCGTCCTCGAGTACCCGGTCGCGTTGTTCGACGAGGACACGGTCGCCGCGTTCGCCGAGCGCTACCTGCGTCTGCTCGGCGGGTTCGCCGCCGACCCCCAGCGGCCGGTCGACCGGGTTCCCATGCTGGACGCGGCCACACTGACCCCGGCGGACGCAGGTGCCCCCGGTGGGACGTTCGCCGGGCTGGTCGAAGCCCAGGCGCGGCGGACCCCGGACGCCCCGGCCGTCGTGGCCGGACCGGACTCGCTCACCTACGCCGAGCTGGACGCGGCGGCCAACCGCGTGGCCCGGTTGCTGCGGAGCCAGGGCGCCGGCCCGGAGAAGGTCGTCGCGCTGCTGCTGCCGCGCTCGGCCGACCTGGTCGTCGCGCAGCTCGCGGTGGTCAAGACCGGGGCGGCGTTCCTCCCGATCGACCCGAGCTACCCCGCCGAGCGCATCCGGTACATGCTCGACGACGCGAACCCGGTGCTCACGCTGCGGGGACTGCCTGCGTCCACAATGGACGACCGTCCGCTGGACGTCGAAGTGAAGCCCGAGAACGCAGCGTACGTGATCTACACATCGGGTTCGACGGGACGGCCGAAGGGGGTCGTCGTCAGCCACGCCGGCCTCGGCACCCTGGTGGCGAACACCATCGCCGCCTACCGGGTCGGCCCCGGTGACCGGGTGCTGCAGTACGTGTCGCCGAGCTTCGACGCCTCGATCCTGGAGCTGTGCGCGTCGCTGATGACCGGCGCGGCCCTGGTCGTCACGCCGCCGGGCCCGCTGCTCGGGGACCAGCTGCGGGACGTCCTCGCCGAGGGCCGCGTGACGCACGCGCTGATCCCGCCCGCGGCCCTGGCCACCGTCGAGGACCCGCACCTGCCGGACTTCCGGACCGTCGTGGTCGGCGGCGACGTCTGCCCGCCCGAGCTGGTCGCGAAGTGGGCGCCGGGCCGCCGGATGCTCAACATGTACGGCCCGACCGAGGCGACGGTCGTCTCGACGGTGTCCGAACCCCTGGTGGTGGGCGCTTCGGTGACCATCGGCTCGGCGTTGAAGCACACGCAGGCGTACGTCCTGGACGACCGGCTCCAGCCGGTGCCACCGGGCGTCGCGGGTGAGCTGTACGTCGCCGGCCCGGGTCTCGCCCGCGGCTACCTCGGCCGGCCGGGGCTGACGGCCCAAAGGTTCGTGGCGAACCCGGCGGGCGGGCGGATGTACCGCACCGGCGACCTCGTCCGCCGGACCCGCGCCGGGGAGCTGGAATTCCTCGGCCGGACCGACGACCAGGTCAAGATCCGCGGCTTCCGCATCGAACTCGGCGAAGTCGAGTCCGCGCTGCGGGCGCACCCGGCGCTCACCGCGGCGGTCGTGCTCGCCAAACCCGACCCGGCCGGGCAGAAACGCCTGGTCGCCTACGTCGCCGGCGACGTCACGGCCGCCGAGCTGCGGACGTTCCTCGGCCAGCGGCTGCCGGAGCACCTGGTGCCGAGCGCGTTCGTCGTGCTCGACGCGCTGCCGGTCAACGCCAGCGGCAAGCTCGACCGGGCCGCGCTGCCCGAGCCGGCCGAGGAGACGGCGGACTACGTCGCCCCGGGCAGTCCGGAGGAACAGCTGATCGCCGACATCTGGGCCGAGGTCCTGGGCGTGCCCCGCGTCGGGCTCGGCGACGACTTCTTCGCCCTCGGCGGGCATTCCGTGCTCGCCGCCAAGGTCCGCATGCGGCTGCAGGCCGCGTTCGGCGTGGACCTGCCCCTGCCCGTGCTGTTCCAGACCACCACGGTCGCCGCGCTCGCCGCCGTGGTCCACACCGAGATCGAGGCCGAGCTCGCCGGCATGTCCGAGCAGGAACTCCTCGACTCCCTCACCGAGGAGGCCAGCGCATGACCACGTTCGACATCCGCCCGCAAGCCGAGGCGGACGCCGACCGCGCCGCCCGCTTGCGGGCCGCGGTGCTCGCGAAGCGGTTGCGCGGCCGGGCCGCCACCCCGGCCCGGACGTTCGGCCGGGCCGACCGCGACGCCCCGCTGCCGCTGTCGGCCGGGCAGCAGCGCCTGTGGTTCCTCGACCGGCTCGACCCGGACAGCGCCGAGTACGCCGTGCCGCTCCTGCTCCGGCTGGAGGGCGCTCTCGATGTCGACGCGCTCCGCCGGTCGCTCGACGCCCTGGTGGCACGGCACGAGATCCTCCGCACGACTTACACCGCGGAGAACAACCAGCCCCGCCAGGTGATCGGGGCTCCGACCCCAGTCGACCTCCCAGTGGTCGAAGGCGACCTGGACGCGATCCTCGCGGAGTACGTCAGCCGTCCGTTCGACCTGGCCACCGGCCCGGTGTTCCGGGCGCTGCTGGTGCGTGAGGCGCCGGAGCGGCACGTCCTCGCGCTGAACGTCCACCACATCGCCTGCGACGGCTGGTCCCTGCCGATCCTGATGGACGACCTCCGCCGGCTCTACACCGGCGCGGAACTGCCGCCGGTCGAACTGTCCTATGCGGACTTCGCGGTCTGGGAACAGTCCCGCGTGGACGCCCACACCGCCGACCTCGCGTACTGGAAGGACCGGCTCGCCGGGCTGGAGACCCTCGAGCTGCCCGCCGACCGGCCGCGCCCGGCCCAGCGCGACCACCACGGCGCGTCGGTCCGCTTCACCATTCCCGCGGCCGCCGCCTCCGCCGTGATCGACCAGGGCAAGGCAGCCGGCGCGACGCCGTTCATGACGCTGCTCGCCGCCGCGTACGTCGTGCTCGGCCGGCACACCGGACGCGAGGACATCGCCGTCGGCACCCCGGTCGCCGGGCGCGGCCGGGCCGAGCTGGAGCACATGGTCGGGTTCTTCGTGAACACCGTCGTCGCCCGCGGCGACCTCTCCGGCGACCCGGACTTCGCCACCCTGGCCGACCGCGTCCGCGTCGCCCGCCTGGCCGACCAGGCGCACGAAGACCTGCCGTTCGAGCGCCTGGTCAAGGAGCTGGCGCCGGAGCGCGACCTCGCGCACACCCCGGTCGTCCAGGTCATGTTCGCCGTCTACGACTCCTCGGCCGGCTCGCCGGACCTGGGCGACCTGCGGGTGTCGCCGGTGGACCTGCCCTCGACGACGGCGAAGTTCGACCTGATGATCTCCTTCGTCCGCCAGGCCGACGGTTCCGTCGAGGGCGTGCTGGAGTACGCGACCGCGTTGTTCGACGAGGTCCGGATGGTCCGGATGGGCGAGCACGTCGTCCGGCTGTTCACCGAGCTGGCCGCCCGCCCCGGCGTCCGGCTGTCCGAAGTGGACGTTCTCGGGACGGCCGAGCGGAAGCTGCTCCTGGAGACCTGGAACGCCACCGCCGAGCCCTACCTGCGCGGCACGCTGCACGGCCGGATCGCCGCGCAGGCCGCGTCCACTCCGGACGCCATCGCCGTCCGTTGTGGACAGACTGAGCTGACCTACGCCGAGCTGGAGGACCGCGCCACCCGGCTGGCCCAGCGGCTGCGGGCGCACGGCGTCGGCGTCGAGACGCCGGTCGGAGTGCTCTGCGAACGCGGCCCGCTGCTGCTGCCGGTGCTGCTGGCCGTCCTCAAGACCGGCGGCCACTACATCCCGCTCGACCCGGCCTACCCACAGGACCGCAAGGAGTACATGCTCCGCCAGGCCGGCGCCCGCGTCCTCGTCACGACCCGCCGCTACGCGGGCGAGGACCTCGGTGACGTCGTGGTCCTCGCCGACGAGCCGGTCGCCGACGACCCGGTGCCGTGGCGGGACCCGGTCGTCGACCCGGAGAACCTCGCCTACATCATCTACACGTCCGGCTCGACCGGCCGCCCCAAGGGCGTGCTGATCAGCCACCGCGGCGTGCTGCACTACCTGGACTGGTGCCGCCAGGCCTACCGCGCCGACGAGGGCGACGGCGCCCCGGTGCACTCGTCGCTCGCCTTCGACCTGACCGTCACCGGGCTGTTCCTGCCGCTGCTCTGCGGGACGACCGTGACGCTCGTGCCGGAGGACGAGCACCCGGTCGCCGGGCTCGCGGACGTCCTGTCCAGCGGACGCAAGTTCAGCTTCGTCAAGCTCACCCCGGCCCACCTCGAACCGCTGCGCCGCTGCCTGACGCCGGAAGCGGCCGACGCCGCCGCGCACGTGGTCGTCGGTGGCGAGCAGCTGACGGCCGAGGCGCTGGAGTTCTGGCGGGAGCACGCCCCGGACGTCGTGGTGGCCAACGAGTACGGCCACACCGAGACGTCGGTGGCCAACGTGATCAACCTGCTGCCCGCCGCCGAGTGCGTCACCACGCCGATCTCGGTCGGGCGGCCGATCTGGAACACCGAGGTCTACCTGCTCGACGAGCACCTGCGTCCGGTTCCCGTCGGCGTGACCGGCGAGCTGTACGCGGGCGGGGCGGGCGTCGCCCGCGGCTTCGCCGGCAACCCCGGCTTGACCGCGGCGAAGTACGTGGCGAACCCGTTCGGGCCCGGCCGGCTCTACCGCAGCGGCGACCTGGCCCGGTACCTGCCGGACGGGCGGCTGGAGTTCGTCGGCCGCACCGACCACCAGGTCAAGGTCCGCGGCTACCGCATCGAGCTGGGCGAGATCGAGGCCGCGCTGGTCGGCGGCCCCGGCGTCACCGAGGCGGTCGCCGTGGTCCGCGACGGCGCGCTCGCCGGGTACGTCGCGCCGTCCACTGTGGACGCCGACGCGCTGCGGGCGCACCTGTCCGAGCGGCTGCCGGAGTACATGGTCCCGGCGACACTGACCACTTTGGACACCCTGCCGCTCACGTCGAACGGCAAGATCGACCGGGTCGCGCTGCCCGCCCCGGACGCCGCGCCGGTGTCGACGTCCGGTGTGCTGCCGCGCGACGAGCTGGAGATGGCGCTCGCCAAGCTGTGGGAGGACCTCCTGGGCCGCCGCGTCGGCGTCATCGACGGCTTCTTCGACGTCGGCGGTCACTCGCTCCTGGCGGTCGTGCTGGTCGACCGGATCAAGGCCGAGCTGGGCGCGACCGTCGGCCTGGCCGAGGTGTTCCGCGCCCCGACGATCCGGGCGCTGGCCGACCTCATCCGGGCCGGGGACCACGGCGGGGGACTGGTCGTGCCCCTCTCGCCCGGCCGCGCCGGTGTCGCGCCGCTGTTCCTGCTGCCGCCGACCGCCGGGAGCCCGTTCCCGTACTTGCAGCTGGTGGCCGAGCTGGACCCGGCGCTGCCGGTGTTCGGCCTGCAGGCCCCCGGGTTCGCGCCCGGCGAGGACCCGGTGCACACGATCGAGGAGCTGGCCGCGGCGTTCGTCGCCGACCTGCTGCCGGTGGTGGGCGACCGGCCGATCCGCCTCGCCGGCTGGTCCCAGGGCGGGTCGGTGGCCTTCGAAATGGCCGCCCAGCTGGAAAAGGCGGGGCGGCCCGTCGAGCACCTGTGCATCATCGACGCCACCGTCCTCGGCGTCGACGACTACGGCAACCCGCTCCCCGAGGTCGACACCAGCGACCCCCTCGCGTGGTTCGGCGAAGCCGTGCTGAAGCTCGCCCCGGGAGCCGTCGACACCCTCGACGAGATGCTCGCCGAGGCCCGGGACCGCGGCATGGTCTCCGAAGTCGCCGGCAACGCGGTCGTCGAGCAGATGGCGCGGGTCTACCTGGCCGGCAAGGACGCCGTCGAGGCCTACCGCTGCCGGGCCGTCGTCGACACCGGCATCCACCTCATCACCTCCACCGGCACCCACCCGGTGAAGGGCCGCCCGGAGGTGCGCCCGGAGAGCTGGCGCGCCCGCACGCGCGGCGAGCTCACGGTGACGCCGGTTCCGGGCCACCACTGGGACATGGTCGAACCGCCGCACGTGGCGGAGCTGGCCCGGGCCGTGCTGGCCGGGCTCGCCGTGACCGCCGACGAGTGAAGGAGAACGCCATGACCGAAGACCTCGCGGTCGCCGCCCCGGCCCCCGCCGCGGTTACCAGTCCGGCCAAAAGCAGGCCGACCCTCGCGCGGTACGCAACCGTTGCTACGGAGCCATTCGGCCGTGACTGTGGCCGGACTGGTAACGATCAGCACAGTACCGATCCGCGCGCGGGCAGCTTCCGCGTCGACGCCCACCACGGCGAGATCCTGCAAGGGGTCTTCGTCGCCGGCGGCCGGCTGCGCCGTGGCCTGGTCACCCTGCCGTGCCCGCTCTACAGCACCCGCGCCACCTTCCTGCCCACCAGGGACACCGCCGTCGCCGGCACCATCGTCCGGCCCGCGTGGCGCAGCAAGGCCCGGCGCGCCGCCGACCTCACGCTGGCCCGGCTGGGCCACCCGGTGCCGGGCGGGCTGCTCGACATCACCAGCGACATCCCGCTGTGCCGCGGCTTCGGCTCGTCGACGGCGGACGTGACGTCGGCGATCGGCGCCGTCCTCGCCGCGACCGGCCGCCGGCTTTCCCCGGCCGAGGTCGGCGCGCTGGCGGTCGAGGCCGAAACCGCGTCGGACTCCCTCATGTACGGCGGCCGGGCGGTGGTCTTCGCGCACCGCGAAGGCGAGCCGATCGAGGACCTGGGCGAGCTGATGCCGCTGGCCGTGCTGGGGTTCGGCACCAGTCCGGGCGGCCGCGGTGTCGACACCCTCGAACTCACGCCCGCGCGCTACACGTCGTGGGAGATCGAGGCGTTCCGCCCGCTGCGCGGCCTGCTTCGCCGCGCTGTGCGGGACGGCGACGCGGGCCTGCTCGGCCGCGTCGCCACCGCCAGCACCTTGCTCAACCAGCGGCACCTGCCCGTGCCGGGGCTGGACGGCATCCTCGCCGTCGCGCGCGCCGCCGGGGCCGTCGGCGTGCAGGTCGCCCACAGCGGCGACGTCGCCGGCCTGCTCTTCGACGCCACCGACGCCGAAACCCCGGCGCGGCTGGAGTTCGCCGCGACGCGGCTCGACGTGACCGAGACCTGGCAGTTCGAAACCGAGAGGTGAGTCCGATGACCCTTGCCGCACCCGTCAGCCGGTCCGTCGTGGAGGCGACCGAGCTGCCCCGGATCATCCGGATCCGGCCCAACTTCCACGTCGCCGCCTTCGGCCTGATGAAGCTGCTGCCCGCCCGGTTCATGCTCGACCGCGCCGAGGAACGCGGCGAAGTCGGCCCGGGCACGACCGTGCTCGAGACGTCGTCGGGCACCTTCGGCCTCGGTCTCGCGATGGTCTGCCGGCTGCGCGGCTATCCGCTCACGATCGTCGGCGACCCGGCGATCGACGCGCCGCTCAAGCGCCGTCTCGAACACCTCGGCGCCCGCGTCGAGATCTGCCCGGAGCCCAGCCCGGTCGGCGGGTACCAGCGCGCACGGCTCGACCGGCTCGAGGAGCTGCGCGCGGAGTACCCGAACCACTGGGTTCCGGGCCAGTACAGCAACCCCGACAACCCGCGGTCGTACGCGCTGGTGGCCGAGCAGCTCGCCGAGACCATCGGCGTCCCGGACTGCCTGGTCGGCGCGGTCGGCTCCGGCGGGTCGACGTCCGGCACGAGCTCCTTCCTGCGGATGCTCGTCCCCGACCTGACGCTCATCGGCGTCGACACCCAGCGCAGCACCATCTTCGGCCAGCCGGACGGGCCGCGCGTGCTGCGCGGGCTCGGCAACAGCCTGGTGCCGCCGAACGTCGACCACGGCAGCTACGACCAGGTCCACTGGATCGGCGCGGCCGAGGCGTTCGCCGCGACGCGGGACCTCTACGCCCGGCACTGCCTGTTCATGGGCCCGACGAGCGGCGCGTCGTTCAAGGTCGCCGACTGGTTCTCGCGCCGCAACCCGGACGCCACGGTCGTCGCGCTGCTCCCGGACGAGGGCTACCGCTACCAGGACACGGTCTACTCCGACGAGTGGCTGCGCGCGCAGGGACTGGCGCACGCCTGCGCGGCCGAGCCGTACGAGGTCGTCGCGCCGACCGAGCCCGGCGGGTCGTGGACGTGGCTGAACTGGGGCCGGCGCTCGCTGGCCGCCGCGTCATGACGCGCACGCTGCTGCTCGTCGAGAGCAACACGACCGGCACCGGGCGGCTGTTCGCCCGGCAGGCCCGTGCGCTCGGGTTCGAGCCGGTGCTGGCCGCGGCCGACCCGTCGCGCTACCCGTACGCGGCCGAGGACGGTGTGCGCGTGGTCCGGTGCGACACGGCGGACGCGTGCGCGGTGCTCGACGCCGGCATCGGCGAGCCCGCCGGGGTGACGAGCAGTTCGGAGTACTTCATCCCGGTCGCGGCCCGGATCGCGGCGAAGCTGGGGCTGCCCGGACCGGATCCGGTCGCCGTGGCGGACTGCCGGAACAAGGCGCACCAGCGTGCGGTCCTCGGGGCGCCGTGCACGGTGGCGACGTCGGTGTCCGAGGCGGTCGCGGCGGCCACCGAGTTCCCGGTGGTGCTCAAGCCGGCCGAGGGGTCGGGCAGCGTCGGCGTGCTGCGGTGCGAGACGCCGGAGGCGGTGGCCGCCCAGGCGGCGGCACTGCTTTCGGTGACGCACAACGAACGCGGGCTGCCGGTGCCGGCGCAGGTGCTGGTCGAGCCGTACGCGAGCGGGCCGGAGTACTCGGTGGAGATGTTCGGCGACGTCGTGGTCGCGGTGGTCCGCAAGCACCTCGGGCCGGCGCCGTTCTTCGTCGAGGTCGGCCACGACGTCCCGGCCGCGTTGCCTCCGGCGGACGAGACGGCGTTGATCGACACGGCCCGGGCCGCGGTGACCGCGCTGGGCCTGGGCTTCGGCGCGGCGCACGTCGAGATCCGGCTGACGCCGTCCGGGCCGCGGTTGATGGAGGTGAACCCGCGTCCGGCCGGGGGCATGATCCCGGAGCTGGTCCGCGCGGCGACCGGCGTCGACCTGGTGGCGGCGCAGGTTTCCGCGGTGCTGGGGCTTCCCCCGGACCTCCGCGCCACTCGCCGGGCGTGTGCGTCGCTGCGGTTCCTCACGGCCACCGCCACGTCGGTGCTTTCGGCCAGGGACGCGGTGGCGAAGGCGTCATGCGTGCCGGGCGTGGCCGAAGCCCGGCTCTACCGCGCGGACGGCACTCTCGTCCGCCCGGCGCGCGACTACCGCGACCGGGCCGGGCACGTGCTGGCCGTGGCGGACCGTCCCCGCGGTGCCCGCGCGGCCGCGGTGGCGGGACTGGATCGCCTTCGTGCCGCCCTCGTGCCGGAAGGAGCACACCGATGACCCTGCGGTTCCTCATCACCACCGTGGCCCAGACCGCCCGCGCCGATCGCGCGGACGACGAACGGGACGAAGAACGTCCCGCACCCCACCCGGAGACCCCGGAAGGAGCACCTCGATGACCATCGCCCCAGGCGGGACCGGCCGGCTCACCAGCCCCATCTCCGCCGCGGCCCGAGAAATCCTCTTCGACCGCGACACCGCACCCGCCCCCGACCCCGTCGCCGCCGAGCTCGGGCTGATCAGCCAGGTCGACCGCGCGCACGTCGTGATGCTCGCCGAACGCGGCATCGTCGAGCCGGGGCCCGCGGCCGAGCTCCTGCGCGGCATCGAAACCCTGCGGGCGCAACGGTTCGCGCCGCTGCACGACCTCCCCGCACCGCGCGGCCGCTACCTCGCCTACGAGTCCCACCTCATCGACACCCTCGGCGCCGAGGTCGGCGGGATCCTCCACAGTGGACGCTCGCGCAACGACCTCAACGCCACCGTCGTCCGGCTGCGGCTGCGCGAACCGCACGAACGCCTGCTCGCCGAGTCCGACACGCTCGGCCGCGCCCTGCTCGACCGGGCGCGGCGCTGGGCCGGCGTCACCATGCCCGCCTACACCCACCACCAGCCCGCCGTCCCGATCACCTACGGCCACTACCTCGCCGGGGTGGCGAGCGCGCTGGTCCGCGACGTCGAAGGCCTCTGGCAGGCCGGCGCCGAGATCGACCAGAACCCGCTCGGCGCGGGCGCGGTCGGCGGCACGTCCCTGCCGGTGGACCAGCACCGCACCACCGCGCTGCTCGGCTTCGCCACCCCGATCGCGAACTCGCTGCACGCCGTCGCGTCCCGGGACCTGGTGCTGCGGCAGCTCTCCGCGGCCACCGTCCTCGGCGTCCTGCTCTGCCGCGTCGCCCACGACCTGCAGGCGTGGACCAGCGCCGAGGCCGGGCTGCTGCGGCTGGCCGACGACGTCGTCGGGTCGAGCTCGATGATGCCGCAGAAGCGCAACCCGTTCCTGCTGGAACACGTCCAGGGCCGGGCGCTCGCGCCGCTCGGCGCGTTCACGGCGTCGGCGAGCGCGATGGCCACCGCGCGGTTCACCAACGCCATCGCCGTCGGCACCGAGGCAGTCGCGCCGGCGTGGTCGGCGCTGGAAGCCGCGACCGACGCCGTCGTCCTGCTGCGGCTGGTCGTCGAGGGCGCCGAACCGGTGCCGGACCGGATGTACGCGCGGGCCGTCGACGGCCAGACCGCGGCGACGCACCTGGCCGAACGGCTCGTCGACGCGGGCGTCCCGTTCCGGCAGGCCCACCACGAAGTCGGCGCCATCGCGAAGGAGGCCCTCGACGCCGGGTCGCCGCTGCACGAGATCGCCCGCGTCCGGCTGGCCGGGCAGCCCGAGCACGTCCTCGCCGCGCTCGACCCGGCCGAGGTCGCGCAGCACGCGGCGCACGGCGGCGGCCCGGCGCGGGCGTCCGTGCTCGCCGCCGTCACCGAAGCCGAGACGGCGTTCGCCCGGATCCGCGCCGCCGCGGAAGAACGCCGCTGGCGCTGGAGCCAGGCCGAAGTCGGCCTCGACGACGCCGTCCGAACCCTCATCCGCTGACCTCCAAGGAGCCTGTTGTGACCACCTTCGCCGACGACCTCGCGACCCTGCGCCCGGAGACCGCGTCCACTCAGGACACTTACGTCGAGCTGCGCAGCGACACGTTCACCCTGCCCACGCCGACGATGCTGGAAGCCGCCGCGCGCGCCCCGCTCGGCGACGACGTCTACGGCGAAGACCCGACCGTGGACCGGCTGGAGCAGCTCGCCGCCGAGCTGCTCGGCAAGCAGGCCGGCTGCCTGATGCCGAGCGGCACCATGGCCAACCTGACCGCGCTGCTCGCGCACTGCCCGCGTGGCGGCAAGGCGATCGTCGGGCACGAGTCCGATGTGTACGTGTACGAAGCGGGCGGCGCGTCGCTGTGCGGCGGCATCGTCTACGACCCGCTGCCGAACCTGCCCGACGGCACGATCGATCCGGCGGCCATTGCCGAAGCGTGCGCGGTGGACCGCAGCGACCCGCAGATCGCGCCGCCGGCCGTGCTGAGCCTGGAGACGCCGCAGAACCGGTGCGGTGGGCTGCCTCTGCAGCTGGACTACCTCAGCGAGGTGTCGCGGCTGATCCGGTCGCACGGCATCGCCCTGCACCTCGACGGCGCCCGGTTGTTCAACGCGGCGGTGGCGCTCGGCGTCAGCGCGGCCGAGGTGGCCAAGCACGCGGACACCGTGCAGATCTGCCTGTCGAAGGGCCTGTGCGCGCCGATCGGCTCGGTGCTGGTGGGCGACCGCGTGACGATCGCGGCGGCGCGTCGCATGCGCAAGATGCTCGGCGGCGGCATGCGCCAGGCGGGGATGATCGCGGCGTGCGGCATCGTGGCGCTGACGGACATGACCGAGCGCCTGGCCGACGACCACGCCCGCGCGGCGCGGCTGGCGCGTGGCCTGTCGCGCATCCCCGGCGTCCGGCTGGACCCGGGGCCGCCGTTGACGAACATGGTGTTCTTCAAGGTCCGCGACGACCGCTACACGACCCGCACGCTGATCGAGGCGGCCCGCCGTCGCGGGATCCGGGTGGAGGAGCTGGGCACGGACCGCATCCGCGCGGTGACGCACGCGGGCATCGACGACGACGCGGTCGACCGCGCGATCTCGGTGTTCGGCGACCTCCTGGGCCACGACGCGATGGTGCGCTGAGGCCCCGGCGGCCCGGGGCCCGGCGCGGGCACCGGGCCGTCTAAGGTGGGCGGATGGGGAAGATCAGGCAGGTGCAGATCACGTTCGACTGCGCGGAACCCGAACGCGTCGCCCGGTTCTGGTGCGAGGTGCTGGGGTACGTCGTCCCGCCGGCACCTTCGGGGTTCGCCTCCTGGTCGGAGTTCGACGCCTCGTTGCCCGCCGACCGCCAGGGGGCGGCCTTCGCCTGCGTCGACCCGTCCGGAGAGGGACCGCGCCTGTTCTTCCAGCGCGTGCCGGAGGGCAAGGTCGTGAAGAACCGCGTCCACCTGGACGTCCGGGTGGGCACGGGGTTGGCGGGCCAGGAGCGGCTCGCGGCGCTGGAGGCCGAGCAGGACCGGCTGATCGCGCTGGGGGCGAGCCACTTCGAGACGCTGTACGCCGACGGGGTCAACGAATCGTGCATCGTGATGCAGGACGTCGAGGGCAACGAGTTCTGCCTCGACTGAGGCGCCTCAGCACAGCTTCCCGGTGTAGTAGGCCCCGCGGTAGATGAGCGCGGGCCCGAGGTGCGTTTCGCCCGGGCCGACACACCGGTTCTTGTCGGGTTCGCCCACCAGGTCCATGCGGATCTGGATGTGGGAGCCGTCCGACGTGCAGTGGCCGTAGTAGGCCTCGATGCCGCGGATGAAGTAGCCGCAGTTCGCGGTCGTGGTCGCCGCCGCCGGCGTGGCCAGCAGGGCGGCCGCGGCCGCTGCCACGCCGAGTGCCGCGGTGATACGGGTGAACGTCATGGGTCCCTCCTCGGGGCGGCGGTCCGGCCGGTCCGGCAACCGCCGACCTGCCCACGCCCCGGACACGGGCCCGGTTGATCACGAACCGCCGACGTCACCCGGATGGCCGTGCGTGCGTGCCCCGAGTCCCGGTCACCGGTTCAGACCAATTTCGGCGGTACTGGATCGAGCAAGTTCGCCCAGCCCTACCCATCCCTCTCGATCACCGGTGATCCTGCCTGAGGGTTCCCGCTCTCCGGGACCGCACTCGACCGAGGGGTGGGGTCATGAAACTCGCCGCCGCTTTCCTGCTCTTCCTGACGACGATCCTCGCCGGCACACCAGCGGAAGCCGGGCAGACCTCGCTCAAAGCCGCCGACCCCAGCGTTCTCCGGGTCGGCTCCACCTACATCGGCGTGCAGTCGTCGGGCGGCGGGATCGTCGTCCGGCAAGCCCCCTCACCGGACGGCCTCGCGAGCGCCGCCGCGCGGCGGATCTGGGCGGACACCCGGGGACTCGGGGAAGTCTGGGCGCCGGAGATCGTCACCGACGGCGGCCGCTTCTACGTCTACTTCACCGCCGGTACCGGGGCCGCGCACCGGATGTACGTCATCAGCTCGACCACCGCCGACAGCGGGTACACCGGCGAAACCCAGCTCGCGCTCCCCGATGGCAAGTGGGCCATCGACGGCACCCTCTTCACCTTCAACGGCCAGCGGTGGTTCGTCTGGTCCGGGTGGGCCGGCGACACCAACGTCGAGCAGAACCTCTACATCGCCCGGATGAGCAGTCCGACTCAGCCGACCGGTGCGCGGTACATCATCTCGCAGCCGCGCGAAAGCTGGGAGCGCGTCGTCGGCAACCCGTACATCAACGAAGCACCCGAGGCCATCAAGGACCCGAACGGCCGGCTGCACATCGTCTACTCGGCCAACGGCAGCTGGAGCGACCAGTACTGCATCGCCGAGCTCCGCCTGCGCGCCGGCGGCGACCCGACCTACGTGTGGGACTGGTACAAGTCGAACGGGTGCCTCTTCGGGTCGAACCGCGCCACGATGATGGCCGGCTGGGATCCGACGCTGTACGTCAACGGGCCCGGCCACAACACCTTCGTCCTGCTGAACGGCGACATCGCGACCAGCCCGCCCGCCGGCCCGCGGTTCCCCCTGATGTTCCACGCCGTCCCGAAGGGAACGCCGTACTCCTGGGCGAACCGCTCCTGGTACACCGGCACGTTCTGCTGGTGGGGGTCGACGACCTACAGCCGCGCGAACGTCCCGGGCGCGAACACCGACACCGGGTTCAGCCTGAAGTTCTTCGAATGAGGGGGCCGACGGGCCGGGGCATGGCCCGCCGGCCGGTTCCTCACACCAGCGACGCCGTCAGGCCGCCGTCGAGGACGTAGTGGCTGCCCGTGATCCAGGTCGCGCGGTCGGACGCGAGGAACGCCGCCACCTCCGCGATGTCCTGCGGGGTGCCGAGCCGGCCCTGCTTCGCCGCGACGAGGTCGCCGAACGGGACCTGGGTCGCCGCCTCGAAGTCGGGGACCAGGCGCTCGACCATGGCCGTGTCGGCGAAGCCCGGGCACACCGCGTTCACCCGGATGCCGGCCGGCCGCATCTCGACCGCCGCGACGCGGGTCAGCTGGATGACCGCCGCCTTCGTCGCGCAGTAGGACCCGAGCAGCGGGCTGCCGCCGATGCCCGCGATCGACGCGATGTTGACGATGTTCCCCTTGGACTCCACCAGGTGCGGGGTCGCCGCCTTCATCGTCACGAACGTGCCGCGCACGTTGACCGCGAAGATCTTGTCGAAGCTCTCCGTCGACTGCTGCAGCAGCGGCGACGCCACCTCGATGCCGGCGTTGTTGACCAGGACGTCGAGGCCGCCGAGGAGGTCGACCGCCTGCTGGACGGCCGCCTGGACCTGGCCTTCGTCGGTGACGTCGCAGTTGGCGACGCCGGCGGCGCCGATCTCGTCGGCCGCCTGCTTGGCCGCGTCGGCGTTCATGTCGCTCACCACGACCCGGGCGCCGCGTTCGGTGAACAGCGTCGCGATCGCCTTGCCGATGCCCGCGCCGGAGCCGGTGACGAAGACGCGCTTTCCCTCGAGTTCGGACATGCTGGTTCCTCTCACATCGCTTCGATCTTGGGCAGGATCTCTTCTTTGAGACGCTTCATGTCGTCGAGCGTCTTCGCAACCGGGACGTCCTGGAACGGCGGCCACAGGAACGGCATCGTCAGCCCGGCTTCCTTATAGCGCTTGAGCTGGTCGGTGATCTGCCCTTCGGACCCGACGAGCAGGTTGGTGCCCTTGCCCAGGAAGGACTGGTCCATGTCCTGGTCGGTGATGACGAACCAGATCATGCTGGAGATCTCGAGGTCGTCGACCGAGCGCGGGGTGTCGAGGGCTTCCAGTTCGCGCTGGATCTCGGTGCGCCACTTCTTGATGTCGTCGGGCGAGTCCTGGATGCCGATCCAGCCGGCGAGGTTGTACTTCGCGATGCGGCTCGCCGAACGCTTGGCGTCCTTGAGGCCGCTGAAGAAGATCGGCGGGTGCGGCTTCTGCACCGGCTTCGCGCCGAACCCGCTGCGCTGGAAGTCGGCGAACTCGCCGTGGTACTCGAACAGGTCGTTGGTCCAGATGCCCTGCATGATCTCCAGGGTTTCGCGGACGTGCTTGTGCCGCTTCGGGTAGATGTGCGACGCGCTCGCGGCGGCGAACTCCTCGGGCATCCAGCCGGAGCCGACGGCGACGTTCAGCCGGCCGCCCGACAAGTGGTCGATGGTCGCCAGCTCCGCGGCGAGGACGCCGGGGGAGCGGTAGGGCGTGTCGATGATGCTCATCCCGATCCGCACCTTCGACGTCTTCGCAGCGAGCCAGGGGATCAGCGGCATGCCCTGCAGGAACTCGCCCCGCGAGCTCACCGGCAGGCCCTTGGGGAACCCCTCGATCATGCCGAAGGCGTGCTCCATCTCCTCGGTGTCCGACGTCTCCGGGACGATGATCCGGTCGAGCGTCCAGACGGAGTCGAAGTCGAGGTCCTCGGCCAGGGCGGTCAGGTCCTCGAGCTCCCGCACGGTCACCTTGTCGCGGAAGTTCGGCAGGTAGAGGGCGAGTTTCATGGTGTTCCTTCCAGCTGGGTGGTGAGGGTCGTGCGGATCTCGGCCTTGAGGACCTTGCCGACGGTCGAGCGGGGGAGCTCCGGCCAGACTTCGATCTGCTTGGGCGCCTTGACGCTGCCGATCCGGTCCTTGACGAACGCGACCAGCTCGCCGGCGTCCAGTTCGGCGCCGGGTCTCAGCTGGACGACCGCCGTGACGCGCTCGCCCCACTTGTCGTCGGGCAGGCCGATCACGGCGCAGTCGCGGACGGCCTCGTGGGCCATCACGGCCTGCTCGACCTCGGCGGAGTAGACGTTGAACCCGCCGGTGATGACCATGTCCTTGGCGCGGTCGACGATGTGGAGGAAGCCGTCGCCGTCGAGGAAGCCGATGTCGCCGGTGTGGTGCCAGCCGTAGGCGGACGCCTCCGCCGTCGCCTCGGGGTTGCGGTAGTAGCCCGCCATCACCAGCGAGCCGCGCACGCAGATCTCGCCGCGTTCGCCTTGCGGTACCGGCTTTCCTTCGGCGTCCAGGATCGCCACCGTGACCAGCGGGGACGGGCGGCCCGCCGACGACAACCGTCCCGTGTGGACGGTGCCGTCCGGGTGCCGGTGCTCGGCCGGCGACATCGTGGAGATCATCATCGGGGCCTCGGACTGGCCGAAGAGCTGGGCCATCGGCCCGATCCGGTCGAGGGCTTCGGTGAGCCGGGCCGTCGACATCGGCGCCGCGCCGTACCAGAAGCACTGCAGCGACGAGAGGTCCGTCGTGTCCAGGGCCTCGTGGCCGAGCACCAGGTAGATGAGCGTCGGCGGCAGGAACGTGTGGGTGACGCGGTGGCGTTCGATCAGCTCCAGGAACCGGCCGACGTCGGGTTTGGGCATGATCACGACCTCGCCGCCGCGGGCGAGGACCGGGAAGCACAGGACGCCGGCCGCGTGGGTCAGCGGGGCCAGCGCCAGGTACACCGGGCGCCCCTCGAAGGGGTAGCTCATCAGCGTGATCGCCGACATGACCTCGAGGTTGCGGTCGGTGAGCATGACGCCCTTGGGGCGGCCGGTGGTGCCGCCGGTGCCGACCAGGGCGACGACGTCGTCGGGCTGGGCGGCCGCGGCGGAGGGGTCGTCTTCCGCCTGGGCGATCCAGTCCCGGAAACCGGGCGCGCAGCCGTCGCCGTCGCCGAGGCGGACGAGCGTGGTCAGCTTCGGCAGGTTCGGGGCGATCTTGCCGACCAGGTCTTCGAAGGCGGGCTGGAAGATCAGCGTGGTGCAGTCGAACAGGTCCAGCAGCTCGGCGTTCTCGCCGGCGGCGTTGCGCGGGTTGATCGGGCACCAGACGGCGCCCGCCCGGGAGATGCCGAAGACGCAGGTGAACGCGGTCGGGTCGTTGGCCGAGAGGATGCCGACCTTGTCGCCGGGCGCGACCCCCGACCGGCGCAGGGCGCGGGCGACGGCCTCGGCGAGTTCGACGACTTCGCCGTAGGAGCGGGAGACCCCGTCGAGGGTGAGGCAGGGCGCCCCGGGGTCCAGTGAGGCGCCTTTTTCCAGGTAGAAGAACAGAGACATCGTCGTCCCTTCCGAACTCCGCCGGCGGCTGGTGACGACCTTGGCCGCCGTTTGGACGAATGTCAAGATTTTCTTGGACGATTGGTCAGAGAAGGTTGCGATGGTATGTTCGGCCGGTGACCAGCGCAGCCGCCGTGAGGCGCCGAGTCGACAAGTTCGAGGACCGCCGCCGGGAACTGGCCGACGCGGCGCTTCTCGCCCTGGCCGACCTCGGCTACGCCCGCACGAGCCTGCGCACGATCGCCGAGCACACGAAGTTCTCGCACGGGCTGCTGCACTACTACTTCGCCGACAAGGTCGAGCTGATCACCTACTGCGTGCGGCGGTACAAGGAAGCATGCGTGCAGCGGTACGAGGGCGGGGTCGGGCACGCCGACACCCCCGAGGACCTCGCGGCGGCGTGCGCCGACGGTCTGGCGGCGGCGCTCGAGGAAGCCCCGCTCATGCACCGGCTCTGGTACGACCTGCGCACGCAGTCGATGTTCGAGGAAGCGTTCCGCGCCGACGTCGCCGAGATCGACACGGGGCTGCAGGACATGATCTGGCGCAACGTGTCGGCGTACGCCGAGCTCGCGGACGCGTCGCCGAACTGCTCCCCATCGGAGGCGTACGCGCTCTTCGACGGCCTGTTCCAGCAGGCGCTGCTGCGCCACCTTTCGGGGACGCCCGAAGCGCTGGACGACTTCCGCGCCGGTGTCCGCGAGCTGTTCCCGCGGCTGGTCGGCTGAGCCCGGTCGCTACCCGGCGCCGGGTTCGGTGAGCACGCACCGCGTCCCGTGGTAGATCGTCGGCATGCAGCGGTTGCAGTGGACGCACAGGCCCCGGACGCCCGCGTCCGCTCGCATGCGGTGCACCAGATCCGGTTCGCGCAGCAGTGCCCGGGCCAGCGCGACGAACGCGAACCCCTCCGCCATCGCCCGGTTCATCGTCTCGACCGTGGTGATCCCGCCGAGCAGGATCAGCGGCATGCTCAGCGCGGCGCGGAACTGGCGGGCCCGGTCGAGCAGGTACGCCTCGCGGTAGGGGTACTCGCGCAGGAAGAACCGGCCGCCCACGCGCAGGCCGAGCCGCGCCGGCTGGGGGAACGCCGCCGCGAAGTCGCGGGCCGGGGCGTCGCCGGTGAACAGGTACATCGGGTTGAGCAGTGAACTGCCCGCGGTCAGTTCCAGGGCGTCGAGGCCGCCGTCGGCTTCGAGCCACCGGGCGACTTCGATGCTTTCGTCCAGCCAGAACCCGCCGGGGACGCCGTCGTCCATGTTCAGCTTGGCGGTGATCGCCAGGCGGTCGCCGACCGCGTCGCGCACCGCCCGGGCGATCGCCAGGGCGAGGCGGGCGCGGTTGGCGAGGCTGCCGCCGTAGCCGTCGGTGCGGTGGTTGAGCCGCGGGCTGAGGAACGCGCTCACGAGGTAGTTGTGTCCGAAGTGGATTTCCACGGCGTCGAAGCCGGACGCCAGCGCCGTGCGGGCCGCCTCCGCGTGCGCCTCGACGATCCGGGTCAGGTCGGCCGCGGTGGCGGCGCGCGTCGGACGCAGGCCGAGCGGGCTGAACCGGCGGGTCGGTGACAGCGCGGGCAGCCGGTTCGACGCCGCGTTCGCCACCGGCCCGGCGTGCCCGATCTGCGCGCAGGCCGCCGCGCCTTCGGCGTGGATCGCGTCGGTGAAGCGGCGCAGGCCGGGGACGGCTTCGGGGCGCATCCAGATCTGGTGGCGGTCCGTGCGGCCTTCCGGGGACACCGCGCAGTAGGCCAGCGTGGTCATCCCGACGCCGCCGCGGGCCGGCCGCCGGTGGTACTCGATCAGCTCGTCGGTGACGAGCGCGTCCGGCGTCCGGCCTTCGAACGTGGCCGCCTTGATGACGCGGTTGCGCAGCTCGACCGGGCCCAGCCGGGCCGGGGCGAACACGTCGGGGGCGCTCACAGCGCGTCCAGCCCGGCGACGACGAACGACCGCACCGCGGCGAGCGGGAGCCCCGGCGGGCGGGGTGCCGGCGCCGCGGGCGTGCCGAACACCTGCAGCAGCACCTGGAACGCGAGCGTCCAGCGGGCGGCCGCCTGCTCGGCGGTCAGGTCCGGCCGGGCCGCGCGCAGCAGCCCGACCCACGGGTCGAGGCTGAACCACGGCGACTGCCAGTGCATTCGTTGCCCGGAAAGGAGAACCCGGCCGAGCAGGTGCAGCCGGAGGTGGCCGACCGGGTCCGCGGCCAGGCCGGCCAGCGGCTCCAGGACGGCGTCCGCCAGGTCCGCCGCGGCGGGCACCCAGCCCTGCTGCCGCCGTCGCTCGAGGTCGTCGAGCACGTCCCGCCAGACGGGTGCCAGCCGGTCCTCCAGCATCGCCGCGACCAGCGCGTCCTTCGAGCCGAAGTGGTAGTGGACGGCGGCCGGGTTGAGCCCGGCCGCCGTGCAGATCGCCCGGACGGACACGCGGTCGTAGCCGGTGTCCAGCAGCAGCCGTTCCGCCGTGGCCAGCAGCCGGTCCCGCGTCGAGTCGATCGTTTCCGCCATCCGCCGAGTACACCACCGCGCGGTCCGGCGTTCAAGCACTGATTCAATCAGTGATTGATTCTCGCTCCGGTCTTCGCCTGGACCTCGTCGAACTCGACGTCCGGGGCGAGTTCGACGAGCTCGAGCCAGTCCGGGGTGATGTCGAGGACGCACAGGTCGGTGATGATCCGCTGGACGACGCCGCGGCCGGTGTAGGGCAGCGTGCACTCGTCGAGGATCTTGGGCGAGCCGTCGCGGGCGACGTGCTCCATCAGGACGATGACCTTCTTCGCGCCGTGGACCAGGTCCATCGCGCCGCCCATGCCCTTGACCATCTTGCCGGGGATCATCCAGTTCGCGAGGTCGCCCGAGGCGGAGACCTGCATCGCGCCGAGGACGGCGGCGTCGATCTTGCCGCCGCGGATCATCCCGAACGACATCGCCGAGTCGAAGAACGACGCGCCCTTCCGGACGGTGACCGTCTCCTTGCCCGCGTTGATCAGGTCCGCGTCGACCTCGTCCTCGGCCGGGTAGGGGCCGACGCCGAGGATGCCGTTCTCCGACTGCAGGACCAGTTCGACGTCGTCGGGGACGTAGTTGGGCACCAGGGTCGGCAGGCCGATCCCGAGGTTGACGTAGTCGCCGTCACGCAGTTCCGCGGCGGCGCGGGCGGCCATCCGGTTGCGGGTCCAGGCCATCTCAGGCGCCCTCCTCGGCGATGCGCACGGTGCGCTTTTCGATCGGCTTGTCCGCGGCCTGCGCGGGCGTCAACGCCACCACGCGGTGGACGAACGCGCCGGGCAGGTGGACGTCGTTCGGGTTCAGCTCGCCGGGCTCGACCAGCTCCTCGACCTCGGCGACGGTGACCCGGCCGGCCATCGCGGCCAGGGGGTTGAAGTTGCGGGCCGCGTCCTTGAAGACGAGGTTGCCGTGCCGGTCGCCGCGCCAGGCGCGGACCAGCCCGAAGTCGGCGACGATCGCGCGTTCGAGGACGTACTCGTGGTCGTCGAACGTCTGTTTCTGCTTCGCCGGGCTGGACTTGGCGACGGTGCCGTCGGCGGCGTACTTCCACGGCAGGCCGCCGTCGGCGACCTGGGTGCCGACGCCGGTGGCGGTGAAGAACGCGGGGATGCCGGAGCCGCCGGCGCGCAACCGCTCGGCGAGCGTGCCCTGCGGCGTCAGCTCGACCTCGAGCTTGCCGGACAGGTACTGGCGCGCGAACTCCTTGTTCTCCCCGACGTAGGAGGCGACGACGCGGCGGAGGCGGCCCGCGCCCAGCAGGACGCCGAGGCCCCAGCCGTCCACGCCGGCGTTGTTCGACACGACCTCGAGGTCCGTGGCTCCGGCTTCGAAGAGCGCTTGGACGAGAACGGCGGGGACCCCGCACATCCCGAACCCGCCGACAGCGAGCGTGGCGCCGTCGGGGACGTCGGCGATGGCTTCCCCGGCTGAAGCGAACACTTTGTCCATGGCGGTCATCAGACTTCGGTGGGTTGTCTGTGGTCAACCAGTGAACGCCCTTGAGCTGGGAATCGTTCGTCTGGTGGTCGGTTTCGATGGGGTAGTGTCCGTTGAGTGGACGCACCTGTGGATCTCGTCGGGCGGGCTCATTCGGCTTTGCGGGCCGTTGCGGCGTTTGAGCCTGGTGGGGCTACGACGACTGCCGTGGCTCGGGAAGCCGGGTTGCCGCGGCCTACCGTGCATCGGCTGCTGACTTCGCTGCAGGGCGTCGGGTTGGTGGAGCGCGACGCCGACCGCTGGGTGCTGGGGCCGGAGCTTTACTTCCTCGGGGTTGCCGCTTCTCGGCGTTACGACGTCACTGAGGCCGCGTTGCCGGTTGTGCGGCGGTTGGCTTTGGCTACCGGGGAGAGTGCCTTCTTTTCCGCGCGGCGGGGGGAGGAGACCATTTGTTTGATTCGGGAGGATGGGGCTTTTCCGATTCGGAGCCATGTTTTGTTCGAGGGGGCGCGGTTTCCGTTGGGGGTCGTTTCGGCGGGGATGGTTGTGCTGGCTCATCTGCCGGATCGGGAGGTCGATGAGTATCTGGCTCGGGTGGATCTGGTTGCCGATCATGGGCCGCAGCATGATGTCGGTGAGATTCGGCGGCACATCGCTTTGACTCGTCAGCGGGGGTATTCGGTCAACCCGGGGCTTGTGGTGGAGGGTAGTTGGGGTTTGGCTGCTGCTGTTTTTGATCAGGGTGAGTCGCCTCGGTGGGCTTTGACTTTGACTGGGGTTGAGCATCGGTTTGGGGCTGATCGGATTCCGCAGTTGGGGGCTTTGTTGCTGCGGGAGGCTCATGCTCTTTCGGAGAGTTTGGCTCGTGGTCGGTCTTGAGTGAGGAACCCGTGCGCTCTGGGCTTGGGTTGTTCGCAACCCCGAAGCCTGATTGTGACTACGGCCGGCGGCACCGCGTCAAGGCGGGAAAGCGTGCCTTGACCCGGCGTCGCCGGCCGTGTTCTGGCTTCGGATCGGGGTTGCGGGAGGTCTGGGCTCCGGGGGGGGGGCATTCGCGGCCCGGTCGCTCGCTGAGCCGGCGCTCAGCCTCGCGGCGGGCTAAGCCGAGCTGGCGCTCAGCCTCACGGAGGCTCAGCCGAGCTGGGTGCTCAGCCAAGCAGGGACCCAGCCGAGCTGGCGCTCAGCGCGCGGAGGGCTCAGCCGAGCTGAGCGCTCAACCTCTGCGCGGCCGCCATCACCAATCTCCCCAGCTCTTCCGGGTCTGGCGCCTCGAACAGCGACAACCCGATGCTCGTCTCCGGCTGGTCTCTCCCCGTGCGTACTACAGCGGAAATGCCCGTTATGCCCGGTGCTATCTCGCCCTTCGACACCGCGTACCCCCGCTCCCGCGCCAAAGTCACCTCTTCGCGCTCGCCCTCCAGCGGTGGCCCCGCCGCCAGCAGGGCCAGGCCCGCCGAGCCTCGGCCGATCGGGTCCAGCTGCCCTGAGCGGAATGCCACGTGCATCGCCGCCCTTCTCGGCTCCACGATCATCAGCATGCGGACCTGGTCCGCGTTCTCGCGCACCACCAAGTGGGCCGATGCCTGGGCCGAGTCCGTCAGCTCCTCCAGCACCGGCCTCGCCAGCGTGCGCAAGTCCTGCTCCACCGGCTCGGCCAGCCTCACCAAGCCCGTGCCCAGCGAGATGCGCTTGAAGCGGTCGCGGCGGCACAAGTAGTGCGCCTCCAGCGTCCTCACCAGGCGGTGCGCGACCGTCCGGTGGACGCCGATGCCGTCCGCTATTTCGGTCAGCGTCAGGCCTCCCGGGTGCTGGACCAGCAGCTCCAGTACCTGCAGCCCGTGGTGCAACGTCTTCGATGTCCCGGACGCGGGCAGCGTCGATTCCAACACGCGGCTCCCTTGACGAGGCGAAAGTGGCGACCTACTGTCCTACACATATTCGCACACTGCGTGCGAATATAGCACGTATAGGCAACAGGGACAACGGAGGTTCCGATGGTGGCGACCGAGGACGTCGTGGCCGTTCACCAGCTCTACGGGCGGCAGAGCCACGCCATCGACTCCGGCCGCGCCGCCGAATGGGCCGCCACCTTCACCTCCGATGGTGAGTTCCACTCGCCGACCTATCCCGAGCCCGCCGTCGGCAGTGGTGCGCTGACCGCGTTCGCCGAGCGCTTTCACGCCTCCGGGGAGACGCTCAGGCACGTGGTCAGCACCATCCACGTCCGCCCGGGCGATACCGCGGACACCCTGCGCGCCGATGCCTACCTGCAGATCGTCGCCAGTACGCACCTCGTGCGCCTGACCGTCCTCGAGGACGAGCTCGTCCGCGTCGGTGCTGGCTGGCTCGTCCGGCGGCGCACCGTTCACCGCGATTCCTGATCCACCACGAAAGAAGAGAGAACGAACGATGACGACCCACGAGCCCACCGGTCCCGGGCGGGTCCTGCACCAGCCGGTCACCACGCTGTACCCCGAGTTCCCCGGCAAGGTCGCCGTGGTCACCGGCGCCGCCCGGGGCATGGGTGCCCGCTTCGCTTCCTCGCTCGCCACGCGCGGGGTCGACGTCGTCGGTGGCGACATCGATGGTGACGCCATGACCGCCACCGCCGCCGAGCTGACCGCGGCCCTGGCCGAAAGCTCCCTCGAGGCCAAGCCCGGCCGGATCGTGTCCGCCACTCTCGACGTCACCAAGGCCGGTGACCACCTCGCCCTCGCGCAGCGCGCGATCGACGAGTTCGGGCGGATCGACTTCTGGGTCAACAACGCCGGCATCTTCCCGTTCGCCGAGGTTCCCGAGATCACGCCGGAACAGATCCGGGCGACGCTCTCGGTCAACGTCGAGGGCGTGCTGTTCGGCGCCCAGGCCGCGGCGAAGCACATGCGTCCGGGTAGTGCGATCGTCAACATGTCCTCGGTGTCGGCCGTGCGCGTGCGCAAGGGCCGTGGCGCCTACTGCAGCTCCAAGGCCGCCGTCGCGCACCTCACCGAGTCGCTCGCCGTCGAGCTCGGCGACCAGGGCATCCGCGTCAACTCGATCGCGCCCGGCTACATCGACACCGAGATGACCCGGTGGATCCAGGACGACGCCCCCGCGCTGGCCAAGGCGCTCGATGCCGTCCCGCTGCACCGGATCGGCTCGCCCGAAGAGGTCGCCGGTGTCCTGTTGTTCCTGCTCTCGGACAGCGCCCGGTACGTGACCGGGCACAGCATCGCCGTCGACGGCGGGTCGCGTCATGTCTGAGTACCCGGACGTCGTCCTCGTCACCGGTGCGGCGGGCGGCATGGGCGCGTCCCATGCTCACGCGCTCGGGGCCGTCGGTGTCCACGTCTGTGTCGCCGACGTCGCCGATCCGTCCGAGGTGGTCGGCAAGATCGTCGCCGACGGTGGGTCGGCCTCGGCGCACCACCTCGACGTCACCGATGCCGCGCAGTGGGACGCCGTGATCGCGGATATCAAGGCGCAGCAGGGAAAACTCGGCGGGCTCGTCAACAACGCCGGGATCTCGCGGCGGCTGGAGTTCCTGGACACCACCGCCGAGGTGTGGGACCGGGTTCTCGCGGTCAATCTGACCGGACCTTTCCATGGGATGCACGCGGCCGCCCCGCTCATGCGTGACTCCGGGGGCGGGTCGATCGTCAACATCTCGTCGATCTCCGGGCAGATCGGGTACTTCTCGCCCGCGTACTCGGCCAGCAAGTGGGGCCTGACGGGACTGTCCAAATCGGCCGCCGGGAACTTCGCGCGGTGGGGCATCCGGGTCAACTCCGTCCACCCCGGACTCGTCGGCACGGCGCTGCTGGCCGGGGCCGACAAGTTCGTGCAGTCCGCTGTGGAGAGTGTCCCGGCGGGCCGGATGGGCCGCCCGGAGGAGATCACGGACGCCGTGCTCTTCCTGCTGTCGGACCGGTCCACCTACATGACCGGCAGCGAGGTCACCGTCGACGGCGGCCTCGTCTCCAACGGGCTCTACCACCGCATCGTCGCGGAGTCGGGAGGTGACCTCGGATGAGCACCGGGGAGTACGACGTCGTCGTCGTGGGCGGCGGGGGAGCGGGCCTCGCCGCGGCCGTGTCCGCCGCCGAGCGCGGCGCTTCCGTCCTGCTGTTCGAGGCCGAGAAGGAGCTCGGTGGCTCGACGCAGCTGTCGGCGGGCATGTTCACCGCGGCCGGCACCAGTGTCCAAAGGGGACTGGGCATCGAGGACACGCCGGAGAAGTTCTTCCAGCACTACATGGACCTGAACCAGTGGCAGCTCAAGCCCGGGCTGGTCCGCGCGTTCTGCGAAGAGGCCGGCCCGGCGCTGGAGTGGCTGATCGGGCTGGGCGCCGAGATCCCGGCGAAGGTGTCGCACAACGCGCACTCGCCGGGCCTGACCCGGGCCGGGGTCGAGGACGTCTGGCGCGCGCACGTCCCGAAGGACCAGGGCTACGGCCTCGTCCAGGTCCTCGACCGGGCGAGACGCAAGGCCGGCGTCGAAGCCGTGCTGAACACGCGCGTGGAACGGCTGCTCGTCGACGCCGGGCGCGTCACCGGCGTCGTCGCCGACGGCATCGAGGTCACCGCGAAGGCCGTGATCGTCACGACCGGCGGGTTCGCCCAGGACCCGGCCCTGGTCACGCGGTACTACCCGGCCGCCGACGCCGCGGGCGACGACCTGTTCGTCGTGGCGGCGGACGGCTCCCGGGGTGACCACCTGGCGTTCGGCGCGCAGGTCGACGCCGCCATCGCCGGGGACGGCTGGGGCCTGCTGCTGCCCACCGTTTACTTCCAGCGCCTGCACCACTGGCAGTCCGGCTTCCCACCGGTGTCGCGGATCATGGTCAACGCCCACGGCCGCCGGTTCATGGACGAAGACGCCTCCTACGCCGTGTCGGGCGGGATCATCGACCTCCAGGACGGTCCCGTGTGGACGGTCTTCGACGAGCAGGCCCGCGTGAGCCTGCCCGCCGGGTACGCGCACTGGGACGCCGACCACGTCCTGGCCGAAGCCGAGGCCGGCCGGACGGTCCGCGCCGACAGCGTCGAGGAGCTGGCCGGGAAGCTGGGCGTGCCCGCCGACGCGCTCCGGGCGACGATCGACCGCTGGAACGCCCACCTGCCCACCGGCGAGGACCCGGACTTCCTGCGCCACGAAACCCTGAAAGCCAAGGGCCGCACCGAACCGCCGGAGCCGCTCGGGAAACCGCCGTTCTACGCGGCGCGCACGCGGCCCGCCGAGCTCGTCTGCACCCACGCCGGACTCGAGATCGACGGCACCGCCGCCGTCCTCGACGCGCGCGGGGAGCGCGTGCCCGGCCTGTTCGCCGCGGGGGAGGCCGGAGCCGGCGTGCTCGGGCCGCGGTACGTCGGCGGCGGGAACGCCGTCGCCAACGCCATCACCATGGGCCGGGTCGCCGGCCGCACCGCCACTCACTCACCGTCGAGGAGCACCCCATGACCGTCCACACCGGACCCGCGAGCGTCGCGGTCGGGAGACGCACCGTCCGCAAGGTCGCCGTGCGGATCATGCCGATCGTCGGCCTGCTCTACATCTTCAACTACATGGACCGGGCCAACATCGGCTACGCCCAGCTGGGCATGGGCAAGGAACTCGCGATCAACGCGGCCACGTTCGGGGCCGCGTCGGCGATCTTCTTCCTCGCCTACGTCGTGTTCGAGGTCCCCAGCAACATGATCATGAAGCGGGTCGGCGCGCGGCTGTGGCTGAGCCGGATCGCGGTCAGCTGGGGCATCGTCACGGTCGTGACCGGGTTCGTCGCGAGCACGACGCACCTGTTCATCGCCCGGATCGTGCTCGGCATCGCCGAAGCGGGGCTGTTCCCCGGCCTGCTGCTGTACCTGACGCTGTGGTTCCGCGGCAAGGAACGCGGCCGCGCCATCGCGACGCTCGCCCTGGCCCAGCCGATCGCGCTGATCCTCGGCAGCCTCACCGGCGGCTGGATCCTCGACCACGCGCACTGGCTCGGGATGAGCAGCTGGCAGTGGGTGTTCGTGCTGCAGGGCGCGCCGGCCGTGCTCATCGGCGTCGTCACGTTCCTGTGGCTGCCGGACAAGCCCGCCGACGCGAAGTTCCTCACCACCGAGGAACGCACCTGGCTGCAGACCGAGATCGACAAGGAGTACGTGCCGGAGGAGAAGGAGACCTTCCTCGGCCAGCTGCGGGCGGTCCGCAACGGCAAGGTGCTGCACCTGGCGTTCTCGAACCTGTTCATCGCCTGCGGGCTGTACGGGCTGACGTTCTTCCTGCCGCTGATCGTCAAGCAGCTCGACCCGAAGTACTCCTCGACCAACATCGGGCTGCTCGGCGCGATCCCGTACGTCGTGGGCGCGGTCGGCATGCTGCTGCTCGCCCGCAACTCCGACCGGACCGGCGAACGCAAGGGGCACGTGATCGCGTTGGTGCTCATCGCGGCACTGGGCTTCTTCGGCGCCATCCAGTTCAAGTCGGTGCCGGCGTTGTCGCTGATCAGCCTGTCGCTGGCGGCGATCGGCGTGCTCGGCTACCTGGCGCCGTACTGGGCGATGGCGGCGAAGGTGCTGTCGAAGGAGCACACGGCCGTCGGGCTGGCGGCGATCAACTCGATCGCGGCGCTCGGCGGGTTCTTCGGCCCGTACGCGATCGGCTTGGCGGCGACGGACACCGACGTCACGGTCGGGCTGTACTTCCCGATCGGCTGCCTGGTGCTCTCGGCGATCATGCTCGCGTTCCTGAAGGTGCCCCGCGAGCGCAACTAGTTTCGATATTGACCAGTTGGTAGGGTGCGGGCATGGAGGCGGAGCTGGACTTCTGGTCGTTCGTCGAGCTGGCCAACCGCCGGCTCGCGACGGAGTACGGCTTCCGCCACCAGCTGGCCACCGAGGTGCTGCTGACCCTCAACCGGGCGTCCGACCTGGTCACCTACGACCTGGAGGCCGCGGTGCACCGGCCGCGCGGGCGGTCGTGGTCGGCGTTCCGGCTGCTGTTCGTGGTCTGGCTGGCCGGGCCCCTGGAACCGAAGAGCGCCGCCCGGCTCACCGGGATGAGCCGGGCGGCGGTGTCGAACCTGATGAAGCCGCTCGTCGCGGACGGCCTGCTCGACCGCGCCCCGGACGAGCGCGACGGCCGCTCGGTCCAGCTGTCGCTGACCGACGCGGGCCACGAAGAGATGGTGTCGGTGTTCCGCGAGCACAACGAGCGCGAGTTCGGCTGGACCGGCGCCCTCACCGAGGAAGAGCAGCGGATCCTGGTGCTGCTGCTGGGCAAGCTGATCACCGGCCGGGCCGGGGCCGACACCCGCAGCCGCAACTAGCCCTACCCGCGGAGCGGGCCGGGGGCTAGGCTGCCCAGAAGATAGTAAAAGCGTGAACTAAATCGGCCAGGAGGCGAACCATGGCGTACTACCGCCGAGCGGGGACCATCCCGCCGAAGCGGCACACCCAGCACCGCACCCCCGAAGGCGGGCTGTACTACGAAGAGCTGATGGGCGAGGAGGGCTTCTCCTCGGACTCCTCGCTCCTCTACCACCGCGGGGTGCCCTCGGCGATCGTCGGCGCGACGCCGTGGGACCTGCCCGACCAGACGCTCACCGAGAACCGCCCGCTGGTGCCGCGCCACCTCAAGCTGCACGAGCTGTTCGCGGGCAACGACTGGAAGAGCGCCGACGTCGTCACCGGCCGGCGGCTCGTCCTGGGCAACGGCGACGTCCGCATCTCCTACGTCGCCGCGGGGGAGGCCTCGCCGCTCTACCGCAACGCCGTCGGCGACGAATGCGTGTACGTCGAGTCCGGCGAAGCGCGCGTCGAAACCGTGTTCGGCCTGCTGGAAGCCCGGCAGGGCGACTACGTCATCCTGCCGCGCGCCACCACGCACCGCTGGGTACCGACCGGTGACGAGCCGCTGCGCGCGTACGTCGTCGAGGCGAACTCGCACATCACGCCGCCGAAGCGGTACCTGTCCAAGTTCGGCCAGCTGCTGGAGCACGCGCCCTACTGCGAGCGCGACCTGCACGGGCCCGAGGAGCCGCTGCTCGCCGAGGGCGAGGACGTCGAGGTGCTGGTCAAGCACCGCGGCTCGCGCGGCATCACCGGCACGCGGTACGTCTACCCGACGCACCCCTTCGATGTCGTCGGCTGGGACGGGTTCCTCTACCCCTACACCTTCAACATCGCCGACTTCGAGCCGATCACCGGCCGCGTGCACCAGCCGCCGCCCGTGCACCAGGTGTTCGAGGGCCACAACTTCGTCATCTGCAACTTCGTCCCGCGCAAGGTCGACTACCACCCCCTGGCCGTGCCGGTGCCGTACTACCACTCCAATGTGGACTCCGACGAGGTGATGTTCTACTGCGGCGGCAACTACGAGGCCCGCAAGGGATCCGGGATCGCCCAGGGCTCGATCAGCCTGCACCCGGGCGGGCACAGCCACGGCCCGCAGCCCGGCGCGGTCGAACGCTCGCTCGGCGCGGAGTTCTTCGACGAGCTGGCCGTCATGGTCGACACGTTCCGGCCGCTCGAACTCGGCGAGGGCGGGCTGGCGAGCGAGGACCCCGGCTACGCGTGGACCTGGTCCGGACGGGGGCCGGTGGCGTGATCCCCGACCTCTTCGCCGGGCTGTGCGACGACGCCGCGGTGTTCCCGCCGGGCCTGGCACCGCTGCCGGACGCCGTCGCCGCGCACGACAGGCACACGAAGGCCTGGTACCGCGACCTCGTCGGCCCGCTGGTGCTCGCCGCCCCGGCGCTCGACGCGCTGGCCGACCTGCTCGGGCCGCGCGAGAACCCGCTGCCGGTCGCGGTGACGCTGCCCGGCGGTCCCGCGCAGCTGCCCGGCGTGCTCGCCGCCGTACCCGCCCTGCCGGTGGACCTGCGGGCGCTGGAGATCGCCGTGCCGGACGGCATGGGGCCGGACGAAGTCCTCGACGCCGTGTCGGCCGCGACCGCTCCCGTGTACGTCGAGATCCCGCGGGACGACCGGCGCGGCCCGCTGCTGCGGGCGCTCGCGGGGACGGGCCACCGGGCGAAGTTCCGGACCGGGGGCGTCCGCGCCGACCTGTACCCGTCGGAGGCCGAGCTGGCCGCCGCGATCTGCGATGCCGTCGACGCCGACGTCCCGTTCAAGGCGACCGCGGGGCTGCACCACGCGCTGCGCAACACCGACCCGGAGACCGGCTTCGAGCAGCACGGGTTCCTCAACCTGCTGCTCGCCGCCGGCGACCCAGACCACGCCGAGGCGCACCTGGCCGAGCGGGACGGCGCGGTCGTGGCAGGACTGGTCCGGGACCTCGACGACGGCGTCCGCACGCGGTTCGCGTCGTTCGGCACGTGCAGCATCACCGACCCCCTGACCGAGCTGGCCGCGCTCGGCCTGCTGCCCCGAGGAGAGGCATGACCACGATCGACATCCCCGCCGGTTCCCCGTTCGGCACCGCGAACCTGCCCTACGGCGTGTTCTCGGTGGACGGCGACGCCCCGCGCGTCGGCGTCCGCGTCGGGGACTCGGTGCTCGACCTGGCTCGCGCGCTCGGCGACGACGTCTTCGCCGCGCCGACGCTGAACCCGTTCATGGCGCAGGGGTACGACCGCTGGGTGGCCGTCCGGTCGCGGGTGACCGAGCTCGTGGCCGGCGAGGTCCCGGACGACGCCGTCCACGCGGTCGCCGACGTCACCCTGCACCTGCCGATCGAGGTCGCGGACTACGTCGACTTCTACGCCTCCGAGCACCACGCGTCGAACGTCGGGCGGCTGTTCCGGCCGGACGCGGAACCGTTGCTGCCCAACTGGAAGCACCTGCCGGTCGGCTACCACGGGCGGGCCGGGACGGTACTGGTGTCGGGCACGGACGTCGTCCGGCCGAGCGGCCAGCGCAAGGGCGACCCGGCGCCGGTGTTCGGCCCGAGCACCCGCCTGGACATCGAGGCGGAGCTCGGCTTCGTCGTCGGCACGGGCACGCCGCTGAACACCCCGATCGCGCCGGACGACTTCCCGCGGCACGTGTTCGGCGCGGTGCTGCTCAACGACTGGTCCGCGCGCGACATCCAGGCGTGGGAGTACGTGCCGCTGGGCCCGAACCTGGGCAAGAGCTTCGCGACGTCGATCTCGGCCTGGGTCGTGCCGATCCTCGCGCTGGAGGCCGCGCGGACCCCGCTGCCCGGCCAGGACCCGGAACCGCTGCCGTACCTGCGGGAAAGCCGGCCGTGGGGGCTGGACGTCGAGCTGGTCGTCGAGTGGAACGGCCAGGAGGTCAGCCGCCCGCCGTACCGCGAGATGTACTGGTCGCCGGCGCAGATGCTGGCCCACCTGACGGTCAACGGCGCGTCCTCGCGCACGGGCGACCTCTACGGCTCGGGCACGGTCTCGGGCCCGGAGAAGCACCAGCGCGGCGCGTTCCTGGAGCTGAGCTGGGGCGGCAAGGAACCGCTGACGGTCAAGGGCGAAGAGCGCAGCTTCCTGGAGGACGGCGACGAGGTGCTGATCACGGCGACCGCCCCGGGCGCGAACGGCGAGCGCATCGCGTTCGGCGAAGTCCGCGGCCGCGTCCTGCCCGCCGGCTAGGGCCAGGAAGGCGAGTACTGCACCGTCTTCCCGTCACGGACGCAGGTCGCCGCCGACGTCGTCGGCGTGACTGTCAGCGCCACGACCTCGGGGGCGCACTGCGGTGGCGGTGGAGCTTCGTCGCCGCCGGAGGTGAAGCCGACCACCGCGGCCACGCCCGCCGCCAGCACGAGCGCGCCCGCTCCCGCCCACACCAGCGTGCGAGCGGGCCGCGAGGGCGGCACCGGCGGGGCCACCCGCGGCCTGATCACCGCGGCGACCTCGATCCCGAACGGCTCCGAACGCCGAGGCGCGAAGCCTTCCTCGTCGGCGAGAAACCGTTCGTACACCGCGAGCGCGGTGGTCTCCGTCCGGGCCAGGGCGCCGGCGACCGTCACCGGATCGCCGTCCGGGCACAGGAACCCGTGCAACAGCACCAGCGGACGGCCGTACTCGTCGCGGGGTTCGCCGTGAGCTTCGGCCGCCGTCACCGCGTGCTCGGCCCAGACCAGCACGCCGTGCGGGGTCGCTGCCGCCCGGGACGGCACGTCGTCCAGCGGGGTCGCGGTCGCCTCCAGAAATCCGTGCTCCTCCAGGAAACCCGGGACCAGCAGCGCCGAGTACCCGCGCCGGCGGCCCCGGGCGACCAGGAACGGCCACGCGCGGCCCGTCACCAGTCACCCCAGCGGTCGCCGCCGAGGCGGGACACCGGCAGCTTCGCCTCGAGCACCGCGACCTGCCGCTGCAGTTCGCCGACGACCCGCCGCCGGGCTTGGACGAAGTCCTCGGCCAGCCGGTCGGCCTCGCCGAGCCGGGCCAGGCGGTCGGTGCGCTCGTTCGGGTCGTCGGGCGGGGACAGGGTGTCGAGCAGCAGCATCAGGCCGGATTCGGCGACGACGCCGGCGCCGACCGCGGCGGCCAGCGCCCGTGCGGCGTGCGCGGTGAAGTGCGCGCCGAGCGTCCGCAGGGCCTCGGCCGGGCCCATCCGCATCCGCCGTTGCGCGGCGTTCAGGAGTTCCTCGCGGGTGGCGCGGTCGAGGGCGAGTTCGGTCTGGCGCAGGATGTCCGGCACCACCACCGACAACGCGGCTTCGACGTTCCCCGGCCGGAACCGGCCTTCGGCTTTCTTGCGGACCGCGCCGTCGCGGAAGACGGCGAAGTCGTGTCCGACCGCGGTCACCGGGATCAGCCGCACGATCCGCCGGGCGCTGTGCACCTTGACGAGGTCGGCGAACCCCGGCGTTTCCATCAGCCGGTCGCGCACCATCCGCAGACGCTCGTTCTCGTCCGGGTGCAGGTGGTCGAGCAGGTCCCACTTGGTGATCACGAAGGCGATCGGGCTGCGCACCGGCAGCATGGCGTTGATCATCGCGTCGAGCGACGCTTCGAGCATGAGCGCGCCGCGCTGGTCGCCTTGGTGGGCCTGCAGCAGCCGGAAGCCGTCGATGATGCCGACGAGCGCGTCGGCGCCGGCGATCGCCTGCAGCAGTGTCGCCTGCGCGGTCGAGCCGGGCGCGTCCGGGTCGGTCAGCAGCTCGCCGGGGTACTCGAGGTAGCCGAGCTTGACGACGGGCTCGGTAGCCCCGCCGACGTCGGCCATCACGCTGAACTCGAACTCGCGCAGCTCGCCGCGGGTGGTGCCGCGCGGCCACTCCTCGTGGACGTCGGCCGCCTTGCGGTACCACCGGTTCAGCTCGATCAGCTGTTCGTGCGGCACGCGCAGGTAGAAGCCGCGGTCACCCGGGGTCTGCAGGCGGCGGTAGATGCCGGTCAGCAGCAAGGTCTTGCCCGAGCCCTGCAGCCCCAGCGTCACGATCCGGAACGCGGGGATCCCACCGGGCGGACCGGTGAGAACCGCGGCCGTGCGCACGCGGCGACGCCGCCGCAGGAGCAGCACGGCCACCAGCACCACGACTAAAGCGATCAGCAGGAGGCCCACGGTTTCTCCCCTTCCCTCATCGAGACGGAGCCGCGAGCGGGGCCGGTGATACACCCGGATTCCGAAGCGGACGGTGGACAAGAGCCCGGTGGGCGTGTTGGGCTGGGTGGGCAGCCGGGCGGTTATTCACCGACGTCGAGGAGCGCGGCACTGAGCCTGTGGGAGTATCTCCGCGAAAACTGGATCGACGTCGTCAACGACGCGATCCTCCACGTGGACCTCACGCTCGCCGCGGTGGCGCTGGCCGTGCTGGTCGGGATGGCGCTCGGCCTGCTCACCTACCGGCGGCGGTGGCTGGGTGAGCTCGCGACCACGACGACCGCCGCGTTCCTGACCATCCCCTCCATCGCGCTGCTGGGCATCCTGATCGGCCCGTTCGGGCTCGGGCTCACCAACGTCCTGTTCGCGCTGGTGCTCTACGCGCTCCTGCCGATCACGCGCAACACGATCGTCGGGCTGCGGGGCGTCGACCCGGCCGTCGTGGACGCCGCGCGCGGGATGGGCCTCGGCCGCGCGCGGGTGCTGTGGCGGGTGCGGCTGCCGCTGGCCTGGCCGGTCGTCCTCTCCGGCATCCGCGTCTCGACGCAGATCACCATCGGGATCGCGGCGATCGGCGCGTACGTTAAGGGACCCGGTCTCGGCAACGAGATCTTCGACGGCCTCGGCCGGTTCGGCTCGGTCAACTCGCTGAACCAGGTGCTGACCGGGACGCTCGGGATCGTCTTGCTGGCGCTGCTGTTCGACCTGGCCTTCGTGCTGCTCGGCAAGCTCACGACGTGGCGACGGCCGCGCACTCTTGGCGAGATCAAGCCGGAGCAGAGCAACGGCACCGCCGGCGAGACGATCGAGCTCGAGAACCTGCGCAAGCACTACCCCGGACAGGCGGCGCCCGCGGTCGAGGACCTCACCCTGCGGATCCCCGCCGGCGAGATCGTCGTGCTGACCGGCCCGTCCGGTTGCGGCAAGACGACGACCATGCGGATGATCAACCGGCTCGTCGAGCCCACCTCGGGCGTCGTCACGGTCGGCGGCACCGACGTCTCGGCCCTCGACCTCGACGAGCACCGCCGGCACACCGGGTACGTCATCCAGCAGGTCGGGCTCTTCCCGCACCTGCGGGTGGCCGCCAATATCGGGGTGGTGCCCCGGGTGCTGGGCTGGCCGCGGCGGCGGATCGCCGGCCGCGTGCGCGAGCTGCTCGACGTCGTCGGCCTGACCCGCGAGCACGGCGACCGGTTCCCGCGGGAGCTTTCCGGCGGCCAGCAGCAGCGCGTCGGCGTGGCGCGGGCGATGGCCGCGGACCCGCCGGTGCTGCTGATGGACGAGCCGTTCGGCTCCACCGATCCGATCACGCGAGCCCGGCTGCAGGACGAGTTCCTGCGCCTGCAGCGGGAAGTGCGCAAGACGATCGTGTTCGTCACGCACGACTTCGACGAGGCGCTCAAGCTCGGCGACCGGATCGCCGTGCTGCGCCCGCGTTCGGTGCTCGCGCAGTACGACACGCCCCAGGCGATCCTCGCCGCGCCGGCCGACGACTTCGTCGCGTCCTTCGCCGGTTCGAAGCGGAACCTCAAGCGGCTGGCGCTGATCCCGGTGGCGGACCTCGACCTCGGGCCGCCGGCGGACGGCTTGCCGCCGATCCCGCGCGAGGCCACCCTGAGGGACGCACTGGACACGATGGTGCGCACCGGGAGTCCCGCGGTCTCGGTGAATGGGCGGACGCTCGACCTCCCGCGGCTTCTCTCGGCCCTCCAGCCCGTCGTCGACACCCCGCCGGCGGCCGTCGCGGAAACCCCGCGGAAGACGGTCCCGGCACGGCCGCGGCGGCGCCGGCTCGGGCTGCTGGTCCGCCCGGTACTGCTGGCTCTGGCTCTGCTGGCGCTCTTCCTGGTCGTGCGCGCGTACCCGCTCGACTCGATCGAACAGCGCTACCTCAACGCCGGCGAGATCTTCGCCGAACTCGGCGCGCACCTGCGGCTGACGCTGATCTCGACGGTCTGCACCATCGCCATCGCCCTGCCGCTGGGCGTCCTGCTCACCCGCGCCGGCGCCCGGTGGGCCCGCCCGATCGGGCTCGGGCTCGGCAACCTCGGCCAGGCGATCCCGTCGATCGGGCTCGTCGTGCTGCTCGCCCTCTGGGTCGGCACGGGCACCGCGACGGCGGTGGCGGCGCTCGTCGTCTACGCGACCTTGCCGGTGCTGCGCAACACGATGGTCGGCCTCGACGGCGTCGACCCGACGCTCGTCGACGCCGCGCGCGGCATGGGCATGACGAAGACGGCGATCCTGTGGCGGATCGAACTGCCCCTCGCCGTCCCGGTGATCCTCGCCGGAATCCGGACGGCGCTGGTGCTCACCGTCGCGAGCGCGACGCTGGCGACGTTCATCGACGGCGGCGGGCTCGGTGGCGGGCTCGTCGCCGGGATCGGGCTGTACCGGCCGATCCTGAGCCTGACGTTCGGCATCGTCGTCGCCGCACTGGCGCTCTTCGCCGACTGGCTGGGCCTGGTCGCCGAGGAGGTCCTGCACCCCCGCGGAACGTGAAACCCAAGGAGGACAAGCCATGCGACGCACGACAGCCGTCGTTCTCGCCTTCGTCACGGCGCTCGCCGCCGGGTGCACGATCGGCAAGGACCAGACCGGCGCCGGAGTGGGCGAGGGGTCCATCAAGAAGATCGACGCGTTGAGCGGCGCGCAGATCCGGGTCAGCTCCAAGGAGTTCGACGAACAGCTGCTGCTCGGCCAGATCGCGCTCGTCGCCCTGCAGGCGGCCGGGGCGAGCCCGCAGGACAAGACCAACATCACCGGGTCGAGCAACGTGCGCCAGGCCCTCACCAGCGGCGCGGTCGACCTGTACTGGGAGTACACCGGCACCGCGTGGATCAGCTACCTCCACGAGACCAAGCCGATCGCCGACGCGCAGGCGCAGTACGACGCGGTCAAGAAGGCCGACGCGGCCAACGGTGTCACGTGGTGGGCCCGCTCGCCGGCCAACGACACCTACGCGATCGCGGGCAACGCGGCGACGGTGGCCCGGACCGGCGTGAAGACGATCTCGGACTACGCGGCGCTGGTGAAGCGCGATCCGGCGGCGGCGTCGACCTGCATGGGCCCGGAGTTCAAGAGCCGCGACGACGGGTTCCCCGGACTGGCCAAGGCGTACGGGTTCACGCTGCCCGACCCGCAGGTCCACCTGCTCAACGACGCCGTCGTCTACCCGAGCGTCGGCAAGGGGGAGCCGTGTGGCTTCGGCTCGGTCGCGTCCACCGACGGGCGGGTGGCCGGCCAGAAGCTGACCGTGCTGGAGGACGACAAGCACTTCTTCCCGACGTACAACCCGGCCATCTCGATCGCCGCCGGGATCGCGCAGAAGTACCCGCAGCTGGAGCAGGTGTTCACCCCGATCGCCGCGAAGCTCGACACCGCGACGCTCACGGACCTCAACAAGAAGGTCAGCGTGGACGGTCAGAAGCCGGCGACGGTGGCCCACGACTGGCTCAGGGCGGCGGGCTTCATCGGCTGAACTTCGCATTCCGGCGAAATGCCGCGGGGACGCGCCGGATCTGTCATGATCCGGCCAAGCCCAGTAGCGCGAAGGAAGTGACGATGTCGGCCGAGATGGACCAGCTGATCGCCCAGTTCGAGACCTTCCAGGCCAAGGTGCGCCAGGCCGAGGCCCGGTTCGCCGAGGTCGGGGACGTGCAGGAGCGGGTCGCGCAGGTCTCGACGTCGGTGACCTCGCCGGACGGCACCGTGACCGTCGTCGCCGGGGCCGGCGGCACCGTCACCGACCTGCGGCTGACCGCCGGGGCGATGCACCTCGAAGCGGGTCAGCTCGCCCAGCGGATCATGGCGACGCTGCGCGAGGCCGTGGCCGGGGCCGCGCAGCAGCAGGCCGGGATCGTCGACGAGGCGTTCGGCGACCAGCTCGGCTTCGACGTCGGCGCGCAGGTCCGGCAGGCGCAGGCCGAGGCGTTCGGAACCGCGGCGCCCGAACCCGCGTCGGAGCCGCAGGCGCCGCGCCCGCGGCGCCGTCCCGATCCCGGGGACGACGACGACTTCGACCAAGGCCCGATCCTCCGCCGCTCCTGAAACCGACCGAGGGAACTTCCGCGATGTCAGACGGAATCCAGACCAACATCGACGCGATCTCCGGATACGCGCGCCAGCTGCCCTTCTACGAGCAGGAAGCGGACAAGTTCGGAGCGAAGATCGACGCCGCCGACGTGACCGACACGGCCTGGGGCGTCGTCGGGATCTGGGCGAAGCAGGGCTACACCGAGCGCCTCGGCGAACTGCGGTCGCTGCTCGGCGAGCTGAAGGACGGCGTCGACGGGCTCACCACCAAGATGACCAAGGCCGCCGAGATGTACCGCGGGACCGAGGAGGCCGGCGTGATCGCCTTCGGCCGGTACGAGGCGGAGATCGACGCGATCGGGGGACAGGGCAAGTGACCGAGCCCAAGAAGAGCATCGCGGACGCCCTCGACGTCCAGCCGTACGACGAGAGCATGAGCGCGAACCTCGACCGCGCCGCGGCGGCCGCGCCGGTCGTCGGCACCGTCTACAAGTCCGGCAAGTCGATCGCCGAGCACGCCCAGCAGGCCGCTTCGGCCGACGGCGTGGGTGAGCTGGCCTCGGCGGGCAAGGCGCTGGTCGGCGACGGCGCGGCGTTCGTCGGCGCCGCCGCGACCGACATGGTCACCTTCGCGATGGACCCGATCGGCTGGCTGGTCAGCCACGGGCTGAACATGCTGCTCGAGCTCGTCCAGCCGCTGCAGGACGCGCTGCACGCCGTCACCGGCGACGGGCCGGCCATCGGCCACGCGTCGGAGAACTTCGCCTCGATCGCGCACGGCTTCGTCGCGCTCGCCGAAGACTTCGAGCAGACCGGCGACACGGCGCTGGCCGAGTGGGTCGACGAAGCGGGCAACGCGGCCAAGGAAGCGCTCGGCGACTTCTCCTCGGGCATCCGCGGCGTCGGCTCGGCGGCCGGGTCGGTCGCCGAGGTGCTGCAGATGTGGTCGATGGTCATGCAGGTCATCGAAGAGGTGATCAAGGCGATCATCACCGAGCTGGTGTCCTGGCTGATCACCATCTGGCTGCCCGCGCTGGCCGCGTCGGTGATCAGCTTCGGCAGCTCGGTCGCCGCCGCGATGACGGCGTCGATCGCCAAGGCCGCGAGCGTGCTGCAGAAGGTCACCCGCTACCTCGGCAAGTTCGGCAAGCTGCTCGACACGTTCATCGAGTTCCTCGCGAAGTACTCGACGAAGGTCGTGGAGATGACCCGGAAGTTCCGCCTCGGCCGGTACGCCGGGGAGTCGCGGTTCGGCCTGGACACGCTCGAGAACACCGCCGGGGTGGCGTTCACGCCCGGGAACCGGGCGCTCACCACGATGTTCGGCACGTCGGTCGGCGCCAGCCCGCTGGTGGCCGGCGCGAGCGTCAAGGCCGGGATCGCCGCGGGCAAGACGGCGTTCAGCGAGGGCAAGGAAGCCGTTACTCCCGAGGAGGACGAACCGTGGTTCGACAAGAGCCGGATCGGTGGCGACCGGACGCCGGACGAGACCCGGCGGAACTTGGACATCTAGAGCGTAAAGCCGTCGAATTCGGCGACCGGATGGAGTCCTTGCAGGAAGTCACGCACGTACGTCCCGGGTTCCGGGAGCGCGTGGAAGCGCTGATGCGCGACCACTGGCGCGAGCCGGTGATCGTGCTGCGCCTCGGCGACGCGGACCTGCGGTACGCCGTCCCCGGCCGCCGTCCGGATGGGACGGTCGAGGGCGAAGGCCTGGTGCGGCAGGGTTTCCTGACCGTCGCGCGCGGGATCGGCGCGGCGGTGGGGTTCGTCGCGTACCTGGCAAGCTCGGCGGGCAGCGGCGGCGGCAAGGGCGAGCCGGAGGTCCACGTGACCGGCCCGCCCGGCGCCCAGGTCCTCGAGCCGCTCGACCGGCTGCGGCGGGCGAAGGGCCCGTGGCTGGTGTGCTCGCCGTCGTCGGTCGCGTTCGTGGACACCGGATCGACTTACCTGGACCCGGCCGACGCGCCCGAACCGGTCGTCGTGTGGGAGGCGCGGGGGAGCGCGGCTCCGGAGGTCAGCTTCCGCAAGCGCACGCTGACCTGGCCGGACGGTTCCCGCTTCAAGTTCCCCCTGCAGGGCCGCACCGAGGAGCGCCACCTGCGGCAGTTCCACGAGTACCCGGACGTGGTGCACTGGCCGGAATGAGCCGGTCGCGGGCACCGACGCACTACGCTGAGCCCAATGAGCGCGGTATCCAGCCCGGAGCAGTCGATGGTCGAGACCCGGCACCAGACCCGGTTGCTCACCCTGCTGCGCGACGAGGGCCCGATGTCGCGGGTCGAGCTGGGGGAGCGGCTGGAGCTGCCGCGGGCCCGCGTGGGCGCCGAGGTGACCCGGCTCGGGGAGGTCGGGCTCGTCGAGACGGCGGGACCGTCCGCCAGCCGCGGCGGCCGCCGCTCCACGCTCGTCCGGCTCGCCGGCGACCTGCGGGTGCTCGCGGTGGACGTCGGCGCGACGTCGGTCGGCCTGGCCGTCACCGACGCTTCGTGCGAGGTGCTCGCGCACACCGTCGAGGACTGTGACGTCCGGCAGGGGCCGCACCCGGTGCTGCGGCGGGTCGCCGAGCTCGCGGCGAAGGTCCGGGACCAGGCGCCCGGCCGGCTGGTCGCGGCGGGGATCGGCCTGCCGGGGCCGGTCAGCTTCGCCGAGGGGATGGCGGTGGCGCCGCCGATCATGCCCGGCTGGGACCGGTTCAACGTGCGCGACCACCTCGGCGGGCTGTGGGGCTGCCCGGTGGCGGTGGACAACGACGTCAACGCGATGGCGCTGGGGGAGCGGCACGCAGGGGTCGCGCGGTCGACCGACGACCTGATGTTCGTCAAGATCGGCACGGGGATCGGCTGCGGCATCGTGCTGGGCGGCAAGGTCTACCGCGGGGTCGCGGGCACGGCGGGCGACATCGGGCACATCCGGCTGGACGACTACGGCCCGACGTGCGCGTGCGGCGAGGTCGGCTGCCTGGAGGCGTACTTCGGCGGCGCGGCTTTGGCCCGCGACGGGCTGGCGCTGGCCCGCAGCGGCCGTTCGGCGCACTTGGCGGAAGCGGCAGCCGAACGCGGCGCGATCACGGCCCGCGACGTAGGTCTCGCCGCGGCGGCGGGCGACTTCGGCGCGGTGAACCTCATCCGCGACGGCGGCCGCCGGCTCGGCCAGGTGATCGCCTCGCTGGTCAGTTTCATCAACCCGGGCATGGTGGTGATCGGCGGCGGGGTGTCCCAGCTCGGGCACCAGTTGCTGGCGGAGGTGCGGAGTGCGGTGTACCGGAGGTCGCTCCCGCTGGCGACGGGGAATCTGCCGATCGTGCTGTCGGAGCTGGGGGAGACGGCCGGGGTGATCGGGGCTGCTTGGTCGGCTACTGATCGGGCCTTCACGCTCAGCAGCTGAGGTTTCGGGTGGCTCGCGACGGCTGAACGCGGCTCACCGGAGTGGCTCGGGGATGGCAATAGGGGTGCGCGCTCTGCCGCGGCGAGCGCGCGCAGAGGCTGGAGCTGGCCGCCGCTCGGCCCGCCTCGCGGCCGCCTCGCGCGGTGGGCGCCCGGTACGCGAGCGCGGATTCGCCGGTGTCGGCTGAGCGCTGCTTACCGGAGCGGCTAGGGAAAGCCCACGGGTGCCGGAGCGCGGCGAGCGCGCCTTGCCGCGGCAATCGCGCACGGAGGCTGGAGCCCGCCGCCGCTCGGCTCGCCTCGCGGCCGCCGACCCTGCCGCCTCGCGCGGTGGGCGCCCGGTACGCGAGCGCGGGTTCGCGGTGCCAGCTCAGCCCGCCCGGCTGGGGCGCCCGGCGCGAGCTGGCCACGCGCGGCGGGCGTGGTTGGGCCCGGCCGAGCCCACGCGCGGCGGCCGCGGGCGCCCGGCCGAGCCCAATCGGCGTGGGTCCAATCTCGCCGGAACCCGCCCCGAGAACCCCCGCCGAGCGCCCTTCCTCGCCGTCCGCGCCCCGTCGCGAAATGTCAAAACCGGACAGACTTTCGCATCAAACAACCGAAAGCGTGTCCGGTTTCGCACGTCTATCCGGGTGAAAACCGGACGAAACCCGACTCCATCACCTTGACGAGTGATGCGCGCCACCCTACTTTCGCTGCCTGAGCGACAAAGTCTGTCGACTCGCGACACAAGTGGGGGCATCGTGGCCGACACCAGGCGAGCCGACCCGGCGAGCCCTCGGACGGCCAACCTCGCCTCCGTCCTCCGCGCCCTCCGCGGAGGCCCCCTCTCTCGCACCCAGCTCGCCGCGTGGTGCGGGATCGCGAAGTCGGCCCTTCCCGGGCTGCTCGCCGATCTCGCCGGGCGCGGGCTCGTGCGGGCCGCCGGGGTGCGGACCGGCAACGGGCGGCCGAGCCGGCTCGTCGAACTCCACGGCGAAGACGCCTACGCCCTGGCCCTCGGCATCGAAGCCGACCGCCTTTCCGCCGTCGTCACCGACCTCACCGGCCGGACCCTCGCCGAAAGAGCCGAGACCGTCGACGTCGCCGCGCTCGGAGTTCCGCGCTGCATGGACGAGCTCGCCCACCTCGCCCACGACGTGCTGCCCGGCACCCCCGTCGGGGTCGCCGTCTCCGTACCCGGGCTGGTCGACTCGGCCGCCGCCGTGCTGCGGCTCGCCCCCGCCCTGCGCTGGCGGGACGCCGAGATCGCCGGCCTGATGGCCGCCCGGCTGGGCGTGCCCGCCGAAGCCGTCGCCGTCGACAACGAAGCCAACCTCGGGGCCCTCGCCGAGGCGGTCGACGGCGTCGGCAGCGAATTGTTCTACCTCAGCGGTGGCACCGCCGTCGGCGGTGGGCTCGTCTCCGGGGGAACGATCTTGCGTGGCGCGCGCGGCTTCGCGGGCGAGGTCGGGCACATCGCCGTCGACCCGTCCGGCGAACGCTGCTCCTGCGGCCGGACCGGTTGCCTGGAAACGAAGGCGAACCTGGCCGCGGTCCTGCGAGCCGCGGCACCACCCGGCGATCCGCTGCACGATCCCGCTCTCGGCGTCGGCGGCCGGGTGGCGTTGCTCAAGCAGCGCGTCCGGCTCGGAGACCAGCGCGCGGCCACGGCGGTCCACGAACTCGGCGTCGCGCTCGGCGTCGCACTGTCCACTGTGGTCGATGTGCTCGACCCGGACGTCGTCGTGCTCGGCGGCTACTTCGCCGAACTCGGCGACTGGCTGGTGGAACCGATCCGTGTCGAGCTCGCCGCCCGGCCGCTCGGCCACGCCCGGATCGTGCCGTCCCGGCTCGGCCTGGGCGCTCCGCTGCGGGGCGCCGCGCACCTGGCCGCCGAGCGGCTGTTCGAGAACCCGACGCTCGTCGAGGAGGCCTCGGTATGAGCCTGCTGTCCGTCCGCGGGATCGTGAAGACCTTCCCCGGCGTCCGCGCGCTCGACGGCGTCGACCTCGACGTCGAACCGGGCGAGGTGCACTGCCTGCTCGGGCAGAACGGCGCCGGCAAGTCGACGCTCATCAAGGTCCTCGCCGGCGCGCACCAGCCCGACACCGGCGAGATCACCTGGCAGGGCGAGCCCGTGACGCTCGGCTCGCCGGTCGACGCCCTGCGCCTCGGCATCGCCACCATGTACCAGGAGCTCGACCTGGTGCCCGGGCTTTCGGTGGCGGACAACATCTTCCTCGGCCACGAACGCGCCCGCTTCGGCTTCTCGCGCATCTCGCAGGCCCGCGACGAGGCCGCCCGCCTGATGGCCCGGCTCGGCCACCCCGGCATCCGCCCGAACACCGAGGTCGGCAAGCTGTCCGCCGCCGGGCAGCAGCTCGTGTCGATGGCCCGCGCGCTCGCCCACGACGCCCGGCTGCTCGTGATGGACGAACCCGCCGCCGCGCTGGCCGGCGAGGAGGTCGACAACCTCTTCCGGATCGTCGGCGAGCTGACCGCCGACGGCGTCGCGGTCGTCTACATCTCCCACCGGCTCGAGGAGCTGCGCCGGATCGGGGACCGGGTGACCGTGCTCAAGGACGGCCGGACCGTCGGTACCGGCCTCGACGCCGCCGCGACGCCGACCGCCGACCTGGTCGCGCTGATGGCCGGGCGCAAGGTCGAGACGGTCTTCGGGCCGCGTCACGACGGCCACGCCCGGCCCGAGACGGCCCTCGCAGTCGAGCACCTCTCCCGGCACGGCGAGTTCGAGGACGTCAGCTTCACCGTCCACGCGGGCGAGGTCGTCGGCATCGCCGGGCTGGTCGGCTCGGGCCGCAGCGAGCTGCTCGAGACGATCTTCGGGGCGCGCAAGGCCGACCGCGGCACCATCACCGTGCAGGGGCAACCGCTGAGAACCGGCAACGTCCGGGCCGCCGTCAAGGCCGGCATCGGCCTCGCGCCCGAGGAACGCAAGAGCCAGGGCCTGCTGCTGGACCTGCCGGTGGTGCACAACGTGACGCTGGCCAGCCTCGGCCGCTACGCGAAGCTCGGCTTCACCGAGCGCGCCAAGGAACTCGACGACGCCGGCGCGAGCCTGCGCCGCCTCGACCTGCGGCCCGCCGATCCGCGCCGGATCGTCCGGACGCTCTCCGGCGGCAACCAGCAGAAGGCCGTGCTCGCGCGGTGGCTGGTCCGTGGGTGCCGGGTACTGCTGCTCGACGAGCCCACGCGCGGTGTCGACGTCGGCGCGCGCGCCGAGCTGTACCGGCTGATCGACGAGCTGGCCGCGACCGGCGTCGCGATCGTCCTGGTGTCCAGTGAAATCCCCGAGGTGCTCGGGCTGTCCGACCGGGTGCTGGTGCTGCGCGAGGGCCGCGTCCTCGCCGACCGGCGCTCCGCGGGGCTGACCGAGGCCGAGGTGCTCGACGTGATTCTCGAGGGGAGCGCGGCATGACCGAAACGCAAGCACCGCCACAGGAAGCGCTTCCCGCCGACCGGAAGCGGCGGTTCGCCTTCTCCGCCGACCCGCGGCTGCTCGGCCTGGCCGGCGTGCTCGTGGTCCTGTGCCTGGTCGGCCAGTTCACCCGGCCCGAGCTGTTCTTCACCGAAAGCAACATCTCGACGATCCTGCGGCTGGCCGCGGCGATCGGGGTGGTCAGCGTCGGGATGACGTTCGTGATCATCAGCGGCGGGATCGACCTGTCCGTCGGCTCGATGGTCGGCCTGGCCGGCGTCTGGCTGACGACGCTGGCCACGCAGTCGTACGGCCCGTGGGTGATGGTCCTCTGTGGACTCGCGGTCGGCCTCGGCTGCGGGCTGATCAACGGCGTGCTCGTCGCCTACGGCAAGGTCGTGCCGTTCATCGCGACGCTGGCGATGTACGTCTCGGCCCGCGGGCTCGCCGAGCGGATCAGCGGCCGCCGCACGCAGGTCGTCGCCGACCAGGACTTCCTGGCCTTCTTCCGCGGGAGCTTCCTCGGCATCCCGACGCTGATCTGGCTGTTCGCGCTGGTCTTCGCGGTCGGCTGGGTCGTGCTCAACCGCACCACCTTCGGCCGCCGGACGTACGCGGTCGGCGGCAACGCCGAAGCGTCGCGGCTGGCCGGCATCAACGTCAAGCGCCACCTCGCGCTCGTCTACGGCGTGGCCGGGCTGTGCTGCGGGATCGCCGCGCTGATGGTCGTCGCGCGGACGACGGCGGGCGCGTCGACCAACGGCATGTTCTACGAGCTCGACGCGATCGCGGCGGTGGTCATCGGCGGCACGCTGCTGACCGGCGGCCGCGGCTCGCTCATCGGCACCCTCATCGGCGTGCTGATCTTCACGGTGCTGTCGAACATCTTCACGCTGAACAACCTGGACACCGACATCCAGAACATCGCCAAGGGCGTGATCATCGTGCTCGCCGTGCTCTTGCAGTTCCGGGCCAGGAAAGCCAGGACCGGTCCGTAGTCACCACCGATGGAGGTTCACCATGGCCGAACAACCCTTCCTCGGCCGCCGGGGATTCCTGCTGGGCGGGGCCGCCGTCGGCGCCGGCGCGCTGCTGGCCGGCTGCACGTCGAACACGCCCGCGAACTCGGAGGCAGGCGCACCGGTCGCCAACGCGGGCAACAACGCCCAGCCGGGCAAGCCGATCACCATCGGCTTCTCCGCGCCCGCCGCCGACCACGGCTGGATCGCGGCGATCACCAAGAACGCCAAGGCCCAGGCGCAGAAGTTCAGCGAGGTGAAGTTCAACGCGACCGAGGGCACCAACGACGTCAACCAGCAGATCTCCCAGGTGGAGACGTTGATCAACGCCAAGGTCGACGTCCTGGTGATCCTGCCGTTCGACGGCAAGGCACTGACCGCCGTCGGCCAGCAGGCGATGGACGCCGGCATCCCGGTGATCAACCTCGACCGCGTCTTCGACACTCCGCTGGCGTATAGAACCTGGATCGGCGGCGACAACTACCGGATGGGCGTCAACGCGGGCAACTACATCGCCGCGGAGCTCAAGAAGAAGAACGTCGCCAACCCGATCATCGGCGAGGTCGCCGGGATCGACTCGCTGCCGCTGACCCAGGAACGCAGCAAGGGCTTCAAGGACGCGCTGGGCCGCGCCGGGTTCAAGGTCGGCCCGCGCGTGTCGGCGCAGTTCACGTCGGAGTCGGGCGAGCAGCAGACGGCGAACCTGCTCCAGGGCGCGCCGAAGCTGGACGCGCTGTGGAATCACGACGACGACCAGGGCATCGGCGTCAACGCCGCGATCGACACCGCGGGCCGCAAGGAGTTCATCATGGTCGGCGGCGCCGGCTCGAAGAACATGATGAACCTGATCAAGGCCGACGCGTCGCCGATCAAGGCGACCGTGCTCTACAGCCCGTCGATGGCCTCGACGGCGGTCGCGCTCGCCCGGCTGCTCGGGCAGCACAAGGGGATCGGCGACCTGGCCGAGCACGACATCCCGGCCGACATCACGACGTACTCGGCGGTCGTCACCAAGGAGAACGTCGACCAGTACCTGGATGTCGGCTTCGACTCCTGACCGGTCTGTCCACAGAGAACAAAGGAGGGGTATGAGCCCGGCACGGGAAACGATCGGGATCGGGATGGTGGGCCACGCGTTCATGGGTGCGGTGCATTCGCACGCCTGGCGCAGCGTCCACCGGTTCTTCGATCCACCGCTGGTGCCGCGACTCGCCGTCCTCGCCGGGCGCGACGAGGCCCGGGCCAAGGCCGCCGCGGAAAAGTTCGGCTGGGACGCCGTCGAGACTGACTGGCGCAAGCTCGTCGCCCGGGACGACGTCGGCCTGGTCGACGTCTGCACGCCGGGGGACAGCCACGCGGAGATCGCGATCGCCGCGCTCGAGGCCGGTAAGCACGTCCTGTGCGAGAAACCGCTGGCCAACTCGGTCGCCGAAGCCGAAGCGATGGCCGAGGCGGCGCGGCGGGCCCGGGAACGCGGGGTGCGAGCCATGGTCGCGTTCAACTACCGCCGCGTGCCCGCGCTCGCGCACGCCAGGAAGCTGGTGTCCAGCGGGGCACTCGGGGAGATCCGGCACGTGCGGTCGGTGTACCTGCAGGACTGGCTGTCCGATCCCGAGGCGCCGATGACGTGGCGGCTCCGCAAGGAGTCCGCCGGTTCCGGTGCGCTCGGCGACCTGGGCGCGCACATCGTCGACGCCGCCCAGTTCGTCACCGGCGACCTGATCACCGGCGTCTCGGCGCTGACGAACACCTTCGTGAAGCAGCGGCCGGCCGAGAACGGCGGGACCGACGACGTGACGGTCGACGACACCGCGTTGTTCCTGGCCCGGCTGGCCGGGGGCGCGGTGGCGACCTTCGAAGCGACCCGGTTCGCGCTGGGCCGCAAGAACGCGATGCGGCTGGAGATCAACGGCTCGAAGGCGAGCCTCGCGTTCGACTTCGAGTCGATGAACGAGCTCCAGTGGTACGAGGGCAGCGGGACCGAAGCCGGGTTCCGCCGCATCCTCGTCACCGAGCCGCAGCACCCGTACGTCGGCGCGTGGTGGCCGCCGGGGCACCTGCTCGGCTACGAGCACACGTTCACCCATGAGGTCGCCGACCTCCTGGACGCCATCGGCGCGGGCACCGACCCCGCACCGAGCTTCGACGACGGCTTGCGCGTCCAGCGCGTGCTGGACGCCGTCGAGAAGAGCGCGGCCGCGCAGGCGGCGTGGACTGCGGTGGAGGAGGGGAAATGAGCCGTCCCGTCACGCTGTTCACCGGCCAGTGGGCCGATCTGCCGTTCACCGAGGTCTGCAAGCTCGCCGCCGACTGGGGTTACGACGGCCTGGAAATCGCGTGCTCGGGCGACCACTTCGAGGTCGACCGCGCACTGTCCGAAGAGGACTACGTGCCGGCGCGGCTGGCGCTGCTGGCCGAGCACGGGCTCAAGGTGTGGGCGATCTCGAACCACCTCGTCGGGCAGGCCGTCTGCGACGACCCGATCGACGCCCGGCACCGCGCGATCCTGCCGTCCCGCATCTGGGGCGACGGCGAACCGGAGGGCGTCCGGCAGCGGGCCGCGGCCGAAATGGCCGACACCGCGCGGGCGGCGGCGAAGCTCGGGGTCGACACCGTCATCGGCTTCACCGGGTCGAAGATCTGGAAGTACGTGGCGATGTTTCCCCCGGTCACGCGCGATGACATCGATGACGGTTACGCGGACTTCGCCCGTCGCTGGCACCCGATCCTCGACGTCTTCGACGAGGTCGGCGTCCGGTTCGCGCACGAGGTCCACCCGTCCGAGATCGCCTACGACTACTGGACGACCAAGCGCGCGCTCGAAGCCGTCGGCCACCGGCCCGCGTTCGGGCTGAACTGGGACCCGTCGCACTTCGTCTGGCAGGACCTCGACCCGGTCGGGTTCATCCTCGACTTCGCCGAGCGGATCTACCACGTCGACTGCAAGGACACGAGAAAGCGCTTCGACGGCCGCAACGGCCGGCTCGGCTCGCACCTGGCCTGGGCGGATCCGCGGCGGGGCTGGGACTTCGTGTCCGTCGGCCACGGCGACGTCCCGTGGGAGGACTGCTTCCGGGCGCTGAACTCGATCGGCTACACCGGCCCGATCTCGGTGGAGTGGGAAGACGCCGGGATGGACCGGCTCCGGGGCGCGGCGGAGGCGGTGAAGTACCTGCGCGAGCACCTGTTCGACCAGCCGTCGGCGGCTTTCGACGCGGCTTTCAGCAACCAGAGATGAGGGAGTTCCATGTGCGGTGACTTGCCAGAGCAGCACTCCCGACGAACGTTCCTGAACGTGGCGACAGCGGCCCTCACGGTGGGGGCGGCGGCGATCGCGTTGCCCGGTACCGCGGACGCCACCCCAGCCCGGCAGCGCGTCCCGCTCGACAAGATCAGCATCCAGCTCTACTCCCTGCGGTCGCTGCTGCAGAACGATCCCGAAGGCACGCTGTCCGCGCTGGCCGACATCGGCTACCGGAAGGTCGAGCTGGCCGGCACCTACGGCCGCAGTGCCGCCGAGTTCCGCGCCATCCTCGACCGGTGCCACATCAAGGCTTCCTCGACGCACGTCGGCATCGACGGCGACCTGAACCAGACCATCGCCGACGCCAGGGTCCTCGGCAACCGCTCGGTCGTCGTGCCGTATGCGAACTTCGGCACCATCGCCGAGTGGGAGGCCTTCGCGGGCCGCATGAACACCGCCGCGGTCACCTTCCGGAAGGCCGGGCTGAAGCTCGGCTACCACAACCACGACCACGAGTTCGCCCCGATCGGCGGTGCCGTGCCCTACGACGTGCTCACCGCGAAGACGGACAAGCGGCTCGTCCACCTGGAAATCGACCTGTTCTGGGCGGTGAACGGCGGCGCGGACCCGGTCGAGCTGTTCCGGCGCAACTACCCGCGCGTCACGCAGTACCACGTGAAGGACCGGACCGCGGACGGGCGGATGGTCGACCCCGGCGCCGGTGTCATCAACTTCCCGCGCATCTTCGCCGCGTCCTGCCACACCATCGGCGAGTACATCGTCGAGCACGACCAGCCCGCCGACCCGCTGAACACCGCGAAGGTCGGGTTCGAGTACCTCCGCACCGTGCGCTTCTGACCCCGGGGGAATCCACATGCGAGTGTCACGTCGGTCGATGCTGGCCGGAACCGCCGCGGGCGTGCTCGCGCCCGCCGTCGGGCTGGCCGCGACGGCCGGGACGGCGGCGGCCGCGGGCCTGACCCGCCAGATCACGATCTACGCCGAAGCCCTGCCCGGCGGCCTCTACGGCTACGGCCTCGAGCCGGGCAAGGCCACGATCCCGGGGCCGCTGCTGGAGATCTACGAGGGCGACACCCTCGAGATCGAACTGGTCAACCGGACCGACCAGCGGCTGTCGATCCACCCGCACGGCGTCAACTACGACACCGGCTCCGACGGCGCCCCGCTCAACGCGTCGTTCAACAAACCGGGCGAGACGCGGACCTACACCTGGAAGACCCGGACCCGGTACGACGCCGGCGGCGGGTTCTGGATGCCGGGCAACGCCGGCTACTGGCACTACCACGACCACGCGATGGGCACCGACCACGGCACGGCCGGTCTCGCCCGCGGGCTCTACGGCGGGCTGATCGTGCGCAAGCGCGGCGACCTGCTGCCGAGCAAGCAGTACACGGTCGTGTTCAACGAGATGATGATCAACCACAAGATGGCGCCGGACACGCCGATCCTCGAGGCGCGGCTCGGCGAGCGCGTCGAGTGGGTCTGCATCGGGTACGGCAGCCTGCCGCACACGTTCCACCTGCACGCCCACCGCTGGGCCGACACCCGCACCGGGATGCTCGGCAGCGCAAGCGACAACGCCCAGACCGTCGACAACAAGAACCTCGACCCCGGCAGCTCGTTCGGCTTCCAGGTGATCGCCGGCGAGGGCGTCGGGCCGGGGGTGTGGATGTACCACTGCCACGTCCAGACCCACTCCGACGGCGGGATGGTGGGCCTGTTCCTGGTCCGCAACGCCGACGGCAGCCTCCCCGACGGGGCGCAGGACGCGATCGACCGGTTCAAGGCGCACGGCCACGCCGGGCACGACATGAACCCCGACGGCCGGACACACGCATGAGGACGGGAGCTATGAAAAGACGATGGTTCGGCAGGCGCGGCGCGGTCGTGCTCGCCATCGGTTCGGTCCTGGCGGCCGGGGCCCCGCTGATCACGATGCCGGTGGCGCAGGCCGCGCCCGCCGTGGTGAACGTGCCCGTGAACGTGCTGGTCTTCCACGGCGTGGCGGCGGACCAGAAGGACCCGGTGCTGCGCGCGGCCGACGCGATCGCGCGGCTGGGCACGGACAACGGGATCACGGTCACGGCGTCCTCGGACCCGGCCGTGTTCAGCACCGCCAACCTCGCGAAGTACCGCGGGGTCGTGTTCCTGTCCGCGCAGGGCGTGCCGCTCAGCCGGGACCAGGAAGGCGCGCTGCAGGCGTACATGAAGGGCGGCGGCGGGTTCCTCGGCGTCTCCGACGCGGCCCGCGCGCAGGACTCGTCCCAGTGGTTCACCGGGCTGATCGGCGCCCGGCCGGTCGGCGCCCGTCCGACGCCCGAAGCGGTGGCGTCGGTGACCGCGAGCGCGGAGAACCCGCCGAACGAGACCAAGGAGAAGCTGGCCGACAACAACGAGAACACCAAGTGGCTGACGTTCGCCACCACCGGCTGGGCGGCCTACAAGATGGCCACCCCGGTCGCCGTCAGCAGCTACTCCCTGGTGTCGGCCAACGACTTCCCCGGCCGCGACCCGAAGAACTGGACCCTGCAGGGTTCGGCCGACGGGAGCACCTGGGTCGACCTGGACACGCGCACGAACGAGGTGTTCACCGACCGGTTCCAGACTCGGACCTTCACCTTCGCCAACACGACGGTGTACCCGAACTACCGGCTGAACATCACCGCGAACTCGGGTGAGCCGCTCATCCAGCTCGCCGACCTCAAGCTGTTCAAGGACACCTCGACGACCCCGCCGCCGCCCGAACCGGCGCCGCAGCAGGCCGTGATCGACGTGCTCGACGCGCAGCACCCGGCCACCGCCGGGCTGCCGCAAAACTGGACGCGCACCGACCGCTGGCTCAACTGGGAGACCAACCCGGTCGGGACCGTCCACACGGTCGCGCAGGTCGAGGAGAAGGGCTACAACCCGGGCGTCGGCGCGAACGGCGCGTTCCACCCGATCTCCTGGTGCCGCGACTACGACGGCGGCCGCTCCTTCTACACCGGCATGGGCCGCACCGAGGGGTCCTACGGCGAAGACCAGTTCCGCATGCACCTGCTCGGCGCCCTGCGCTGGACGACCGGCATGGTGCGCGGCGACTGCCAGGCCGGGATCGCCGCGAACTACAAGGTCGAGCGGCTGACCGGCAAGAACGCGGCCGGGCAGCTCGACCAGATCGGCGAGCCGCACGGGCTGACCATCGCCCCCGACGGCAAGGTGTTCTACATCGGCAAGGCGGCCTGCCCGACCGGGCCGGTGGTCAGCTGGGACGACCCGAACGTCGGCCTCGGCTGCGGCACGATCCACCAGTGGGACCCGGTCACCAAGAAGCCGAAGCTGCTCACGACGTTGCGCGTGATGGGCAACCGCGGCAGCGGTGACGAGCTCGTGAAGAACGAAGAGGGCCTGCTCGGGCTGACGCTGGACCCGAAGTTCGCCGAAAACGGCTACATGTACGCCTACTGGATGCCGCACGAGTCGATCGACCGCGACAAGCGGATCGGCAAGCGCACGGTCTCGCGGTTCACCTACAACCTCACCGCGCAGACGCTCGACCAGGCGACCCGCAAGGACCTGCTGTCCTGGGACGTCCAGATCCACAGCTGCTGCCACGCCGGCGGCGGCATGGCGTTCGACAAGGACGGCAACCTCTACATCGGGTCCGGGGACAACAACTCCTCGGGCGGCTCGAACGGCTACTCCGGCAACAACTGGACGCTGGACTACAAGGGCCTCTCGTTCCAGGACGCGCGCCGCACGGCGGGCAACACGAACGACCTGGACGGCAAGATCCTGCGCATCCACCCGGAGGCGAACGGGACCTACACGATCCCGCAGGGCAACCTGTTCGGAGGAGGACCGGCGGACAAGACGCGCCCGGAGATCTACGTGATGGGCGTCCGCAACATCTCGCGTCTGCAGATCGACCCGGTGCACAACTGGATGACCGCGGGCTGGGTCGGCCCCGACGCGTCCTCGCCGAGCCCGGAGCTGGGCCCGGCGAAGTACGAGACGGCGACGATCATCACCGAGGCGGGCAACCACGGCTGGCCGTACTGCATGGGCAACCGGCAGCCCTACCGCGACCGCAGCAGCACCAACGCCGCGGAGCTGACCGGCTGGTACGACTGCGACAACCCGGTCAACACCTCGCCGCGCAACACCGGTCTGGTGAACCTGCCGCCGATCAAGGACAACATGATCTGGTACTCGCCGGACGGCGGCGGCCCGGTCTTCCCGAAGCGGCCGGGTTCGTCCATCCCGACCTACGTCGCGGCGGACGCCACCTACACCCAGCCGTACCTGCGGGGCGGCGGCCAGGCGATCATGTCCGGGCCGACGTACCACCGTTCGCTGGTCAACACGAACAGCGGCGTCGCGTGGCCGGCGTACTGGGACAACAAGTGGTTCATCGGCGACGAGTCGAACGCGCAGAACCGCGTCGCGGTCACCGTCGACCCGGCGGGCGTGCCGACGCACCAGCCGCCGGTGTTCGGCGAGACGTTCCGGCAGATCATCCCGGGCGGTGCGGGTGACAACCGCGTGCAGAGCTGGATGGACGCCAAGTTCGGCCCGGACGGCGCGCTGTACGTCCTGGACTACGGCAACGGGTTCTTTTCCCTGGATGCCAACCAGAAGCTGCTGAAGATCAGCTACACGGGTGGCGCGCCGACCCCGGCGCCGGCGGCGTCGTCGACGATGGTGCAGAACAAGGCGCTGACGGCGGCGTTCACCGGCTCGAAGTCCGGCGGCGTGTCCTACCGCTGGGAGTTCGGCGACGGCTCGGTGTCCACCCAGGCCGACCCGCGGCACACCTACCCGCGCACCGGCCTCTTCACCGCCAAGCTGACCGTGACCTACGCGGACGGCGAAGCGGTGACCACCCGGACGTCGGTGAACGTCGGCTGCGTGGTGGCCGACCCGAGCCCGGTGGTGACGTTGGGCGACACCCTCACGAAGGTGGTCAACCGCAACGCCGGCGGCGGCTGCACGGTCGACGACTTCATCGACGACGAAGGCGTGTGGTCCACCCACGCGGCGTTCGTAAACCACGTCGAGCAGGCCACCGAGACGCTGTCCGACCTCGGGGTCCTCAACGCCGACGAGTCCGCCGAGCTGAACGCGGCGGCCGAGGCGTCGCCGATCGGGAAGGCGGGCACGACGGGCTACGAGGCGCTGTTCGACGGCACAGCGGCGTCGTTGCGCGGCTGGGAACAGGCGCCGTCCGGGCAGTTCACGTTGCAGCCCGACGGGTCGATCCGCTCGGCCGGCGGGCTGGGCATGCTCTGGTACGCCCAGCGGCAGTTCGGCGACTTCTCGGTGAAGGTGCAGTTCAAGGACATCGCCCCCGACCCGAACCGGGCCAACAGCGGCGTGTTCGTCCGGTTCCCGGACCCGCGGACACCCCTGGAGCAGCGGCCGCCGGGCAGCTGCGGGACGGTCGGGTCGGCGCGGACGTCGCAGGCCTGGGTGGCCATCTACTGCGGTCACGAGATCCAGATCTACGACGGCGACTCCGGTGAGCCGCAGAAGACCGGGTCGGTCTACAACTTCGACCCGCGCCCGCTCGACCAGGCGGGCGCCCGGCCGAAGGGCACGTGGAACGAGTACGAGATCAAGGTCGTCGGGCAGCACTACACGATGATCCGCAACGGCGTGGTGATCAACGAGTTCGACAACACGCCGGGCCGGCAGTCGTCGCGGGCGGGTGACCCGCCGACCGACCTGCGGCAGTTCGTCAGCGGGTTCATCGGGCTGCAGAACCACAGCGACAACGACCTGATCGAGTTCCGCAACATCCGGGTGCGGCAGCTGTAGCGCGAAGGGGGCCGGGCGCGCGTCCGGCCCCCTTCCCTCCCAGGAAGGTTTTCCCGCGATGTCCCCACGACCGATCGCCGTGCTGCTGGCCGCTTTCCTGGTGCTGCTCGGACTGGCCACGCCCGCCGTGGCGGCGCCGGTCCAGACGCTGACCTGGACCGGGAGCAACAGCACCACCGAATACGCGTCCGCGCCCAGCGGCGCGCTGCCCGGCGAGACCACCATCGTCTTCGAGAACAGCGAAGCCACCGGCAACACGACGGGGATGTCGCACACCCTGACGTTCGACACCTCGACGCCGGGCTACAACCACGACGTCTCGCTGAACATCCTGGCCAACCCGTTCGACCCCCAGAACGGCCGGCACGAGGCCGTCGTGACGCTCACGCCGGGCAAGTACCGGTACTTCTGCACGATCCCCGGCCACACGGCGATGGTGGCGGAGTTCGTCGTCTCCGACGGCGGTGGCGACACGACCGCGCCGGTCGTGACCGCGTCCGTGGCGGGAGATCGCGACCCGTCGGGCAACTACATCGGGTCGGCCACGGTTTCGCTGTCGGCCACCGACGCGGGATCCGGCGTGGCGTCGGTCGAGTACCAGCTCGACGGCGGCACGTGGACCACGTACTCGGCGCCGGTGGTGGTTTCCGCGGTGGGCATGCACATGCTGCACTACCGGGCCACCGACGTCGCCGGGAACACGTCGCCGGAGGGGATGGCGCACTTCACCGTCGTCGAGGGCCAGGGAGACACGACGCCGCCGACGGTGACCGCTTCTCTCGCGGGTGATCGGGATCCGGCGGGCAACTACCTCGACGCGGCCACGGTCACCCTGACGGCGACCGACGCCGATTCCGCGGTCGCTTCGGTGGAGTACCAGCTGGACGGCGGCGCGTGGACCTCGTATTCGGCGCCGGTTCCGGTGACGGGCGCGGGTGCTCACATGGTCCACTTCCGGGCGACCGATACCGCCGGGAACACCTCACCGGAGGGCATGTCGAGCTTCACCGTGGTCAAGCGCGACACGACCGCGCCGACCGTGGCGGCTTCCGTGGCCGGAACGCAGGACGCGGACGGCAACTACGTCGGCAAGGCCGTCGTGACGGTGACGGCTTCGGACACCGGGTCCGGCGTCGCCGCGGTGGAGTACAAAGTAGACAGTGGAGCGTGGACGGCTTATTCCGCGCCGGTCCAGGTTTCGTCGGCCGGAGCACACACGGTGGGTTATCGCGCTCGCGACGTCGCCGGGAACGCGTCCGCCGAGGGGAGTGTGGCGTTCACCGTGGTCGCGGGCGGCGACACGACGGCGCCGGTGGTTTCGATGCAGGTGACCGGGAACCAGGACGGCAACTGGGACTTCGTCGGGCAGGCGACCGTGACGCTGTCCGCCGTCGACCCGGAGTCCGGGGCGGCCTCGATCGAGTACAAAGTGGACAGTGGAGTGTGGACGCGGTACACCGCGCCGGTGGTGCTGACCGCGCTGGGCGAGCACACGGTGCGGGCGCGGGCCACGGACGTCGCCGGGAACGTCTCGGCGGAGGCGCCGGGGACGTTCACGGTGGTCGCGGCCCCGCCGCCACCGGACGCCTGCCCGGTCTCGGACACCCGGGAGACCGTGGTGATCGGCGAGATCGACAGCCAGGTCGAGAACATCGACATCGGCAACGGCTGCACGATCAACGACGTCATCGACGCGAACGCGGAGTACGCGTCGCACGACCGGTTCGTCAAGCACGTCAAGGCGGTGACCCGGGAACTGGTCGGCACCGGGGTGCTGTCCTCGGGTGACCGCAACCGGATCGTGACGGCGGCGATCGAGTCGGACATCGGGGGCGCTCCCACCGCCGGCGCCCGGGCCAACGACGTCAGGAAGCCGCTGTAGCCGCTTGCACGTCGCGGAGAGCGTCTCGTGCGGCCTCGCCGAACCCGGTTTTCTCGGCGGGGTCGCACCAGCGTTCGTAGGCGAGCGTCATGACGAGCGCGCCGAGCTGGGCGGCCACGCGGGAGGCCGGGTCGGAGACACCGCGGTGTTCGAGGGCTTCGGCCATCGCCGCGGTGAGCCCGAGACCCTTCAGTGCTTCGCGTTCCCGCAGCTCCGGGTTGGCGGCGATGACCGCCCGCCGCCGGGCGCTGAACTCGCGGCGTTCGGGGGTGAAGGCTTGCCGGCCGACGGTGTCGAGAGCGTGGGCGACGGCTTCGAGCGGGGTGGCGCCGGCCGGGGCGTCGGCGATGCCGCCGGCGAGGAGCCCGGCCATCGCGTCGCCGCCGAAGAGCACCTCGCGCTTGTCCGGGAAGTGCCGGAAGAAGGTGCTCTTCGTCAGCCCGGCGCGTTCGGCGATCTCGATCACGGTGGTGTTCTCGTAGCCGCGTTCCTCGAACAGGTCGAGCGCGGCGACGACGAGCCGCTCCGGGGCGTGGGGCTGCCAGCGGGCCATGGCCCGAGTGTACGGGACTTGGTCCCGTCATCTCGTGTACGGTGATGGGACCAAGTCTCATCACTCGGAGGTGGCCCATGAGCCGTGCGGTGGTTTACGAAGAGTTCGGCGGTCCCGAAGTCCTGCAAGTGCGCGAGGTACCGGAGCCGCACGCGGGGCCGGGCGAGATCCGCGTCCGCGTGGCGGCGGCCGGCCTGAACCCGATGGACTGGGGGCTGGCGACCCACCGGGATCTGGCGGCGCAGTTCGGGGTGACGGTGCCGGCCGGGTTCGGTTACGACCTGGCGGGGGTGGTCGACGAGGTCGGCCCGGGCGCGACGGGCTTTTCGGTCGGGCAGCGCGTGTTCGGTGGAGTGATGGCCTCGGCGGCGGCCGACTTCGCGGTGGTGCGGACGCCGGCCGAGACGCTCTGGCCGACTCCGGAGGGCATCCCCGACCTCGTGGCGGCCACGCTCCCGGTGGCCGGTCTCACGGCCGCGGCGGCGTTGGCGGCGATCGACCTGCGGCCGGAGGACACGGTCCTGATCGGCGGCGCGGCGGGCGGTGTGGGGGTGTTCGCGGTCCAGCTGGCCCGCTCGGCGGGCGCGCGGGTGATCGGAACGGCGGCCCCGGCGACGTTCGAGTTCCTGCGCGAGCTGGGCGCGGAGCCGGTGGCCTACGGCCCGGGCTTGGCGGATCGGGTGCGCGCCTTCGAGCCCACGGCGGCGACGGACTTGTTCGGCACGGAGACGGCGTCGGCGGCGCTCTCGCTGGGGGTGGCGCCTTCGCGGATCTCGACGATCGCGGCGGGTCCGAACCCGCCTGGTGGTGTGCGCGCGACGGGCGGGATCGACGCGGGCCCGGCCGAGCTGAAGAAGATCACGGACGCGATCGCGGCGGGCGAGCTGGTGGTCCCGATCGCGGCGACGTTCCCGCTCGAGCGGGTGCGCGAGGCGGTGGAGCTGCAGGCGGGGCGCCACGTGCACGGCAAGGTCGTGCTGACGTTGTGACGCTCACGAGTACGTCCAGTGGCCGAGCCAGGACTCGCGCCACGCCACCGTCAACTCGCTGACGCCGTCCACGCCGGACCGGTCCACCTGCGCCTTCCAAGCCTCCTCCAGCGACGCGCACAGCTTGGACGCCGGCAGCTCCACCCCGCCCGCCGTGAACTGCTTCAGCACCGACTTCGGCACCGCCAGCTTCGCCTTCCCCCGGACCACCGACTGCTCCGTCGCCCGGCAGATCAGGTACTCGACCGTCGCCAGGTCGCCCGCCGAGGCCACCTGGGCCAACGCGCGGTATAAGCAGTCCAGCGGCGCCGCCAAGCCGCGGTGCTGGCGGGCGATCTCCCACGACACCCACACCGCCATGCTCTCCGGCATCTGGTAGGGGCGGTACGGCAGCGCCGGGCCCGCGAACGTCTGGTAGTCCGCCGTCGGGTCGGCGGACGAGCCGCTCGCCTCCTCCGGGTCCGGGGGCAGGCCGAGGCGCTTGAACAGCTCGCGCAGCAGCTTGTGCGGGCGGGCCGGGGTCGTCGACTCGCCCAGCAGCTTCGTCAGGATGCGGTTGAGCCGGTCCGCCGCGACGCCCTGGATCGACAGCTGGAGGTGGACGAACGCCACGTCCGACAGCGTCGTGCCCGCGCAGCCGACCACCCCCACCTGCGGGTAGCGCTGCAGGAACGACGCGATCGCGTGCGTCGAGCCGATCCGCGCCGGGCCGACGAACGTCACCGGCAGGCACGTCCCGATCCGCTGGCGGGACCGGAGATCACCCTTGTACAGCGGGGAAAACTCGCCCTCGGCGTGGTAGACCTCGAACCAGTTGCCCTGCCGGTGCCCCGGCCGCGTGTCGGCGAGCCAGAAGCTGTACCCGTGCTTCTCGCACAGCTCCCGGAACCGGTCGGCCAGCTCGAACCGCGCCGCCGCGGAGACGTCCCGCAGCGCGATCGCGAACCGGACCGCCAGCGACGAGCACGGCGGTGCCACCTCCTTGCGGGTCCTCAGGTCGTGGTTGCGGGTCTTCACGATCGTCGGCAGCTGGGCCGGGCACTGCAGCGACAGCAGCGGCGCGTCGATCAGCGCCGACGCCGCGTCGGAGATCTCGCGCACCAGGTCGCGGACCGCCAGGCCGTGCCACTCGCACACCTCGCGCGCGCCCGGGTCGACCGCGATCAGGCCCTCGAACGTCTGCGCGGACTCGTAGATGAACGTCGGGTTGGGCGAGGTCGTCTGGCGGAAGACCCAGCTGCCCGCGGTCTCCTCCGGGCGCTCCGCCGGCTGCCGGCCGTCGCTGTGCTCGATGGCTTCGGTGCCGTCCAAGGGTTTGCGGGTGCGGGTGCCGATCACGACGCCGGCGCCGTTCGTCGCCGAGCGCAGCGTCTCGAGGAACACCGCGCTGTCGGCGTCCGCGGACACGAGGTCGCGCAGGTAGCCGTGGCGGGCCAGCGCGTGGTGCACTTCGAAGTCCACTTTGGTCACCGGCTGCCGCGCGATCTCGAAGCCGGCCCGCGCGAGGTCGGCTACGTTCCGCACGGAGACGCGCCGGCTGCGCACCTTCACCACCCCCCGGACGAGTCGAACCGGACGTCGGCTTCCAGCGGCTTGCGGCGGTTCCACGCGCCGGTGCCCGCCCACCGCGGCGCCCCGATGCGCGACAACGGGATCGCCGACTCGCGCCACGACGCCTGGCCGAACAGCACCAGCGCCGCGAGCACCGGCAGCCCCACCGCGACCGTGAGCGTGGCCTGCACGACTTCGCCGCGGCTCTGCGTCGCCACGGCGGCGGCGAACGCGGCGACGGCCGCGATGCTCAGCTGGACGAGCGCCTGCGGCAGCGTCCCGAGGTAGCCGAGCACGGTCCGGCGCGGCGGCAGCGACAGGCGGCTGTAGAGGAAACCGGGCAACAGCAGCAGCATGGTGATCACCGACTGGCCGTCGCCGATGTGGCCGAGCGCTTCGGTGGCGGCCCGGCCGTACGGCCAGGGGCTGCCCACGAGCATCCAGCCGAGCACGAACGAAACCGCCGCGACGGCGAGCGCGTAGAACGTCACGTTGAGCGGGCCGGACTTCGTGGAGTCCTTGAGCACGAGCGTCGCGCGCACGCGGACGTGGTCGCCGCGCGGGTCGCGGCCGCCGGAGCGGCGCCAGTACGCGCGGGCCTCGTCCTCGGCGATGCCGTTGACCAGCACGAGGTCCTGCCCGAACTCCCGGTCGGTCAGCTCGCGCGCGGCCTCGCGCAGGTTCGCGGCGGTGAACTCGGGGTGGCGCCGCAGCGAGTTGTCCAGCTCGCCCGAGTCGGTCCGGACGGCCTCGCCGGTCGTGGCCGCGGCGGCGAGCTTGTGGCAGGCGGGCAGGCTGAGCGAGGACAGCTCCACCCCGGACTGGCCGGCCTCCCACTTGCGGCGGCGCAGCAGGTCGGCGAGCCGGCGCAGCACGGTCTGCGCCTGCAGCTCGAGGATCTTGTGCCGGGCGCCGTCGGCTTCCTGCAGCGGCGCGGCGTCCTGCCGTTCGGCCAGCGAGACCAGGTCTTCGGCCAGCCCGTCGACCTGGTGCTGGTCGGCGTCGGTGGACAGGTACATCCGCGAGATCTCGGCTTCCGGCGCGGTGCGGGCCACCAGGTGGTAGGACTTCAGCGTCGCCGGGATCGTGGTCTCGTAGCTCACGACGTAGCCGCGCCGGCTGGAGGCCAGCCGCCGCCACTGCTCCTGCGCGACGGGCCGCCGCGCGTCGACGTGCAACGGCGTTTCGTAGCTGAGCCGGTGTTCCTCGACCGAGTCGTCGAGGGCGACCACCAGCATGTAGTCGCGGACGGCGACGTTGAGCAGGTACGCGTATTCGACCAGCAGTTCCGAATAACCGGCGAGGATGTCCAGCGCCAGTTCCCGGCACTGGCGCCCGTACCCGGGCATGGTGCCGCCGGCCGGCGCCAGCGTGAACTCCGCTTCGGGGTGGTTCCGTTCGGTGAGCAGCGTCAGCAGCGCCTGCTGGATGAGCCAGCGGGGCTCGTGCACCTGGAACAGGAAGGTGTTCAGCTCGTGCTTGGCGGTCTGCGCGTTTTCGTCGCTGGCGAGGATGCCGCGCAGCAGCCGGTAGAGCCCGGCGGCGACGAGCCGCGACGCCTCGTGCTGCGTCAGCCGCGGCAGTTTCTGGCCGGAGCTGTCGAAGACGTCGACGGGGGAGACGTCCCGGCGCGGCAGCCGGGCGAGCGGCACCCACAGGGACCGCTGTCGCACGGGTCTGGACGCGGCGCGCTCGCCGTGTTCGCGGCCGATGAGGTCCTGCAGCTGCGCGGTGGCCTGCCGCTGGCCTTCGTCGAGCAGCTTCAGGCTGACGTCGACCTCGGTGCTGCGCCGGGCGGTGCCGTGCTCGACGACGGTCAGCCGCTCGGTGAGCCGGCGCACGTGGTTGAGCCGCAAGGAGGTGTCGAGCAGGGCCAGCCCGACGGCGGCCCCTTGCCGCGACAGGCGGGGCGGGGCGCCGGGAATGGGAATGGTCTCGATGGCGTGCCGGAGACTGTCGATGCCGTCCACTCCTGTGAGAGTAGGAGGTACCGGTGCCGGATACGAGCGAACGCGAAATCCCGTCCCGCTTCACCGGTTTGCCGCGTTCAGGAGGCCGTCGGTCGCGTCCCACAGGCGGCGGGCCAGCTCCGCGTCGAGGCCGGCCTTGCCCGCGCGGCGCACCGCCGGGCCGCCGCGCAGGCCGCCCGGTCCGTCCGGCCCGACGTAGGCGTTGCCGGGTACGTCCGCCGTGGCGGCGTAGAGCACCGACAGCGCGCCCTGTTCCGGTGAGTTGGTGAGGAACTTGAAGCGGTTGACGACGTTCGACCGCGAGTGCGCGGCCAGCGCGGTGCGTGCGATCCCCGGGCTGGCCAGCACCGAGCGGACCGGGCTGCCCGCCGCGTCCAGCCGGCGCTGCAGCTCCAGGGAAAACAGCACCACCGCCAGCTTCGACGCCTGGTAGGCGGCCATCCCGTGGTAGGCGCGCGTCCGCCAGTCCAGGTCGCCGAGGTCGAGCTTGCCCTGCCGGTGCAGCTGGCTGGTGACGTGCACGACGCGGTCGGTGACGTGCCCGAGCAGCAGGTTCGTCAGCAGGAACGGGCCGGTGTGGTTGGTGGTGGTCTGCCGGTCGAGCCCGTCGGCCGTCCGCGCGGCCGGGACGTCCATCACGCCGGCGTTGTTGACCAGGACGTCGAGCGGGCCGGACCACGAGCCCGCGAACGCCCGCACCGACGCCAGGTCCGCCACGTCCAGCGGCCGGACGTCGAAGGTGCCGGGCAGGCCGGCGACCGCCGTGCGGGCCTTGCCGACGTCCCGCACCCCCAGCACGACCCGGGCGCCGGCGCGGGCGAGCTCCCGCGCCGTGATCAGCCCCAGGCCGCGGCCCGCGCCGGTGACCACCACCGTCCGCCCGCCCAGGTCCGGCAGGTCGTCCGTCGTCCACTTGGTCATTTCCGCTCCTCACTCGAAGTCCGATCGATTCGGCGAGTGAACGCGGTGGCCGCGAGCGGCGGAAGGACGCGCTCAGCCACTGACTGGCAGACCGTGGCTAAGCCCGGTCCGTTCGTCGACGATGGTGACCATGAGCTTCGACCTCGCCTCACTGGGCGCGTTCCTGCGCACCCGACGCGCGGCGCTGCAGCCGGAGGACGTCGGGCTCGGCCGCGGGCACCGCCGCCGAGCGCCGGGCCTGCGGCGCGAGGAGGTGGCGCAGCTGTGCGCCATGTCCGCCGACTACTTCGCCCGGCTGGAACGCGGCACCGGGCCGCAGCCGTCGGAACCGATGGTCGCGGCCATCGCCCGCGGCCTGCGGCTGACGCCCGCCGAGCGCGATCACCTGTTCCTGCTCGCCGGCTACCGCGCCGCCCGGCGCGAGCTGCGGGCCCGGCACGTGAGCCCCGGGCTGATGCGGATCATGGACGGCTTGGCGGGCACCACCGCCCAGGTGCTGGGCCCGCTGGGCGAGACGCTGCTGCAGACGCCGTCCGCGGTGGCGCTGCTCGGCGACGAGACCCGCTACACGGGGAACGCCCGCAGCGCGGCGTACCGCTGGTTCACCGACCCGGCCGCTCGCTCGCGGTACGACCCGTCCGAGCACGAGAAGAACAGCCGGATCACCGTCGCACAGCTGCGCGGAGCGGTCACGCGCGACGGACCCGGCTCGGCGGCGGCGGAGCTGGCCGAAGCCCTGCGACGCGTCAGCGACGAGTTCGCCGGGCTGTGGGAACGCCACGAAGTGGCCCTGCGGTGGAGCGAAACGAAGCGGTTCACCCACCCCCAGGTCGGGCGGCTCGATCTCTATTGCCAGGTGTTGCTGGAGCCGGACGAAGGCCAGTCGCTGCTCGTCTTCACCGCGACGCCGGGGACCGAAAGCCACGAGAAGCTGGCGCTGCTCGCGGTGCTCGGCACGGAGAGCTTCGCCGCGGAGTGACGGTTCCCGGCGCTCAAATGAACCCCGAGTACGCCTGCGCGAGCGGCGCTGCCGCGGCGTGGGCACGCCGAGGCGGGCTTGAGTAGCGCACCTGCGACGGCGGCCGGGCGCGGGCTTCTCCAGGTCGGTTTCGCGGGCGATCGGCACGAGCCGCGCCTGAGCGGTCCACTGTGGACCGCTCAGTCCGCGTCGCCGCGGCTGACCCGCAGCACCGCCCAGACGACCTTCCCTCCCGACCAGCGTCGGCTGCTGCCCCAGGCCTGGGCGGCGTGGGCGACTATGCGCAGGCCGAGTCCCGGGTCGCGTGGGTCGAGCCGCTCGAGGACCGTCGCGGGGCTCGGGTCGTCGTCGGAGACCGAGACCGACAGCAGCTCTCGGCGCAGGTCCAGCCGGATCTGGGGCACCGACTCCGTGTGCTGGATCGCGTTGCGGACCAGTTCCGCGGCGATCAACGTGCCGTCGTAGATCAGCTGGGGGACCGCCCAGTCGAGGCAGCGCTGCCGGACGAACTCGCGCGCGACGTCCTCCGCGTTGGGGGAGCGGGGGACGTCCCGGCGGGCTCCCCGCCGGACGGGACGGAGCAACGCGCTTTCGGCCGCGTCGGCGTCCGGGCTCACCGAGATGAACCGATCGGTGGCAAACCGGCGGAAGAGCCGCAGGTGGTCCGGGTGCCGGGTCACCAACCCGAACGGGACGCCGGGCCAGTCGCTGATGCGGGAGGCGACGAGCGGGAACACCGCCGCGGGCGAGCCCGCGCCGATGGTGAGGTCGTTGACGTCGGCGATCAGGCCGCGCGGCACGTCGGCGGCGATCTTGAGCAGGCCGTCCCGCAGCACCGCGTACCCGGCCAGGTCGAGCTGCCCGCGGGCCGTGGCCAAGACGCTGGTGGCGTGGGGTTTCGCTGTCAGTTCGATGGCCACCACGTTAGTCCGCGGGCCGGTCCGCGCAACGGCCCGGAACGATCCGGGCGATTTTCACCCGGGTGGCTGAGAGTGGTGGACCTTTCACGAAAGTGTTACCCGGTAAGGGAATCCGCACGTGCGGCGAGCACGTGCGGGTGCGCGCCCGGCGGGGGACGGGTCTTTGTCCCGGAAAAGTCGGGACCGGCGACCGTCGCCGGCGGACGCGGGGCCGGGGATGCCGGGGTGGTCCGCCGTCCGGAAACCGGAGGCCGCGATGAACCGACCGGTGCCCGACGTGTTCGACCAGGCCCTCGCCTCGGCCGTGCGCGCGCCTTCGCCGCATAAACCCAGCCCTGGCGGTTCGTCATCGAACACGACCTGATCGAAGTCCGGCTCGACCGCGAACGCGTCCTCACCGTAGCGGACCCGCACGGGCGGGAAGCCCGACTCGCTTGCGGTGCGGCGGCGTTCAACCTTCAGATTGCCGGACCCGGCCGCGCCCGATTTGGTCGCGGTGATCCGGTTGGACGGCAACGAGAAAGCCGCCGCCGTGGAGCGCAAGCTTGCCGAAGCCGTGTTCCGGCGGCACACGAATCGTCGGCCGTTGCTGGACAAGGTGGTGCCTCCGGCGGCGCGGGCCGCGCTGAAGTCCGCGGCGTTGAGCGAAGGTGGCGAGATCGAATATCTCGACGCGTCCGGCCGCCACACCCCGGTGGCGGAAGCGGCATTCTGGACTCGCCGCGAGCGTCGACCACCCCGTTTCGGCGTACGTTGCCCTCGACCTGCGGGTGCGCAGCCACGTCGGCCGGGACACCGCCCTGCTGTGGGACGAACGCCACGGCTGGGCCTTCGCCGTCGAAACCCACTCCGGTGAGGACCTCCTGGTGCTCGCCTACCTCGGCGGCGAACTGGTCCCCGCGCCCGCCCGCGTCCGCGGCTTCGTCACGGCGATCCGCGCTTCCGGCGGCGCGGGGCCGGCCGCGACCCCATTCCTGTTCCGGGCGGTGTGATTTCCGCCGACCCGGCCGCGTTTCGGGGAAATTGTTTTCGAACGGCCGCGAAATGGGTGCGGACACTTCTGTCCGGCGGACACATCTGACCGGATCCGCGCAGGTGAGAACCACCTTGTTGCCGGAATGGCACCTGCTCCGATCGGGTGCATTCAATTCGCCAGGCAATAGCCGGATCGACCGTCCGCGAGTACGCTCCCAGCGATCCGTGAAGTTCCGGGGGAAATCGCGATCTCGTCCACAGCCGGCGAAGTGAGTTCTCAGGAGGCCCGGTGCCCAAGACCACCCCGGCGACCGGTGCCGCACCGGCGGCAGCCGGTTTCCGGCACCAGGGCTGCGTCTACGGCAGCGACGCCGAGTTCCTCGCGATGGCCGTCCCGTTCGTGCGGGACGGCCTGGAGCTCGGCGAGCCCGTGCTGGTCGCCACGCCGACGGCCAACCTGCGGTTGCTGACCGCCGTGCTGGGAGCCGACGCCGATCGGATCGCCGTCGCCGAGCCCGGCTACTTCGGCCGGCGGCCGGGCCGGGTCGCCGAAGCCCTGCACCGCTACTGGACGCGGCACCGGTCCACCGCGCCGACCGGCGCGGTCCGCGTCGTCGCCGAGCCCGACCGGACCGGCGGTTCCGGTGACGACGCCGCCTGGCCGCACGCCGAGGCCGGCTTCAACGTGGCGCTGGCGGGCACCCGGATCTGGATGATCTGCCCGTACGACACCAGGACGGTCGACGCCGGCGTGGTCGCGGACGCGTGCCGCACGCACCCCGAATGCGTGGTGCGCGGCGAAATCCGGCCGTCCCCGCGGTTCACGGCGCCCGCGGACCCGGACGGCGCCGGCGTCGTCTCGCCGCCCGGCACCGGCGCCGATCTCTTCCGCTTCGAGGGCGACCTGGTCGCCGTCCGGCGGCACGTGCTCGACCGGGCGAGCGCGCTCCTGCGCTCGGCGGAGGCCGCGACGATGTTCGGCATCGCCGTGGGCGAAGCGATCGTCTACCTGATCGAGCACGGGATCGACCGGGCGGCCGTGCGGGTGCGGCCGGCGGCCGGCCGGGTGGTGTGCACGCTGCACAGCGACCGGCCGGTCGACGGCCCCGCCTTCTACGGGCTCCGGCCCGCGGCGCGGCCCGGCACCAGCCTGTGGATGACCGACCAGATCTGCGAATGGCTCGACGTCAGCTCCGACGCCGCCGGCTGCACCATCGAGCTGGCGATGCCCGACTCCGCCGCCTGAGGACACACCCGTCGCTTCAGCGCAGCCGGACCGCGCCGAACTGGTCCTCGATCCGGCGCAGGTCGCGCAGCCGCGGCTCGGTCTGCCCGCCGAGCCACCGGGTCATCGTCTTCGCGGACACGCCCAGCCGCTCGGCCGCCGCCTCCTTCGTGATCCCCTTGCCGCGCAACGCTTCGGCCAGCCAGTCGGCGAAGGTCGCGGCCGGTCCGGCCGGCGGTGCGGTGACCGGGCCGGGCCGGGCGGCGCGGGCCGGGACCACGTCGAACTCGACGCGCCCGGGGTACTTCCGGCAGGAGACCTCCAGCACGCCGGCCGGGCCGGCGGCGTCGAGCAGGGCGCGCAGGATCGTGTTGCCCACCGCGCGGTCTTCGGCTTCGGTGAGCGGCGCGTCCGCCAGCGACCGCTGGACGAATTCGCGGATTCCCGGAACGGAGGACGGGCGGGCCGGAAAGACCTCGGTGACGATTTCGACCGGCACGACCTCGATCGATTCGCCGCGCGCCCGGCCGGCTGACTCCCGCACGATCTTCGCTCCTTCCGGTGGACGTCGAGTGTATCCGCCGCGGCCGTTTCCGAGTGCGTCCGAACGGGGCGCCGACAGGGGTGTCCGGCCGGTCTTGCCGCTGCTGCGGGACAGGTCTACGGTGAGCGTCCTCCGGGAAGGTGTCCAGAGATGACCAGGTCCACGCAGGGCGGCGCCGGCCCGGCGGACGATTCCGGGAATCGGCGCCCGAGCGTCCACATTCTGTGGATGAATGGCGGGCTGAGCTGCGACGGGGAATCGGTCGCGTTGACCGCGGCCACCCAGCCGAGCATCGAAGAGATCATTCTCGGCGGGCTTCCCGGGCTGCCGGAAGTGGAGATGCATTGGCCGTTCCTCGATTTCCGGAGCGGGCCTGACGGCGGCGAGGACAGCTTCATCGCGTGGTGGCACCGCGCGGCGCGCGGCGAGCTCGACCCGTTCATCCTGGTCGTCGAGGGGTCGATCGCCGACGAGTCGAACAAGGCCGAGGGCTACTGGTCCGGGTTCGGCACCGACCCGGAGACCGGCCAGCCCGTGACGGCCTCGGAGTGGCTCGACCGGCTGGCGCCCCGGGCGCTGGCGGTGCTGGCCGTCGGCACCTGCGCCAGCTACGGCGGGGTGCACGCGATGGCGGGCAACCCGACCGGCGCCATGGGCGTGCCGGAGTACCTGGGCCGGGACTGGCGGTCGCGGGCCGGGCTGCCGATCGTGTGCGTGCCGGGGTGCCCGGCCCAGCCGGACAACATCTCCGAGACCATCCTGCACCTGCTGTTCCAGGTGTCCGGGCGGGCGCCCGAGATCGACGTCGACGAGGCGCTGCGGCCGAAGTGGCTGTTCGGCAGCACCGTGCACGAAGGCTGCGACCGGGCCGGGTACTACGAGCAGGACGAGTTCGCCGACCGGCACGGCACCCCGCGGTGCCTGGTCAAGCTGGGCTGCTGGGGCCAGGTCGTCCAGTGCAACGTACCCAAGCGGGGCTGGATCAACGGCGTGGGCGGCTGCCCGAACGTCGGCGGCATCTGCATCGGCTGCACCATGCCGGGGTTCCCGGACAAGTTCATGCCGTTCATGGAGGACCCGGCCGGTGCCGGGGTGCCGGCGGCGACGAGCAGCGTGTCCGGCACGGCGATCCGCATCCTGCGCGAGATCCGGGCGGCGGGCGATAGGTGACGGCGCCGCGGCTGGAGACACTTCTGGGCGCACTGCTCGCCGGGGCGCACCGGCGGACCACCGAGGAGCTCGTCCGCGAGCTGACCGACCTGTACGGAGAAGGCTTGACGCGGGTCGTGGCGCTCCTGCGCGAGCACGCGCCGGCCCTGCTCGAACCGCTCGCCGCGGACGCCGTCGTCGCGGACCTGCTGGTGCTGCACGACCTGCACCCGCTCGACACCGCCGCGCGGATCCGGCGGGCCCTGGCGCCGACGGGCGCCCACTACCTCGGGATCGACGCCGGGACTGTGCGGGTGCAGTTCGAGGACGGGTGCCCGGCCGCGTCGGAGGCGGCGATCGAGGCCGCCGTCCGGGTCGCGGCCCCGGACGTCACCGGCGTCCGGGTCGTCCGGCTGTACCGGATCGGGATGGGGCCGCCGGCGGGGCGCGCGTCATGAGCGTCCACATCGGACTGGAGCAGACGCCGGCCGGCAGCCGGTTCGCGGCGCCGGAACGGTGCGACCTGTGCGGGACGCCGGTGGCCGCGCGGCACGGTCACGTGGCCGACACCGGCCGCCGCGGGCTGCTGTGCTCGTGCCGGGCGTGCTTCCTGCTGGTCATCCGGGGCGCCGGCGGGCAGCCGCGCTACCGCGCGGTGCCGGAGCGCTACCTGCGCGTGCCCCGCCACCCGGCCGCGCACCTCGACTGGTGCGGCCTCGGGATCCCCGCGCGCTTCGCCTTCTTCATACGCCGGGGCACGCGCGTGACGGCGTTCCGGCCCGGCCCGGCGGGCGCGACCGAGGTGGTCCTGCCCCCGGACATCATCGGTGGCCATCCCCTGCTGGCGGCGGCCGAACCGGACCTCGAGGCGATCGTGGTCCGCGGCACCGAGGGCGGCACGGACTGCTTCCTGGTCCCGGTCGACGCGTGCTACCGGCTGCTCGGCGCGGTCCGCCGGTACTGGACCGGCCCCGATGGCGGCCCCGAGATGCGCCTGCGGGTCGCGAGCTGTTCCTGGAGATCGAACGGCTGGTCCGGCACCATCGCGTAGCCCCCGAAGCACCCTGAGTACCCGCCCCGCCCACTGTCGACGGATTGTCGACGGACCGTGCGAGCGTCGCCGGATCGTCCGGGTGGTGGCGAGGGGACCTCCCTTCCGGGCTGGACGACGTGGTCGAACGCCACGGGAGCCGAGCGGGGGGTGTGCGGTGGGGAAGACGGATGCCGGGCGGGTGTGGCGGGTGAGACCGGGGGACGAGCGCCCGGCGCCCTTCGCCGGCCGGCGGTGGGAAAGCGGTCTGCTGGGCCGGGCGGTGGGCGGCCACGGCTCCGCGCGCGTCGTCGTCGGGGAGCCGGGGATCGGGAAGACCGCCCTGCTGGGGCACCTCGCCGACCGCTCGCCGCACCGCGTCGTCCGGGTGCGCGGGAGCCGGGCCGAAGCCGAGCTGCCCTACGCCGCCGCGGCGCAGCTGCTCGCCCCCTTCACCGGCTGGTTCGGCCGGGTGCCCGCGGCGCAGCGGCGCGCGCTGGAGGTCGCGCTCGCCCTCGACGACGGCCCGGCCGCCGGCGCGCTCGCCGTCTGCGCCGGTGCCCTCGGCGTGCTGGGTGCCGCGTCGGCGCGCGAGCCGGTGCTGGTGCTCGTGGACGACCTGCAGTGGATCGACCCGGAGTCCCGGCGGGTGCTCGAGTTCCTCGGGCGGCGGCTGGACCGCGAGCGGGTCGCGCTCGTCCTGGCCCTGCGCGACGAGCCGGGCGCGGGCGCCGGACCGCCGGACCTGCCCGCCGTGCGGCTGGCCGGGTTCGACCGCGCCGACGGCCGCCGGCTGGCCCGGGTCCACGGCTTCCTCGCCCCGGACCACGACGTCGACGCGATCGTGGACGTGGCCGGCGGAAACCCCCTGGCCGTCGTGGAAACACTGCGCCGGCTGGCGACGACGGACCGGGCGGCCGACCTCGCGGTCGAGGTCGGCCGGTCGGCGCTGCCGGCCTGGCGGGACGTGCTCGCCCGGCTGTCCGGGCCGACGCGCCGGGCGCTGGCCGTCCTCGCCGTCGCCGGCCCCGCCGAACCGGCTGCCGTCGAGGCCGCGCTCGCCGAGCTGGGGCTGTCCGGGCGCGACGTCGTGCCCGGCGAACGGCTGGGCCTGGTGACCGCGGACGAGGGCGGCCGCCGGCTGCTGCGGTACCCGCTGCTCGGCCCGGTGCTGCTGGCCGACGCGCCGGAGCCGGCCAGGAAAGCCGTCTACGCGGCGCTTTCCGCCCACGCCCACCGGGACCAGCGGATCTGGTACCAGTCGTTCGCGGTGACCGGACCGGCGGACGAGCTCGCCGCACGGCTGGCCGCATTGGCCAGGGGCACCGCCGATCCCGTCGTCGCGGCGCGGTTCCTGCGGCGCGCGGCCGACCTGACCGCCGACCCGCGCCGGCGGGCGATGCGCCTGCTCGCCGCCGCGGCCGGGGCGCTGCGGGCCGGACGCGGCGAGCAGGCGGCGTCGTGGTGCCGCGAGGCCGTGTCCCTGCGCGACGACCCGGCCTTCCTCGCCGCGGCCGCCGGGCGCAGCGCGCGGGGGCTGGGGCTCGCCGGGCGGCACCGCCAGGCGTTCGACGAACTGGCCGGCGCGGCCGCGTGGCTCGCCCGACGGGACCCGGAGCGGGCGGCGGACCTGCTGTGCGCGGCGACCGGACCCGCGCTGGCGCTGGGGGAGGCGCGCCTGGCGTGCGTGGCCGTCACCGAAGCCGAGTCGCTGGCCGGCGTCCCCCTCCCGGTCCGGGCGCGACCGGCGGCCGCGGCCGCCCGCGTGATGCACGGCCTGCCCGGCGGCGAGCTGCCGCCGCCCGAGTCGGTCGGCGACCCGGCCGCGCTGGTCTGGCTGGCGCTGGCGGAACTGTGGTCGGAACGGCCGGACCCGGCCCGGACGGCGATCAACGCCGCGCTCTGCCGGCTGCGCCGCGGCCACGCGCCGGCCCTGCTCGCCGTCGCGCTGGCCGTCCGCGGGGACCTCGGCTTCCGCACCGGCGGCTGGGCGGCCGCCTCCGCCGACGCCGTCGAGTCGATCGCCGTCGCGGGCCGCACCCCGCCGAACGGCGTGATCGCGTTCGGGCTGCTCACCCTCGCCCGGCTGGAAGCGGTGCGCGGCCGGCCGGACCGGTGCGCGGAACTGCTGGCCCGCAGCCGCAAGGAGGCCGGCCCGCTCGGCGTCGACCTGCGCCTCCTGCTGGAACCGGCCGTGCGGGGGCTCGCCGCCCTGAGCGCGGGCGAACCGGGCGCGGCGCTGGAACCGCTGGAAGCGGCGTGGTCGCACGCCGAAGCCGGCGGCGTCGGCAACCCGGCCGTGGTGCCGTTCGCGGCCGACCTCGCCGAAGCCCACATCCGGGCCGGGAACCCCGGCCGCGCAAGGGAAGTCCTCGCCTGGCTGGAAGAACGGGCGGCGGGAGCGGCACTGCGGGGTCAGCTGGCGGCCGCGTGGCGGTGCCGGGGCCTGCTGGCCGCGGACCTGGCGGAGGCGACGGCCGCCTTCGCGACGGCCCGCGACGCGGGCGACGTCCGGACGGCCCCGTTCGAATTCGCCAGAACCCTGCTCTGCGAAGGAGAAGTGCTCCGGCGGTTGCGCCGGCCCGTGGCCGCGCGGCCGGCCCTGCGCCAGGCGGCGGAGGTGTTCGAGGGCCTCGGTGCCGAGGTCTGGGCCGAACGCGCGGCCGCCGAGCTGTCCGCCGCCGGCGACCACCCGGGCGCGAAACCCGGGCCGCTCGCGACGGACGTCCTGACCCCGCAGCAGCTGCGCATCGCGAGTCTCGTGGCGGCCGGGCACAACAACGCCGAGGCGGCCGAAATGCTGTTCCTGTCCCGCAAAACCGTGGAAGCCCACCTGACGCAGGTCTACCGCAAGCTCGGCGTCCACTCCCGCACGCAGCTCGCGAACGCGCTGAACGCGCGGGGTGACCACAGCGGGCTCCCGGCCGAGCGCGCGCCGCAGTCGAGGGAGTCACCCGATGCCGCCGGTGGTCCGCGGCGGGCAGAGTTCGGGTGACAGCGAGGAAACCGCGGGGGTGAGGGCATGGACGTCGCCAGTGAGACGGTGGTACGGCTCGCCGATCCGGTGGCGCGGGCGGCGGTGCTGACCGCCGACGCGCTGCTCGCGATCGCCGTGGTGGCCTACGAACTCGACCCGGCGGTGGTGACCGAGCCGGTGACGGCGGTGTTCGACCGCTTCGACGTCGCCGTGCCGCTCGACGCCCGGGCGACGGCGATGGCCCAGTTCCGGCGCACCGGCGAGCCGGTGCCGTGGGAGGTCGCCGCGTCCTGGGACACCGGGGGAGTCCCGCCCTTCGCGGCCGACGCGGTCTGGGCGGGTGCCGTCGTGGTGCGCACGGCGGTCCTGGACGGGACCGTCGTCGCCGTCACCGCCGATCAGTCCGGTGTGGACAGTCCGGTCGCGCTCGACGCGACGGTGCGGATGAGCCCACCGGAAGCAGACCCCGCGCCGGTTCCGGTGCCGCTGCCCGTTCTCGTGGCATTCCTCGCCGCCGGCGAGGCCCCGTCCCCCCGGGACCTGCTGCGGGCGACGACGGCGGCCCGGCTCGGCGCGGGCCGGTACCCGGTCGCCGTCCTCCCGGCCGGTGTCCCGGTCCGCCGGTTCGAGCGCCTCGTCTGCTGGGTCGTGCCCGAATCGACGTTCGACGACCCCGGCTGGCCGGGAGCGGCGGACGACACGACGCCGCAGCAGCAGCGGGCGGACCGGCTGCGCGCCGCGCGGAGCTGGCTCGCCGGCCAGGGCGTCGCCGTCATCACCACCACGGAGCCCACATGACCACCAAGTCCCGCGCCAAGCGCGCATCGACCTCGTCGCGACCCAGTACGGAGATCGGTATGGCCACGCTCGTGCAACCGGCATTCCCCTTTGTCGACGTCATCATCGACACCAGCGCGCTGGTCCCGGCCGCGCAACGCTCGCCCGGCGTGGTCGCCGTGGTGGGCAACGCCGACGGCGCCGCCGCGCCCGTGTCGACGCCGCTGGTGATCACCGGCCACGACGACGCGCTCGCCCTCTTCGGCAAGGCCGGCGCGGCGACCCCGCTGAGCCGCAGCCTCGACCTGGTGCTCGCCCAGGACCCCCGGCCCAGCAAGGTCTACGGCGTCCGCACGCCGGCCGCCGGGAACTACGCGGCCGCGCTCGCCGGCCTCGAAGCCGCGGACGACGTCACGTTCGTCTGCCTCGCGGGGGAGGTCGCGGTCGGCGCGGCGACCAGCGGCGGCACCCCGGCGACCGGGCTGCGCGCGCTGGCCGAGCACGTGGAAACCATGTCGGCGGCGGGGAACCGGCGGATGGCCGTGGCGATGATCGACCCGGCCATCGCCCGCACCGCGACCTATGTGGACACCGTGCTGGCGACGAACTCCTACGGCGCCTTGAAGAGCGCGACCGGCCGGATGATCCTCGTCGCCGCGCGGGGCGCGACCACCGACGAGGCGGCGAGCCCGAACCCGGTGGCCGACGCCGCCGCGGCCGTGATGGGCGCGATCGCCGGCCAGGCCCCGGCCACCAGCGTCGTGCTCAAGCAGGTGCGCGGCTTCACCGTGCCGATCACCCAGCAGTACGTGCCCGCCGAGGTCACCGGCCTGGCGAGCCAGGGCGTGATCCCGCTGATCGACCCGGCGCTCGTGCCCGGCGCCGGGCTGTTCCTGGCCGACGGCGGCACGTTCTCCGCCGACCCGGCCCGCAACTACGTCGACGTCTGCCGGGTGCTCGACGACCTCGAGTTCCGGCTGCGGGCCGGGCTGATCGGCACGGTGGGGGACGCCCGGATCACCAAGGCCGGCCTCACCGCCGTGCGGGTCCGGGTCGAGGGGATCCTCGGCCCGCTGCAGCTCGGCGCGGTGATCGACGACTTCTCCGTCACCATCCCGCTGCTGCCGATCCTCGCGCTGCCGGAAAGCGCCCGCAGCACCGCCGAGCAGGCCCAGGTGGTCAGCGCCCGCCAGACGCGGCAGGTGTCCGTCCTCATCAGCGTCACGTACGGGCCCGCGGTGCACCGGCTCAACGTGACCCTCGCCCCCCAGTTCTGAGCCCTGACCAGGAGCCACGATGTCGAGTCCCGAAACCAGCTGGAACACCCGCCTCGCCGTGCACTACACCGACGACAAGGGTGCCGACCACGAGATCTCGCCGATCCAGTCGTTCACCCCGACGTTCGCCACGACGGCCGAGCCGTTGCACAGCATCGAACGCACGCACGTCGGCGTGGTGACCCAGCCCTACGCGCTGACCTTTTCGATGACGGTCAACGCGATCGGCCCGGCCACCGCCCAGCTGACCGCGCTGGCGCTCAACGCGACCGAGTTCAGCATCTCGATGCAGGAGCGCTCCGGCGACGACTGGTCGTTCTCCACGATCGTGCTCAGCCGGTGCGTCATCACGAGCGCCTCGCCGACGGCGGCCACCGTGCTCGGTGCGCCGCAGGCGACGTTCTCCGGCTTCTCCATGCAGGTCGACGCGACCGACGCCGGCGGCGCCAAGACGTCCGGCCCGCTGCTGCCGCCCGCCGGGGACTGGTGGGACGAGACGGGCGCGTACGCCACCGAACGCTCCGGCGGCCTGGTCCTCGAGTTCCCCGTCGAGGTCGAGGTCCGGCTCGTCTCGCCCGAGCGGCCGGACCTGCTGGCCGACACCACCATCCACCGGCTGACCGCGGCATTGGAGGGACTGGCATGACGACCGTGCGCATCCCGGTCCGGATCCGGCTCGACGTCGATCCGGCCCGGCCGCCGGAGACGCTGGCCGGGCTGCTGCGCGACGCGACCGAGCAGGCCACCTCCCGCGCGGCCGAACGGGCCCGCCGGGTGCCCGCGGTCCGCGACGGGAACTGGGACGGCGGCCCGCCCGCGACGACGGTCCGCTTCACCGGCGACCCGCTGCCGCCGGCACTGGCCACCGGCCTGGCCGTCGCGACCCGGACCGGTCTCCACGCGGCCACCACCCGCTTGCGGGCCGCGACCGCGGGCGGTCCGGCCGTGAAGGCGCCGGCGCACACGCCGAGGAAGCTGCGGCTCCGGGACTTCGCCGACGAGGCCGAGGTCTGGGGCGCGGTCGTGGCCTTCTACGGCGGTGCGCCGCCGAGCGAACTGCTCGTCATCGCCCGGCTGAACGGCCACCCCCGGCAGTGGGTCGTGGAGTTCACCACGCCGGACGGGCCGCCCCTGGTGCGGGCCGGCGGGCCCTTCACCGCGTTCACCCGGGACGGCAGCGGCGAGCGGCCGGCCGGTGGCCTCGCCGCCGACGGGTTGCGGTTCTGGCGCCGGTTCACCACCGAAGCGCAGTGGCACGCGGTATTGGCCGAACTGATCACGGAAGACCTCGCGTGGCTGCGGAAGTCGGTGGCCGCCCGGGAACTGGCCGACCGGGCGCTGGCCGCGGCCAGGAAGTTCCCGTTCACCGGCGGCGGCGCGTGGTACGAGTTCCTCAACGGGGCGACCCGCGTCGGCTGGTACCGCGGACCGGCGGGGCTCACGGCCGGGACGCTCCCGGTCGCGGTGCTCACCGAAGAGGTCCGGCCCGTCGGATACGGCAAGGACTGCGCGCCGCTCGACGTCACTTCCGACGGCGAAGCCGAGCTCGGCAAGCCGTACCTCGGTGAGCCCCCCTTGGACGACTGGGCGGCCGACCGCGACCACTTCGCCGCCTTGATCCGCGACATCGCCGCGCGGCTCGAGATGCCGGAAGGCGACTACGTCGGCTCGTTCGTCCTCGTCGCCACGCAGGAGATCGGCCGCCGGAGCGAGCGGCTCGGCGTCCTCGGGGGCGGCACCCGGGCCCGGCAGGCGGAGCTGCGCCGGCTGGCCCAGGCGACCGTGCTCGCCACGAACCTCGCCGCGGCCTACGTCGACGCGATGTACTCCCGCGACCGCGCGCAGACCCTGCGGTGCCCGGTGGCCGGCCACAGTGGACAGTGGGCGTTCCACTTCCACCAGCTCTTCTTCCGCGTGCGGCGGGACACCGTCGCCCAGCTGTTCGCGTCGGCTTGCCAGGACGTCCTGCTCGAAGTGCTGGAGCAGAGCCTGCTCGAGCTGGACCGCCGGCTCGACCGCACGAACTTCCCCCAGTACATGCGGTTCACCCGCACGCTGCTGGTGATCGTCCTCTCGCGCAGCGTCGAGCTGGAGGACCTGCGCCGCCGCATCGGGGCCGCGCGGGCCCGCGACCGCGACCCCGCGCTCTCCTGGCGCGCCCCGAACCTCGTCCGGTCCGGCTGGCGCGAGGCGAGCGCCGAGGTCGTGGCCGCCCTCCACGACGCCGCGTCGGCGAGCCGGCCGGCCGGCGCGGTGGTCTTGTTCGACGGCAAGTACTGGGCCAAGGACGCGCACGGCCACTGGTGGAACGACGACCAGCTGGCGCTGGCGATCGGCAGCGCCCGCCAGGAGGCGTTCCTCATCGACCCCTTCCTCGAGAAGATCAAGGACCTCTCGGACGTCGTGACCCGGCTCAAGGACGCGCAGCGCCGCGACGACGCGCGCAGCGAGCAGCAGGGCGACGCCGTCACCGAAGCGGTGGACGCCGAGTTCTCCGCCGTCCTCGCGGAAGTCCGGCGCGAGAACGTCGAGCGGACGGCGCGGGTGCGCCAGGACCGCTCGATCGCCTTCGGCCTGGCGAGCTTCACCGAGGACCGCTCGGACGAGATCGGCGCCCGGCTGACCGGCATCCACCGGAAGGCCGACCTGCGCCTGCGCCCGATGTTCGACTACGAAGCCGTGTACGTCGACGCCCTGCACGCCCTCGCGGACGCCGAACTGGGGAAGGCCGAGCTGGCGGAGTTCTTCAACTTCGCGGGCCTCACGTTCCTGGCGGTGTTCTGCCCGCCGGCGGCGTTCCTGACCGGCGCCGGGCAGGCCATCAGCGCCCTGGCGACCGCCTACGAGCACCGCGGGATCCAGCGGGCGCTGCTCGGCGGAGACGAGATCATCACCCGGGCCCAGGCGGAGGCCGAGCTGTGGTCGGCCTGGATCGGTGCCGCGATCGCGTTCCTCCCGCTGGTGAAACCGGCGGTCCGCGGGCTTTCCGGGGTCGCGCGGCTGGCGTTGCCGGGTGCCGAACGGCGGGCCGCGGCCATCGCCGCGATCCGGCTGGCCAAGGCCGAGGCGGCGCAGGTGTTCGCTCTCGTCACCGCCGAAGACCTGCTGAGCGCCTTCCTGCACGAAGCGGTCAAGGGGTACGTGCTGAACCTCGTGCTGTCGTCGGCCATCGAGCGGTTCATCGACGCGGTCGTCAGCGAAGACCCGCACGGCGAGGTCTCTCGGGAGCACTTGCGCGCGGTCATGGCCGAGGCGGCCCGCGCCGCCGGCGCCGGGCAGGGCACGCCGTGACGGGGAGAACCGGGACGCACCCGGTCCACATCGCGCTGCGCGACCACCCGCGGCTGCAGGAAGGCCTGGCGGAGGTCCGGCGCCGCACGCGGTTGACGGAGGAGCGCCTGCGGGAGCTCTGGGACGAGTCGGTGGGGTCGTCGCTGGACGTCCTCGGGCTCGGGTACGTCCAGGACTTCGAGGCGGCGGTGGCGAGCGTGCGCCGGCTGCGTGAACGGGTGCACGACATCTACGAGCGGTTCTTCGAAGGGCCGGTGGCCGAGGCGGATCTGCAGGAGCTGCGGGACCTCGAGGCGGCGCTGGCCGAGGAGATCCTGGCGCTCGCGGATCCGCAGAGCTGGGCGCGCGACCGGCCGAACCGGCCGGGCAAGCGGCTTTCCCCGGACGCGCGGCCGGCGCCGCCCGCGGCCGCCGCGCGGCAGCGGGACACCCGCGTGCGCGCGTTGCCCGCGGAACGGCAAGAGGCCTTCAAACGAGCCCAGGCGCTCGCGCCCGAACGGCTGGACGCCGCGCTGCGCGAGGAACCCCGGTCGGAGGCGGCATTGCGGCGCGCGTTGGCGGAGAAGGGGATGGACGAGGAGTCGATCGGGCACGTCGTCGACGCCCTCGACGATGTCCGCAACCCGGGGCTGGACTTCGCCTTCGGCGCGGGTCCCGGCCGGGCGGAGATCACGACCGCGCGGGTGCACGCCGCGTACCGCGAACTGCCGGAGCCGCAACGGGGTCTGGTGAACCGCGCCAACGTCCTCGACCCGGACTTCCTCCGCCTCGCCGTGCTGCGGGAAAGCGAAGGGGAGCTCAGCCGGCTCATCGACCGGTTCTGCGCCGAGCACGGCATCACCGGGCAGGAGCGGACCGACCTCGAAGCCGCCGTGCGCCGCCTCAACGAGGTGCACCGGGAGTCACTGCACGACGTCGTGCCCGGCGAGACCGGCACCATCCAGGCCCGGACGCGGGCCGCGGTCCTCGACCGCGCGGCGACCGCGATCGGGCTGCCGACGCAGGACGAGATCACCCGGCGGCTGGGCCAGAGCTCGGCCGTCGTCGAACTGGCCGCGCGCAGCCCCGGGCACCTGGCCGAACTCGCCGAGAAGTGGCTGCGGTACGCCTTGGAGAAACGGCAGGAGGGCAAGCCTGTCGCCACCCTGGAGCGGTACGCGCGGGCGCTGGCCCGCTCGCACGTGCGCGGCCTGTCGGCGAGCTCACCGCGGCCTTCCAGCTCGCCGACGACGCCTGGGTGATCAAGGTCCCCGACTTGGGCGTCACGGTCGGCGGGACCGACTTCGTGGCGGTGGACACGCGGACCGGCGAGGTCTGGTTCGGCGACAACAAGGCGTTGTCCAGCCGCGGCCTGGGCGAGGTCAGCAGCCTCCTCGACAACATCGGCGACAACATGGCCGCCGACGTCGCCGAGTTCGGGACCTGGCTCCAGCGCGACGACGTCCCGTTGCCGCCCAAGCTCGCCGACGCGATCCGCCGGGCCCAGGAGGCCTCGGCCGAGGTGAGCGCGTACACCGCGCGGCTGCCGCGACGGGATGACATCACCACCGATGCCGTGCAGCGCCGGATCACCAAGATCCTCGCCCGCAAGGGCGTCGGCCGGGTCGTCACCAACGCCGGTGGCGAGCTGTCCTGGCTGACCGGCGCGGCGGGGAAGTACCTCGCCTTCAAGAACCTCGGAGAGCCCGGTCCCCACCCACCGGAGCGCCGCATCGAACTGCCCGAAGGGAGTGCCCCGTGAGCGGCTACGAACCCGGCCTGCACACGCCGAGCGCCATCCTGTCCGACGGGATCGTGCCGGTTCCGCTCTGGGCCATCACCCAGCTGTCCATCGCTTCGACCTACTTCGTGCCGCAGATCGGCGGCAGCCGGCGGCGGGTCGCGGTCGTCACCCACGACGACACGCTGAGCTTCAGCGCCGTGCTGCTCGGCCCGTCGCGGTTCGCGTGGAAGGTCGCGCTGGAGAACCTGGCCGAGTCCGGGCGGCAGGGCACCGCGCTGTCGCGGCTGACCAAGAACGCCGTCGGCGGCCTGGTGCTGATCACCGCGGCCACGATCCGCACCGACCTCGCCGTCCAGTCGCTCACCTTCACCCAGGCGGCCGGCCGGCGCGACGCGATCGACGTGTCCATGCAGCTGATCCACCTGCCCCGGCCGGGCAGCCTCGCCAAGCTGCTCGAAGTCGCCTCCGTCGGGGTCGGCGCCCTGACCGACGCGCTGCCGATCTGAGGATGGCGACGATGACCTTTCCCGCACTGCCGGGCCTGCTCGGCCGGCCGCCGTTCGAGGTACCACCGCTGCCGGGACCCGCCGTGCCGGCGAGCGGCCCCGCCGCACCCCGGGTGCTCAAGCAAGAGCTCACCGCCGGCCTGCCGGTCCGGGTGGACCTCGACGGCGCGCGCGGTCTCGTGCTGGCCGTCCCGCTCGGGGTGGCCCGGAGCGTCCTGGCCGCCGACCCGCAGGCCGTCGTCTTCGACACCCGGGTCGCCGGCGATCCGGCGGCCGCCCGGGATCCCGGCGCCGCGTGGCCCCGCCTGACCCTGCTCTCCGACGGGGTGATCGGCGAGACGGTCCCCGTGGTGGCCGGCGTGCCGGTCGCGCTGCGCCTCGGCGCGGTCGCGGTCGTCGAGGTCACCGTCGACCTGCTGGTCGTCACGATCGGCACGCTGCGCAGCCCCGGGCAGTTCACCAGCCGGCTCGCGCTGCGCTGGCGGGACCTCGGGCCCGCGCCCGACACCGGCCCGCCGCGTCCGGCCGGCGACCCCGGCATCCCCGACCTGAACACCTGAGGAAGGAGGTCACCGATGACCATCGCCACCGCGAACGCGACCGCCGACGGACCCGACGTCACGCCGGGCACGGTGCCCGCCTGGGCGGTCGTGTTCTCCGAAGAGAAGACCGCGACCCCGCTGGCCACGATCGGCAGCGAGACCTACGCCGGTTCGGTGTCCGCCGTCATGCCCGCCGACCTCACCGGCGGCGCGTACGAGGTCGTGTTCGAAGGCATGACCGACGCGGACTACGGGAAGATCCACGTCCACGGCGACCGGCACCTGACCGCGTCCTTGTACCTGTGGTGGAAGGATTCCCCGACCGGCCTGGCCGGCGACCTCGCCCGCTTCACCGGGCTCGACCACCCGCTCGGGGCGATCACCCCGGACCCGCCGCCGCTGAGCCTCGTCGCCGTCCTGCGCGTGGACCGGCTCTGGCGCCGCTCGGGCGCCCGCCGCTTCGAAGTGGTGGTGAGCGGGCGCGAGCTGGTGACGGCCCAGCTGTCGGACGCAGCCGTCGTGCCCGTGCCCCAGCCGGGGCTGCGGGACGCGGTGCGGGCGATCGCGCAGCAGGCCGGGGTGCGGCTGGTCCAGGACTACGGCTTGGCGGACTTCCAGCCGCCGCCCGGGATCCTCGCCCCGGTGAAGGTCCCCGTCCAGCACGGCACCTGCCTGCAGGCGCTGACGGGCGTGCTGGAGGACCAGGCACGCAAGCTGCTGCGGCTCCACGGCCAGCCGCTCGCCCTGATCCGCAACGGCGTCCTGCACGTCGGGGTGTGGGCCGGCGCCGCGGGACCGCGGCTGCCGAACGAGCGCCACCTCGACGACGACAGCGGCCTGCTCGCGATCGAGCGTGGGTCCCCCCGCGCGCGGGAGCAGGCGGCGGGGGACCGGCCGGGCGCGCCGCTGTCCCGGCTGACGCTGTCGGTGACCACCCTCGGCCGGCCGGACCTCAAGCCCGGCGACACGCTCGTCGTCGAGCTGCCGCCGGAAGACTTCCCGCAGGTCGAGCCGCCGAGCATCGGCGCGACCCTGCTCGGCTCGCTGAACACGCGGCCCTTCGGCGACCTCGCCCCCGACCCGACGCCGGTGCGCTGCCGGATCACCGAGGTCACCCACCGGATCTCGCGCGAAGAAGGCTTCATCACCGTCGCGAAGGCGTTCGTGCTGGCCGACGGCGACGACGGGTGGGACGTCGGCGGCGTCACCCCGGCACCGGAAGCCCGGGCGGTGCCGCCGATCGGCGAGCCGGCCGCGGACCCGGCGCAGGCCTTCGCCGTCAGCCTCCGCAGCGCGACGGCCACCCTCACCGCCGGGGTCGCGCAGCGGGCGCGCTCGCACGTCGGCCTCTCCACGACCACGTGGCCGCCGGCGCCACGGAAACCCGGCACACCAGCGACTTCTGGGTGTCGCGGGACCCGGGTGACGGCTCGGGCAGCGCCGCGCAGCGGGCCAGGGTGACCCAGGAGCTGCCCGCGGAGGCGCACCGGGTGCCTTACACGACCCCGTTCGCGTGGGGGAACTTCGGCCTCGTGCTGCCGCGCTACCCGGCGACCCGGGTGCTGCTGGTCGACGGCGCGGGCGGGCCGGGGGAGTACGTCGACGTCGGGGCGCTGTGGGCGGTGAACGCGGGCCCCGCGGCCCAGCCGGGCGACTACTGGCTGGCGCTGCCCGCGAACGCCGTGGCCACCGAGCACCTGCCGCGCGACGGCGGCCGACCGTCCGAAGTGGACCAGCAGCCGCCGGACGGCCCCGCGGCGCACGACCTGATCGACGCCGTGGGCAACCGCGTCATCGAGACGGCGCGGTTCGTGCTGCGCGTCGTCGACGACCCCGCCCACCTGACGAAGGTCCCGGAACGGCCGGACCCGGCGTCGGCCAGTCCGGTGGGCAGCGTGGTGATCGAGACCAAGCCCGAGTCCGGGACGCCGGCGCGGATCCTGCTGCGGGCCGACGGGAGCGTGACGATCACCGGCTCGTCGATCACGTTCGACGCGGGCGACGGGCAGATCGACTTCAAGGCCAAGGACGTCCGGGTCGCGCTGGCCGGCGGAACGATGGACGTGAGCTGATGGCCTTCCCCGTCACGATCGCCGGCGAGTTCACGTGTTCCCACTCGGGAGTCCGCACGCCGGCGACCACCGAAGGCAAGCTCACGGTCGGCAAGAAGGCCGTGCTGCTGTTCTCCGACTCCGCGACGGCGGCGCCGTATGCGGGGTGCTCGTTCCCGCAGGGCGGCCCGCCCAAGCCGTGCCAGACGACCTCGGCTCCCGAGCCCAACGCGGGGGCGGCGCGGAAGCTCACCGTCGACAGCGCTCCCGTGCTGCTCGACTCCTTGCTGGCCACCACCGAAAACCCTCCGTTCACCCCGCCGCCGGACCCGGCGAAGACCGTCGCGGTCGCCGCGGGCCAGGACAAGCTCACCGCTTCGTGAAGGAACGACGATGACCGCTGCACTCCCACCGCCTCCACCGGGCGACGACTCCGCCGTCCGGCGCCGCCAGCTGCTCGGGTTCGGCCCGCGCGCCGACCTGGCCGACCCCGGGGACACCGCCCGCGACCTGGTGCTGCGCGCCACGGCGACCGGCGTCGACCTCGACCTCGTCGAGGGCGTGGCCGCGCTCTGCCAGGACCTCGCGATCGGGCTCACCACGCTGCGCGGCAGCGACCCGTTCAACGTGCGGTTCGGCTTCCTCGGGCTGACGCCGCTGGTGCGCCAGACGTCGCCGGTCCTCGCGCGGGAAGGGTTGCGCAGCGCGGTGATCGAGATGGTCGCCGCCGACCCGCGGGTGCGGCGCGTGGTCGACCTGACCACGCCGACGCCGACCCAAGGCCGCGCCTCGCGGTCGTTCGACATCACCGTCTCGTTCGAGGCGATCACCGGCGACCCGGCGACCCTGGCCACCGGCGGCCTCGCCACCGGCGCCGAGTGGGGCGCCGTCGACACCCCGGGCGTCGTCGCGTCCGGGACCACCGGGAGGACGCCATGAGCTCCGACAGCAGCATCGACCTGACCGACGTCCTCGCCGTCGACGACTCCGTCACGCGGTCCACCGGCAGCGGTAGCTTCGGCGTGACGCCGGCGGGGTTCCTGCCCAAGCCGTTCACCCGGCTGCTGGCCGAGAAGATCGCCCTCGCGCAGCAGCTGATCGACCCGGCCGTCGACCTGTCCAGCGGCAGCGTCCTGCGCAAGCTCCTGGAGGTCACCGCCCTGGAGGACGCGCGGACCTGGGCGGCGCTGGCGGCGGAGTACGACGACAGCTTCGTCAGCACCGCCCGCGGCCGCGCGCTCTCGGAGCTCGGCGCGGAGCTCGGCATCACGCGGCCGTTCCTCACCGCGACCGGTTCGGTCACGCTGACCCTGGCCGGGGCGCTGCCCTCGGGCGTGCCGAACCTGGTGCTACCGCGCGGTTCCCGGCTGGCGACCCCGGGCGGGCACCGCGTCGCGCTCGCCGCCGCGGTCGAGTTCACCGCCGGGTTGACGTCGGCGTCCGTGCCGGTGACGAGCTTCGACTCGGGACCCGTCGGCAACCTCGACCCCGCCGCGACCGACGCCGGCGGCGGGCACCCGCAGCGGATCGACCGCTGGGAGGTCGCCGACGCGAAGCTCACCGCGATGATCGACGCCGACGTGGCGGCCGGCTTTCCCGACACCGCCGCGTCGATCGGCCAGGGCCTGGTGCGCGTGCAGCACACGCAGCCATTGACCGGGGGCAACGCGCAGTTCGACGACGACCGCTACCGCGCGGTGCTGCTCAACGCGCCGAGGTCGGTGTGGACGGCCGACTCCATCGCGGCCACCGTGGCGCTGGTGCCCGGCGTGCGGCAGGTCGCGGTGCGGGACGGGTGGGGCGGGCTCGACCTGTCGCAGTCGATCTTCGGCCAGTTCAACTTCTTCGAACGGCTCTTCGCGGCCGACCGGGACATGTCGTCGCCGTTCTTCGTCACGGTCCTGGTCGCGCCGACCGAGGCCGCGGTCTGGGAGGGCGCGTCCGGCCTGCGCGTGGCCGTGCAGCAGGCGATCCGGGACGTCCGCCCGGTCGGCATCTTCCCCGACGTCGTGCGCGCCGAGCAGGTGTTCTTCACCGTCGACGTCGACGTGGTGACCTCCGGCCTGCCGTTGCCGTCCGGGTCGGTGGCCGGCCGCAACCTCAGTCCCGCCGCGCTCGCGCTCAAGCAGCGGCTGGCGGCCCGGATGCGCGGGGTCGTCGACGGGCTGACCCTCGCGGAGCCGGTGCGGGCCGCCGCGCTGTCCGCGGCCTTGATGGCCGAGCCCGGCATCGTCGACGTCGTCGGGCTCCAGCTGGTGCGCTTCCCGTCCCCGGTCGACACCATCGGGTCCGGCGGGGCGGACAGCACCGCACCCGAGGCGCTCGAGGTGGACGAGAACCTGATCGTGGGGGCCGACCAGATCGCCGTCTTCGTCGAGTCGCCCGAACGACTGACGGTGCGGTGACCGATGACCACCACCGATACGCCCCTGGACCCGGCGGGCTTCGGCGCGGGCGTGCTCGCCGCCGCGGCGGCCGAGCTGATCGGGCCGCTGTCCCCGGCGGCCACCCCGCGGCCCCTGACGTTGCGCGCCACCCCGCCGCCGGGGCCCGCGGGGCAGGCCGAGGCCGCGGTCGACGCCACCACCCGGCACGCCCTGGTGCTGTGCACCGTGCTGTCCGATGTGGACACCCACGGGCTCATCGTCCAGCCCGCGCTGCGGGCCGGGACCGGCCCTGGGCAACCGCTTCCGGTGGTGACGTTCGCGTCGCACACCGCCGCCGGCACCGCTCTGGTCGCCGCGGTGCCGCCGGTGGGCGAAGGGGCCGTCTCCGCGCCTTTTTCCGTGCTGGTGCGCGGAAACCGCGGCGGGCCGGACGGCACCGGGCTCAGCGCGGAGGAGCTGATCGCCGCCGTCCGGTTCGACCTGGTCGAGGGCGTGCTCGGGCGGCTGCTCACCGTGCTGCTCGACGAGAAGGGCCGGATCCGGCGCGCCGCACGGCAGCTCCGGGCGATGCGGACCCTGGAAGTGGCGAGCGGCAACGCGCTCGACCGCCTCGGTGCCGACCTGTCCTGCCCGCGGTTCTCCGACGAGCTGTTCTGGGACGCCGACCAGCAGACCGCCGCGACCCGCCCGCTCCAGCCCGGCGCCCGCGAGGACGACGCGTCCTACCGGGCCCGGCTGCGCGTCCTGCGCGGCGTGCGGCTGCCCAGCAAGCCGTGGATCGACTCGGCGCTGGGCGGCACCGACGGCTTCCTCGCCGACGTCGGCGTGACGGGCACGGTGACCGCCGACGAATCGGTGGAGCCGCAGCTGATCGCCCTGCGACTGGTCGCCCCCGGCGCACCGGGGGCGATCCCCGCGCTGCTCAACGCGATCCGGCGCGTGCACCTGATCTGGCCCGCCGACAGCGCGGAAGGCGACGACACGCACGCGGCCCGCCTCCTGCCGCCGGACGAGGTGGCCCGCGTGAACGTCCAGCGCGCGGCGCTCGCGACGTGGCAGGTGGAATCCTTCCAGCCGGTGGCACCCGCCGTGGCGGAGGCGCTGACCACGCTCGACGCCCGGTGCGTTCAGCTGGGCGCCCGGCCGTGGCCGCGTGTCCTCAAAGGACAGGACAACTCGGGCGGGTCCCGGTTCGAGCTCGGGTTCGGCGCGCTGCTCGCTGCGCCCGTCGCCGCCCAGCTCGACGCGGCGGTCGCCGCGGCCGGCAGGCTGAAGGACCCGAACCTGGTGCCCCAGCCGCGGTCGGCGGATCCGGCCGGGGCGTGGCTGCTGCGCGCGTGCGGCATGCGCACCGTCGAGCAGGGGGCCGACGGCACGGTGTTCGCCAGCACCGCGCCGATGGGGCCGCTCGTCGTGGACGTCGACCCCGACTCCGACGGCGACGTTCCCATCACGTTGACCGCGCGGCTCGTGTCGGCGGCCGATCCCGATCACGACGTGCCGGTGGTCGCCGTGATCACCGCGCTCGCGGGAGCGCAGCTCACCCCGGTCGCGGACCCCGCCGCGGTGCTGGCCGGTGCGCGCCCGACCACGACCGTTCCCGGCCTGGACGCCGCGCTGAGCGCCCGTGGGGTGCCGAAGGTGGTCGACGTCGAAGCCTTCACCCGGCAGCTGAGCACGGTGTCCGCGCGCGACTACGTGCTCTTCGACCTCGGCGCGCCGCGCACGGCCGCGGTGATCGCGAACCCGGCTCTGCTGAGCCCGCTGTTCACCACCGCCGCCGCGGCCGGCGCGAGCAGCGTGGTCGCGCTGGCCACCGCCGCCGGGACGCTCGCGCTGGTGTTCGGGGTGGCGGGGCTCCCGCTCGCCGGCAGCAACCTGGCCGGCGAGCACACCGTGGTCCACCGGTGGCAGGTGCGCGGGCTCGGGACGCAGTCCGCCGCCGTGACGCCCCGGCGCGGCGCCACGGTCACCATTCCGATCCTCAACGACGGGATCAGCGTCGTCTCGTGCGTCGTGGGTCCGCACACCGGCGCGAACGACACCTACGAATGGCGCCCGGCGCTGCCCGACGGGGTGCTGCTGACCCTGCGCCAGTACGAGCACCTGCTCAACGTCGTGGAGCTGGTGACCCCGGTCGGCGTGCGGGCCGACACGTTCGCCATCCGGCGGCGCCACGTCGACGTGGACGGCTCCGGCAAGCCCACGGTCCTGACCATCGCCGCCGCCCGGGCCTACCGGCACTACCGCCTGACGCGTTCCGCGCAGGCAGGACAAGGAGAGATCTCATGAGCGGAGAAGCCGAAGGGCCGGGCCGCGAACAGCTCGTCTACGGCGTGCCGGCCGGCACGATAGTGGACGCCTTGCGCGGTGCGGGCGTCGCGGAAGAGGACGTCATCGCGGTGCTGGGCCGGGCCATCGCCCGGTCCTCGGGCCTGGCCGCGGCGGTGACCCCGCCGTTCGTGTTCCAGACCCAGGTCCCGCAGCTGGCACCCCAGTGCGAGGTGCACTTCGAGCCCGGGTTCACCCACCCGGACTTCATCGACGGCGTGACGGTCGTGCAGGCGGGGGAGACGCCCAGCGAGATCGGCTTCAACCACCGGTTCCACGCGATCGAGGACGACCTGGCCGCCGTCGCCGAGGCCCTGCGCACCGTCAGCAACTGCATGAAGGAGCTGCGGCTGGAGCTGTTCGGGGTGGTCCAGGAGCTGCAGGTGAAGATCACCCAGATCGACGCGCGGCTCGACGGCGTCAAGGACAAGGAAGGCAAGGAGGGCAAGGAAAAGCAGGAAGGCAAGGAGAGCAAGGAGGAGAAGGAGAAGGAAAAGGAGGGCAAGGACGACAAGGAGACCAAGGAGCAGCCCAAGGAACACAAGGACGGCAAGGAGAGCGAGAAGCACCCGAAGGACGGGTCCAAGGAGAGCACCGACCTCACCGGCCTCACCCCGCCGGGCGCCGCCGCGCCCAGGCTCGACCATCCCGACGGCGACGAGCGCACGTTCATCTCGCTCGACGACCGCCCCGAGGTCGGCGGCCGGGCCCTGGCCGACCCGGACGAGGACAGCTGAGATGCTGCTGATCCTCGCCCACGCCCACGATCTCCCCGCCCGCGCGCTGGCCGCCCGGTGGGGGAGCCGCGCGCTGCTGCTCACCGTCGCCGGTATGCACCGGTGGCGCTGGCGCCTCGACGTCGCCGTCGACGGCCGGGTCGCCGCGGAGCTGGCGGCTGCCGACAGAACCCCGGTTCCCGTGACGGGCGTGGTGAACCGGCTGGGCTGGATCTCGCCCGCCGACCTGGCCAGGGTGCACCCGGTCGACCGGGAGTACGCCGCGGCCGAGCTGACCGCGTTCCTGCTGGCCTGGCTCGACGCGTGTCCCGCCCCCGTGCTGAACCCGCCCGGCCCGCGGAGCCTCAACGGCCCGGCGTGGTCGGCGGAGCAGTGGGCGGACGCCGCCGCTTCGGCCGGCCTGCGCGCCGGTGCGGTCCACCGCAGGCTCAGCCTCGCCGAGCCACCCGTCCCGGTGCTCGAGTGGACCAGCCCCATCCCCGCGCACGTCGTCGGGGACGTCTGCGTCGGAGCCGTGCACCCCCTGATCGGCACGCGCTTGTGCGCACTCGCCAAGGCGGCGGACACAACCCTCCTCACCGCGACGGTGTCCGGCCCGGGACCCCGCGCGGCGGTGCGGGACATCTCGGCCTGGCCCGATGTGGGGCGGCCCGAGGTGGCCGACGCCCTCGCGGCCCTGCTGCCGGCCGGCGACCTCGCCGAGGTGACCGCATGACGATCCTCTTGTGGGGGCTGATCCGGGACCACCCGATCGCCGCGGTGCTGGAGCATCTGCGGCACCTCGGCGCCCCCGTCCGCTTCCTGGACCAGCGTCGCGTCCTCGACACGACCGTGCGCGTCGACGCCGGCCCGCGCGGGGGAACCACCGTGACCGTCGGCGACGAGGAGTTCGACCTCGACCGCGTGCGGGCCGCCTACGTCCGCCCGTACGACAGCACCCGGCTGGCCGCCCTGCGCACGCTGCCGCGGTCGTCGCCGCGGTGGGGCCACGCCGCCGGCGTGGACCTGGCGCTGAACGGGTGGGCCGATCGCACGGCCGCGTTCGTGCTGAACCGGCCGGAGGCCGCCGCGGGCAACGGGTCCAAGGCCTACCAGCTCCGGGGCATCGCCGCGGCCGGGTTCCTCGTGCCGGTCACGCTCGTCACGAACGACCCGGACCGGGTCGCGGCGTTCGTCCGCGAGCACGGCGAGGTCATCGTCAAGTCGGCCGGCGGCGTGCGCAGCCGCGTGCGCCGCGTCGGGCCGGCCGACGCAGCCCGGCTGGCGGATGTGGGGAACTGCCCGACGCTGTTCCAGAAGCACGTGCCGGGCACGGACGTGCGGGTGCACGTCGTGGGCGCCGAGCTGTTCGCCTCCGAGGTGCGCAGCGACGCCGACGACTACCGCTACGCACGCGCGCAGGGCCATCCACCGGCGGTCCTGACCGAAACCGGGCTGCCGCCGGACGTCGCGGCTCGCTGCCTCGACCTGTCGAAGCGGCTGCCGCTCCCGGTGGCCGGCATCGACCTGCGCCGGACCCCGGACGGCGAGTGGTACTGCTTCGAGGTGAACCCGTCGCCGGGCTTCACGTACTACGAATCGAACACCGGCCAGCCGATCGCGGCGGCCATCGCCGGCCTGCTCGCCGCGGCGGCACTGTGCAAGGAGCGTGCCTCATGACCGCGACCCAGGCGGTGGAAGAGATCCGGTTCGGCGGCGCGACCGTCCACAGCGCCGAACTGTTCACCCCGGCGGAGGTCGCCGCGATCGTCGCGGCCGTGGACGCGGTGCCGGCCGGGCTGCGCCACGAGTGCTGGGGCACGCCCGAGGCCAGGAGCATGGCCACGATCGGCGAGCCGCTCTACCGCAACCGCGCGCGCCTCGCGTACTACGAGGAGCGCGCGCGGGCGGAGAGCCGCCCGCTCTACCGGCACTTCCGCCTCGCCCACGACCGGGTCGCGACGTTCTTCGAGCACCGGTACGGCCTGCCGGTCGTGTACGCCGACGAACTCGCGGTCCCCGGCTTCCACCTGTTCGAATTCGGGGCCCCCGGCGAGTACGACGGCGGCGGCTGGCACATCGATGCGCTGGAGCTGCAGACGCCGGCGTTGTTCGCGCGCCGGGCCGAGATCACCGCGGTGGTCAACTTCACCGTGCCGTTCGCGTTGCCGGACGGGGGAAGCGGGCTGGACCTGCAAGCCGACGCCCCCGATGCCCGGCCGGGTAGGCGGGGCGGCGGTCAGCCGATCACGGTGCCCTACCGCACCGGCACGATGTTGTTCACCGAATCCGAGCTGCTGCACCGGATCTCCGGATCCCACTGCCTCACGCCGGACCAGCGGCGCGTGACCTACCAGGGCCACGGGGTGTGCCTCGACGGCCGCTGGATCTTCTTCTGGTGAAGGAAGTGTTCCCGTGAAACGAATCCGAAGACGGGCGCTGCTGGTGACCGCGGCGATCGCCACCCTTTCGCTCGGGACCGCGGTCGTCGTGTCGGCGGCCGCGGTGCCCCGGGCCGGCTCCGGCGCCGGCGGCTGCTTCGACCCCGCGGCCTTCGGGGCCGTGCCGGACGACGGCGTGGACGACCGCGCACCGGTGCAGGCCGCCATCGACGCGGCGGGCGGTGGCACGGTCTGCCTCGGCGGCCCGGGCACGGTGCTCGAACTGGTGGGGGACCAGCAGGCCGGCGCGGTCGCGGTGGTGTCGCTCGACCCGGGGGCGAGCGACGTCACCGTGCAGCGGCTGGCGATCGACACCTCGGCGGCGACGAACACCGACGAGCAGACGCACGCGATCGCGATCGGCTCCGGGGTCTGCACGACCGCGAACGGGACCTGTTCGCTGCCGGTCGCGGACGTGACGGTGCGGGACGTCGTCTTCGACCACCCGGCGATCGCCGGGTCGCGCAAGGGTGACTGCGTCCGCGTGCTCGGCAACACCCCGGCCACGGCGGTCGAGCGCGTGACGATCATCGGCGGGTCGTTCGTCAGCTGCGCGCGGTCCGGGATCGGTGTGCAGCGCAACGTGCTCTCGCTGACGGTGCTGGGCAACCACTTCGGCGAGCAGATCGGCGACACCGCGTTCGACGGGGAAGCCACCACCGGCGACAAGATCGCCGGCGACATCATCCGCCGCCACGGGGTCTCCGGCTCCGGCATCCGGATCACGCCGCACAGCGGCGGGATCCCGGCCCAGGTGACCGTCACCGGGAACACGATCGCCCTGGACGGCGACGCCGACGCGATCTACGGCCACTCGGTGCGCGAGATCGGCGTCCGGGACAACGACATCACGTTCACCGGCGCCGCGCCCGACGGCTCGGGGATCGCGCTGCAGGGCATCAGCGGGCCGATCGAAGACGCGACCATCACGGGCAACACGGTCGCCGGCCCGAGCCCGTACTTCGCGGCCGTCCGCCTCGACTCACGGCCCGGGCCGTTCGGCGGCGTCACGGTCGCGCTCAACTCCTCGCGCGGCGCCGCCCGGTCGCTGCAGTGCTCGCAACGGGCACCGGGCGGCTTCCCGCCGTCGATCGTCTCGACCGGCAACCGGTGGAACGTCGCGCCGACCTGCCCGGTGGCCCCGCTGTCGCCGGGTCGATGACCCGGCTCGTGACCGAAGGGAGTTCCCGCCATGGCCAGGGGAGCCGACGTCCATCCGTTCTACCAGCGCGGCCTGCGCTGGGACCAGGTGAGCGACCTCGCGTTCGTGTGGGTGAAGGTCTCCGACGGGGGAGCGCCCTACACGCGCGCGGAAGGGGGTGTGGTCTACCGGCCCGACACGCACGTGGCGGGGGCGAAGTCGCGCGGGATCCCGGTCGGCGGGTACCACTACGCCCAGCTGACCCTCGGCCCGGAGGCCCAGGCCGACCTGCTCCTGGCCGAGGTCCGGCGGCTCGGCGCGACCGGCGTCGCGCCGATGCTGGACCTCGAGGCGCCGTTCCGCCCGGACAGCGCGGCGCGGGCGTTCGGGACGGCGTTCTGCCGCCGCGTCGGGGACGCGGGCCTGCGGCCGGCTGTCTACATGAGCGCGTCGTTCGCCGCCGCGTTGCGCCCGGACCAGTGGGACGTCCCGGACCTGGTGATCGTGATCGCCCGGTACGGCGCCCGGCCCGAAGCGCCGGGAGCGGGCCGGTACCCGGGCCGCTACGACGTCCACCAGTACACCAGCAGCGGCAGCCTGCCCGGTTCGGCGGGCGCCGTCGACTTCGACGAGTCCTACACCGGCAACCAGCTCGACCCGGAGGGTGACATGCCATTCAGCAACGACGACTTCGTCCGCATGATGTGGGGGAACACGTTCGACGCCGCGGGCAACCGCAACTACGCCCAGTTCATCAAGGACATGGACGCGAAGATCACGGCGCTCGGCTCGTCGCTCGACGCGGTGACGAAGCTGATCACCGACAGCCCGGCCAACCCGGTCGACTCCGAGCGGCTCGCTGCGGCGCTCGAAGGAAAGCTGGTGGCCGAGCTGGTCCCGGCGGTCACCGAGGCGGTGACGCAGGCCGCGGGCGCGGAGACCGCGGACGAGGTCCGGCGGATGCTCGTCGGACGGCTCGGTGCGTCGGCGTGATCGGTGCGATGCTGAGGATATGCCCGAGCAGCCGGGACCCCGGCGTGAACTGCAGCGGATCCGCGACGGCGGCGGCCCGGGCGCGGACGACGCCCGCTCGGCGCTGACGGCGACGTCCCCACGCGACCGGCTCCGGGCCGCGATCGTGGCCCTGGCGTCGGCGCGGGGACCGAAGAGCAGCACGTGCCCCTCGGACGCAGCGCGCGCGGTGGCCGACGACTGGCGGCCGCTGCTGGACGAGGCCCGCGAGCTGGCCCGCGAACTGGCCGGGTCCGGCGAGGTCCGCCTGACCCAGCGCGGCCGCCCGCTCGACCCCGGCGGCGACTGGTCCGGCCCGATCCGGATTTCCCGCCGGTGACGGGAAATCGGCCCCTGGTCGTGCCGGCGCCGGGGAGACTGCGGTTCGCTCGCCCTCCCCGTCAGGGGAAGTCCGGCAGCGTCAACGCCGAGTGCTCGGGCCGCGGGCTGCCGGCAGGGGACTTCGCCAGCTGCCGGAGCGCGGCGTTGCGGCGTTCGAGGTCTTCGGCCGTCGCGGGGAACAGCGTCGACTTGCCTTCCGACACCCTGGCCTGGTTGCGTTCGGCGAAGTCCCGCAGCCGGCTCTCGTAGGCCGCGAAAGCCGCGGTGTGGTCGGGGATCGTGGCCAGGGCGTGGCCGAGCACGTACGCGCCCACCAGCGCCAGGCTGGTGCCCTGCCCGGTCAGGAACGACGGCGCGTGGGCGGCGTCGCCGACGAGCGCGACCCGGCCGTCCGTCCACTGTGGCAGGTGGATCTGGCTGACGACGTCGAAGAAGAGGTCGTCGGCCTCGCGCATCGCCGCGACCAGGCGCGCGGTCTCCCAGCCCTCGCCCGCGAACGTCTCGGCGACCAGGTCGCGCTGCGCCTCGGGGTCGCGGAACGCCTCGATCGGCGGGTCCTGCCGCGCGAACACCAGGAAGCCGTGGACTTCTTCGCTGTCGAGGACCGAGTAGAGCACCGCGCCCTTGCCGGGCGTGCTCCACGCGACGCCTTCGCGGTGCAGGCCGAAGACGTTGGGCATGGTGAACCCGGCGAAGCTGTAGCCGAGGTAGTGGTGGAACTGCTTTTCGTCGCCGAAGACCAGCTCGCGGGTGCGCGAGTGCAGGCCGTCGGCGCCGAACACGAGGTCGTAGGTCTCCTGCCGGCCGCTGTGGAAGGTGACGTCGACGCCTCCCGCGTGCTGCGCCAGGGTGTCGACGCTGTCGCCGAACCGGATCTCGGTGTCGTCGCGGACCAGGTCGTACAGCGTGCGGGTCAGGTCGCCCCGGCGGATTTCGACGTCTTCGCCGTCGACGCCGCCGATGACCACGTTGGGGTCGAGCGCCGCGATCTCGCTGCCGTCGGTGTCGAGGAAGGTCAGCCGGCGGGTGGAGATGTGCAGGTCCCGCAGGCGGGGGAGGATCCCCATCCGCCGGGCGGCGTCCAAGGCCGTCCCGCGGACGTCGATGGGGTAGCCGCCGTCGCGCAAGACCGTCGCCTTCTCGACGACGGTGACCGCGAAGCCGGACCGCCGCAGCCAGTAGGCCAGCGCGGGACCGGCGATGCTCGCGCCGGAGATCAGGACCGATCGTGTGGTGTTCATGGCAACCCCCGATAGCTAAGTTAGGTATCTATGTCGCGGGTGCGACAATGCCGCGGAGGACGTTGCGGCATGACGCAACTATATACCTAACTTAGCTATCTAAGGGAGTGTGATGGCCGACACCGAAGCCGGCGACGGGCCCGACCTGCGCTCGGTGCTGCCCCGGCTCATGCAGCTGAGCACGGTGCTGAACCGCAGCGGCCTGGGGGAGCGGGCGATGAAGCGGGCCGGCGCCGACCTCGACCGGCCCGGGTTGTCGATCATCCTCGCCCTGCACGCGACGGGGAAGGCGATGCGCGTCGGCGAGATCGCGGACCGGATGCAGGTCGCCGGGCCGCACGTCACGCGCCACCTGCACGTGCTCGAGCGGCGCCGCCTGGTGCGCGGCCTGGCCGATCCGGACGACCGCCGGGCCCGCTTGGTCGAGCTCACCCCGGACGGCGCCGAGCTGGCCGACCGGTACGTCACGACGTTGCTCGGCTGGTTCGGTGAGGCGTTGTCGGGGTGGTCGGCGACGGATCGCCGGACGTTCTACGACTTGCTGCTGAGGTTCACCGACGACTTGGCGGCGTTCGCCTCGGCGATGGCCGACGAGGACTGAACGGTTCCCTTTCGCGGCCTCTTTCGCTGTGGGCGAACCGGGGTAACGCATTCCGTGCACGGACCAGGGATGCCTTTTTCTGATATCCTTGCCGTGTTCGAACCATCGGTTCCGGTGAATTCCCGACGTCGATTCTTCCGCCCAGAAGCCGCTGCTCCACGCGAGTGTGCGCGTGGACCGATGTGAGGGGAATGTCCATGAACGACGTTGTTCTGGCCCAGACCGCCAACATCAACCCCGGCCTTGCCGCCATCGGCTACGGACTGGGTGCGATCGGCCCGGGAATCGGCGTCGGTCTCATTTTCGCGGCCGTCATCAATGGTACCGCGCGGCAGCCGGAAATGCGAGGGAAACTGCAGACGATCGGGTACTCGACGTTCGTGCTGAGCGAGGTGCTCGCGTTGATCGGCATCGTCGTGTACTTCATCGCCTCCACCAAGTGAGTCCGGCGCCCGTGTTAGACGGGTTACAGTACTTGCGTGTAACGAAACGCCGGTTTAGCGTCGGTGGCGAACGCGCGGCGACGGCGCCGGCAGACCGCCTTCGCCCAGGAGACCCCGGAACCCGCGCGGAAGCTGCTGTACGACCTCGTCGCGGTACTCGAGGAGGAAAGGCAAAGGTCATGACGGAAGTCATCGCGGGAGTGGAAGTCCCCGGGACGGCTGCGGTCGCCGAAGCGGCGCGGCTCGTCCGGGAAACCACCAGCCCGCTCGTCTACCACCACTCCCGCCGGGTCTACTTCTTCGCCCGGATCCACGCGGAACGGCTCGGCCTCGACCCGGACCCCGAGCTGCTCTACCTGGCCGCCCTGTTCCACGACACCGGCCTCGCGACGCCGTTCTCCGACGTGGAACAGCGCTTCGAGGTCGACGGCGCCGACCACGCGCGCCGATTCCTGCTGGAACACGGCTTCACCGCCGCGGCCGCGGACACCGTGTGGACGGCGATCGCGCTGCACACCACGCCCGGCATCCCCGGCCGGATGGGCCCGGAGATCGCCGCGACGCACTTCGGCGTGCTGACCGACGTCGTCGGGTTCGGCCTCGGCGAGCTGGACGCCGGCCGGCTGGCGCAGGTCGTCGCGGCGCACCCGCGGGGCGACTTCAAGAACGAGTTCCTGACCGCCTACTTCGAGGGCCAGAAGGACCGCCCGGACACCACCAACGGCACGGTGAACGCCGACGTCCTGGCGCACTTCCTGCCTGACTTCAAGCGTCCGACGACCGTCGAGCGCGTCCTCGGCTCCGCTTGGGAGAGCTGACATGCGTGCCATCACCGCGAGCGGTCCCGACGCGGGCGTCGACGGCCTCACCCTGACCGAGCTGCCCCACCCGCACGCCGCCGAGAACGACGTCGTCGTCCGGGTCCACGCCGCCGGGTTCACCCCCGGCGAGCTGACCTGGCCGGCCACGTGGACCGACCGCGCCGGCCACGACCGCGCGCCCAGCGTGCCGGGGCACGAGCTGTCCGGCGTCGTCACCGAGCTGGGCTACGGGACGACCGGCGTGACCGTCGGCCAGCGCGTCTTCGGGTTCGCCGACTGGGCGCGCAACGGCTCCCTGGCCGAGTACGTGGCCGTGGAGGCGCGCAACCTCGCGCCGCTGCCGGCCGACCTCGACCACACGGTCGCCGCGGCCCTGCCGATCTCGGGACTGACCGCGTGGCAAGGACTGTTCGACCACGCCGGGCTCACCACGGGCCAGACGGTGCTGGTCCACGGCGCCGCCGGGGGCGTGGGATCGCTCGCCGTCCAGCTCGCCCGCGAGGCCGGCGCCCGGGTGGTCGGCACGGGCCGGGCCCGCGACCGCGACCTCGTGCTCGGCCTGGGCGCCGACGCCTTCGTCGACCTGGCCGCCGAGAAGTGGGAGCAGCCCGTCGACGTGGTCTTCGACGTCCTCGGCGGCGAGGTCCTCGCGCAGTCGGCGGCGCTGGTCCGTCCCGGCGGCACCCTCGTGACGATCGCCGAGCCGCCCAAGGTCTGGCCGGAGCACGGCCGCGCGGTGTTCTTCGTGGTCGAGCCGGACCGGGTGCGGCTCGCGGAGCTGGCCCAGCGGGTGCGGGACGGCCGGTTGAAGCCCCTCGTCGGCGAGGTGCGCCCGCTCGCCGAGGCGGTGGACGCGTTCGCCCGGCGCCGGCGCGGGCCGGGCAAGACCATCATCCGCGTGGCGGACTGACGGCGGTGCGGTGCGGCGAGCCCCCGTGCCCGCCGCACCGCCCCATCCCCCTCGTCAGGCGGTCTCCGCCGCGCAGGCCAGATCGTGCGCCGGGCGCGACCCCGTCACCAGGAACTCCGTCACCGCGGTGTTCCCGCACCGGTTGGGCCCGAACAGGTAGGCCCCGTGCCCGCCTTGGTCGATCGTCACCATCCGGGCGCGGTCGCCGAACGCCGCGCGCAGCTTGCGGGCGCCCACCAGCGGCGTTCCCGGGTCACGCTCGTTCTGCACCATCAGCACGTTCGACGGCCCCCGCCCGGTGATCCGCACCTTCGGCTCCACCGGCGCCGACGGCCAGAACGCGCACGCCGCGATGTTCGCCGTCGCCGCGCCGATCAGCGGGTAGCGGATCCGGTCCACGGCGACGTCCACCTGGTAGCCCGCCACCGACCGCGGCCACGCCGTGTCGCCGCACAGCACCGCGAACCGGGCCGCGAAGAGGTTCTGCACGGACGTCGTCAGCGAACCGTCCGGCGGCTTCGGCGCGCGGCCTTCGTTCAGGCCCCGCCAGTCCTCGGCCAGCTGGGTCAGGTTCGTGGCGTAGAGCCCCTGGAACGTCAAGCCGCGGAAGGCCGATCCCGTGACCCAGTCGATCGGTGCCCGGTCCAGCCGCGCGGCCAGCTCGTGGAACTTCGCCGTCACCTGCGCCGGTGTCGTGCCGAGGCCGTACTCCGGGTGCGCCGCGGCGAACTTCGCGAAGTCGGGGAAGCGGTCCTCCATGCCCCGGCCGAAGTTGCGCATCGCGTCGATGTCGTACCCGCCCGGCCCGAGGTTGCTGTCGAGGACGAACCGGTCGCTGCGCTCGGGGAACATCGTCGTGTAGACCGCGCCCAGGTACGTGCCGTAGGACGCGCCCAGGTAGGACACCGCGGGCTCGCCGAGCGCCTGGCGGATGCGGTCCATGTCCCGCGCGGTGTTCGCCGTCGTGACGTACGGCAGCATCGACGCCGTCGAAGCGGCCGCGCATTCCTTCGCCTCGGCCTTCGCGACCGCCGCCTGCTTGACGACGTCGGCCGGGCCGTTCGCGTACGGCAGGTTGCCGATCGCCAGCTGCTCCGGCGTCAGATTGCAGGCCACCGGCGTGCTGCGCCCGACGCCGCGCGGGTCGAAGCCGATGACGTCGTAGGCGTCGAGAACGTCCTGCGGCAGCTTGACGAGCTTCAGCAGCTGCGGGTAGTCCAGGCCTTCACCGCCCGGCCCGCCCGGGTTCGTCAGCAGCACGCCGCGCCGCTTCTCCGGGTGCTTGCTCGGCAGTCGCGACACCGCGACGTCGATCTTCCGGCCGTCCGGGTTCCGGTAGTCCAGCGGGACCTTCAGCGTCGTGCATTCCAGGTCCGGCGTCGGGAACGCCCCGGCCGGGCACGGGCCCCAGGTCAGCCCCTCGGGCGCGGCGGACGCCGGTGGCGCCACCGCCGTCGCACCCAGCACGGCGATGGCCGTGGCGAGCAGAATCCTGCGCATCGGTGTTTCCCCTCTCTCGTGCGCGCCGCTGGTCAGCGACGCGGTTCCCAGCGGAAGAGCCGCGTGGCCAGCGCGACGGCGATGACCACCCAGGCCAGCGTCGGTCCGAACAGGACCAGCGAATCGGTCAGCGGCTTGCCGCCGTTCCAGGCGTTCAGCACCAGCTCGGTCGCCGACCCGCCGGGCAGCAGGCGCTTGAGCAGCGTGAGCTCGCCGGTGCCGGTCACGCCGACCCAGCCGGCCACGGCGATGACGCCGAGGCTGACCGGCAGCGTCGTGACCTGCGCGTGCTCGGGTGAGTTCGTCAGCCCCGCCGTCGCCAGCCCGAGCGCGAGCATCATGGCCCCGGTCGCGACGACGGCCGCGACCAGCAGCGCCGGGTCCGCCGGCGGCCCGGCGACGGCGGCCAACGCGCCGAGGATGACGGCGATCTGGGCCACCGACAGCACGGTGATCGGCAGCAGCAGGCCGCCGAGGATCCCGGCGTCGCGCGCCGCGGTGGAGCGCAGGCGCTTGAGGAACAGGTTCTGGCGGCGGGACGCCAGGGTCGTCACCGACGTCGTGTAGAGCCCGATGCCGGTCACGAAGAACAAGGCGAGCGTCGCGATGTAGCCGAGGCTGCCCACCTCGGTGAAGACGTCGTGTTTGGTGATGAAGAACGCGCTGAGCCCGGCGGGCAGCACGAGGGCGGTGACCAGCACCAGCCGGTTGCGGAAGATCTGGATCAGCTCGCCGCGAGCGATCGTCCACATGGGAGTGTCCTCTCAGGAGTGTTCGATGGCGCGGAAGACGTCGTCGAGCCGCGTCGGCCCGGCCCGCAGGTCCCGCAGCTCCACGGCGTGGTCCTGCGCCCAGCCGAGCAGCGTGTGCAGGTCCTTCTGCAGGCCGAAGGTCTCGACGAGGAAGTGGCCGTCCGCCTGGCGGGTGGCGTGCAGCGGGGGCGCGGGCGCGCGCGGCGGCAGGCCGAAGTGGATGGTCGCGGGCAGGGTCCGCGTCAGCTCGGCGACGGTCCCTTCCCGGTGGAACGCGCCCTGGTGCATGAGCCCGATGCGGTCGGCGCGCTGCTGGGCTTCTTCCAGGTAGTGCGTGGTCAGCACGACCGTGGCGCCGTCCTCGCGCAGCCGGTCCACCGCGTCCCAGAGCGCGTCCCGCGACTGGATGTCGAGACCGGTGGTGGGCTCGTCGAGGAAGACCAGCTCGGGCGAGCCGAACACGGCGGTGGCGAAGTCCAGCCGCCGCTTCTCGCCGCCGGAGAGCTGCCCGACCTTGGTGGTGGCCTTGGGGGTGAGGCCGACGACGCCGAGCACGCGCCCGACGTCGTCGGCCCGCTCGGTGAGCCGCCCGATCAGCCGGACGGTCTCCCGCACGGTCAGATCGGGCGAGAACCCGCTCTCCTGCAGCATGATCCCCATCCGCGGGCGGACGGCGGCGCGGTCGCGGGGGTCCTTCCCGAACACCCGCACGGCGCCCGACGTCGGCGCCCGGTGGCCTTCGACGGTCTCCAGGGTCGAGGTCTTGCCGGCGCCGTTGGTGCCGAGCAGCGCGTACAGCTCCCCGCGTTCCACCTGGAACGAAAGGTCCTGCACGGCAGGGAAGCCGCCGTAGTTGAGGGTGAGGCGGTCGACGTCGATGACGGGTGTCGTGGACATGCTCCGATTCCAGCCGGATCGGCGCGCGGCCGGCAGTGCGGCCGCGTCACCCCGACACATGACGTGGTGTCACTGGTGCGGGCCGCCGTGCCCGATACGCTCGGACCCGTGGAGGTACCGGCGATCGCGCGCAGGAGCACCTGGACCGGCGGGGCGGTCCAGGAACGGCTGCGCCGGCTCAACCTGATCACCACGGTCCCGCCGCTCGCGATCATCGGCGTGCTGCTGCTCCTGCTGACCGCCCGGACCTGGTGGCACGTCGTCATTCAGGTCGTCGGGCTGGTCGCGGCGCTGGCGACCGCGGAACGCTGGACGGCGGGGGACTACCTGCGCGTCGCCGGGCCGAGCTTCGCCGTCACCGCGGTGGTCTGGCTGGCCGGGGCGCTGATCGACGACCCCTCCGCGTTCTTCGGCGTGTCCGTGGTCGGGTCGTTCCTCATCCCGCCGCTGCCGCGCCGCCGGGTCGCGGCATTGGCCGGGTTCACCGCGCTGGTCGCGGTCCTGGGCGCGGCGAACGTGCTGGTGCACGACGACCGCGTCGGACCCCGGCTGATCCAGTTCGCCGCCATCCCCGCGGCCGCCGTGCTCGTCTCGACCGGGCTCATGTTCGTCAGCCAGCGGTTTTTCGACCTGATCGCCGAGCTGGAGCAGTCCCGCGAGCGGGAGGCGGAGCTGGCCGTGACCCGGGAGCGCGCGCGGTTCGCCGGCGACCTGCACGACATCCAGGGGCACACGCTGCACGTCGTGAAGCTGAAGGTCGCCCTGGCCGAAAAGCTGCTGGACAGCGACCTCGACCGGGCGCGCGCGGAGCTGGCGGAGGTGCGCGGCCTGGTCGGCGACACGATCGTCCAGACGAAGGAACTCGTCCACGCCCAGCGGCGGCTGAACCTCTCGGCCGAGCTGGAGAACGCGAAGAACCTGTTCGAGGCCGCGGGCATCCACGTGCGGGTCGAGCGGGAGTCCGAAGTGGACACCCGCGCCGGCGAGCTGCTCGGCCAGGTCCTGCGCGAGACCACGACCAACATCCTGCGCCACGCCCAGGCGCGGCAGGTGCGGATCACGCTGTCGCGGTCGGGGATCGAGATCGTCAACGACGGCGTGGCCGAAGACGGCGAGCCCGAGCTGAGCGGGCTTTCGGCGTTGCGCCACCGCTTGGCCGAGCACGGCGGTGAGCTGCACGTGTCGCGTACGGACGGCCGCTTCCGGACGGCGGCGGCGTTCCCGGCGTGGGAGGACGGCCGATGACCACCGTGGTGCTCGCCGACGACGAGGCCCTGCTGCGCAAGGCACTGGCGGCGCTGCTGCCGCTCGAGGGCGAGATCACCGTGCTCGCCGAGGCCGAGGACGGCGAGCAGGCGGTGGCCGCCACGCTGCGGCACCGCCCGGACGTGCTCGTCATCGACCTCGAAATGCCCACTGTGGACGGTCTCGGCGCGGTGGCCGAGATCCGGCGGGCCCGGCCGGAGCAGGTGATCCTGATGCTGACCCGGCACGCCCGGCCGGGAGTGCTGCGCAAGGCGCTGAAGCTGGGCGTGCAGGGGTTCGTGAGCAAGGCGGCGGAGCCGGCGCACATCACGTCGGTGATCCGGACGCTGCACGAGGGCAAGCGCTGGATCGACCCGGACGTCTCGGCGCTGGCGGTCGTGGACGACTGCCCGCTGACCGACCGCGAGATCGACGTCCTGCGTGCGACGCGGGAGGGGTTTTCGGTGGCGGAGATCGCCGGCCGGCTGCACCTGGCCGAGGGCACGGTCCGCAACTACCTGTCCAACGCGATGCAGAAGACCCAGACCCGCACCCGCCACGAAGCGGCCCGCTACGCCCGCGAGCACGACTGGCTTTAGCCGACCGGGAACTTGACTCCGGTCAGCTCCTCCGAAACCGTCCACAGGCGACGGTGGATCGCCGCGTCGTACGACTGCGGCGTCGACGCCACCACCTGCGGGCGCCCGCGGTAGCCGCCCACGCCCGCCGGGCCGTAGTACTGGCCGCCGAGGGCCGCCGGGTCGGTGGCCGCGCGCAGGATCGGCAGCGCGCCGCGCTCGGAGCTCTGCGTGAACAGCGGCGCCACCACCGGGAACAGCGCGCGCGCGATCGCGGGGGAGTTGCGCATCAGCTCCGTGCGGGCCACACCCGGATGGGCGGCGAGCGACGCCGTCGTGCCGTGCGGGGCGAGGCGGCGCTGCAGCTCGTAGGCGAACATCAGGTTGGCCAGCTTGGCCTGCCCGTACGCCGCGACGCGGTCGTAGGAGTTCTCCCACTGCAGGTCGTCGAAGTGGATCGCCGCGCGGATGCGGTGCGCGATGCTCGCGACCGTCACGACGCGCGAGCCCTCGACCGGCAGCAGCAGGTCCAGCAGCAGGCCGGTGAACGCGAAGTGCCCGAGGTGGTTGGTCCCGAACTGCAGCTCGAAGCCGTCGCGGGTGGTCTGCTTCGGCGAGTACATGACGCCGGCGTTGTTGACCAGCAGGTCGATCTTCGGCAGCGAGCCGTGCAGGTCGGCCGCGGCCGCGCGGACGGACTCCAGCGAGGACAGGTCCAGCTCCTGCACGGTGACGTCGGCGGTCGAGCCGAGCCGCGCGGCGGCCTGCTTGCCCTTCTCGACGTCACGCACGGCCAGCACCACCGTCGCGCCCTTCTCGGCCAGCGCCTTCGCGGTGTCGAACCCGAGCCCGGTGTTGGCGCCGGTGATGACGGCGACCCGGCCCTTCTGGCTCGGCACGTCGCGTTCGGTCCAGTTCTCGGCCATGGCGGTTCCCTCCGTGTCGGCCCTTTCGGACCGGTGGTCTGTTATGCCTCGACGCTAAGGAACCGTCGGTCTGTTGTCAAGAGACTGCCGGTCTCCAATTTCGGCCGCCGGGCGTTACGCTGGGTGGCATGACGTTCCAGCGAGCCCGCAGTGCCGAGCAGCGGGAGGCGCGGCGCCGCACGATCCTCGACACGGCGCTGGCGATGCTCGACGAGATGCCGGTGGCCGAGGTGAGCCTCAACGAGCTCAGCCGACGCGTCGGGCTGGCGAAGTCGAACGTGCTGCGCTACTTCGAATCCCGCGAAGCCGTCCTGCTCGAACTGCTCGACCGGGCGCTGCGGGACTGGCTCGCCGAGGTGGCGGACGAACTCGCCGACGGCGTCGACCCGGGGCTGCCGGCGGGGGAGCGGGGCGAGCGGTTCTCCACCGTCGTCGCCCACTCGCTGGCCCGGCGCACCGTGCTGTGCGACCTCATCGGCGCGCAGGCCGGTGTCCTGGAACACAACGTGTCCACCGACGCGGTCGTGCGCTTCAAGCGGTCCGCCCTCTCCGGGCTGGACGCGATGGCCGAGCTGATGCGCCGGTACGTGCCCGAGGTCGGTGACCAGGCGGCGTCGATCTGCCTGCTGGCGATGATCCTGACCGGCGGGCTGTGGACGCACTGCCGCCCGTCGCCGAGCGCCCTCGCCGCCTACGAGGTGGATCCGGCGCTGGCCACGCTCCACCTCGAGCTGGCGCCGGCGCTCGCGCACGGGCTGACGCTGCTGATTTCGGGTGCGATGGCCACGGCCGGCTGAGAAGTCCGGCCGGGACCGGCGACAGGGCATGCTCATTTGCTAGCATGTGGGCATGCCCGCAGACGCCAAACGGCAGTTCAGCGTCTACCTGCCGGTCGCGCTCATCCGGCGGGTGAAGCACGCCTCCGTCGACGCCGACGAGTCCCTGTCGGCCTACGTCGAACGCGTTCTCGAAGACCACCTGCGCCGCACCGAGGAGCGCCCATGATGCGAGTGCTGCCCATCCGCTACACCTCGGACGTGGAAGCCGTGACGCGCTTCTACACCACCCTCGGCCTGGAAACCGGGCCCGTCTCCCGGCCCGGCGGCTGGGTCGAGCTCCCCGCCGGCGGCGGCACCCTGGCCGTCCACAAAGGACAAGACGCGGGCCGGTGCGAGCTCGCTTTCGAGACCGACGAACCACTCGAAGACGTGCGGGACCGCCTGCGGGCAGCCGGGTACGAACCCGGACCCGTGCTCGACGAAGGCTTCGGCCGGTCCCTCCGCGTCCGCGACCCCGACGGCGTCCCCGTGCAGATCAACGCCTACGAGCGAGACCTCTACACGTGACCCGGACCGGGTCCCTGCCCCTCGCGGCGGGGATCGTCGCGCTCGAGTTCGCCGCGGCGGTCACCAGCTTCGTCGCCTCCACGCTGCTGCCCGTCGTCGCCGGGGACCTGAACGCCGGGAACCGGCTCGGGCTGCTCATCGCCGGCTCGACCCTCGGGCTGTTCGTCGCGCTACCGCTGGCGAGCCGGGTGCTGGGCCGGCTCGGGACGCGCGGCACCCTCGCCGCCGGGATGCTCGCCTACCTCGGCGGGCTCGTCGTGGCGGCCACGTCCCGGAACGCGTGGACGTTCGCGCTCGGCCAGCTTTCCACCGGTCTCGCCAGTGGCCTGCTCGCGGTGTTCGGCATCAGCTCCGCGATCCGCCACCTCGACGACCGGCTGCGCCTCAAGGTCGTCGCGGCGTCGTCGGCCATGTGGATCCTGCCCGCCCTCGTCGGCCCGGCCACGACGCTCGGCCTCGCGCACCTCGTGGGCTGGCGCTGGACCCTGCTCCTGCCCGTGCCGTTCGTCCTCTTCGGACGGTTGCTCGTCGTGCGGGCCGCCGGCGACGAGCCGGAGACGTCGCCGCGGCCGCTCGGCCGGACGCTGCTGGTGCCCCTCGGCGCGGCGGGTGTCGTGCTGAGCGAGGGGTGGTGGCCGCTCGCGCTCGCCGGCGCGGCCGTCGCCGCGGCCGGGATGGTGGCGATCCTGCCGGCGGGCACGGCACGTTTGCGCCGGGGGGCGCCCGCCGCGCTCGCCGCGATGACGCTGTTCGCGGTCGGCTACTTCGGCGCCGACAGCCTGATCACCGTGCTGCTCACGACGGGCTTCCACGTCGGCCTCGGCCAGGCGGCGATCGTGCTGAGCGCCGCCCCGCTCGCCTGGGCGGTGACGAGCCTCCTGGCTCGTCGGCACTTTCCCGCGACCGGCTTGGGCCTGACCGCGCTCGGCACGGCCGTCCTGGCGATTGGCGGCCCGTTTCCCGTGGTGCTCGTCGCATGGACGGTGGCCGGGATCGGCGTCGGGCTCGCCTATCCCGCGTTGTACGTCCGGGCGAGCACCGCCGGGACGAGCGGGCTCACCGCGACGGAGCTGGCCACCGCCGTGATCACCGCCGAGTGCGTCGGACAGCTGCTGGGCCGCGCGGTCGGCGGCGCCCTGAGTTCGGCCGGCGGGTTGACAGCCTCCTACGCGGTGTTCGCGGTCGCGCTGGCCGCGGCGGCCGTCGTCAGCCGAAGGTGACGCGAAGTCGTCCAGGATCTGGAACCCGGCGCCGGCTCGTTGACCGTCCCGGGTCCCGCTTCCTAGAGTCGACGACGTCAGCGGAAAGCGCCCGCGCTTTTCTTCCCTTCCTTTTCCGGAGCAGGTACCCCAATGCCCGAATCCGTTTGGGTCGACCGGTCTGATCCGCGGGTCCGGCCATTGCCCGCCGACCTGGCCCGCGATGACCAGTGATCTCGGAACCCGGCCCGCGCCCGCCGCCGCGCCGGAGGAGTCGCTGAAGATCGTGCCCGCGCGGCACCCGCTGACCTGGGTCGCCGCCGCCGTGGTGGCCGTCCTCGTCGCGATGGCGGGCCACGCGCTGGTCACCAACAAGGCGTTCGACTGGCCCACCTTCGCGAAGTTCGTCTTCCAGAAATCGATCTTGGAAGCCGTCGCGCTGACGCTGGAACTGACGGTGTTCGGCGTCGTCGCGGGATTCCTGCTGGGCACCGTGCTCGCGTTGATGCGCATTTCCCGGAATCCGCTGCTGCGCGCGGTCAGCTGGACCTACACGTGGATCTTCCGGTCGGTTCCGCTCATTCTCCAGTTGCTGTTCTGGTACAACCTCGCGATCCTGTACAACGAGATTTCCTTCGGCGTCCCGTTCGGGCCGTCGTTCGTCTCGGTCGGGACGATGAGCCTGATCCCGCCGTTCTTCGCCGCCGGTCTCGGGCTCGCCCTGCACCAGGGCGCGTACGCCGCGGAGATCGTGCGCGCCGGGTTCCTTTCGGTCGACGCGGGGCAGCGCGAAGCCGCCGCCGCGCTGGGGCTCCCGGCCGGTCGGCAGTTCCGCCGGATCGTGCTGCCGCAGGCGCTGCGCACGATCGTGCCGACCGCGGCCAACGAGATCATCGGCCTGCTGAAAGCGACGTCGCAGGTGTACGTGATGGCGTTGCCGGAGCTCTTCTACCAGGTCCAGGTGATCTACACGCGCAGTGGCCGGGTGATCCCGCTGCTGCTGGTCGCCACCGCCTGGTACCTCGCGCTGACGACCGTGCTGTCGGTCGCGCAGTACTACGTCGAGCGTCGGCTGGGGCGGGGCGCATGAGCACCGAGTCCACAGTGGACGTCCGTGGCGTCCACAAGAGCTTCGGGGCGCTGAAGGTCCTCGACGGCGTCGATCTCCAGGTGCGCCAAGGGGAAGTGACCGTCCTGCTGGGACCGTCCGGCTCCGGGAAGTCGACGCTGCTGCGGCTGATCAACCACCTCGAGCGCGCCGACCGCGGGTTCATCAGCGTCGGCGGTGAGCTGATGGGCTACCGCCGGGCCGGCGACCGGCTGCACGAGCTCAAGGAACGCGAGATCCTCAAGCAGCGCACGAAGATCGGGTTCGTCTTCCAGAACTTCAACCTCTTCGGCCACCTGACCGTGCTGGAGAACGTCGTCGAAGCGCCGATCTCCGCGCAACGCCGCCCGCGCGCCGAAGCCGAAGCCAAGGCCCGCGAGCTGCTGGACCGGGTCGGGCTCGCGGACAAGGCGGACCAGTACCCGCGGCGGCTGTCCGGCGGCCAGCAGCAGCGGGTCGCGATCGCCCGGGCGCTGGCCCTCGAACCCGGCGTCCTGCTCTTCGACGAACCCACGTCGGCTCTCGACCCCGAGCTGGTCGGCGAGGTCCTGGAAGTCATGCGGGACCTGGCCGAGGCGGGCACGACCATGGTCGTCGTCACCCACGAGCTGGGCTTCGCGCGCGAGGTCGCCGACACCGTCGTCTTCCTCGACGAAGGCCGCGTCGTCGAACAAGGCCCGCCCGCCGAAGTGCTCGACCACCCCCGGCACCCCCGCACCCGCGCGTTCGTGGAGAAAGTCCTTTGAGGAGAACGATGAAACTGAGAACCCTGCTGCTCGCGTCGGTGTTCGCGCTCGCCGCGTGCGGCAGCCCGGAAGCCGCGACCACCGCGCCCGCGGACCAGCCGGGCGGGGTCGACACCACCGCGAACCAGAACCGGATCCGGGCGCAGCGGGTCGACGCCATCGCCGCGCTCGTCCCCGCGGAGATCCGGGCCCGCGGCACGCTCGTCGTCGGGACCACCGGCAACGGCACGCCGCCGCTGTCGTTCCGCGCCGACGACGACAAGACGGTCATCGGCGTCGAGCCCGACGTCGCGCAGCTCGTCGCCGACGTGCTCGGGCTGAAGCTCGACCTGCGGGCGTCGTCGTGGGAGAACCTCTTCCTTTCGGTGGAAAACCGGCAGTTCGACGCGGGGTTCTCGAACATCACGGTGACCGAGGAGCGCAAGGACAAGTACGACTTCGCGACCTACCGCAAGGACACGATCGCGTTCGAGGTCAAGACCGAGAAGAACATCGCGGTCAAGGAGGCGAAGGACATCGCCGGACTGACGGTCGGCGTCGGCGCGGGCACCAACCAGGAGCAGATCCTGTTGCGCTGGGACCAGCAGAACAAGGCGGCCGGGCTGGCCCCGGTGAAGTTCCAGTACTACCAGGCGACTTCGGACTACTACCTGGCGCTGCAGTCCGGCCGCATCGACGCCTACGTCGGCCCGAACCCGACGTCGGCCTACCACGTGGCGGTCGACGGCAAGACGAAGATCGTCGGCACGGTCTCCGGCGGCGGCACCATCCCGGCGGACATCGCGGCGATGACCAAGAAGGACGACGGCCTGGTCGAGGCGCTGCAGCAGGCGCTGGACACGGTGATCAAGAACGGGCAATACGCGGAAGTCCTCAAGCGCTGGAACCTGGCGTCCGAGGCGCTGCCCGCGTCGGAGGTCAACCCGCGGGGCCTGCCCCGCAAGTGATTCGGGCTCGGGTGGCCGGGGAACGCCGCTTTCCCGGGCCACCCGGGCACGTGCGGACGGGGGCCGGGACCGAGCGCCGCTACGGCGTCCGGAACGCCCGCCGGTAGGCGCCGGGTGTCGTGCCGACCCGGGCGCGGAAGCGGCGGCGCAGGTTGACCGCCGACGTCAGGCCGACCCGGGCCGCGATGGCCTCGACCGGGAGGTCCGTGTCCTCCAGCAGGGTGCGGGCCTCGCTCACCCGGCGGGCCAGCAGCCACGCGCCCGGGCTGGTGCCCAGCTGGGCGGCGAAGCGCCGGGCGAGCGTGCGCTGGGAGACCCCGGCGTGCGCGGCCAGGCCGGCCACGGACAGCGTCCCGAGCCGGTCGCCCGCCCAGCCGAGGAGCCCGTCGAGGGCGTCCGGCGGCCGGGGAGGCGGGGCGAACTGCGCCTGGCCGCCCTCGCGGTGCGGCGGCATCACCATGTGCCGGGCGACCAGGGCGGCGTGCGCGGCGCCGTGGTCCTCGCGGACGAGGTGCAGGCACAGGTCGATCCCCGCACCGGCCCCGGCGCTCGTCGCGACGTCCCCGTGGTCGACGTACAGCACGTCGGGCTCGACGCGCACGCGCGGGAACTCCCGCCGCAGCTGCTCGGCGCGGCCCCAGTGGGTCGTGGCCGACCGGCCGTCCAGCAGACCGGTGCGGGCGAGGGCGAACACCCCGGAGCAGATGGTGACCAGCCGCGCGCCCCGGGCATGGGCCCGCAGCAGTGCGCGGCGGACACGCGGGGGCAGCGGCGCCTCGACCGGCGCCCAGCCGGGGATGATCACGGTGTCCGCGGTGTCGAGCGCCGACAGGCCGCGCGGGACGGCCATCGCGTACCCGGCCGTCGTCGGCACCGGGCCGGGCGTCTCCGCGCAGACCTCGAACTCGTAGTGCTGGGGCACGCCGTCGCGCGGCGTGCCGAACACCTCGGCGGCGCACCCGAGCTCGAACGTCGACTGCACCGGCCGCACCAGGGCCACCACGCGATGCATGGCAGGAAAGTACCCCAAGGTGTCTTGCCGGACACTGGCCGAGCCCTGTCGGCGGCGGGCATCGTGGCGGTCATGCACCCCGAGATCCTCGACCAGCCGGGATACACCTCCGCCACCGTCCGGGAAGCGCCGGTGCGCGACCTGTTCCCCGGCGTCCGCTTCCGTCCACTGTGGACCGGTCCGGGCGGCGCGCACGCGGGCGTCCTGGAAATGGACGTCGGTACGTCGTGGCCGCGCCGGGACGTCCACGAACCGGGACCGGAGGAGGTGTTCGTCGTCGAGGGGACGTTCGACGACGGCGCGCGCGACTACCCGGCGGGCACTTTTATCCACGCGCCGGCCGGTTCGTGGCACGTGCCCGCGAGCGCCACCGGCTGCACGCTGTTCCTGTTCTACCCGGAGGGCTGAACGCCCCACCGCCAGTCGGTCTGCCGGCGGTGGCCGGGCAGGTCGCCGCGACCGGTCGCCCAGAGCAGCGTCGCCCACGGATCGGTGTCCGCGGGCGCGCCGGGGAAGAAGCGGGCGAGCAGCCGGGCGCAGAGATCGGCCGGCGGTGCCCAGGGGAGTCCGAGCCCGGTGGTGACGTCGTGCATGTGCACCAGCGTTTCGCCGATGGCCATCGCGGCGAAGCCTTCGGTGTCCAGGACGCCGTCGTCGTGGTGCGCGTGGACGTCCGGCGGCGTCGTCCGCACCACGGCCACGAGGAGAGCGCCGCACGCGTCGACGCACCGCAGCAGACCGGCCGGCCCCGCGTCGCGGTCGGCGTAGAGGACCAGGCCGGGGCCGCCTTTTCGGCGCTGGGCCCACGCGAACGGCACCGACCGCTCGGTGTCGGCGACCCGCGGGCCGAGCTGGGCGGCGTAGAAGAAGAAGTTGTCGGCGATGTGCTCGACGGTCTCCCGGCACGACCAGTCCATCGCGCCGGCGGGGGCGTCCCAGCCGGTGTCCCGCGCTCCGGCGAGGGTCGCGGTGGTCGTGCGCACGGTGTCTTCGACGTCGGCCGCGGTGATCGGCATCGGCCGAGCCTATCGGGTAGCGACCCTGGTGCCGAACGGTTTGCTGAGGTACACCTTCAGGTGTGGCCGGGCATACCGCGGTGGAGCGGGACGTGCTGGTGCGGTACCTCGACGCGTGGACGGCGAAGGCACTGCGGACCCAGCGCGGCGGCACGTACGTCGAGTGCGGCGGGTTCGCGGCCGACGCGCTCCGGGTGTTCGGCGAGTTCGCCGACCGGCTCGACGGGCACCACCTGGAATTGGTGGTCGTCGGTTCCTCCGCGCCGTCCGGGGCGCCTCCGGGGCTTTCCGTGCGGATGATTTCCTCGCTCGCCGAGCTGACCCCGGCGGGACCGGTGCTGACCCATTTGGACGGTCCCGGCGCGTGGCCGCAGTTCGCCTCGATGAACCGCGGCAAGGGGCACGAGGTGGTGGTCACGGCACCGCTGCCGCCCGAGGCCCCCCGCGCGGAGCCGGGGTGCGCGGTCGAGCTGGTCGCCGACGACGGAGAGGCGCGCCTGCTGCTGTTCGCGACGGCGGACACCAAGCACCTCGCGACGTTCAAGAGCGAGCTGTGGGCGGTGGACGAGTTCGCGGGCATCCGCTACCGCGACCCCCGCGACGGCGAGCGCACGCTGGTGGACATTTCGCTGACACCGCAGCTGCTGCCGTTGCGCCGGGCCCTATCGGCGGAATTGGCGCGGCGGGGGAGGTGTTCGGTGGCGGAGCTGCAGCGGTTCACGTTGCTGGAGACGATCTACCGCCCGGAGGACGCGATCGGAGCGTTGACTTCGGCGATCACGGCGGGGGAGGTCGTGCGGGACCCGGAGAAGGGGCGGTTGACGCCGCGGGTGGTGGTGGGGCTTCCGTAGGGGGCCGTTTCGTGCGCCGCCCGCAGCGCGGCGACCATCGTCGGGGCTGGTGGTGGGCTCGCCGGTTCGGTGGCCCGTGGTTCTGTGGTCAGGCGGTGTCGGTGACCGTCGCCGGGGCTGGTGGTGGGCTCGCCGGTTCGGTGGCTCGCGGTTCTGTGGTCAGCTGGTCTCGGTGACCGTCGCCGGGGCTGGTGGTGGGCTCGCCGGTTCGGTGGCCCGCGGTTTTGCGGTCAGGCGGCCTCGGCCACCATCGCCGGCGCCGTTCCCTCGACCGCCGGGCGGATGGCCGCCAGCAGGTGCGGCCCCGGCCGCGTCACTCGCTGACCGCCGCTTCGCGCAGGGCCGTGGCGACACAGCTCGCCGCGTCGGACAGGGGCCGTGGCAGGTGCGCCAGCAGGATGCGGCGCTGCTCACCGGGGCCGCCGCGCACGGCCAGCACCCGGACCTCCGGCGGCACCACCGCGCCGAGCGAACCCGGCACCGTCGTGATCCCGCAGCCGGCCGCGACGAGCCGCAGCTTCGCCAGCCAGTCGCGGGCCGTGTGGGCGATCTCGGGCCGTTCGTCCAGGCCCGGCCACACGCCCAGCACCCGGTCGTCGCCCGAGCCGGCGATCCAGCGCTGCCCCCGCAGGTCGGCGACGTCGATGTAGTCCCGGCGCGCGAGCGGGTGCGTCGCCGGGACGGCCACGCGCAGGCTGCGCTCGGTGAGCACCCGCAGGGCCAGCGCCGGAGTTTCGGTGTCCGGCGGGCGGAACGGCGGCGCCGAGGCGACCAGCGCGAGGTCGAGGGTGCCGGCCCGCAGAGCGCGGACGAGCGCCGGCGTCCCACCCTCCCGGCTGAGCACGGTGATGGCCGGGTGGGTGCGCCGCAGCGCGGCCAGCGCGCGGGGGAGCAGGTCGGCGCCGGCGGTCGGGAACCAGCCCAGCCGGACCGTGCCCTGCTCACCGGGCAACCCGGCCAGCTCGCGCGCGGTGGCGTCGAGCGCGTCGATCACCCCGGCGGCCCGGCGCACGACGATTTGCCCGGCCGAGGTGAGCCGCACGCCGTCGTGGCGCCGTTCCAGCAATGGTGTCCCCGCGGCGCGTTCCAGCGACGCGATCTGCCGCGAGACCGCCGACTGGGTGTAGCCGAGCGCGGCGGCCGCGGCGGTGAGCGTGCCCCGCTCGGCGACCTCGCGGAAGACCCGCAGGGCGGTGAGGGACGCGTCGGAGAAGGCCATGACGTCTACGCATACCAGGTCTGCGGATCTTTCGCTTTCCGCATGGGACCGGCCGACCTAGCTTGGAGTCATGAACTTGATCCGCACCCCCTTCGGATTCGGTAGCACCGCGGCCGAGGTCGCCGCGGGCGCCGACCTGTCCGGCCGCCGGGCCGTGGTGACCGGCGCGTCCTCCGGCCTCGGCGTCGAGACCGCGCGCGCCCTGGCCGGCACCGGTGCCGAGGTCACCCTGGCCGTTCGCGACGTCGCGGCGGGCGAACGCGCGGCCGCGGGCATCGCCGGTTCGGTGCGCGTCGCGCCGCTGGACCTCACCGATCCCGCCTCGATCGACGCGTTCGTCGCGGCCTGGGACGGCCCGCTGCACGTCCTGGTCGCCAACGCGGGTGTCATGGCCACGCCCGAGCAGCACACGCCGCAGGGCCGCGAGCTGCAGTTCGCCACCAACCACCTCGGCCACTTCGCCCTCGCCACCGGCCTGCACGACGCGCTCGCCACCGACGGCGCCGCCCGGATCGTGGTGGTCAGCTCCAGCGGCCACCAGCTGTCCCCGGTGGTCTTCGACGACGTCGACTTCGCCTTCCGGCCGTACGACCCGTGGCTCGCGTACGGCCAGTCCAAGACCGCCAACGTGCTCTTCGCCGTCGAGGCGACGCGCCGCTGGGCCGGCGACGGCATCACCGCCAACGCGCTGATGCCGGGCGCGATCTACACGAACCTGCAGCGCCACACCGGCGGCCGCTACTTCGTCGACTGCAACGAGACCATGACCATCGACCGCCGCCGCGAAGCACCGCGCGTGGAAGGCGTGGTCCGCTACGCGCTCGACCCCGAAGGCGCCGAGCGCCTCTGGACCCTCTCGGAAACCCTGCTCGCCAAAGGAATCGCATGACCCCGAAAGTCGCTCTCGTCACCGGCGCCACCCAAGGCCTGGGCCTCGCGCTCGTCGAGGGGCTCGCCCAGCGTCTGTCCACTGAGGACACCGTATACCTCACGGGCCGCGATGCCCGGCGCGTCGCCCAAGCCGTCGAAGCCATGCCCGCCGGCGGCGCCGAGGTCCGCGGTGAGGTCCTCGACGTCGCCGAGCCCGCGGCCCCCGGCCGGCTCGCCGCGCGGCTGGCCGAGGAGCACGGCGGCGTGGACGTCGTCGTCGGGAACGCCGTCATGCGCGTCGGCCCCGACGACGACCCGCGCGCGGTCGTCCACGACTACGCCGAGGTGAACAACTTCGGCACCACCCGCCTGCTCCGCGCCTTCGCGCCGCTGCTGCGGGACGACGGCCGGTTCCTCGTCGTCGCCAGTTCGTTCGGCACCCTGCGGCACCTGGCGCCCGCGCTGCACGACCGGTTCGACGCACTGTCCTCATTGGACGAAGTGGACAAGCAGGTCGCCGCCTGGCGCGACGCGGTCGAGGACGGCAGCGCCCGCGCGGGCGACTGGCCGGGCTTCGTCAACATCCCGTCCAAGATCGGCCAGGTCGCGGCCGTGCGCGCGCTCGCCACCCAGCGCCGTGACGACGACCTGGCCCGCGGGATCCTGCTCGCCGCCGTCTGCCCCGGGATGATGAACACGCCGACGTCCGCGCTGTGGTGGGACGTCAGCACCGCGCCGAGCCCCGCCCAAGCGGCGGATACCTTGCTGGAGCTCGTGTTCCGGCCCCTCGACCCGGCGCAGTACGGCGAGCTGGTCCGCGACGGAGCCGTCCTGCCCTGGCGGTGACGGCGTCAGCCGAGCGAGGCGTCCAGCGACCGCGTCGGGACGGCGTCCAATGCGGCCAAGGTGTCCGCGTCCAGCTCGAGATCGCCGGCCGCGATGTTGGCCTCCAGGTGATCGACGCTGGCGGTACCGGGGATGAGGTGGACGTTCGGCGCGTGGTGCAGCAGCCACGCGAGGCCGATCTGCGCGGGCGTGTGGCCGAGGTCGCGCGCGGCCGCCTGGACCGCCGGCTCGTCGGTCACCTTCGGCAGGCCGGGGAAGGCGCCGCCGAGGGGGAAATACGGCACCCACGCGATGTCCTCGGCGACGCAGAGCCCGACCATGTCTTCGTCGTCGCGCCCGACCAGGCTGTAGGCGTTCTGGACGCAGGCGATGCCGGCCGGGAGCGCCCGGCGCAGGGCGTCGAGGGTGACGCTGCTGAGCCCGATCGCGCCGATCTTGCCTTCGTCGCGCAGGTCCGTCATGACCGCGAGCTGGTCGTCGAGGTCGACCAGCTGGTCTCCGTCGGCGATAACGCCCGGCCGCCGGTCGGCGCGGCGCAGGTTCACCAGCGGGATCCGGTCGAGGCCCAGCGAGCGGAGGTTGTCCTCAACGCTCGCCCGCAGCTCCTCGGGGCGTTGCGCGAGGCGCAGCGGGATCGGGCCGCCGGGGTCGGGGTCGGCGCCGACCTTGCTGGCGACCAGGACGTCGTCCCCGGGCCGGAGGGCCTCGCGGATGACCTCGTTGACGAAGCCGTTGCCGTAGAACTGGGCGGTGTCGACGTGGTCGACGCCCAGGTCGAACGCGCGGCGCAGCAGCGCGACGGCCTGGTCGCGGTCGGTGTGGAGGCGTTCGAGCTGCATCGCCCCGTAGCCGACGCGGGCGACGGTGCGGCCGGCGAGCAGGGCGCTTTTCGTGGAGGGCATGCGTGGTCCCGTCTTCGTGCGATGATGGTGAAGCGGAGGAGCCTCCGCTAGACCGACCGTAGCACAACCGGAGGTGCCTCCGCTTTGCCTTCGCCGGAACCTGACCGGCCGGTGCGCTCCGACGCGCGCCGCAACCGGGAGAAACTCGTCGCCGTCGCGCGGGCCGCCTTCGGCGCCGCCGACGGGACCGTCGCGCTGGAAGCGATCGCCCGGGAGGCCGGCGTCGGGATCGGCACGCTCTACCGCCACTTCCCGACCCGCGAGGCGCTCGTCGAAGCCGTCTACGCGGCCGAGCTCGACGACGTCACCGCGAGCGCCCCGGCGCTGCTTTCGGAGCTGCCACCCGAGCCCGCACTGCGCGCGTGGATGGACCGGTACGCGGCGTTCATCGAGACCAAACGCGGGATGGGCGACGTCCTGCGCGCGAGCGTGGCGTCGGGCCGCATCACAACCCCGGTGACGCGGCGGCGCATCACCGAGGCGATCGGCGCGATCCTCGCCGCGGGGGGGCGCGACGGCACGTTCCGCGCCGGTGTCGACCCCGAAGACGTCACGCTGATGCTGCTCGGCGTGTTCCTGTCGACGTCGGCCGACCCGGACGCGAAGCGGATCGCGCGGCTGCTCGACCTGATCGTCGACGCATTGCGGCCTGTGTAACACGTGCTGCATTCGCTGGCGTGAAGAACTCTCGCCGGAACGGGCTTGGCGGTGGCGGTGGGAATCACCGCCCGCCGATAGGGGAACGAAACGGGCCCGGCCGAAGATCGGCCGGGCCCGTCACAAGCCAAGGATCACACCAGGTCGAACCGGTCCAGCTCCATGACCTTCGTCCACGCCGACACGAAGTCCGACACGAACTTCTCGCGGGCGTCGTCGCTTGCGTACACCTCGGACAGGGCCCGCAGCTGGGAGTTGGCGCCGAAGACCAGGTCGACCGCCGTGGCCGTCCACTTCAGCTTGTCCGTGCTCACGTCGAGGATCTCGTACACGTTCTCCTCGGACTTCGACGCCTGCCACTTCGTGCCCGGGGCGAGCAGGTTGGCGAAGAAGTCGTTGGTCAGCACGCCCGGCTGGTCGGTCAGCACGCCGTGCTGGGTGCCGCCCGCGTTGGTGCCCAGCGCGCGCAGGCCGCCCACCAGGACCGTCATCTCCGGGGCCGTCAGGTTGAGCATGTACGCGCGCTCGACCAGGAGCGTCTCCGGCTGGAGCTTCTCGCCGGCCCGCAGGTAGTTGCGGAACCCGTCGGCGCGCGGCTCGAGCACCTTGAACGAGTCGACGTCCGTCTGCTCCTGGGTGGCGTCCGTGCGGCCCGGGTGGAACGGCACGGTGGTCTCGACGCCGGCGTCGCGCGCCGCCTTCTCGACCGCCGCCGAGCCCGCCAGCACGATCAGGTCGGCCAGCGAGATCTGCGCGCCGCCCGCCTCGTTGAACTCGCGCTGGATGGCCTCGAGCTTGTCGAGCACCGGCCCGACCTGCCCGTTGACCTCCCAGCCGCGCTGCGGCTCCAGGCGGATCCGGGCGCCGTTCGCGCCACCGCGCTTGTCGGTGGAGCGGAAGCTCGCGGCCGACGCCCACGCGGTCGAAACCAGCTGGGACACCGAAAGACCGGACTCCAGCACCTTCGCCTTGAGCGCGGTGATGTCGGCGTCGTCGACGAGCTCGCCCTCGACGGCCGGCACCGGGTCCTGCCACAGCTGCGGCTCGGCCACCCACGGGCCCAGGAAGCGGCTGACCGGGCCCATGTCGCGGTGCAGCAGCTTGTACCAGGCCTTGGCGAACGCCAGCGCGAACTCGTCCGGGTTTTCGAGGAACCGGCGCGAGATCGGGCCGTACACCGGGTCGAAGCGCAGCGACAGGTCCGTCGTGAGCATCGTCGGCTTGTGCTTCTTGTCCGGGTCGAACGGGTCCGGGATGATCTCCGGCGCGTCCTTGGCGACGTACTGCTTGCCGCCGCCCGGGCTCGTCGTGAGCTCCCACTCGTAGCCGAACAGGATCTCGAAGAAGCGGTTGCTCCACTGGGTCGGCTTGTCGGTCCACGTCACCTCGAGGCCACTGGTGATCGCGTCCGCGCCCTTGCCGCTGCCGTGGGTGCTCAGCCAGCCGAGGCCCTGCGCCTCCAGCGGCGCGCCCTCGGGCTCCGGGCCGACGTGGTCGTCGGCGACACCGGCGCCGTGGGTCTTGCCGAAGGTGTGACCGCCGGCGATGAGGGCGACGGTCTCCTCGTCGTTCATCGCCATCCGGGCGAAGGTCTCGCGGATGAAGTGGGCCGCCGCCTCGAAGTCCGCGCTGCCGCGGGGACCCTCGGGGTTGACGTAGATCAGGCCCATCTCGGTCGCCCCGACCTCGGGCGCCATCTCCGAGTCGCTGACGTAGCGCTCGTCACCCAGCCAGTCGTCCTCGGGGCCCCAGAAGATCTCCTCGGGCTCCCAGGTGTCGACGCGGCCGAAGCCGAAGCCGAAGGTCTTGAAGCCCATCGACTCCAGGGCCACGTTGCCGGCCAGCACGAGCAGGTCGGCCCACGAGATCTTCTGGCCGTACTTCTGCTTGACCGGCCACAGCAGGCGGCGCGCCTTGTCGAGGTTGGCGTTGTCCGGCCAGCTGTTCAGCGGCGCGAAGCGCTGGCCGCCGTCACCGGCGCCGCCGCGGCCGTCGTGGATGCGGTAGGTGCCCGCGGCGTGCCAGCTCATCCGGATCATCAGGCCGCCGTAGTGGCCGAAGTCCGCCGGCCACCAGTCCTGCGAGGTGGTGAGCACCTCGGTGATGTCCCGCTTGAGGGCGTCGACGTCGAGCTTCGCGAACTCCTTGGCGTAGGCGAAGTTCTCGCCGAGCGGGTTGCTCTTCGACGAGTGGGCGTGCAGCACCGTCAGGTCGAGCTGGTTGGGCCACCAGTCCTTGTTGGTGCGCGGACGGCCACCCGTCTTCGGCTGCGGCGAATCGATCGCCGGGTTCTCGCTCTCACTGCCGTGCGAGGTCACCGAGTCGTGCGCGACCGGGCAGCCGGCCGCCGCCTTCTGGTCCACACCCTGTGCGCTCGAGGGGGTGTTGTCCTGGGTGTTGCTCATCTACTTCCTTCCGGAGCCGGCGATCATTCGGGAGTTCGGGTGGCCGCGCAGTCGGGGCAGGTGCCCCAGTACACGACCTCCGCCTGGTCGATCACGAAACCGTGGTCGTCCGAGGCGGTCAGGCACGGGGTGTGGCCGACGGCGCAGTCGACGTCCGCGATCGCGCCGCAGGTGCGGCACACGACGTGGTGGTGGTTGTCCCCGACCCGGGACTCGTACCGGGCGGTCGCGCCCGCGGGTTGGATGCGCCGCACCAGGCCGGTGTCGGTGAGCGCCCGCAGGACGTCGTAGATCGTCTGGTGCGACACCGTCGGGTGCTCGGCCCGCACCAGCTCGATCACCGTCTCGGTGTCCACGTGCGGGTGGTCCCGCAACGCGGTGAGCACGGCCAGCCTCGGCCGCGTCACCCGCAACGAGACCGCTCGCAGCTGCGCCTCGAAGTCGGTCATCACGTCGGCCACCCTAGGGGCCTTCTCTGGAATGAGTCAAGTTATGACCGGATGAATTTTCATGATCGCGTCACCGAGGGTGACGTGATCGACGTCAGCTGTCACCGGGACGGCGTACTGTACCGCGGCCCCGGTTGGTCCGCACGGCGGCTCCGGGCCCCGCGAGGGAATGGGCAGACCCCGATGCCCCGACGGGCAACACCCGCGCGTATCCGCCGGGACCGTCGTACTTTCGGAACGGAAGATCTTTTCGATTCCCTGGAAAGGGGAAAACAATGGCGTGCAATTGGACCAGAACAGCCATGACGACGGCGGCCGCGGCGGCGAGCGTGAGCCTTCTCGGCGCCGTTCCGGCGGTGGCCGCGACGACGACCCGGCACTGCGTGCTGAACTCCGAAACCGGGGTGCAGAAATGCAGTACCGGCACCGAGCGTTCGGCGCTCGTCGCGCAGGAAGCCGGCCAGGTCGTCCAGGGCACGTTCTTCGACGGCCCCGATTACACGGGGAACTCGCTGACCATCACCGGACCCGAACTGTGCAAGAAGGACGGCTGGGTCAACTGGCAGTTCGACCTCGGCGACGACTGGAAGAACAAGATCTCCTCCGTGCAGCCGTGGGGCAACTGCTGGATCTGGCTCTACCCCGAGCCGAACCTCGGCGGCGACCGGGACGGCCCGTTCAAGGAGAACACCGGCAACGTCGGGTCCTTCATGGACGACCGCACGCAGTCCATCGGGTTCAGCTGAGCGAAGGAGTGACCGTGACCAGCAAGCGAAACGCGTGGACGGCGGCGGGCCTCGGCCTGCTGACCGTCGCCGGCCTCGTGCTGACCGCGCCCGGCGCGTCGGCCGACGGCGGCCCGACCGCCCGGGAACTGCTCGACAAGTGCGACAACGGCACCGATTCCTGCGTGTTCCACCCGGCCGGCCCGCCGGAAGAGCACACCGGGGCCGGTCATCAGGTCGGTGAAGCCGCCTACAACTGCACCGGTGATCTGCAGCGCAGCACGGTGAACTGGTCCGACACGACGGGGGAGTCGAACAGTTTCGGCGTATCGTTGTCCGCCGAATACGGTTTCTCTGAAGTGTTCAAGGTGTCGATCGAAACGTCCTACCAGCACACGTGGGAGTCTTCGCACACCGAAGGGCAGGCGACCAACGTCGACGTCCGGCCCGGGGAAAAGGGCTGGGTGGAACGCGCGCCGAAGATGCAGAAGGTGCACGGCACCTACGAAATGCATTTCCCGGACCGGTTCTACGACCACTACATCTGGTACCAGGACTTCGACGCGGACGGCCCGGTGCCCGGCTCGACCGGCGACATCACGCAGCACACCGCGCCGATGACCGACCAGGAGAAGGCCGAGCACTGCGGCTGAGCGCCCCGGCCGCCGCCGCGCGCGGGGTGCGGCGGCGGTCGGCCCGCTCACACCGGGGAATCAAACCCGGCTCCCGGACGCTGAACCGGACGTGAAAAAGATCGGCTTCCTCTCGTTCGGCCACTGGTCGCCGAGCCCGCACTCCGAGACGCGCTCCGCCGCCGACTTCCTGCACCAGTCGATCGACCTGGCGGTCGCGGCCGAGGAGCTCGGTGTCGACGGCGCGTACTTCCGCGTGCACCACTTCGCGCGGCAGGCGGCGAGCCCGTTCCCGCTGCTCTCGGCGATCGGCGCGCGCACGTCGAAGATCGAGATCGGCACCGGCGTGATCGACATGCGCTACGAGAACCCGCTGTACATGGTCGAGGATGCGGGGGCGGCCGACCTGATCTCCGGGGGCCGGCTCCAGCTCGGTATCAGCCGGGGATCCCCCGAGCAGGTCATCGAGGGCTGGCGCTACTTCGGGTACGCCCCGGCCGACGGCGAGACCGACGCCGACATGGCCCGGCAGCACACCGAGGTCTTCCTGAAGCTGCTCGAGGGCGAGGGCTTCGCGCAGCCGAACCCGCGGCCGATGTTCGCCAACCCGCCCGGGCTGCTGCGGCTCGAGCCGCACTCCGAGGGCCTGCGCGACCGCATCTGGTGGGGTTCGAGCTCGAACGCGACGAGCGTCTGGGCCGCGAAGCTCGGCATGAACCTGCAGAGCTCGACGCTCAAGGACGACGAGACGGGCGAGCCGCTGCACGTCCAGCAGCGCAAGCAGATCGAGGCCTACCGCGAGGCGTGGAAGGAGGCCGGCCACGAGCGCGAGCCGCGCGTGTCGGTCAGCCGCAGCATCTTCGCGCTGACCAACGACACCGACCGCGCGTACTTCGGCCGCGACCGCAATTCGCGCGACCAGGTCGGCATGATCGACGAGAACACCCGCGCGATCTTCGGCCGCTCGTACGCCGCCGAGCCGGACGAGCTGGTGCGGGAGCTCAAGGAGGACGAGGCGGTCCAGGCCGCGGACACCCTCCTGCTGACCATCCCGAACCAGCTGGGCGTCGACTACAACGTGCACGTGCTGGAGAGCATCCTGACTCACGTGGCCCCGGAGCTCGGCTGGCGCTGAGCGATCAGCCCTCGATCGCGGCGGTGACCTCGCGGATGCTCGTCGCGTCGAGGCCGCGCCGCCGGATCATGTCCGCCGTGCCCGCGCCGGTCCGGTGGTGGCGGCCACCGGGCCGGACAGCGTCAGCCGTGTGAGACGGTCAACCCGTAGAACGCGACCCGGGCGCCCTTGGTCGTGCTGTCCGAAGAGGACTGGTTGTACGAGCCCGCCTTGAAGTACTGCTTGTACGCCTTGAACGACGACGGGATCGCGTAGTGTGTCGTGCTGCCGTTGACCGTCAGGTCGATGGTGTTGCCGCCGGAGATGCCGATCGTGTAGGTCCAGGTCTTGCCGATCGACACGTGCCCGACCGTGTGCGGCGTCTGGCCGCCGTCCGGAGAGTTCTCGGTGCCGAGGACGATGTCGCCGCTCGAGCGGTAGTACAGCTCCAGCAACGGCTTCGTCGACGAGCCGCCCGTACCGAGGTGGACCTGGCCCACGCACACGTTCGACGTCACCGACACCACGCGCAGCGTCGCGCTCAGCTTGTGCGACCCGCTCAGCGACCAGTTCGCCGCCGACCCGTCGCGGTTCATCTCGCGCAGCTCGGACCGCGCGTAGTTCGAGTTCGGCGTGGTGACGCCCTTTTCCGGCGCCCAGAACGTCATCGCGCCGTCGCGGGTGTCGGTGTAGAAGTAGCTGTCCTGGAAGCCGTTCGGGCCCTGCAGCCGGGACGAGGAGATGGTGGTCGGCGAGCCGGGGGAGCCGACCGGCTCCTGCAGCTGCCAGATCCCCAGGTCGAAGTTGCCGCCCGGCGCCACGGCCGGGTTGGCCGCCGACGCGGGCGAAGCGGTGGCGACCAGGGCAGGCACCGCCAGCAGGACGAGCAGGGAACGCAGGCGCATCGAGGTGTCCTTTCACGATGTAAATGGTCTGGACAACCCGGCGGCGTGGGAAAACGGTAAGGCCCTGTTGTCGTCATGTCAAGGATTGACCCCGGAGTCACCGCTCCCCGTGATTCTCCGCCACTTGTCCGGTCTGCTCCCGGGTACCACCTTCCAGGTCCCCGAAGGGAGACGTTCATGCAGGTAGACGGACGTTCCGTGGTCCGGCGGGCCGCGACGGCCCTCGCCGTGGCCGCCGCTGTCGTCGTGGTCGCCGCCCCCGGTGCGTCGGCCGGTGACCCGCGGATCGTGGGCGGGGCACGACGTCCGAGGGCGGCGCCGTCTCCGACACGCTGCTCAAGGTGTCGGTGCCGGTGGTGGACAACGCCACCTGCGCCGAGAACGGTGTGCCCGAAGGCGGCAAGAACTCCTGCCAGGGCGACTCGGGCGGCCCGGCCTACGTCGACGGCAAGCTCGCCGGGATCGTCTCGTGGGGCGAAGGCTGCGCGCGCAAGGACTTCCCCGGGGTGTACACCAACGTTGGCACCGACTACTCGGTGATCACCTGGGCTGAGCCGGACCGGGGGGCAGTGGCTCAGGCCGGACAGCTGAAGTCGCGGTGGGGTGTCTTCAGCGTCAGCAGGTACTGGTCCACCGCTTCCCGGGTGCACGCGGTGCGCCGATAGGCCCCGTGGCCCGAGCCTTCGTAGGTCAGCAGCGTCGTGTTCGCCGGCGCCTGGCGGTGCACGTTCACCGCCCAGGCGTACGGCGTCGCCGGGTCGTAGCGGCTGCTGAGCAGCAGGATCCGCGGCGCTCGCGGGATGCTCAGCCGGTGCGGCGGGTTCGCGGGCGGGCCGGCGACGCCGAGGCAGGCGGTCGCTTCGTCGTGGCCGATCGTGCTGCCGCGCATGATCGGCGACCGGCGCAGCTCCTCGGCGTGCATCGCCGAATACCGCGCGAAGTCCGGCATCCGCAGGTCGAAGTCCTGGCAGACGACGGCCAGCCGGATCGACTCGTAGTTGGGCGTGAACTCGGCCCGCAGCGGCGGGCTGCCGGCCGCGGTGCCGGCGATCACCCGGGCCACGTCGTCCCAGTCCGGGATGCGCATGTCCCCGTACACCTGGTCGCGCAACCAGTTGTGCGGAAGCGGCATCCCGTCGGCGGCGGTCTGCGCCCGCCGCCAGGTCGCGAGGACGTCCTGGCCGTGCAGCGCGCAGGTCGCCGTCCGCTCGCACCAGTCGGTGAACTGCCCGAACAGCTCGTCCACGGCGGCGGCCCGGTCACCCACGAAGTGCGCGAGGTCGACGCTGTGGTCGATGACGCCGTCCAGCGCCATCGCGCGGACGTGGTCGCCGTACCGCTCGGCGTACTGCTGGCCGAGCAGCGTGCCGTAGGACGCGCCGTGGAAGCTGATCCGGTCCTCGCCCAGCGCGCGGCGGACGGCGTCCAGGTCGCGGGCGTTGGTGGCGGTGTCGGCGTGGTCGAACACCGGCAGGTTCCGGGCCCGGCAGTCGGCCACCACCTGCCGGTTGTACGCGCGCAGCGCGGCGAACCGCGTCCGGTCGGCGGGCTCGTTGTCGGGCGCGCCCGCCGGGAAGCCGCAGTCGATGTGCTCGCTGTTGCCGGTGCCGCGCAGGTCGAAGCCCACGACGTCGAACCGGGCCTCGACCTCCGCGCCGAAGTAGCCGGGGGACAGCGCGATCTCCGCGCCGGACGAGCCGGGGCCGCCGGCGTCGGCCAGCAGGACACCGACGCGGTGGGCGGCATCGGTCGCGCGGTGCCGGGCCACGGCGAGGCCGATCGACGGCCCGTGCGGCCGGTCCCAGTCGAGCGGCACCCGGAGCGTGCCGCACTCCCCGTCGGGAACGCCGGGGTTGTCCGGGTCGTCCGGGCAGGTCGTCCAGGCGATCGGGGACGGCGACCAGGCCGCGTCCGCGAGGGCGGGCGTCGCACCGGTCAGCAAGAAAGCGCTTGCCAGGACAGCTCCGAACGCCCGCACGGCGCCCCCTCCACGTGTCGGTCCGCAGTCGACCGTAGGACGCCCGGGTGCGGACCACAAGCCTTCGCGGCAAGGAAAAACCAACCGGTCCGCGGCGGCGGACGTGCTTATGCTGACGGCCTTCGTCCTCTCGCGAAAGGGTCCCCGCCATGGAACAGCCCGAGAGTCACGCGGCCGCTTCGACCGCCGACGGCGTCAACCGGCGCAGCCTGCTCGCCGGCGTCGGCGGTCTCCTCGCCGCCGGGGGAGCCGCCGCGGTGCTCGCCCCGCCCGCCGCCGCGGACCCCGCCGCCCGGCCCGAGCGGAACCCGCGGGTCGAGGACCTGCTCGGGAAGATGACCCTCGCCGAGAAGCTCGGGCAGCTGCAGCTGGTCGGCACCGAAGACCTCGCGCGGACGGCCCTCGCGACCGGGCAGCTGGGCGGGGTCTTCTCCGTCGTGGGCGCCGCGAAGCTCAACGCGCTGCAGAAGATCGCCGTCGAGCGGACCCGGCTGCGCATCCCGCTGATCTTCGGCCTCGACGTGATCCACGGCTACACCACGAACTTCCCGATCCCGCTGGCCCAGGGCGCGAGCTTCGACCCCGGCGTGCCGGGCGCCGACGCGACGGTCGCGGCGAAGGAGGCCCGCCGCAGCGGCATCCACTGGACGTACGCGCCGATGATGGACGTCACGCACGAGCCGCGCTGGGGGCGCATCGCCGAAGGATCGGGCGAAGATCCTTACCTGGCTTCGCAGATGGCCGTGGCGAAGGTCCGCGGCTACCAGGGCGGCGACTACTCGTCACCGGACCGCCTCGCCGCCTGCGCCAAGCACTTCGTCGCCTACGGCGGCGCGGAGGGCGGCCGCGACTACAACACCGTCGACGTCTCGCTCCAGCGGCTGCACAACCTCTACCTGCCGCCGTTCAAGGCGAGCGTCGAGGCCGGGGTGGCGACCGTGATGGCCAGCTTCAACACCATCAGCGGCGTCCCCGCGCACGGCAACGGGTACGTCCTGCACGACGTCCTCAAGGGCGCCTACGGGTTCCGCGGGTTCGTCGTCAGCGACTACACCGGCATCGAAGAGCTGATCAACCACGGCCTCGCGGGCGACGGCGCGGACGCCGCGGCGGCCGCGCTGCCCGTCGGCGTCGACATGGAGATGGTCAGCACCAACTACGTCACCTACGGCCAGCAGCTGCTGGCCCAGCGCCGGATCACCCTCGACCAGCTCGACGACGCCGTCCGCCGGATCCTGCTGGTCAAGGTCAAGCTGGGGCTCTTCGAACGGCCGTACGTCGACGAAGCCGGCGAGGTCAAGGCGCCGTCGCCGGCCGCGCTGGCCGCGTCGCGGCAGGCCGCCGGGCGGTGCATGGTGCTGCTCAAGAACGCCGGGCCGGTGCTGCCGCTGGCGAAGTCCGTGGGCTCGGTGGCCGTCGTCGGCCCGCTCGGCGCGGCGACCTACGACCTCAACGGCACCTGGGCCGGCCTGGGCACCGGCGCGGGCACGACCCCGCCGGTGACCGTCGTGGACGGCATCAAGGCCGCGGCGCCCGGCGCGACCGTGACCTACACCGCCGGCTGCGCGGTCGACGGGACCGACACCAGCGGGTTCGCCGCCGCGCAGCAGGCCGCCCGCGCGGCCGACGTCACCGTCGTCGTGGTCGGCGAAACCGCCGCGATGAGCGGAGAGGCGGCCGCGCGCAGCAACATCGACCTGCCCGGCGTGCAGCAGCAGCTGGTGGCGGCGATCAAGGAGACGGGCAAGCCGTTCGTCGTGGTGCTGGTCAACGGCCGGCCGCTGACGATCCCGTACCTGCACGACAACGCGCCGGCGATCCTCGAGGCGTGGGCGCCGGGCGTGCAGGGCGGGAACGCGGTCGCGGACGTCCTGTTCGGCACGGTCAACCCGGGCGGCAAGCTGCCGGTCAGCTTCCCGCGCGCAGTCGGGCAGGTCCCGATCTACTACAACCACGAGAACACCGGCCGCCCCGCCGATCCGAACAACAAGTACACGTCGAAGTACCTCGACCTGGAGACCGGCCCGCTCTACGAGTTCGGCTTCGGCCTGTCGTACACGACGTTCCGCGTCGACGGCCTGCGCCTGTCGAGCACCCGGCTGCCGATCCGCGGTGGCCGTATCCAGGTGACGGCGACGGTGACCAACACCGGTTCCCGCGCGGGCGACGAGGTCGTCCAGCTCTACCTGCGCGACCCCGTCGCGAGCATCGTCCAGCCGGTCCGGCGGCTGCGCGGGTTCGAGCGGGTGACCCTCGCCGCGGGCGCGTCGCGGCAGGTCTCGTTCACGCTCACCCCGGACGACGTCGGCTTCTACGACAACGCCGCCAAGTTCCGGGTCGAGCCGGGCAAGATCGAGGTGTACGTCGGCACGAGTTCGGCGGCCACGCTCACGGCGAGCTTCACCGTGGGTTGACGCCGAGGACGCACGCCACCGGCGGATCGAGGTCGAGCGTCTCCACCCGCAGTTCGGCGAACCCCGCTTCGGTGAGCAGGTCCTGCAGTTCCCGCGCGGCCCGGGCCGTGGTGCCCCGGTCGGCGCCGGGACACCGCGGCTGGGACGCGAGCGCGATGCGCCCGCCCGGGCGCAACAGGCCCCGCAGCTCGCGAAGCCGCGCGGGCGGATCGGGCCAGAAGCCCGCGTTGTTGACGGCCAGGACGGCGTCGAGCGGTTCGCCGAACGGCGGCAGCCGGTCCACCGAGGTGTGCACCAGCTCGATCCGGTCGGCTGCGGCCCGGGTGCGCCGGCCCGCCCGCTCGACCATCACCGCGGAGTGGTCGACGCCGTAGACGCGGCCCCGGGTCGCGCGGGCGGCCAGCTCACCGAGCGCGATCCCGGGACCGAACCCGACTTCGAGCACCCGGTCCTCGGGCCGGACGTCCAGGAGGGAGACCACCCAGACGTTGCGCCGCCGGTTGGAGCCGCGGTGGGCCATCACCCACCCGGCCACCCGCCCGCCGAGCCCGCGGGGGTGGTGGAACTGCCCGATCATCCGCTGCTTGAGACCTGTCTTCGCCATGCCGCGAGTGAACGGCTTCAAGTACGCTCGAAGTCAAATGCCCGAGGAGCAGCTGACGATCGGCGAGCTGGCCCGCCGCACCGGCGTGGCCACTTCGGCGCTGCGCTACTGGGAAGATCAAGGCCTGCTGACCGCGCCCGAGCGCGTCGCCGGCCAGCGGCGCTACCCGCCTTCGGCCGTCACGCAGGTGGGCGAGATCCTGATCCTGCGCGATGTCGGGTTCACGGTCCGCGAACTCAAGACGCTGATCGCCCTGCGCACGTCCGCCGCGCCGGCCTGGCGCGAACTGCAGCAGCGCAAGCTCGCCGAACTGGACGCCCGGATCGCCCGCGCCCAGGCCGCGCGCACCGCGATCGCGCACGGCCTGGACTGCCCGCACGAGGACGTCCACGACTGCCCGAACTTCCGCCGCGGCGTCGCCGCGCGCCTGGCCGGGGCGACTCTGGAAGAAGCCCACTCACACTGAGCTCGTGGTCCCGAGGGCACGGGAGAACGTCTCCGGGATCCGGACGTCGTCGCGGCTCAGGTCGTGGACGCTGCGGTGGCCGAGCGCCAGCAGCGTCGAGTCGATGCCGCCCCGCAGGACGTCGAGGACGTTTTCGACGCCGGCTTGGCCGTTCGCCGCCAGGCCCCACAGGTACGCGCGGCCGATGAGGACCGCCGTGGCGCCGAGGGCGAGCGCCTTCACGACGTCGCTGCCGCGGCGGATCCCGCCGTCCAGCAGGACTTCCACCTGGTGGCCGACGGCGTCGGCGACCGCCGGGAGCGCCCGGATCGTCGCCGGGGTGCCGTCGAGGTTGTTGCCGCCGTGGTTCGATACGGAGATCGCGCTGACCCCGGCGTCGACCGCGCGCCGGGCCTCGTCGACCCGGATGACGCCCTTGAGCAGGAACGGCCCGTCCCACCGCGAGCGCAGCCAGGCCACGTCGTCCCACGACGGCGGCGGCGTCTGCATCCACTGGCCGTACGCGCCGAAGAACGTGGGGACCGGCGCGCCGGGTTCGGCCATGTTCGGGACGCTGAGGTCGGGCAGCCGGCGGGTTTTCGCGTAGTCGAGCAGCCAGCGCGGCCGGGTCAGGCCTTCGGGCGCGAAGCGCAGCAGCTCGCGGAGGGTGAGTTTTTCGGGGATGTGGGGGCTGCCCCAGTCGCGGCTGTGGGAGAACGACCAGTCCAAGGTGAGGATGAGCCCGGCGGCCCCGGCGCGGCGGGCGCGGTCGAGCCGGGCGAGGATGTCGTCGCGGCTGCCGGTCCAGTAGACCTGGAAGAAGGTGTTCGGGTTGGCGGCGACGACGTCTTCGATCGGCTTGCTGGCGAAGGAGCTCAGGCCGATCGCGGTGCCGCGGGCGGCGGCCGCGCGGGCGACGGCGACCTCGCCGTCCGGGTGCACCGCCTGGACGCCGGTGGGGGAGATGACCACCGGCAGCGCGATCTCGCGGCCGAGGACGGTGGTGGCGAGCGCGCGTTCGCCGGACTGCCCGGCGGTGCGCGGGGCGAACGTCAGCTCGTCGAACGCGTCGAGGTTGTCCTTGAGCGTCAGGCCCTTTTCGGAGCCGGCGATCAGGGCCGAGTAGACGGACGGCGGCAGGCGTTTCTTCGCGCGCCGCTGGGCTTCGGCGATCGACTCGAACCAGGCGTTGCTCATGCGGGGCCTCGCTTTTCCTTGCTGTCGACGCGCACCGGGCGCCAAGCGATCTCGGGCCGCACCGGCGCGGCGGTCCGGTGGGTCAGGCAGCCGGCCCAGACGCCGGCGCCGTAGGCGATGTCGTCGGCGAGGGCGCCGGCGGTGTAGCGGACGGGGTCCAGGTCGGGACGGCGCTTCGCCCACGCGGTGAGCGGCGGGCCGAGCAGCAGCGACGCGACGGCGGCACGCCGGCCCCACCCGCGGGGAACCAGCAGCGCGGCGAGGACCGGCGCGGCGAACTGCGTCCCGTAGCGGCCGGCGCCGAGCCAGGTCTGGTGGACGGCGGTCCCCATCGCGCGGACGACGCCTTCGGTGGGGATGTCGTTGTCCCGCAACGTCTTGAGCATGCTGAAGACGGCGCCACCGAAGCCGCCGGCGGCGAGCAGGGGCCGCCGGGCGAGCAGCGCGGCGACGGTCAAGGCCGGCCACGGGTGCAGCACGAGCGGCGCGAGGTACCCGGGGTGACGCCGCGCGAGCGGGGCGGCGGAGGTGCCGTACCGCGCGCGCCGGCCGAGGAGCGCGCGCCAGGTCTCGGGTTCGTGGTGGCCGACGTGGACATCGGGGGCGTACCGGATTCTGTGGCCGGCGGCGTGCAGCCGCCAGACCAGGTCGACATCCTCGCCGACGCGGAGTCCGGGATCGAACCCGCCGACTTCTTGGAGAGTGGCCCGCCGGGCGACCAGCGCGGCGGTGGGGACGTAGGAGGTCCGAGTCCGCGGAGCAACGCGCGCAGGCCGGTCCCCGAGATCGAGACTGCCGGCGGCTTTCGTGTACCGGCCGGCGGTGGTGTGCTGCGTGAGCGGACGGACGCGCGGAGCGATCGCGGCGAGCAGAGGGTCGGCGAAGTGGGTGGCGAGCTGATCGGCCCAGTCCCCGGGTGCGACGCAGTCACTGTCCACAAAGGCCACCAGTTCGGTGGTGACGTGGTCGAGCGCGGTGTTCCGGGCCGCGCCGGGACCGCCGTTTTCTTCCCGGCGGATGAGTTTCGCGCCGTGTTCGGCGGCTGTTTTGGCGATCGCTTGGGGGTCTTCCGAGCCATCGTCGACGACGAGGACGGGGTGGCGGCCGAGCGAGGCCAGGCAGCGGGCGAGAGGGCCGGGCCGGTCGAGGACGGGGACGACGAAGGTGAGATCGGGGGGTTCGGAGGGGGTGGGCGGAACGGGATGGGCGAAGCCGGCATCGGTCAGCCGCCGAGCGAGCGCACCGGCGGTGGGGGAGGTGACGGGGCCGTGGGCGAGTTCTCGCCAGGCTCGCCGCCCGGCGGCGGTCAGGCGGAGGACGCGGGCGGGTGAGCCGCCGAACCAGAGGTCATCGCGAAGGTGCTTGGTGTCGGGATCGAGGACGATCCGGAAGCCGGTCGGCAGGGGAGTGGTCATCGGGTCGCCCCTCCGTCGACCGCGCCGGTGGTGGCGCTGCTGTCGGGTGGCCGCAGCGGTCCGGCGAAGTCTCGCGCGGAGCACAGGTGAGCCGTCATTGGGGCAGCCCTCCGACGACCGCGCCGGTGGTCGCGCTGCTGTCGGGCGCCCGCCACCGTCCGGACGATCGTGGCCCGACGAAGTTCCGCGCGGCGGGCAGGGGAGTAGTCATTGGGGCAGACCTCTTTCGACCGCACCGGTGGTCGCGATGCTGTCGGGCGCCCGCAGCGGCCCGGCGAAGTCCGCCGCGGAGGACAGGTGAGCCGTCACAGGGCCAGGCCTCCGTCTACCGGCACCACCGCGCCGGTCGTTGCGCCGCTCTCTGGCGCAGCCAGGAACGCCAGTACCCGGGCGATCTCGGCCGGCTCCAGCAACCTCCCCACCGGCTGCTGTCCAGCGAAATCCCCCGCTCCCGGCAACCCGTACAGCCGGGCGCTCTCGGCGAGGATCGGCGTGTCGGTCGAACCGGGGCTGACCGCGTTGGCCGTCACGCCCGTCCCGCCCAGCTCGGCGCCCAGCGCGCGCACCAAGCCCGCCACCCCCGCCTTCGCCGCGCAATAAGCCGCCAGCATCGGCAACCCCCGCGTCGCCGCGGCGGAGGCGACCGCCAGGAACCGGCCCGACCTCGGCTCCGCGCGCCGCAGCAGGGCCGGGATAGCCACCCGCGCCAGGTTCAGCACTCCGCGCAGGTCCACGTCGAGCACCGCGTCCTCCTGCTCCGGCGGCACCTCCCACTGCGGCACACCCCCGGCGATCACCCCCGCGGCCGCGATCGCGACGTCGAGGCCACCCCACCGTCGCTCGACGACCGCCACCGCCGCAGCCAATGCCGCGGGGTCCCGCACGTCGGCGACGAACACCTCCGCGCCCGATTTAGAGGCAACGGCCGCCAGCTCCGCGGAACTCCCCAGCCCGTACGGCAGCGCCGGATCATCGGCAGCCACATCGACGGCGAGCACGGCGTAACCCTGCTCCGCCAAATGAACAACAGTCGCCGCCCCGATTCCCCGGGCCGCCCCGGTGACGAGCGCGGTCCTCATGCCCAACCATCCACATGGGACACCAAACGCGCGGTCAGCTCGTCCAGCAACGCCCGGCCGTACGCCGGCGTCGCGGTGGTCGGGTCGCCGAGCACGCCCGTCGGGGTCACCGCGCGCACCCCGCCGTCCCGCAACAGCGGCAAAATCTCCCCGAGGGGACGCCGATCGCCCGCCACCGCCCGGTCCATCCGGACGCCGCCCGGCCGCAAAGCCAGCTGCAGCGCGGTTTCCGGACGCCCGGCGTGCGGGTCGCCGTCCCAGTGCGGCTGGAACACCTCGACGTTCCGCGACTCCGCCCGCAGCCGCGCGACGGCCCGGGCGACCGGCGCCGCGTTGCCGCCGTGGGCGGAGACGAACAACAACCGCGGGAACGTCTCCGTCGCCGACCGGCCCAGTTCCAGCAGGAGCAGCTCGGTCGCCTCCTGGCCGATCGACAGCGTCCCGGCGAACCCGGCGTGCTCGCCGCTGGATCCGTAGGCCACCGGCGGCGCCACCAGCACGTCGGTGCGCGCGTCCGCCAGCCGATCGCACAGCGCTAGCGCGATATCCGTGTCGGTCGACAGCGGCAGGTGCGGCCCGTGCTGCTCGGTCGCGCCCACCGGCACCGCCAGGATCGCCGCCCGCGCGGCGACGTCCGGCCAGGAGAGGTCCGCGAGCCGCACGGTCAGCGCCTGAAGCCGGCGAGGGGGTTCTCGTCGCACGCGCGCTCCGGCGGCCGGCGCATCCCGATGGTGACCGGGACCGGGCGCCGCCGGTGCGAGTGGTCCAGCGACGGCTTGGGGACGCTCGTGACGCCCGCGAGGGCCGGCTCCCCGTGGCCGCGCACGCATTCCGGGTCCGGGCCGTCCAGCGGCAGGCCGGTGAAGAACTTCGCGGCCATGCACCCGCCGCGGCAGGCGTCGAACGCCGAACACGACGTGCAGGCGCCACCGCTCTGCGGCGAACGCAACGACGTGAACAGCTCGGATTCGCGCCAAACCGACGTGAACCCGCCGTCGCCGCGGACGTTGCCCGCCAGGAACGTGTCATGGATGGCGAACGGGCACGCGTAGACGTCGCCGACCGGGTCGACCAGGCACACGACGCGCCCGGCGCCGCACAGGTTGAGCCCGGGCAGGCCGCCGTCGCCGTAGCCGGCGAGGTGGAAGAACGAGTCGCCGGTCAGGACGTTCTCGCCGTGCGCCACGAGCCAGTCGTACAGCGAACGCTGCTGGGCCGCGGTCGGGTGCAGCTCGTCCCAGGTGTCGGCGCCGCGGCCGGACGGCCGCAGCCGCGTGATCCGCAGCTGGGCGCCGTAGCGGTCGGCGATCGCCTTGAGCTCGTCGAGCTGGCCGACGTTGTGCCGCGTCATCACGACCGAGATCTTGAAGTTCTCGAAGCCGGCGTCGGAGAGGTTCCGCATGGCGCGGACCGCGGTGGCGTACGAGCCGGGGCCGCGGACGTGGTCGTTGACCTCGGCCGTGGCGCCGTCGAGCGAGATCTGGACGTCGACGTAGTCGCTCGCGGCCAAGCGCCGCGCCACTTCGGGCGTGATCTTGACGCCGTTGGTGGAGAACTTGACGCCGACGTGGTGCTCGGTGGCGTAGTCGACCAGTTCCCAGAAGTCCGGCCGCACGGTGGGTTCGCCGCCGCCGATGTTGACGTAGAAGACCTGCATGCGCTCGAACTCGTCGATCAGCGCCTTGCACTCCACTGTGGACAGCTCGCGCGGGTCCCGGCGTCCGGACGAGGAAAGGCAGTGCACACAAGACAAGTTGCAGGCGTAGGTCAGTTCCCAGGTGAGGCAGATCGGGGCGTCGAGCCCGTACTGGAATTCGTCCACAAGGGACATCAGAGACTCCTCGGCTGGATCATGCGCGAGTCGGCGAGGGCGGCCAGCGCCGCGCGGTACCGCGGCAGCTCGCCGGGGCCGACGCCGGCGTCGGCGCACGCGGCCCGGGCGTCCGGGTGCGTGGCGAGGCCGCGGACGACGGCCAGGAGCGTCGGGTTCTTCAGGAAGGAGAGCCGGCGGGTGCCGAAGTGGTACAGCAGGGCGCCGAACCGCTCGGGCCGGATCGACACCCGGTCGTCCAGGCGCCACGCGGCGTCGAGGTCGAACCCCGCCGGCGAGTCGTCAGTAGACACCGCACATGCCGTCGATGGAGACCTCTTCGACCAGCAGTTCCTCGGTGACGGGTTCGTCGGTCTCGGGCGTGGTCTGGTTCTCGCTCATCCTGGCTCCTTCGGCAGTGATGATTTTCGGCACGCAGTGACGAATAGGGGGAGAGTAATGTCACCGCGTGTCGATAATCAAGGCTCACGACGGAACGGCACCCGGATGACCGATGACGTGCTCGCCCGCCCCGCGAACCGCCGGGGCCGTCCGCCGGGCACGAGCGCCCGCGAACTCGAGGTCGCCGCGCTGCGGCTGTTCGGCGAACAGGGCTTCCACGAAACGACCGTCGACCAGATCGCGGCGGCGGCCGGCGTCAGCAGGCGGACCTTCTTCCGCTACTACGACGCGAAGGCCGACGTCCTCTGGAACGAGTTCGACACCGAGGTCGAGACGATCCGGTCGCTGCTCGCCGGGGCGCCGGCGGACCTGCCGGTGCTGGAGGGGGTGCGCCGCGCGGTGCTCGAGGCGAACCACTACCGCGCGGCCGACGTGCCGGAGCTGCGCCGGCGGATGACGCTGCTGAGCACGGTCCCGGAGCTGGCGGCGAGCGCGGCGGTCCACTACGACGCGTGGGAGCGGGCGATCAGCGCGTTCGTCGCCCGCCGGTCGGGCCAGCCGGAGGACTCGCTGTACCCGCTGGTGGTGGGCCGGGCGGTCCTGGCGGCCTGCCGGGCGGCGTACGACCGCTGGTCGGCTCGGGCGGACGCGGACTTGACGGTGTACCTGGACGCGGCGCTGCGAGCGCTGGCGGCGGGGCTCACTGACGACGTGCTGGGCGAGGAGCCGGACGTTTCCCCGGTGGCCGCCCGAGGTTGATCGCTGCTCGGACGGCCGGCACTGGCGCCGAGTGCTGGCTTGTTCTAGTATCTGTAGAACAATGCTGTTGCGACTCGACGACCGGGACACCGCACCGCTGCACGAGAAGATCGCCGCGGGGGTGCGGCGTGCTCTCGCGGCCGGGGAGCTTGACGTCGGTGAGCGGCTGCCCGCCGCCCGGGAGCTCGCCTCCTCGCTCGGCGTCAACATGCACACCGTGCTGCGCGCCTACGCCCAGCTCGCCGACGAAGGCCTCGTCGCCGTGCGGCGGGGGCGCGGGGTGACCGTGCTGGCCGCGGGACCGGACCGGGCCGAACTGCACCACCGGATCCGCGCGCTGGTCGACGAGGCGCGGCGGCTCGGGATCGAACACGAGGAGCTGGTCGCCATGATCGAGGAGGCCCGATGAGGTCCGCCGTCTTGCGGTACGGGGTTCCGGCCGTCGTCCTGCTCGGCATCGTCGTGCCGGCGATCGTGCTCGCGCCGCGGCTGCCCGATCCCATCGCCGTGCACTGGTCGTGGACCGGCGTCCCCGACGGCCACGCCCCTTGGTGGCTGGTGACGGCGGGCGCGGCCGGCTTCTGGTGCGTGGCGTGGGTGGCCGTGGCCCGGATGATCTCGGCGGCGCCCGGCGTCTACGGCCTCGGCGGGATCCTCCTGGCCGCGCATTCGGTGGGGCTGTGGGCGAACGCCGGCGTGCCGTCGTGGACGCACGCCCGGCCGGTGAACTGGGCCGTCGCGTTCGGCATCCTCGGCGTGGGCCTGGTGGCGATCGCCGCGGGCTGGTGGCTGGCGCCCGCGAAACCGGCCGAGGCGACGGCGTCGGGGCCGGCTCCGTCGGCCGGTCTCGGGGCGAGCGAACAGGTGGTCTGGTCCGGGACCGCGCACAACCTCGCCCTGATCGCCGTCGCGCCGCTCGTGGCCGCGCTCGCGGCGGTGCTGGGGAGCGCGCACGCGTGGCTCGGCGGGCTGGTGGTCGCCTTGGTGGCGCTGGTGTTTTCGTCGGTGCGGGTGCTGGTCGGGCCGGCCGGGGTGCGCGTGCGGATCGGGCTGCTCGGCTGGCCGCGCCGGAACCTGGCCTACGAGGAGATCGCCGAAGCACGCGCCGACCGGATCGTGCCGCTGGCCTACGGCGGCTGGGGCTGGCGGCGGCGCCCCGGCCGGTCCGCGGTCGTGATCCGGGCCGGCGACGGCCTCGTGCTGCGCCTGTGTTCCGGAGGCACGATCGTCGTCACCGTCGATGGCGCGCACACGGCGGCCGGGCTGGTCAACGACTACGTCGCCCGGCACCGCTCACCGGCCGGCTGAGGCGGGTGCCGCCGGGGCTTGTCGCTCGATGGGGTGACTGCTTACAGTTTTCCCTCCGGTTTCCGCGGGGAGGAAGCATGCTCGTGCGCGCCAGACGGCGGTCCATCCGGTTCAGTGGCACGGAAGTCACGATCAGCGCGGCGGTCAAGGACGGCGTCTTCGGCGACGACCGCAAGCACACGTTCAGCGTCACCAAGATCAAGAACATCGGCAACTCCGAACCCGGGTTCTCGCGCCCCGGGCGGCTGACCTTCACCGTCGAAGGCGCGTCCACCGACATCGTGGAGAACCCCGCGAGCGGCGGCGACCGCGTCGACATGAACACGTTCTGCTACGGCGGCCTCGACACCGCCCGGGTGCGCAAGCTGGTCGCGGAGATCAAGAAGGCCATGGACGGGGCGTAGCCGTTGCGCTCCGAGGCGGCGACGCTATACCGTGCCAAACTAGAACAGGTTATAGTTTGGCACCGGCGGGACCGAGGAGCGGACATGGCGAACAGGGCGCCGCGCGGCGACGAGGCCGACTACGTCGTCGTCGGGTCGGGGAGCTCGGGGGCGGCGATCGCGGGGCGGCTGGCGCAGTCCGGGGCCAGCGTGATCGTGCTCGAAGCCGGGAAGAGCGACGAGCGGCTGCTGATCAAGAAACCGGGCCTGGTCGGCCCGATGCACGCCGTGCCGCAGCTCAAGAAGCCCTTCGACTGGGGCTTCTACGGCGTTCCGCAGAAACACGTTCTCGATCGCCGGATGCCGGTGCCGCGCGGCAAGGTCGTCGGCGGCTCCAGCTCCATAAACGGCATGGTCTACGTCCGCGGCAACCGCGCCAACTTCGACTCCTGGGCCGCCGAGGGCAACACCGGCTGGGACGCCGACCGCGTCAACGCCGCCTACAAGCGGATGGAGGACTTCGAGGACGGCGAGAACGCGTTCCGCGGCGCGGGCGGGCCGATCCGGGTCACCCGCGCCAAGAATCCCCAAGAGGGCTCGCTGCAGTTCGTCGACGCCACCGCCGACGCGCTCGGCTGCAAGATCCTCGACGACTACAACGCCGAATCCCAGGAGGGCGTCAGCCGGATGCAGCAGAACGCTGCCGACGGCCTCCGCTACAGCGCTTCGCGCGGCTACCTCCACCACCTCGCCCCGCCGACGCTGCAGCTCCAGTCCGGGGTGCTCGTCAAGAAGATCCTCTTCGACAACGGCCGCGCGACCGGCGTCGAGGTCGCCGACGGCCGGGGGAGCCGAGTCGTCCGCGCCGGCAAGGAGGTCATCCTCTCTGCCGGGTTCGCCGGCTCCGCGCAGCTGCTCATGCTCTCCGGGATCGGCCACGCCGAGCACCTCAAGGAGCACGGCATCGACGTCCTCGCCGACCTGCCGGTCGGGGACAACATGCACGACCACATGTTCCACGCGCTGACGTTCCACGTGTCTTCCAGCAAGAACAAGGGCTCCGCGCCGTACTTCGCCCGCGGCCTGGCCCGTGAGCTGCTGAAGCCCGGCACCACGTTCCTGGCCAACTCGGTCTTCGAGGCGGTCGCGTTCCTCAAGACGTCCCAGGCCGACACGGTGCCCGACCTCCAGCTGCACCTCCTGCCGTGGGCGTACGTCTCGCCCAACCAGGACGCGCCGATCCGCCACGACGTCGACAAGCGCCCGGCGCTCACGGTGCTGTCGACGCTGATCTACCCGAAGAGCCGCGGCACGCTGCGGCTCGCCTCGGCCGATCCCACGGCCGCGCCGCTGATCGACTTCCAGTACCTCTCCGACCCCGCCGACCTCGAAGTGCTCGCCGAAGGCTCGGAGATGGTCCGCGAGATCTTCGCGTCGAAGGCGTTCAAAGGCGCGGTGAAGGAAGAGATCCACCCGGGTAAGGACCTGCGCGGCCAGGAGCTGCGCGACGCGATCCTCAACCGCGCGACGTCGGTCTACCACGGCGTCGGCACCTGCCGGATGGGCGTCGACGAGCTCGCCGTCGTCGGCCCCGACCTGAAGGTGCGCGGTGTCGAGGGCCTGCGGGTCTGCGACGCCTCGATCATGCCGTCCATCACCGGCGGCAACACCAACGCGCCCGCCATCATGATCGGCGAAATGGGCGCGCAGCTCGTCCTCGGGAGCGCATCGTGACCGTGACGCCGTTGCAGCTCACCCGTCCGGCGTCGGTGACCGACGAGTTTCTGCGGGAGCTGGTCGCCCGGGTTCCGGGCTCGGCCGGCGAGACCTGGAAACTGACCGAGGTCTACACCGGCGAGGCGCTCGTCGACCTGCCGCAGTCGACGCCGGCCGACATCGAGCAGGCGTTCGCCACCGCCCGTGAAGCACAACGGAAGTGGGCGGCCACGCCGCTCAAGCAGCGACTGACGGTGTTCAAGCGGGCGCACGCGCTCTTCGTCGACCGCGCGCGGGCCGTCGCCGACCTCATCCAGGTCGAGAGCGGCAAGAACCGGCGGATGGCGATCGAAGAGACCTGCGATCCCGCGATGGTGATGAGCCACTACCTGCGGCGGGCGGCCAAGCTGCTCGCGCCGGTGAAGCGCGGCGGGCCGGTGCCGCTGCTGACGACGTCGACCGAGGTCCGGCAGCCCAAGGGGGTCGTCGGGATCATCGCGCCGTGGAACTTCCCGTTCGCCACCGGCATTTCCGACGCGATCCCGGCGCTGATGGCCGGCAACGCGGTGGTGCTGAAGCCGGACAACAAGACCGCGCTCTCGCCGCTGTACGGCATCCGGATGCTGGAAGAGGCCGGCCTGCCCGAAGGGTTGTTCCAGGTCGTCTGCGGCGAAGGGCCGGACGTCGGCCCGACGCTCATCGACCAGGCCGACTACGTGATGTTCACCGGTTCGACGGCGACCGGCCGGGTGATCGGCGAACGCGCCGGGCGCAACCTCATCGGCTGCTGCCTGGAGCTCGGCGGCAAGAACCCGATGATCCTCCTCGACGACGCCGACATCGCCGAAGCCGTGCGGGGCGCGATCTTCGGTGCGTTCGGCAACACCGGCCAGATCTGCATGCACATCGAGCGGATCTACCTGCCGGAGTCGCGCTACGACGAGTTCAAGGACGCGTTCGTGAAGGCCACGAACGCGCTGGACGTCCGCGCGGCCTACGACTTCGGGCCCGACATGGGCTCGCTCGTCTCGCCCGACCACCTGCGCCGGGTCAAGGAGCACGTCGACGACGCCGTCGCGAAGGGCGCGACGGTGCTCTGCGGCGGCAGGCCGCGTCCCGACCTCGGGCCGGCGTTCTTCGAGCCGACGATCCTCGAAGGCGTCACCAAGGACATGCTCTGCGGCGTCACCGAAACCTTCGGCCCGGTGATCGCGCTGCACGAGTACCGCACGGTCGACGAAGCCGTCGAGCTGGCCAACGACACCGACTACGGCCTCAACGCCTCGGTGTGGAGCCGGGACATCGACGCCGCGCGGGCCGTGGCCGCCCGCCTGGAGTCCGGCAACGTCAACATCAACGACATCCTCGCGACGGCGTTCGCCGCCAAGGGGACGCCGTCCGGAGGCGTGAAGAGCTCCGGGGTCGGCGCCCGCCACGGCGACCAGGGCCTGCTCAAGTACACCGACGGGCAGAACCTGGCCGTGCTGAAGAAGCAGGTCATGGGCCCGCGGCCCGGACAGGGCTACGAGAAGTACGTCGAAAGCATGCTGTCCGGGCTCAAGCTCATGCGGAAGCTGCGGATCCGGTAGGTCAGTTGAGCTTGCGGGTGTCGGCGGGCAGGCCGCCGCCGGCGTAGACGTCTTCGGCGAGCTTGGCCAGCGCGGTCAGGGCGACGTTCTGGCTCCACGGCCCGTAGGACACGCGCGAGACGCCGAGCTCCTGCGCGCGCTTCAGCGGGATCGAGCCGGGGATGCCGATGAGGTTGACCTTGCGCTCGCCCAGCTCTTCGACGAGCCGCGAGACCTGGTTCTCGTCGAGCTTGCCGGGCACGAAGAAGTTGGACGCGCCCGCGTCGAGGTACGCGCGGCCGCGGGTGATCGCTTCGGTCAGCGCGGTTTCCGGGGCGGTCTTGATGAACGCGTCGGTGCGGGCGTTGAGCACGAAGTCGACGCCGGCCTTCTGGGCCGCCACGACGGCGGCTTCGACCGCCTTCACGGCGTCGCCCAGCGGCTTCATCTGGTCTTCGAGGTTGGCACCGACCGCACCGACGTCGATCGCGCGGGCGATGGTGCCGCCCGGGTCGCCGTAGCCGGCTTCGAGGTCGGCGGTGACCGGCAGGTCGCCCGCGGTCCGCACGATCAGCGCGACCTCGGCGATCATCTCGTCGCGCGGGATCTTCTCGCCGTCCGGGTAGCCGCGCGAGGCGGCGATGCCGTGGCTCGGGGTCGCGAGAGCCTGCGTGCCGGGCGTCTCGGCCACGACCTTGGCGGTGATGGCGTCCCAGACGTTGACGACGAGCAGCAGCTCGGGCGCGGCGTGCAGCTCCTGCAGCCGGGTGGCCTTGTCGGCGGTGGAAGTCATGCCGCCCAATCTAGAGCGGGCGGGCGATCTCCGCTTCAGCCGTCGACGAGGAGTCCACGCAGTGGGCCCTGCAGCCGGCCCGCCCGCCGCGAGACGCCGGGGAGCAGCACGAGCCGGTGGGTCCGGGGCTCACCCCGGCGTTCCCGCTCCCGCTGCTCCTCGGCCAGCGGCCGCCAGAGGTGGTCGACGACGTCCGCCGGGTCGCCGTCCACCTCGGCCACCTCGCGGCCGAGGTGCTCGGCCCACAGCCGCAGGCGCGTCGTGCGGGCCAGCTCGTGGTCGTCGGTCGCGATGTTGACCTCGGTGTCGTTGAACAGCGAGTGCTCGTTGAGGTTCGCGGACCCGACGGTCAGCCACTCGTCGTCGACGATGCCGAGCTTCGCGTGCACGTAGACCGGCGCGGCGGACTCCCCGTCGTGCGCGCTGATCGTCGCCGCGAGCAGGCGCCCGTTCCCGTCGTCGGCGTCGAGCAGCCGGCCCAGCTGGCCGCGGGTGGTGTCGGCGCCGTTGCTCGGCTTGCGGGGGAGCAGCAAGACCATGCGGAAGCGGTCCTCGGGCGGGTTGCGCAGCTTGTCGAGCAGCACCTCGGCGATCTCCGGCGACCACAGGAATTGGTTCTCCAGGTAGACCAGCCGCCGCGCGGACCGCAAAGCGCGCAGGTAGCCGTCTAGGATCGTGAACTCGCCCTTCGGCGCGAAGGCGTAGGTGGAGTTCGGCACCGTGCGCAGCAGCTGGACGCGCGTACGGCCCGCCGTCCCGGGCACGTGCGGCGCCGGGAGGTTCTCGTCGGCGACCTCCGACCACCGCCGCCGGAAGTGGTCCGCGACGTCGGCGACGACCGGGCCCTCGAGCCGGGACGTCAGGTCGTGCCAGCCGATCGGCCGCGGCGGGTGCTCCGGGCTGTCGTGGCGGTCGCCCTCCAGCGCGGTGAAGTCGATCCCGCCGACGAACGCGACCTCGTCGTCGACCACCACGAGCTTTTCGTGGTGGCAGTGCATGGTCCGTTCGCGGGAGTCCAGCACGCACCGCACGGCCGAGCCGTCGGTGAACTTCCGCTGCTCGCGCTGCGCCAGGCCCCGCGTCGGCTGGAACGCCGGGACCGGCGGCCCGGCCCACAGCAGCACCCGGACCTCGACGCCCCGCTCGGCGGTCTCGGCGAGCAGTTCCCGCAGGGTGAGGGCGCCGGGCTCGCGCGTCAGCCGGAAGTCGGCGCTCGCGTGCCAGTTGGCGATGTGCACGTGGGACTGCGCGGACCGGATGGCTTTTTCGATCGCGGGGAGGACCTCCTCGCCGTCGATCAGCACTTCGACGCGGTTGCCGTCGCGGACCGCGGCCCGTCCGCCGAACCGGTCACCGCCGGGCTCGAGCACGTCACCCCACCCCAGCGCGCGCAGCCGCCGCCGGTGATGGGCGCACAGGACGTGCTCGAGCCCGTCGCCGAGCCGTTCATCTGCCTTGTCCAAGAAGGAGTGAAAAGACTTCACCCGTCCTATGTGACTACAGATCGGCCCGGTTCGCCGATCAGCGGCTGCCGCGCAGGGTCGCGCGCCCGGCGTAGCGCGCTTCGGCGCCCAGCTCCTCTTCGATGCGGATGAGCTGGTTGTACTTGGCCGTGCGGTCCGAGCGGGACAGCGAGCCCGTCTTGATCTGGCCGCAGCCGGTGGCGACGGCGAGGTCGGCGATCGTGGTGTCCTCGGTTTCGCCGGAGCGGTGGGACATCACGGCCGAGTAGCCGGCCTTGTGCGCGGTGTCGACGGTCAGCAGCGTCTCGGTGAGGGTGCCGATCTGGTTGACCTTGATCAGGATCGAGTTCCCGATGCCGCGGTCGATGCCGTCCTGCAGCAGCTTGACGTTGGTGCAGAAGACGTCGTCGCCGACGAGCTGCACGCGGTCGCCGATGCCGTCGGTGAGCTGCTTCCAGCCGTCGTAGTCGTCCTGGGCGAGGCCGTCCTCGATGGAGACGATCGGGAAGCGCGTGGTCAGGTCGGCGAGGTAGGCGACGTGCTCTTCGACGCTGCGCTTGATGCCTTCGCCGCGGTAGTCGTAGACGCCGTTGTCGTAGAACTCCGACGCGGCCGGGTCGAGCAGCAGGGCGATGTCCTCGCCGGGGGTGTAGCCGCTTTCCTCGATCGCGCGCACGACGAACTCGAGCGCTTCGTCGGCCGACGCGAGGTTGGGCGCGAAGCCGCCTTCGTCGCCGACGTTGGTGCCGTGTCCGGCCTTCTTGAGCGACGCGCGCAGCGTGTGGAAGACCTCGGAGCCCATCCGCACGGCTTCGGCGAACGTCTTCGCGCCGACCGGGCCGATCATGAACTCCTGGAAGTCGATCGGGTTGTCGGCGTGCGCGCCGCCGTTGACGATGTTCATCATCGGCATCGGCAGCTGGTGGGCGAAGACCCCGCCGACGTACCGGTACAGCGGCAGCGTGTTCGCCGCCGCGGCGGCCTTCGCGACGGCCAGGGAGATCCCGAGCGTCGCGTTCGCGCCGACGCGGGCCTTGTTCGGCGTCCCGTCCGCGGCGATCAGCGCGGCGTCGACCTCGGCCTGGGCTTCGGCGTTCAGCCCGACGACCGCTTCGGCCAGTTCGGTGTTGACCGCGGTGACGGCCTTGCGGACGCCCTTGCCGTGGTAGCGCGCCTTGTCGCCGTCGCGTAGCTCGACGGCCTCCCGCGTGCCGGTCGAGGCACCTGAAGGGACCGCGGCGCGGCCCAGCGAGCCGTCCTCCAGCACGACGTCGACCTCGACGGTCGGGTTGCCCCGGCTGTCGAGCACCTCACGACCACGGACACGGGCGATTGCCGTCATTCCATCTCCTCGGAGTCGGTCCCCAGGGTGCCGGCCGGAGCCGTCCCGCGACGCAGGCTAGCAGAGGATCTCTGAATCGATAAGGGGCTCTTCACCAGGGTGAGCACGAGGACGAGCAGCAGGACGGCGGCACCGGCCCACATCGACTGCCGCCACCCGTCCACAAAGGACTCCCGGGCCGCGCCGGCCACCGCCGGACCGGCCGCGACGGCGTTCGCGACGCCCCGGAGCGCGACGTCGGCCGGCGCCCCGGCCAGCCGGGACTCGACGGCCCCGCGGTAGCCGGCGGTCAGGATCGCGCCGAGCAGCGCGACGCCGAGGGCCGTGCCCAGCTCCCGCGTGACGTCGTTGAGCGCGGACGCCACGCCCTGCTGTTCGCGCGGCAGCGAGCCGGTGATGGCCTCGGTGGCCGGGGTCATCGTCAGGCCCATCCCCAGCCCCATCAGCAGCATCCCGGGCAGGATCGAGAGGTAGCCGCCGTCGACGGACACGAACGCGGCCATCAGCCCTAGGCCCGTCACGCTCACGACGAGGCCCGCTGCCATCGTCGGGCGGCCGCCGATCCGGGCGGCCACCTTCGGGGCGAGGCCGGACGCGGCCATCATCAGCAGTGCCGTCGGCATCAGGGCCGAGGTGGCGCGGAAACCGGACCAGCCGAGCACCGCCTGCAGGTAAGGGAAGAGGACCACGAAGATCCCCGCCTGCACGCCGAAGACGGCCAGCAGCGTCCCGGAACCGCCGGTCAGCCCGCGCTCGCGGAAGAGCCGGACGTCGAGCAGCGGGGCCGGGTGGCGCAGTTCCCACGCGGTGAACCCGGCGAGGCCGAGGATCCCGGCGGCCAGGCTCAGCAGTGTCACCGGCGCGGTCCACCCGCGGTCGGGTCCTTCGTGGAGGACGAAGACCCAGCCGACGACGGCGACCGACGACAGTGCCGCGCCGACGACCTCGAAGCCGTGCCGGTTTCCGGCGCGGGAGTCGGGCACCGATCGCAGGGTCACGACGGCGGCCGCTCCGGCGAGCGCGATCGGCAGCACGAACAGCCACCGCCAGCTCGCCAGGTCGACCAGCACCGCCGACAGGAACATCCCGAGGATCCCGCCCCCACCGGCGACGCCGGTCCAGACGCCGATCGCGCGGGACCGCTCCGCGTCCGGGAACGTCGACGTGATGACGGCCAGGGTGACCGGCATGATCATCGCCGCGCTCGCCCCGGCCAGCAGCCGGGCCGCCAGCAGGGTGCCGGCGGACGGCGCCAGGCCCGCCGCGAGGTTCGCGATCCCGAAGAGCGCCAACCCGGTCAGCAGCACGGGTTTCCGGCCGAGGCGGTCGCCGGCCGCGCCGAGCGGCAGGAGCAGCGCGGCCAGGGTGACGGCGTATCCGTTGACGATCCACAAGACGGTGGTTTGCGACGCGCCGAGCTCGACCGCGAGCTGCGGCTGGGCGACGTTCAGGCCGGAGACGGACGCGACCACCGCCATCAGGGCGAGGCAGACGCCGAGCAGGATCGCGCGGCGCCGGCGCGGGTCGTCGACGATCGCGCTCATGCCGTCCTCCTCGCCCGCACGACGACGTCGTGGCCGTGGTCGCCGGCGGTGCCGATCTCCCAGCCGTCGAGGAGCGCGGTGATGTCCGCCGCCGTGGCCGACGCCTCGGCGACGTGGTGTCCGCGCGCGTGGCCGACGACGAGCAGCGTGCCGCCCGGGGCGACCCACTCGGAAATGCGTTGGTAGAAGGCGAGCTGCGGCATCGCCGGGTGCGCGTAGTGGGTCGTGACCAGGTCGAACCGCGTGGCGGGCGCCCAGGTCGTCAGGTCCGCCCGGACCCAGGCCACGGTGTTCGCGCCCGCTTGGCCGAGGGCTTCGATGGAGATGTCCACCGCCGTGACGGCCCAGCCGCGGGCGGCGAGCCAGCTGGCTTCGGCGCCCCGGCCGCAGCCGGCGTCGAGCGCTGTGCCCGGCGTGAGGCCGGCGGTCTCGCGGACGAGGTGGGGGTTCGGTGCGGTGCCGTGGTGGCGGGCCTGCCGCCAGTGCTGGTCCCAGAAGGGCTGGTCGAAGTCGTTCACCTCGCCACCGTGCCGGGGCGCTCAGCGAATTGGCAAAGTTTCTTGCCGATCGGCAAAATGGGGGCATGGACGACTCGATCGACCGGGCCCTCGACGCCGTCGGGCCGCGGCTCAAGCACCTCCGGCAGCAACGGGAAATCACCCTCACCGCGCTGGCCGAGCAGACGGGGATCTCGGCCAGCACACTCTCCCGGCTGGAAGCCGGCCTGCGCCGTCCGACGCTGGAGCAGCTCCTGCCGCTCGCGCGGGCCTACGGCGTGACGCTCGACGAGCTGGTCGACGCGCCGCCGACGGGCGACCCGCGCGTCACCCTGCGGCCGCTCGCCGGCGCGGACGGCTCGACGGTCATCCCGCTGACCCGCCGGCCGGGCGGCATCCAGGCGTACAAGTTCGTCCTGCCCGCCGGGGACCGCGAGCCCGAGCTGCGCACCCACGAGGGCCACGACTGGGCCTACGTGCTGAACGGGACGCTCCGGCTGGTGCTCGGCGAGCACGACCTGGTTCTCGGGCCGGGGGAGGCGGCGGAGTTCGACACACGCACGCCGCACTGGTTCGGGGCCACGAGCGCGGGCCCGGTCGAGTTCCTCAGTCTCATCGGGCGGCAGGGCGAACGGGCGCACATCCGCGTGACAACCAGTCCAAAAACATGATAGTCATGAATATGGACCAAATGGAGGGGACGACGTGGCCGTCATCGAGCTGACCACGTTCACCGTCCGGCCCGAGCGGACCTCGGCGATGCTCGCCGCGCGGCCCGGGATGCTGGCCGCCTTCCGAGAGGGGCGGCGCGGGTTCGTCTCCGCGAAGCTGGTGCGCCTGGACGCCGAGACGTGGCTGGACGTCGTCGAGTGGATCGACGACACGGCGTGGGACGAGTCGAAGGCCAAGGGCGGCGACGACCCGCGGATCGCGGAGTTCTTCGCCACGATCGACGCACTGGTGAGCTCGCGCCGAGGTGCCCGCTACGACGACCCGCCGGGCCCGGTGCGCACCGTCGCGTACGGCCCGCACCCGGCGCAGGTGGGGGAGCTGTACCGGCCGGCGGGCGAGGGGCCGTTCCCGGTGGTGGTGCTGCTGCACGGCGGGTACTGGACGGCGATGTTCGACCGCCGCACGGCGACCCCGCCGGCCGACGACCTGGTCGCCCGCGGCTACGCGGTGTGGAACGCGGACTACCGCCGCCTCGGCGACGGCGGCGGCTGGCCGTCGACGTTCGAGGACGTCGCGACGGCGGTCGACGCGGTCGCGGACCTGGACCCGGCGCTGGATCTCGCGCGGGTGGCGGTGGTCGGCCACTCGGCCGGCGGCCACCTCGCGGCGTGGTCCGCGCACCGGCCGGCGTTGGCCGCGGGTGCGGTGGGCGCAAACCCGAAGGTGGTGCCGGTCGCGGCGGTTTCGCTGGCCGGGGTGCTGGACCTGGTGGAGGCCGACCGGACGGGGTTCGGGACGGTGCTGGCCGACGGGCCGGCCGCGCGGCCGGCCGGAGCGCCGGAAGCCGCGTACCCGGAGTTCTGGCCGACGGTCGCGGCGGGTGTCGGCGAGGGCGTGGTGAACCTGCTGCTGGGCGGGCACGTCGCCGACGTTCCGGACCGGTACGCGACGACCTCGCCGACCGAACTGCCAGGGGCGGGGGTGCCGGTACTGGCGCTGCACGGCGACGCCGACGACGTGGTGCCTCCGGCGTTCAGCCGGACGTACGCCGCGCGGGTGGCGGAGGCGGAGTACCTGGAAGTGCCGGGCGCGGACCACTTCCACGTGCTGGACCCGGCTCACGAGAGTTGGCGCCAGGTGGTCGAGTGGCTCGCGGAGCGGGTGTGAGCGCGAGCGGTCAGTCCTCGTCGGCCGCACCCGCGTGCTTGCGCTGGTGTTCCGTGATGTCGGCGAGCGTGCGCTTGAACCGGTCGTAGTCCTCGCGCCCCAGGCGCTCCGCGTGGCGGCGCTGGATCGCCGCCATGATCGCGTCCGCCTCGCGCATCTGGGCCAGGCCCCGCTCGGTCGGGCAGATCAGCTTCGCCCGGCGGTCACTCGGGTCCGGCCGCCGCTCGACGTACCCCAGCGCCGCCAGCTCGTCGATCAGCGTGCCGATGATCTGCTTGTACTGCCCCGAAAGCCGGGACAGCTCCGTCGCCCGCACGCCGTCCGGGTCGAGGTACGCCAGCACCGCGCCGTGCCGGTGCTTCAGGTCGTCGAACCCCCGCTCCGCCAGCGTCGCGAAGAGCTCGTGCTGCACCGCGAACAGGAGCCGTCCCGAAAGGACACCCAAGTCGGGGTCCGTCGCGTTCCGCTCCGCGCGGGTGACCATCGGCCGCTCTCCTCACCGTCGGTCTCCCACCTTAACCAGCGGTGGGAAGGAACGCCGGAGCCCGGCGCGCCGGGGTGGCGCGTTCGAACGCCGCAGCGAAAGCGAGCACGCGGGCGTCGGCCCAGCGGCCGGCGAAGAACGACACCCCGATCGGCAGCGGGCCCGCGAACCCGGCCGGGACCGACACGTTCGGGTAGCCCGCGACGGCCGCCGGGGTCGACGAGCCGAGGACGAACGCGTCGCCCGCCGCGTAGTCCGTCTTCCACGCCGGGCTGTTGGTCGGCGCCACGATCGCGTCCAGGTGCAGCCGCGACAGCGTCTCGTCGATCGACCGCTGCGCCAGCGACGTGGCCGTCGCCCGCTGCTGCCGGTACGTCGGGTCGCTCGGCGCCGGCGCGGCCGCGGCCTGCTCGAACAGCTCCTGCCCGAACTTCGACAGCTCGATCGGGTCCCGCCGGTTGAAGGTGATCAGCTCGTCGAGCGTGGCGGGGTGCCCCGGCCGGTGCTTCAGGTAGGCGTTCAGGTCTCGCTTGAACTCGGTCAGCAGCGCCGGCGTCTCGGCCGCCCCGATCTGGTCCTGGTACGGCAGATCGACGTCGACGACCGTCGCGCCGCGGGCGGTCAGCGTCCGCACGGCGTCGCCGGTGACCCGGTCGACGTCGGCGTCGAGGCCGGCCAGCCGCCAGACGCCGATGCGGGCCCCGCGCAGGGCGTCCGGGCGCAGGAGCGCGGCGTAGTCCCGCGGCTGACCCGCGGGGATCGCGGCCGTCGCGGGGTCGGCCGGGTCGCGGCCCTGCAGCACCGACAGCGTGACAGCCGCGTCGACGACGTGACGCGCCATCGGCCCGGCGGTGTCCTGCTGCGCGGAGATCGGCACGACGCCGGTCCGGCTGACCAGCCCGAGCGTCGGTTTCTCGCCGACGACGTCGTTGGCGCCGGCCGGGCAGACGATCGAGCCGTCGGTCTCGGTGCCGATCGCGACCTGGGCCAGCGTCGCCGCGACCGCCGCGCCGGAACCCGACGACGAGCCGCACGGGTTGCGGTCGAGGACGTACGGGTTGTTCGTCTGGCCGCCGACCCCGGACCAGCCGGACGTCGAATGCGTCGACCGGAAGTTGGCCCACTCCGACAGGTTCGTCTTGCCGAGGATCACCGCGCCACCGCGCTGCAGCCGGTCCACCAGCGCCGCGTCGGCGGCCGGCCGGCTGCGCGGCAACGCCCGCGAACCCGCGGTCGCCGGCTGCGCGCGCGTGTCGATGTTGTCCTTGAGCAGCACCGGGATCCCGTCCAGCTGCCCGAGCGGGTGGCCCGCGCGGCGGCGGGCGTCGCTGGCGGCGGCCGCCCGGAGCGCGCCCGGGTCGACGGCGACCACCGAGTGGACCTTGCCGTCGAGGGCGTCGATGCGGCGGAGGTAGGCGGCGGTCAGCCGCACGGCGGTGAGGCCGCCGTGGTCCATCCGCTGCTGCAGTTCGGGGATGGTGGCCGCGTCGAGGTCGAACCCCAGCGCGGGCGCGGCGGTGGCGGGGGCCGGGACCAGGAGGGAACCGGCGAGGGCGGCGAGCACGGCGGCCGAGCGCAGACGATTCACGGCGTCCATGGCACTCCTGAACGGGCCGGCGGTCAACCCCCCGTTGGTCGGGCTTGTCTGTCCACAAGGGACTCGATGCCGGGCGGGAGGCTCGCCCGGTCGGCCACGAACCCGACGAGCGCGGTGCGCAGCGCGCGGACCGCCCGGGTCGGCTCCACTTCCTTGCGGTACGCCAGCTGCACGATCCGCGTCATGCCCGCCTCGGGCACGAACCGCGTCCGCCGGAACCGGTCGCCCGCCACGGTGCTCGGCACCACCGCGGACCCGACGCCGGCGCGCACCAGCTCCAGCACGGCGTCCATCTCGCCGCCCTCGATGGCGAACGACGGCTCGAACCCGGCCGCGCGGCAGGCGTTGACCGTCGCCTCCCGGACGTCGTAGCCGCGGCGGAACATCACCAGCGGGACGTCGGCCAGCTCGCGGACGTCGAGCCGGGTCTTGCGCACCGGCGCGTCGGCGGGGGAGATGACGACCAGCTCTTCCAGCAGCAACGGGGTCGCCGCCAGGTGCGGGTCCGCCGGGGCGCCGGCCAGCAGCGCCAGGTCCAGCGCGCCTTCGGACAGCCGCTGGCGCAGGTCGCGCGAACCGCTTTCCTGCAGCTCCAGCTGGATGCCCGGGTACCGGCGGCGGAACGCCGACAGCATCGCGGGCAGCAGGCCCGTGCACAGGCTGGGCGGCGCGCCGAGCCGCACGCGGCCGCGGTCGAGCTCGTCCAGCTCCCGGATCGCGAGCCGCGCGCTTTCCGTCTCGGCCAGGATCCGCCGCGCGATCGGCAGCAGCACCTCGCCGGCCTCGGTGAGGGAGACGTTGCCGCGGATCCGGTGGAACAGCGGCGCGCCGAGGTCGTGTTCGAGCGTGCGGATCTGCTGCGACAGCGAGGGCTGCGCGACCCGCATCTCCTCGGCCGCGCGGGTGAAGTGCCGGTGCTCGGCGACGGCGACGAAGTAGGCGAGCTGGTGCAGCTGCATGGCCTGAGGATAGCCACTGCCTATCGAGAGCAGAGTTATCATGTCTTTGACCTCTGATGGACGCGCTCCTAACGTCGATCGGGTGGTGAACGACCTCGCGAGCCGGCGCTCCGTCCGGCAGTTCTGGGCCTCGACGATCGGCAAGAAGATCGTCATGGCGGTGACCGGCGCGCTGCTGCTCGCGTTCGTCTTCGCGCACATGGTCGGCAACCTGAAGACGTTCCTCGGTGCCGACGACCTCAACCACTACGCCCACTGGCTGCGGACGATCGGCGAGCCGGTCCTGCACTACGCCTGGTTCCTGTGGATCCAGCGGGTGGTCCTGCTCGTCGCGCTCGTCCTGCACGTCACCGCGGCCGTCCAGCTGGTGCAGCGTGACCGCCGGGCCCGGCCGGTCCCGTACGTCCACCGGCGGCCGGTGCGCGCCACCTTCGCCGTGCGCACGATGCGCTGGGGCGGGGCGACGCTGGCGCTGTTCGTCGTCTGGCACATCCTCGACTTCACCGTCGGCACGGTGAACCGCGACTTCGTGCCGGGCGACCCGTACCACAACGTCGTTGCGGACTTCCAGGTCTGGTGGGTGAACCTGATCTACCTCGCCGCTCTGGTGATGCTCGGCCTGCACATCCAGCACGGCTTCGCCAGCGCCGCGCGCACGCTGGGCGTCACCAGCGCGCGGCGGGAACGGGCGATCAAGATCTTCGGCAACGCGACGGCGGTCGTGGTCGCGGGCGGCTACGCGCTCGTGCCGGTCGCGATCATGACGGGACTGGTGGACTGATGGGCGACTACCTGACCGGCGACCCGATCGCCGACACGAAGACACCGGCCGTCCCGCTGGAAAACCGCTGGGACGAACGGAAGTTCGCGGCGAAGCTGGTGAACCCGGCCAACCGGCGCAAGCACCGCGTGATCGTCGTGGGCACCGGCCTCGCCGGCGGCTCGGCCGGGGCGACGCTGGCCGAACAGGGCTACCACGTCGTCCAGTTCTGCTTCCAGGACTCGCCCCGGCGCGCGCACTCGGTCGCGGCGCAGGGCGGGATCAACGCGGCGAAGAACTACCGCAACGACGGCGACTCGGTGTACCGCCTGTTCTACGACACGGTGAAGGGCGGTGACTTCCGGTCCCGGGAGTCCAATGTGTACCGATTGGCCCAGGTGTCGGCGCAGATCATCGACCAGGCCGTCGCGCAGGGCGTGCCGTTCGCCCGGGAGTACGGCGGCCTGCTCGACACGCGCTCCTTCGGCGGGGTGCAGGTGCAGCGGACGTTCTACGCGCGCGGCCAGACCGGCCAGCAGCTGCTGATCGGCGCCTACCAGGCGCTGTCCCGGCAGATCGACGCGGGAAACGTCGAGCTGCACCCGCGCACGGAGATGCTCGACCTGGTCGTCGTGGACGGCCGGGCGCGCGGCATCGTCGCCCGCGACCTGGTCACCGGCGAGATCGAGACGCACCTGGCCGACGCCGTCGTCCTCGCCACCGGCGGCTACGGCAACGTCTTCTACCTCTCCACCAACGCGAAGGGCTCCAACGCGACCGCGATCTGGCGGGCGCACAAGCGCGGTGCCTACTTCGCGAACCCGTGCTTCACCCAGATCCACCCGACGTGCATCCCGCGGTCGGGGGAGCACCAGTCGAAGCTGACGCTGATGAGCGAGTCGCTGCGCAACGACGGCCGGATCTGGGTGCCGAAGCGCCCGGGCGACACCCGGCCGCCGGCGGAGATCCCCGAGGCCGACCGCGACTACTACCTCGAACGGCTGTACCCGAGCTTCGGCAACCTGGTGCCGCGGGACATCGCGTCGCGGGCGGCGAAGAACGTCTGCGACGCCGGGCTCGGCGTCGGGCCGGGTGGCCTGGGCGTCTACCTCGACTTCGCCGACGCGATCGAGCGCATGGGCCGCCCGGCGATCGAAGCCCGCTACGGCAACCTCTTCGACATGTACCAGCGCATCACGGCGGAGGACCCCTACCGCGTGCCGATGCGGATCTACCCGGCCATCCACTACACGATGGGCGGGCTGTGGGTGGACTACGACCTGCAGAGCACGATCCCCGGGCTGTTCGTCATCGGCGAGGCCAACTTCTCCGACCACGGCGCCAACCGGCTCGGCGCGTCGGCGTTGATGCAGGGGCTCGCCGACGGCTACTTCGTGCTCCCGGCGACGTTGAACGACTACCTCGGCGGAAACCGCTTCGGCGACGTCCCGCCGCACGCGGTCGCCCAGGCGGAATCCGAGGTGCGCGACCGGATCACGCGGCTGCTTTCGGTCCGGGGGACGCGGTCGGTCGACTCGTTCCACCGCGAGCTGGGCCTGCTGATGTGGGACCACTGCGGCATGTCCCGCAGCCGCGAAGGCCTGCGCAAGGCCCTCGACCGCGTGCCGGAGCTGCGCGCGGAGTTCTGGCGGGACGTCCGGATCCCCGGCGGCGCGGCGGAGCTGAACCAGGAGCTGGAGAAGGCCAACCGCGTCGCGGACTTCCTCGAGCTGGCCGAGCTGCTGCTGGTCGACGCGCTCGCGCGGGAGGAGTCCTGCGGCGGCCACTTCCGCGAAGAACACCAAACCCCCGAAGGCGAGGCCCGGCGCGACGACGAGCGGTTCTCCTACGTCGCGGCGTGGGAGTACGGCGGGCCGGACGGCCAGCCGGTGCTCCACCGCGAGGACCTCACCTTCGAGCACGTCCACCCCACCCAGCGGAGCTACACGTGAACCTCACCGTCCGCATCTGGCGGCAGGCCGGCCCGGCGACGGAGGGCAGGCTGGTGTCCTACCCGGTCGCCGGCGTCAGCCCCGACATGTCCTTCCTCGAACTGCTCGACGTTCTCAACCAGGAGCTCATCGCGAACGGCGAGGAGCCCGTCGCGTTCGACCACGACTGCCGCGAAGGCATCTGCGGCTCCTGCGGCGTCGTGATCAACGGCCAGGCGCACGGGCCGGAGCGCACGACGGCGTGCCAGCTGCACCTGCGCTCGTTCCGCGACGGCGAGGTCATCGACGTCGAACCGTGGCGCGCCAAGGGTTTCCCGGTGATCAAGGACCTGGTCGTCGACCGCTCGGCGCTGGACCGGATCGTCCAGGCCGGCGGCTACGTCAGCGCCCCGACCGGCAGCGCCCCGGACGCCCACGCGACCCCGGTCCCGAAGCCGGACGCGGACCTGGCCTTCGACAACGCGACGTGCATCGGCTGCGGGGCCTGCGTGGCGGCGTGCCCCAACGGCTCGGCGACGCTGTTCACCGCCGCGAAGGTGACGCACCTTTCGCTGCTCCCGCAAGGGCAACCGGAACGGGCGCGGCGCGTGCTGGACATGGTGGACGCGATGGACGCCGAGGGGTTCGGCGGCTGCACCAACACCGGCGAGTGCGTCGCGGCCTGCCCGAAGGGGATCCCCTTCGCGAGCATCGCCGCTCTCAACCGGGAGTTCCGGAAGGCGAGCCGGGCTTGAGCTTGGCGTACACGATGACGTTGTCGAGGTAGTTGCGGTTCGCCGCGTCGTACTTGCCGCCGCAGGTGATCAGCCGCAGTTCCGCGTCGGTCGTGTTGCCGTACACGGCCTCCGTGGGGAACTCCTTCTTGGCGATCTGGTCGACCTTCGTCACTTCAAAGGTCAGCTTGCCGCCGTCGGCGCGGTCGACGTGCACCGGGTCGCCGGGCTTCAGCTCGTGCAGCCGCCAGAAGATGCCCTTGCGGTGGTCGCCGTCGATGTGGCCGAGGATCACCGCCGGCCCGACCTCGCCGGGCGTCGGGCCGTACTCGTACCAGCCGGCCTGCAGCGGCTGGTCGACCGGCGGGACCTCGACCGTGCGGTCGGCGTTCAGGCCGAGGGACACCAGCGTCGACTTCGCGTCGATCGCGGGGACGTCGAGCGCGGTCGGCAGGGACCGCGTCAGGCCCGCGGCGGCCGGTGCCGACGCCGGCGCCGGCGTGTCGGCCGGGGTCGCCGTCGCGCCGCAGCCGGCGAGCAGCAGCGCGGAGGCGGCGATGAGGAGTGCGCGACGCAGCATCGGCTCAGCCCTCGGCCAGGCTGCCGTCGCCGGTCTGCGGCGCCCCGGCGGGGATGACGACGACCTGCCCCGGCCCGCGCGGCGGCGCTTCGGGCGCGCGTTCCTTCGACGGGCCGCAGGTGACGGACGCGAGCCTGATGTCGCCGCTGCCCAGCGCGCCGGTGGCCTTGCCGCCGAGCAGCTTGATGTGCAGAGCCGTCACTTCGAGGGCGCCGTCGTAGCGCTGGAGCTGCTCGTTCACGGTCACTTCGGCGACCCCGGGGATGCCCAGCTTCTGGTTGGGCGACGTCGCGGCGGGGAGCGTGCCCAGCCGGCCGAGGTTGACGCCGGCGAGGTCGCTGCTGCCGGTGACGTGCCCGTCCGCGGACCCGCAGCGGGCGCTGATGAGCCGGATCGACGGCACGCGCCCGGCGGCCGCGGCGAGCAGCGGCAGGGTCACCTCGGCGACGCTCGCCTTGGCAGCCACGGAACCGGCGCCGCCGACGACGGAGCTGCTGATGGCCTTGGCGGTGACGAGCCCCTTGAGCGGGATGTCGGCGACGCTCGCCTCGGCGGGACCGGCGCTGCCCGACTCGGCCAGCCGGCCGGTGTCGACGGTGATCCCCTTACCGCCGGTGAGCACCCCGGGCAGCAGGGAAACACTCGCCGAGGCGCCGTAGGCGGACCCGGTGACGGTGTCGTCCGCGGTGGCGACACCGGTGGAGCCGGCGAGCACGGCGACGGTCACCCCGGCCAGGCTCCCGGCTCGGAGCAGGGTCGTGCGCATGGGGAAAGTCCTTTCGCCGGAACGGAAAACGGGGAGAAGCCGCAGCGGGGTCGTGCCCCGGCGGCGACCGAACGCTACCAAAATCGCTACCGGGGGCAAGGATTCGTTGCGGCGCCGACGTTTCCGGCGGAACGCGAAAAGTGATCACCGACGGTGTCGGCAACTCGAAGCGGTCACGCCGACGCGGAGAATTCCGCGATCGGCGGACGGGGAGTAGTGCGCGTTGCGGCATTCGAGGCGGTTCAGCGCCCGCCCAGACACGGAAGAGTGATTACCTGGACGGGCGGCGGCGAACACGCAGCGTCATGTGACCACCACGGCGTTTCGGTGCCGCTCAAGCGCGGTACGGACCGTGGTTCCCGATGTCCGGGCTCACGTGCGGGGCCGTCCCGTTCTGCCCCGGAACCGGCGTGACGGTCGTCTGGTCGAGCGGCGGCTCCGCCGCCGGCTGGACGTACACCTCGGCCGGCCGGTCGCTCTCCTGGAAGTGCGTCTCCACGATCGTGTCCTGCCGGCGGCGGCCCAGCACCGCCACCGTCAGCGCGTGGGCCACCGCGAGCAGCAGGAGGAACACGCCCAGCCGGCCGACCAGCGCCGCCGTCGTGCCCGACCAGCCGGGGCCCACCACCGACAGCAGCGCCAGCACGCCGAACGCGACGAGGTGGAAGACCGTCACCACCATCCAGGCCATCGATCCGGTGCCTTCGCCGCCGTCCGGGCCGCTCAGGTAGCGGCGGCCGCCGCGGTAGAGGATCTGGCCGTCGGCCACCACGAAGATCAGGCCGATGATCAGGAACCCCGGGAGTTCGTTGTCGGGCATCGTCTCCTCCTCCTTTTCGAAGGGGTACCCGGAGACGGCGGCGCGACGGGGAGTTTCACCGGATCGAGCGACCGGCGCGGGGGCTCCCACCTGGAGGAACTCCAGGCTTACGATCACGATCATGCGATTCGCCATCAAGACCTCGCCCCAGGACACCGCCTGGGCGGACATGCTCGCGGTGTGGCAGGCCGCCGACGAGATCGAGCTGTTCGAGTCCGGCTGGACGTTCGACCACTTCTACCCGATCTTCTCCGACTCGACCGGTCCGTGCCTCGAAGGCTGGGTCACGCTCACCGCGCTCGCGCAGGCCACGAAGCGGCTCCGGGTGGGCACGCTGGTCAGCGGGATCCACTACCGCCACCCGGCGCTGCTCGCGAACATGGCCGCGACCCTCGACATCGTCTCCGGCGGCCGGCTGGAGATCGGCATCGGTGCGGGCTGGAACGAAGAGGAGTCCGGCGCGTACGGCATGCGGCTCGGCTCGGTCAAGGAGCGCAGCGACCGCTTCGAGGAAGCGTGCGAGGTGCTGGTCGGCCTGCTGACGCAGGAGACGACGACGTTCCAGGGTGAGCACTACCAGCTCACCGACGCCCGCTGCGAGCCGAAGGCCGTGCAGACGCCGCACCCGCCGATCTGCATCGGCGGCAGCGGCGAGAAGCGCACCCTGCGCACGGCCGCGAAGTACGCCCAGCACTGGAACTTCGTCGGCGGCTCGCCGGAGGAGTTCGCGCACAAGCGCGACGTCCTGCACCGCCACTGCGCCGACATCGGCCGCGACCCGAGCGAGATCCTGCTGTCCTCGCACGTCCGGCTGAGCCCGGACGGCGACTACGCCAAGGTCGCCGCCGAAGCGGAAGCGCTCGGCGAAGCCGGTCTCGACCTCGCGATCGTCTACCTGCCGCCGCCGCACACCCCGGCCGTGCTGGAGCCGCTGGCGAAGGCGCTCGAGCCGTTGCGCTGACGCGGTCGGAGCGGCTTCACCCTGGCGTGCGGAGCCGATCACCCGGCCGGTTACCGCGAATTGCGCGACCCCGGACCCGGTGGGAGCGTCGGGACTCCGAACTGTTTCCCACCACGGATCCAGGAGCCGCGCATGACCACCACCGAAATGCCCGCCGTGCACGAATGCACCGTCAGCGGCTGTTCCTACAACCACGACGGCTGCCACGCCTTCGCGATCACCGTCGGCGGCGACAACGGGTCGGCCGACTGCGGCACGTTCGTCCCGTTGAACACCAAGGGCGGCCTCGACCGCGTCGTGGCCCAGGTCGGCGCCTGCTCGCGGGCCGACTGCCGGCACAACTCCGCGCTGGAGTGCACGGCGTCGAGCGTGCGCGTCGGCCCGGGCGAGGGCGGTCACTCCGCCAACTGCCTCACCTTCACGAAGTAGCCGCCGCGGCGCGCCGCCGGGCGAACTGCAGCCCGGCGGCCGCGGCGGCACCGGCCGCGGCGACGACGCCGGTCGCCACCGGACTCAAGGATTTCGACAGGCTCGGTGCCGTGCTGGGCCCGAGCTGCCAGACCGCCAGCGGGACGACATAGGCCGTCGTCATCAGCGCGCCCCACCAGCGCGCCGCCGGCGAACGCAGGGTGCGTACCAGCACGATCGCGGCCGGGATGCCGGCCAGCAACGCGAACTGGCCGAGCACCATGACGGGGAACGCCCAGGCGGCGACGAGAACGCCGCGAGTGGTCGCAGTCATCGTCCTCTCCTTTTCAGCGCGTCAGCACGCGGCTTCGGCGGCGGTCTTGAGGTCGGCCAGCCAGCGGTCGAGGCCCGGGGCGAGGAACCGGATGGCCGTCGTGGGGTCGGCCTCGACCTGGCTGCCCGTCCAGCTCTCCTCGGTGCGGACGTTCACGCCGCCCCGGACCGGCGTGAACGTCCAGACGTGGACGCCCCGGTCGATGCGCAGGCCGTCGCCGATCGCGGGGCCGCTCCAGCGGACGCAGTGCTCGCGCTGGACCTGGTGGACCGTGGACGTGATGACGAGCGTGGTGGCGGGGGAGGACGGCGTCGCCGGGACGGGCGTCGTCCAGCGGAACCGCGAGCCGGGGTGCAGGCGACCCGGATCCAGCCGCTTCGCGCTGGTCACCGCGGACTGCCAGGCCGGCCACCCGTCGACACCCGTCTGCACCTTCCAGACGGTGCTCAGCGGCGCGTTGACGAACGTTTCGGCGCCGTAGTGCAGCTGCGCGGCCGGGTCGATGCCCTGACCGCGGCAGGTCAGCGGGGTCGTGGCCGCGTCCGCCGGAGCGGCGGCGAAGAGGGCCGCGGCGGCCAGCGGGACGGCGAACAAGGCCTTGAGCATGGCGTTTCTCCTCGGTGAGTTAGTGGCTCTTGCTGTAGTTAGAAGCTATAACCATGACCTGCTTAGTGTCAATAAGAAAAGTGATAGCCTCTAACTCGCCAGGAAGGAGCCGTCATGACGGACGCAGGACCGACTTCGCGCGAGCGGTACCGGGCGCAGGTGCGCGCGGAGATCAAGCAGCACGCGTGGGAGCAGATCGCGACGGCGGGCGTGCCGGCGTTGTCGCTGAACGCGATCGCCAAGCAGCTGGGCATGAGCGGCCCGGCGCTCTACCGGTACTTCGCGAGCCGCGACGAGCTGATCACCGCGCTCATCCGCGACGCGTACCGGAGCATCGCCGACACGGTCCGCGCGGCGTACGACGACGGCGCCGACCTGGCCGGGCTGGCGCACGTCATCCGGGACTGGGCCCGCGGCGACCCGCAGCGGTACTTCCTGATCTACGGCACGCCCGTCCCCGGCTACCACGCCCCCGACGACACGACCGCGATCTCGTTCGAGGTGATGGCGGTGCTCATCGAAGCGTGCGGGGCGCTCGGGGAGAGCGGGCCGGAGACGCCGTTCGACGCGCACCTCGACGACCACCGGGCGTGGGCGGGCGGCCATCCCGCGCCGCCCGCGGTGCTGCACCGGGCGTTGTCGTTCTGGACGCGCCTGCACGGCGTGCTCTCGCTGGAGCTGGCCGGCCACTTCGCGGGGATGCTGTTCGACCCGGATCCGCTGCTCGACGAGGAGATCGCCGGTTTGGCGCCGGGCAGGCGGGGGTAGCCGAGCCGGCATGCCCGGACGCGAAGACCTGCCCAGCACGCTGTTGCGATCGCCGCGCAAGGCGCAGGACACGTGGGTGGCGGCGCACGACTCGGCGCTGCGCACCTACGGTCCGGGCCGCCGCGCCCAGCAGACGGCGTACTCGGCGTTGAAGCATTCGTTCGAGAAGGTCGGCGACCACTGGGAGCCGAAGCCCGAGCGCGGCCCGTCGGACGAGCAGGCGGCTCGCGGCGCCGGGCAACCGGCCAAGCCGACGCGTGGCGGCGTCAACGCGACGGCCAGCCGGCAGCACCTCTACGAGCGGGCCAAGCAGCTCGGCATCCCCGGCCGGTCGCGAATGTCCAAAGAGGACTTGGTGGCCGCGCTGGAGAAGGAGAACCGGCGGCGGACCGACCGGGCCCGCCGCGGGAACTGAAGGTCGCTCAGCGCCCGGCGGACAGTCTCGCCACGAAGGCGGCCTCAGGCCCGGGACTCGGTCGACGGCGCGACGAGCCCGCTCAAGCCGAGCCGGGCGAGCTTTCCCTCCACCGCGGCCGATGCCGTCACGATCAGCCGGCTGCCGGGCTGCCGCAGGTGCGGGATGATCGCCGCGACGGCTTCGGTGGTGAAGTGGTCGACCCCGGTCAGGTCGAGCAGCACCGTCGCCGCGCCGCGGGTGGCGCCGGCCAGTGCCGCGGCGAGGTCCGCCGCGTCCGGGGCGCCGTGCGCGCGCACGGTCACCGTCCCGTCCACCGGGTCGCTGACCTCGATCGCGCCGTCTCCGGCCGGGTTCATCGGGCGAAACAGCTCAGCGGGGGCAAGGTCGCCGCCTCGCTGCCGGACAGTTCGACGAGCCACACGAGCAGGTGGATCACGACGCCGACGACGTCGTCCGGCCGCCCGCGGGCGGCCAGCTCCAGGTGGATGTCGCGGCTCTCGTGGTCTTCGCCGAGGTCCGCCAGGAGGGCGCGCAGGGCGGCCAGCGGCCCGGGCGGCAGCCGGTCGACCTCGACCGGCCGGGCCCGCTCGTCGGTCACGGCCACGGTGAACACCGCCCCGGGATCGGCCGGCTGGCGGGCGCGGACCACCGACGCGCAGCGGCCGACCAGCTCCGCGACGATCGCGCCGGGGATCCGGTTCGAGCCGACGCGGGCGAGCACGCCCAGCGCGTCGGCCACGTCGTCGTACGCGCCCGCCATCGCCGCGTCGGCCAGCTCGGCGGTGAACTGCCGGACCGACGCGCCGGGGTCTCGGTTCTCCGTCATCCCAGGCAGGTACCCGGCCGGTGCGGAGCTAACCGGTCAGTGGGGTTCCGGCAGCGCGAACAGGGGGTGCTGGGCGGGATCGTCCGGTTCGCCGCCGAGGCGCAGGCACTTGCGGCAGGTCACCGGCCCGTCGGCGGGGGTGATCTCGCCCGCCGCGCCGAGCCCGGACCACCCCTGGTGGCAGGCGGGCGCGGGCAGGGTCAGCTCGTCGAGCCAGGGCACCCACGCGACGCGGTGCGCGATGCCGGACCGGCCGATCCGCAGCCGCATCCCGGTGAAGAGGCGGTGCTGCGCGTCGGCGAACCGCGCGGGGTCGACGCGCGAGCCGGGGAACAGCGGGATCGGTTCGCTCACCGGTCCAGTATGCGGGGCCCGGCGACGTGTGCGCGGTGGCCGGCCGGTCGGGGGGCGTGCCGCCCGGCCACCGCGACGAACAACGAGAGGGCCCGCCCGGCCCGGCTGTGACGGCCGGGCCGGGGGTTCACCGGTTCGGGTGACGGGTCAGCCGGCGGCCAGCCAGTCGAGGTTGATCGAGCCCGTGTCACCGGGGGCGTAGGACAGCGTGACCACCGGGTCCCGGCCGCTGAGCGGGACGTCGCCGAAGGTCACCGTGCCCCAGGCGTCCCAGCTGTCGGAGACCTTCGGGAAGCTCACCTGCCGCAGCCGCTGCCCGTCGACCGACAGCGTCATCGTGCGGGTGTCGCTGTTGGCGTTGGCGTAGCGCACGGTGAGCGCGGCCGTCGCCGGGTCGCTCGACGCGCGGTGCAGCGTGAACGACGAAGCCGCGCCCTGCGCCCACAGCCCGTCGACGAACGCCCGGCCGGAGTAGCCGATGTGGTTCACGTTCGCCTTCACGCCGCCGGTGTTGAGCGCGTCCTCCGCTTCGAGGTGGGCCGGGGCCGGGCAGCCGTCGACGGTGCCCGCGGTGTCGGCGCAGCGGTCGGCCGCGTCGGGCACGCCGTCGCCGTCGCGGTCGCCGGCGGCCGCGCCGGTGAGCGTGATCGAGACGGTGTGGTCGCCGGTCAGCGTGGCCGGGACGGCGTTGCCGGGCGCGGGCCGGCCGTCGATCGTGAACGAGCCGACCTTGGTGCCCGCGCCGTGCAGCGCGATCGTGAGGGTGGCGTTGCGGTAGTGGAGGTTCCGGAGGGTCACGTCACCCCAGCCCGCCGGGAGGTCGGGTGTGAAGACCAGGCCGCGGTCGGTGAACGTCAGCCCGAACAGGCCGGTGTGGATCATGTCGAGGAACGCCGTCGCCGACCAGGTCTGGTCGGGTTCGGAACCCCAGTGGAACTTCACGGTGTCACCGAGCCGCTGGTAGCCGCCGTCCACGACGCCGGTGCCGCCGTTGTAGATCTCCCAGAACCCGCTGTTGCCGTCGGCCAGCTTGGCCAGGCGCGCCACCTCGGACGCGAACGCGCTCTGGTTCCCTTGCCCGGCCAGGGCTTTCGCCCAGAGCCCTTGGACCAGCGGCCAGACGATCGCGTTGTGCCGTCCGGGCTGCGCGTCCGAATAGCGCGCCCAGTTCGGGAACGTGTCGGGCATGCCCCACGTCATTTCCCGGGCGTTCGCGACGATCGACCGGGCCTGCGCCGGGTTCGCGACGCCGAAGAGCAGCGCGAAGGCGAGCCCGGTGCCTTCCTGGTAGGCGCCGCGGGTGCCGTCGGCGAGGAGCTGGTAGTCGTACAGGCCGGTCTTCGCGTTCCAGAAGTGGTCGTTGATCGCGGCTTTCAGCGCGTTCGCCTTGGTCCGGTAGCCGGCGACCTCCGCGCCCGGGCGCCCCAGTTTCTCCGCCATGTTCGCGGCGTTGACGTACGCGGCGTAGTAGACCTCGTTGGTGCTCAGGTACATCCCGCTCGCGACGCCCGGCCACGGCATGCTGCCGGTGCTGACCGACTCGGTGGCGTCGGCGGGCGGCGCGGGGTAGCCGGCGATGCCGTCGTTGAAGAACGACGCGCCGGTGAACAGCCCGTACGTCGCATTGAAGCCGGCCGTGGTGGCGTGTTCGCGGATGGTCAGCGTGTTCGCCGTCGCGCGGTAGGCGTCGCCGAGGAACGCCGTGTCGCCGGTGACGAGGTAGTGGTGCCACGCGGCGGTCGCCCAGACGACCTGGTCCCACTGCTGGTCGTCCTGCTGCACGCGCAGGGCGCCGCCGGCGTCCTTGTCGACGACCGCCCACAGGGTGTTCCGGGCGAGCGCGGGGGAGAGCAGGCTCGTGGCGTTCCAGCTGTTGACCGACGCGTCGCGCGTCCACGGCTGGTTGTAGCCGCCGCCCGCGCGGACGATGCCGGTCCCCGGGTCGAGCAGGCCGCTTTTGTCGTACTTCGCGTCGTAGCCGATGGTGTTGGTGCGCAGCAGGTTGTCCAGCGCTTCCTGGTAAGCGGTGCCGAACAATGCCTGGCTGGCGGGGTTCGCGAACTCGATGCCCGGCGGCGCCGCGGCGGCGGCCGCCGGGGTGGCGATCAAGCCGCACGCGAGCACCGTCGCGAAGAGTGCCGAACGGACCCGTTTCCTCATGCGCGTACCTCTTCCGGCGCCGGGGGACCGCTGACAGTGCACCACGGAACGCCGGTTTTTCCCCGCCGAGCACGGGAATTTGTCCATTCTTGTCCGGCCGTCCCGGTCCGGTGAACACCGTTCATCCTTTCGCGGCTGTCCGCGCCTGGAAACCGAACCGGGGTGGCTGCTGCCGGCAGCGGTCCTGGCGGCGCGCACCGGCGAAGGGCTGGTGGTGAACCCGTCGTGGGTCGCCGAGCTGGCGGCCGGGGCGGTGCTGTACTACGTCGGCCCCCGCCGGTTGACGGGCTCGGAGGTCGAGATCGCCCTGCGGGATCCTGCGTAGTTGGTCGCTTTGTCCGGTTTTTTGTGGTCGGAAGGTGGCCGCGCGGGGCTGCGGGTTGCATACTGCGACCATGGCGCGAGGGAAAGCGGAGGTCGCGCGGTGAGTCCCCGGGAGGGGCCGTCCCGCCCGAAGTTCGGCAGGATCGACCCGTACTGCCTGATGGCGGTGCTGCCGGTGCTGCTGGTGGCCGGCATCATCGGGTCACTGGTCAACGTGGCCCTCGGGCTGGGGTGCGCGGTGTTCGCGGGCTTGATCGTGCTGTTCGATTCGTGGGCGAACCGGCCATCCCGGGCGCGCGAGGAGCCGGCGGAACGGGAGCCCCGCCCGGCGGCGGCTCGTCCCCCGGCGAGGCGAGCGGGCCCACCACCGGCGGCGCGGACGCAGATGGTTCGCGGGCAGGCACCGCGGGCGCAGGTGCCGCGTGGGCAGGCACCAAGGGGACAGGCGCCTCGAGCGCAGGTGCCTCGAGCCCAGGTGCCGCGGGCGCAGGCGCCACGGGCACGGCAGGCGCCGGGCGGAGCGCCTTACCACTGAGCGCGGTTTGGTGACGCACTGTTGATCGGCTCTCGCGGGCTGGAAGAGTTGCTCGCTTGCCAACGCGCCTTGATGGACTCTCCTCGTGGCGGCGCGCGAAGGTCACCTTGGGCGCGCGGCTCGCGCGCATTTCGCCGCGGCCGCCGAGTGATCGACCGCGGCTGGCCGGCGAATCGGCACCAGCGGTGGCGCACGGCCCTGGCCCGCCGGCCGTGGGCGAGGAGCACACCTCGGCCACCTCCGCCGCGCATCTGGCCGCCGCGCACCTCGGCCGTGAGCTGCCTCGTCCCGCCCCGGGTCAGTCCGATGTGGACATCACACCGCCCCCATGTCCAGCGACAGCCAATGCTCCGGCCGCAGGAACACCACGACATGCTCGCCGACCCGGGTCCGCTCGAACTCCAGGTACTCCTCGACCTTCTCCTCCGGCAAGTACCGCGCCGCCATCTCCCGGGCCCGCGCCGGACTGTCCGGCTCGGTCCGGAGCACCGGCCCCTCCACCGACACGTACCTGACCGTCGGTGTCGCCCGCTGGGCCAGCAAACTGAACCGCCCCGCCGAGTCGATCGCCTTCATCTTGCGGGACTCCGGCAGCGTCCGGATCCACAGCTCGCCGCCCGGGGTGTACTGGTACCACAGCGGCACCGTCAGCGGGGCCCGGTCCGGGCGCTCCGTCACCGACAGCGCCCCGATGTGGGGTTCGGCCAAAAACTTCTCGCGTTCCTCCGTCGAAAGAGCCATGCGCCCGACGCTACCGGCCCCCACCGACAAAAGATCACGTCTCCGGGAGCGCGAAGACCTCCTCGATCGCCCACTGTCGCGCGGAAAGTCCCTGCTCATGGTGGTAGCGCAAGTAAGTCTCCAAAGTCGCTCGATTGGCTGAAATCCCGTAGGGCCACCAATCCGATCCGAACTCGGCTTCGGTGCGCTCGACGAGCGCGTTCATCCACGGCACCATCGTCGGCACCTGGTACAGGCGGCGGTCGCGCCGGTAGCGGTCCGCGGCCGACTCCGCCGCCGACGAGAACAGGCGGTAGACCTCGGCCGCCGAGTCCAGCAGCTCGCGGCGGATCACCACCGCGTGCATGATCGGGAAGATCCCCGTGCGCCGGTGGTAGTCGCGCTCGACCGGCTCGAAGTCGGGGAACAAGCGGACGACGTCCGGGGCGCCGTCCAGCACGCACTGCGGGACGTTCGCCGTGAACAGCGCGTCGATCTCGCCCGCGGCCAGCAAGTCGCCGAGCGTCCGGTCGGACGTCGTCACCGAGACGTCGTCCGGGTGCGGGTGCGGGGTGAAGCCGAACGGCTCCGCCGGCCGGTCCAGCCCGCCGATCACCCAGCGGTTCCGCGCGGGCTCGAAACCGTACTCGTCCATCAGGATTCCCTTGGCCCACACGCCGGAGTCCTGCCCGTAAGTGCCGAACTCGCCGATCGTCCGGTCCACGAGATCACCCGGTCCGGTGATCCCGGACCGCTTGTTCACGAAGACGCACGAGTGCCGGAACACCCGGTTGGGGAAGATCGGCAATGCGACGTACGGCAGGCCGGATTCCAGCAGCCGCAAGTAGAACGTCAACCCGAGCTCGGCGACGTCGAACTCGTGGTCGCGGATCGTCCGCTCGAAGATCTCCGGCAGCGTGGCCGCCGTTTTCACCGTGACGTCGGTGCGGTCGAACAGCGGCCGAGTCGTGTCGTATGAGTAGCACCCGATCGTGAGAGTCATACCCACGATCGTTCGCCACCGGCCCCGCACGCGTCCAAGTCCGGCTCGGTCCTCCCGATACCGCGAAGGTATCGTGTCGCGGTGGACCTGCGCGCGCTCAAGTACTTCGTCGCGGTCGCCGACGAACGGCACGTCGGCCGGGCCGCGAGCCGCCTGCACATGACGCAGCCGCCGCTCAGCCGGGCCATCCGGCAGCTGGAGGACGAGCTCGGCGCCGCCCTGTTCGAGCGCACGCCCAAGGGCGTCACCCTCACCCCCGCCGGCGCGGCGCTCTACACCGAGGCGGACGCGCTCCTCAAGCAGGCCGACCGGATCCGCGGCCGGGTCACCGCCGCAGCCGGTGCGGCGAGCCTGACCGTCGGCACCCTGGCCGACGCGGCCGAGCACGTCGGCACCCGGCTGGTCCCGCTGTTCCGGGAACGCCACCCGCACGTCGACGTCCGCGTCCACGAAGCCGGCCTCGGCGACCCGACGGCGGGCCTGCGCGCCGGTCTCGTCGACGTCGCCCTGACGCGAACCCCCTTCGACACCACCGGAATCGGCACGCACGTGCTGCGCTCGGTGCCGGTCGGCGTCGTGGTGCGCGACGACGACCCGCTCGCCCGCCACTCCTCGATCCCCGCCGCCGAGCTGAAGGACCGCCGGTGGGTCCGGCTGCCCGACGGGACCGATCCACTGTGGACCGCCTACTGGACCGGCGGCGCGCCGGACGAGGCATCGCCGGTGCTGCGGACGGTCCAGGAGTGTCTGCAGGCGGTGCTGTGGAACGGAACCGCGGCGCTCGCCCCGGTCGACCAGCCGCTGCCGGCCGGCCTCGTCGTCGTGCCCCTGGCGGACCGGCCGCCGAGCGACCTCGTGGTGGCGTGGCCGAAGAGCGGCCGCAGCCCGCTGGTGCGCAGCTTCGTCCAGGTGGCCGCGACCGGCCACCCGAAATGACGGCGGGAAAGGCCGTCCCCGGTGCGGGAAGAGCCGCACCGGGGACACCGGCTCACTGGCAGGCTTCGCAGTCCGGGTCGTCGATGCGGCAGGCCGCGCCGTCGGTCAGGTCGAAGTCGAAGTCGTCGAGCACCGGGACCACCGGGGTGGTCGCGGCCTCGGCCGGCGTGGTGGTGGCGGACATGGCCCTCCTTGGGGATTCGATCGGTTCCTACCCCTGTGTAGCGCCCGAGATCGACGCGCATTCCGTGACCCGGGCCACATCCGGTGTGCTAGCTTCCCCGCATGCGCCTCGCCTTCGCCCGGACGCTCGCGGTCATCGCATCCCTCCTCCTGTTTTCCCTGGTCACCTCGGCCGCGGACGCGTCGCCGGCAGCGCCGTGCGAGTGCGCGACGCCGTCGATCGACCGGCTGCAGCAGTGGCTCGCCAGCGGTGAGGGCACCACCGTCCCGGCCACCGGGAACCTTCTTGTCCGCGACGGAAACCGGTACACGGCGAAGATCGACTTCCGGAACGCCGAGTGGCACGTGGCCGTCGTGTGGCTGGGGAACCGGTTCGAGGCGCAGGCCGACCTCTCCCGTTCCGCGGGCTTCTGGCTGACCTACCGCGCCACCGACGACCTCTACGTCCAGCTGCGCCCGGCGTCGCACTGGAGCGGCGGCGACAAGTGGCTCACCCTGGTGCCGTCGACGCGGGGGAAGCTCGTCACGAAGTTCTTCGGCTTCCGGCCCCGCGCGTGGACGTCACTGCCGGAGCTGGGGACGCCGTCGTACTCGTTCGCGTCGGTGCTCACCGAAGCCCGCGGCCTGGTCTTCGTGGGCAAGACGCCGAACCGGCTCGAGTTCCGCGGCCTGCGGATCGACGGCTACCGGCCGCCCTGCCTCTGACGGATGGCCTCCTCGGCCGTCGCGTAGGTGGGGAAGAAGTCCGACAACCCCGTCAGCGCCAACGTCCTCGTGAGCCGGGCCGGCACGGCGGCCAGGGCGATCGACGCCTCGGCCGACTCGGCGGCGTTGCGCGCCGCGATCAACGCCGAGATCCCGCTGGAGTCGCAGAACGTCACGCCGGCCAGGTCGACCACCAGCAGCTGCCCGGCCGCCAGCGCCAGCTCCCCGACCCGGGTGCGCAGGCGGGCCGCGGTGGCGACGTCGAGTTCGCCGCGGACGGTCAGGATCGGCCCCGTGTCCGCGGTTTCGGTCGAGGTCGAGAACGGGCTCGTCATGACTGATCGCCTCCGGGCAGGGGAATGCCGAACGCCAGCAGGGCGGTGTCGTCGTCGACGCCGTCCCCGAAGCCGGCCAGCAGGTCGGTGACCGCCTCGACCACCGCCGGGGCGGTCGCCGGGGCCAGGCCGGTCAGGTCTTCGCGAAGCCGTTCTTCGCTGTAACGGGTGCGGCCGTTCGCGCGGGCTTCGGTCAGCCCGTCGGTGTAGAGCAGCAGCGTGTCGCCGGGCGCCAGGTGCACGTCGAGCGAGACGAACCGCGCGCCGGGCAGGGCACCGACGAGCTGGCCGCCGCGCAGCGGCAGGAACCGCGCGGCGCCGTCGGCCGGGATCAGCAGCGCGGGCGGGTGGCCGCCGCCGGCCAGGGTGATCGTCGCGTGGTCGCCCTCGGGCCGGATGCGGCCGTTGATCACCGTGCAGTAGCGCGGGTCGTCGCTGTGGAACTGCTGGTTGAGCGCCGTGTTGAGGATGCCGAGCGCGACGGTCGGGTCGGGGTCGTGGACGGCGGCCGCCCGCAGCGTGTAGCGCGCCAGCGACGTCACCACCGCGGCCTGGGCGCCCTTGCCCGAGACGTCGCCGAGGAAGAACCCCCACGTGTCGCCGGTGACGGGGAACAGGTCGTAGAAGTCGCCGCCGACCTCGTCGGCCGACGCCGGGTGGTAGTACGCCGCCACCTGCATGCCCGGCACTTCGGCCGGTGCCGGCGGCAGCAGCGTCTGCTGCAGCGTCCGCGCCAGCCGCTGCACGCGGTCGCGTTCCCGCTCGGCTTCGTCGCGCGCCCGCAGCAGTTCCCGCTCGTAGGCGCGGCGGTCGCGCGCGTCGAACACGGTGGTGCGGATGAGCTGGGCCTCGCCGTCGGAGCCGGTCTTGACCGTCGAGGTCACCAGCACCGGCAGCCGGCCGCCGGTCGCCGTCTTCAGCTCGAAGGCGACGCCGCCGAGCTCGCCCTGCATGCGCAGCAACGGCGCGAAGTGCGTCTCGTGGTAGAGCCGGCCGCCGACGGTCAGCAGGTCGGAGAACCGCCGTCGCCCGACGATCTCCTCGCGCTCGTGGCCCAGCCAGTCCAGCAGGGTGGCGTTGATCTTCGCGATCGTGCCGTCCAGCAGCGTCGAGAGGTAGCCGCAGGGGGCGTTCTCGTAGAGGTCCTCCGCGCTGTCTTCCAGCAACGCGGAAAACGCCGGGTCCGCGCCCTTTCGGCCGCCCGCGTCGGCTTCGCACATCATGGGCCGCTCACGAACGCCGTGATCGCGGCGGTGGTGGCCTCGGGCGCGCTGAGCTGCGGGCAGTGCCCGATCGCGTCGAGCGTCACCAGCCGGCTGCCGGCGATCCGCTCGTGGGTGAACTGCCCGACCTCGGGCGGCGCGATGGCGTCCTGCGCGCACTGGACGATCAGCGTCGGCACGGAGACCTTCGGCAGGTCGTCGCGGTTGTCGGAAAGGAAAGTGGCGCGCGCGAAGACCCGCGCGATCGCGGGATCGGTGCGGCAGAAGCTGTTCGTCAGCTCCTCGCCCAGCTCCGGGCGGTCCGGGTTGCCCATGATCACCGGCGCCATCGTCGCCGACCAGCCGAGGTAGTTCGACTCCAGCGCTTCGAGCAGCTCGTCGATGTCCTCGCGGCTGAAGCCGCCGCGGTAGCCGTCGTCGTCGATGTAGCACGGCGACGGCGTGAGCAGCACGAGCTTCGCGAACCGCGCCGGCTCCCGGTTGGCGGCCAGGACGGCGATCATCGCGCTGACCGAGTGTCCGACCAGCACGACGTCGGTCAGGTCGAGTTCGCGGCACAGGGCCAGGATGTCGTCGGCGTAGCCGTCGAGGGTGCCGTAGCGCTCCGGCGTCCACGCGGACAGGTCCGAGCGCCCGGCGCCGGTGTGGTCGAACAGCACGACCCGGTACCGCTCGGCGAGCGCGGGAACGACGAGGCGCCACAGGTTCTGGTCGCAGCCGAACCCGTGGGCGAGCAGCACCACCGGCGCGTCTTCGGGCCCGTCCTCGACGACGTTGTTCCTGGTCCGCATGCTCACCGGCCACATCCTGCCACCCGCGCCGCGGCGGCGTGGGCCGAGCCGGGCTTGTTTGGTTCCCGGCCGAAGTGGGTACGACTATCGGTCTCCGCCGTTCCATCACCCGGTGAAGGCCAGCAGCGCCTCGGCCGTCCTCCCCGGGTCTTCGAGGATCGGGGAGTGGCCGACGCCGGGCAGCGCCACGACCCGCGCGCCCGGCACGGCCCGGTAGGCCGCGAGCGCCGTCGACGGCCGCCACCGCCGGTCGTCCTCGCCGAAGAGCACCAGCACCGGCGTGCCCAGCGCCGTCAGCCGGTCCGGGATCGACTGCCGCACAAGGTATTCGACGGCTCCTCGCTGCGCCGCGGCGAAGGCGGCGAAGGTCATTCCCCGCACGTCCTCGACGAGCGGCGCCGGAGCTTCGAAGCCGGGGCGGAACGCGGAACTCATCGCCTCGCGGATCTGCGCGTCGGTCAGCCGCGCCCACTGCTCGGGGTCGAAAGCAGTCTGCGGCCCGATGTAGGTGTCCATGCTCGGTCCCGTGTTGACCAGCACGACCGCGGTCACCAGGCCGGGCCGCTCCTCGGCGAGCGCGGTCGCGACGAGCCCGCCGGTCGAGTGGCCGGCGACGACGGCGTGCCCGACGCCCAGCCGGTGCAGCTCGGCTCCGGCCCGGCGGGCCTGCTCGGCGATGCCGTAGTCGGCGTCGGCCGGCTTGACCGACCGGCCGTGCCCGAGCAGGTCGACCCGGACCACGCGGTGGTTCTCGAGCAGCAGCGGGAGCAGGGCGTCCCAGGACCGGACCGAGGACGCGGATCCGTGGACGAGGAGGAGGACCGGGGCGTCGCGGGGGCCGTCGTCGGTCACGTGCAGGTTCGTCATGCGCCGAGCCTGGCCGCGCGGCCACCCGCGTGGCTTGGACGAATGTTCCGCGTAGCTTGGAACCGTGGCCGAGGCGCTGTGGGACGTCGCTCGTCCGGTGCGGCCCGGGCGGGTCGCCGGGGCGACGATGGCCGGTTTCCGCGACCGCGGCCGCACCCCGGCCGGCCTCATGCTGGTCCCGCCTCCGGCCGTGACGCTGGCGGTGATCTTCGGGTCCGGCACCGTCGCCGTGGCCGACGCCGCCGGGCGCCGGCAGCGGGGGAGCGTCGTCGCCGGGCTCGGCTTCGGCACGACGCGCATCACGCGGGCGACGGACTTCGCCTGCGTGCAGGTCCGCCTGCCCCCGGTGGTCGCGGGCGCGGTCCTCGGCGTCCGCCCGGGCGAACTCGACGGCTTCGTGACCCTGGACGACCTGTGGGGCCGGGAAGCGGCGCGGCTCGGCGAGCGGCTGAGCGAGACTTCGTCGTGGGACGAGCGGTTCGCGCTGACCGACGCGTTGCTCGCCCGCCGCGGTGAGACGGGACCGGTGGCGGACCCGGAGGTCGCGTGGGCCTGGCACCGGATGGTCCGCACCCGCGGCCGGGTCCGCGTCGACGAGCTGGCCGCCGAGGTCGGCTGGAGCCGCAAGCGGCTGTGGTCGCGGTTCCAGGCGCAGGCCGGGCTGCCGCCCAAGCGGGCGGCGCGGCTCGTCCGCTTCGACCACGCCGTCCACCGGCTGGTCGCTGGCCACGACGCGGCCCGCGTCGCCGCGGACGCCGGTTACGCCGACCAGTCCCACCTGCACCGGGAGGTCCGGGCGTTCACCGGCAGCACGCCGGCGGTCGTGGCGGGCGAGCCCTTCCTGACGATCGACGACGTCGCTTGGCCTGCGCCGCCAAGGAGTTGAGCCGCCGGATCGGTCGCAAGTGGACGGTCGGCGGACCACGAGCGGGATTGGTCCGCTTCGCTGCCCGGTTACTGTGCGGGCTCGACCGGATCACCCTCGGGCGCACCGGATCACCGGACACCCATCGCGACCGGCGCGGCCATCCCTCGCGCCGGTTCCCCGTGAAAGCGAGTACCGGCATGCGCACAAGACACCTGCTCGCCCGCACCGCCACCGCGCTGGTGGCCACCGCCGCGGTCGCCGGCTTCCTGACGAGCCCGGCCGGCGCGGTCACTGTCGACGGCTACGCACCCGACGTCCAGCGCGACGCCGTCGCGTCCCTCGCCGCGGAAGCCGGCATCAGCGAGTCCGCCGCGGTCGCGCTGCTGCGGACGCAGGCCGCGAGCGTCGAGACCCTGCACCAGGTCACCGCCGCGCTCGGCGCCCGCGCGGTCGACGGCTACCTCGACGCCGCCGCGAAGCCCGTCGTGAACGTGCTCGACCAGGCAGCCGCCGACCGGGTCACCGCGGCCGGCGCGCAGGCCCGGGTCGTCAAGCACTCGGGCGCGGCCCTCGCGGTCGCGCAGAACGCCCTGCAGGCGCTGCCCGCGGTCGCGCACACCTCGGTCGGCCTCGACCCGAAGACCAACCAGGTCGTGCTGACGGTGGCGGACGCGGCCAAGGGCACCGACGCCCTGCTGGCGGCCGCGGCGTCGCTCGGCGACCGCGTCCGGGTCGACAGGGTCGCCGGCGAGATGCACACCGTGATCTACAACGGCGAGGCCATCACCGGCGGCGGCACGCGCTGCTCGGTCGGCTTCAACACCAACCGCGGCGGCCAGAACTACATCCTCGACGCCGGGCACTGCACGCGGGCGGTGTCGCAGTGGAACGTCGGCCCGTCGCAGGGGTCGAGCTTCCCCGGCAACGACTACGGCCTGATCCGCAACACCACCGGCAGCGCGCCCGGCGCGGTCACCCTGTGGAACGGCTCCACGCAGCGGATCAGCTCCGCCGGCACCGCGACGGTCGGCCAGTGGATCAGCAAGAGCGGCAGCACCACGCACCTGACGTCGGGCTCGGTCACGCGCACGAACGTGACCGTGAACTACGCCGAGGGCTCGGTATCCCAGCTGATCCAGACCGACGCGCTGGTCAACCCGGGCGACTCGGGCGGCTGCCTGTTCGCGGGCAGCGTCGGCCTCGGCATCACGTCCGGCAAGGGCTCCGGGACGTCGTTCTTCCAGCCGGTCGGTGAGGCGATGAGCGCCTACGGCGTCAGCCTCAACTGAGGCCCGGACTAGTCGCGGCGGCTGCGGCCGAAGGCCATCCGGTAGATGACCAGGATGATCAGCGCGCCGAGGACCGCGAGGCCCCACGTGCGGAGATCGAAGAACGTGCCGAGATCCGTGTGGAACAGGGTCTTGCCGACCCAGCCGCCGACGAACGCGCCCCCGATGCCGAGCAGGATCGTGATGATGCAGCCGCCGGGGTCCTTGCCCGGCATGAGGGCCTTCGCGATCAAGCCCGCGATGAGCCCGAGCACGATCCAGCTGATGACGCCCACGGGTGCCTCCGTCCGCCTGTCTTCCTGACCGCAAGAGGATGGCAGGCGGACGGCACTCCGGCGCGTTGAGCCACGCCGACGTGAGCGGATTCTCAGCCGGCGAGCGCCCGGTAACCGGAGCAGAGGACGCGCAGCCACCCGATTTCACCGTTTTGCACCGTGTAGTACGCCTGCTGCTCGACGAGGTGGTCGACGCCGTCGCGCTCCACCCGCAGCCGGTAGGTGACGTGCTCGCAGTCCGCGACCCGGCCGGTGGTCACCGAGCACAGCTCGTGGATCGTCCGGCCGGGGCCGAACCAGCGGCCGAGGATCACGTCGTCGACGATCTCCGCGGGATCGGTGGCGCTCCAGTGGCGGCCCGGGGTCAACGCGGCGAAGTCGACTTCGCCGGCCAGTACCGCGTGCAGCCCGGCGGAGTCACGGGCCGCGAGCGCGTGGGCGAACTGCTCGCCTGCGGTGGTCATGGCGTCAGTAGCTGAACGTCGTGACGGGCTCGTCGCCGATCCACTCCCACATCGGCACCGTGCCGCCGAGGGACGCGTTGGCGACCAGGCCGTCGTCGGCGAGGTGGCGGGCGGTGAAGCAGATCGGGCAGACCAGGAACCGGCCGCCGGCGGCTTCGTAGCGCTTGACCAGGTCGGCCAGCGGCGGGCAGCCCTCACATGCCGTCGCCTGGGCGAACCCGTCGAGGGCGAGGCGGACCGCCTCCTTGGTGAGGAACATCAGCGTCGCGCGGTGCTGTTCGGCGGCGCCGACCGCGACGAGGAACGCGACGGTGACCTTCTCGGGGTCTTCGAGACCGGTGGTGAGGCTGATGACGGCACGGGTGGGCATGGCGGGCTCCTTACGGTTCGCCTCAGCCTCGTGCTCGCCCCGCCGCCCGCGCATGGGGCGGATGCCTCATCTTCCGGGCAGGCCGGCGAGGCCGTGTTCGAGCGCGAACAGCCCGGCGCCGGTCCGGTTGGACACCCCGGCCTTGGCGTAGATGTGCTCGACGTGGTTGCGGACGGTCTTCTCGCTGATCGACAGCGCCCGCGCGATCTCCCGGTTCGAGCCGCCGCCGGCGAGCAGCCGCAGCACCTCTACCTCGCGGCCGGTCAGCCCCGCGGGGTAGGACGTCCGGCGGCGCGCGTGCCCGGCCGCGAGCAGCACGGCGTCGACGGCTTCGGCGTCCAACCGGGACTCCCGCGCCTGCTGCCGCAGGATCTCGGCCGCGTCCACGGCGTCGCGCGCCGGGCGGTGCGGGCGCGGTTCGCGCAGCGCGTGGTAGACGTCGGCGGCGGCGAGCAGCCGCGCGTGCGGGGTCAGGGCCGCGCCGGCCGCGCCGAGCGGGTAGCCGGAGCCGTCGAGCCGTTCGTGGTGGGCCGCCGCGATGGCGGCGACCTGCGCCAAGCCCGTGACCCGGCGCAGGATCCGGCCGGTCAGGTAGGGGTGCAGCCGGACGCGTTCGCGCTCGGCTTCCGACAGCGGGCCGGGTTTCTCCCAGATGCTGTTGGGCACGCCCATCCGGCCGAGGTCATGCACCAGCCCGGCCCGCCGGACGAGCCGGATGTCCGGTTCGGACAGTCCGCTGCGCCGGGCGGCTTCGGCGGCGAGGTCGGCGACCCCGCGCGAGTGCCCGAGGGCGAAGGGGCACTTGAGGTCGGCGAAGTCGCCGATCGCGGTGAGCAGGTCGTCGAGCTCGTCGTCGGTCAGCGTCCGATCGCGGTCGGGGGCCTGTTCGAGGGCGGCCGTCCAGACGTCGTCGTCGAGCAGGCCGTCGAGGATTTCGCTTGCGGCGCCGGTGAAAGCGGCGACGACCGCGGGGTCGAACTGGCGGCCGCTGCGCGCTTCGGCCATGGTTCGTGCGGCGGCGACGCCCCCGCGGCGCAGGTGGACCTCGGCGACCTCGGCGAGGTGCACGACACGTACTTCGATCGGCAGCCGGTCGCCGCGCGCGCCGGTGGGCAGGCCGCTGCCGTCCCAGCGTTCGAAGGTGCCGGCCAGCGCCCGGGCGACGGTCTCGTTCAGCCCCAGCCGGTCGGCGAGCCGCCCGGCGGAGGAGCAGTGGGACTGGATGAGCTCGGCGAGGCGGCCCCGGGCGTTGACGAGGAACGCGGCGGCGACGACCCCGCGCGCGACGGGCGTCCGGTCCCGCCCGGCGTGCGTCGCGAGCAGGCGAAGGAAGGGCAGGCCGGCCCAGTCGACGCGGTAGGTGGCGGAGCGGAAGGCGATGTCGTCCCCGAACCACGCGGCGAGCTCGTGCGAGTCGGCGTGGCACCCGATCCAGGCGACGAGGGTGGCGTAGAAGGTGGTGCCGCGCTGTTCGCCGTCGAGCCCGAGCCGGTCGGCGAGCCGGGTGGCGATGAGCGCGGAGCGCAGCATGTGCTCCATGGGCTGCCCGAGCCCGAGATCGATGGCGAGCGAAAGAGCGGCGAGCACCTCGGCCCGCCGCGGCCCGGCCGGCTGCAAGGCCATGGGCACCGCCTTTCGTCCGGAAGAAGCGTGCCACCGGGGCGGCCCGGTGACCAAGCTGCTCCGTCCGGGTGACCATCCGTAACGACCCAGTCGCTCTCGGAGACTGACTCTGCGGTGACCCCGATGAAGCGGAGGCCGTGGATGAAGATCGACCTGTTCAACGAGATCCAGAACCCGCGGCCCTGGCCCGAAGGGCACGAACAGCTGCGGTTCCGGCAAGCCATCGAACAGGCCGTCCTCGCCGACGAACTGGGCTACGGGTGCTGGTGGCAGGTCGAACACCACGGCGCCGGGGAGTTCAGCCTTTCCTCCGCGCCCGAACTCATGCTGGCCGCGCTTTCGCAGCGGACCAGCCGGATCCGGCTCGGGCACTCCGCGGTGCTCGCGCCCGGGCGGTTCAACCACCCCATCCGCGTCGCCGAGCGGGCGGCGACGCTCGACCACCTCAGCGGCGGGCGCGTCGAACTGGGCCTGACCCGGTCGACCATCCCCGAGTGGCGCCTCTTCGGCATCGAGCCGGACGACGCCCGCGCGCAGACGCAGCAGGCCTTCGAGATGGTGCCGAAGATGTGGACCTCCGAACGGTTCTCCTACGAGAGCGACGCCTACCGCGTCGACGGTGTCGGAATCGGGCCGAAGCCGTTGCAGCAGCCGCACCCGCCGTTGTGGCAGGCCGCGGCGAGCCCGGCGTCGTTCGAGGAAGCCGGGCGCCGCGGGGTGGGCGTGCTCGGGACGACCATGTGGGAGTCCCTCGAGCGCGCGGGCCGCCTGATCGGCCTGTACCGGGCGGCGGCCGCGCAGTGCACCGAGCCGGTCGGGGCGTTCGTCAACGACCAGGTCGGCTTCTTCACGTTCGTCCACTACGCGGACACGGACGAGGAGGCCATGCGCAACGGCGCGGCGGCGGCCGCGGCGTGGTACACGGTGACGGCGCTGACGTTCTTCGAAGCGGCGACGGAGTTCGTGCGCGCCAACGCCCGCAACGAAGAGCTCGTGAAGTCCCCGGGCTTGACCGGCGACTTCCTGCGCGGCGAAGCGTCGAACGCGCCGTCGGAGGCGAACCTCCTGATCGCCCGGATCCTGCAGGGCGAGCAGGTTCCGGACGAGGAGGTCTTCGAGGTGCTGAGCGCGCAGGACTCGCTGATCGTGGGCAGCCCGGAGACGTGCCGCAAGAAGCTGCGCGCGTACGCCGAACTGGGCATCGACCGGATGATGTGCCTCCAGCAGATCGGCGGCATCCCGCACGAGAAGGTACTGAAGAGCATCCGGCTGATCGGCGAGCTGATCCCGGACCTGGCCTGAAGGGGCGGCGGGCCGGCTGGTTGCCGGCTTCCGGAATCGTCCTTCCCGTGCGGTTGCCGGTGCGCTTGTACTTGAACCCGTTGCGGGTGGCCGGCTTCCGGCGGAGGCCGTGGTTCAAGGTGCCGGTCCCGCCGGTTGCCGACGAGGCGTAGCCGGGTGGCGAACCTTGGCCCACCACCCGGCGGCCTCACGCGGTGAAGCCGCCGTCGACTGGGACTACCACTCCGCTCAAGTGGCTTGCCCGGTCGCTCAGCAAGAACGCCGCCGTCGAGCCGACTTCCGCTCCCGTGCCCGCTTTCCGCAACGGCGTTGCCGCGATGCGGGCCTCCACTCCGCCCGGGATCGTGCGGCGCAGCTCGTCCAGCATCGGGGTCTCCGTCGGGCCCGGGGCGAGCACGTTGACGCGGATGCCCAATGGCCCGAAGTCGTGGGCGGCCGTGCGGGTCAGGCCGATCACCGCGTGCTTCGTCGCCTGGTACGCGCCCATGCCCGGGCTGCCTCGGAGGCCGCCGATGCTGCTCACGTTCACGATCGAGCCGGACCCCTGCGCCTCCATCACCGCGACCTCTGCCCGCAAGCACAGCCACGTGCCTTTGACGTTGACCGCCATGATCCGGTCGAAGTCCGCTTCGGACACCTGGTCGAGCCGACCGCCGCCGCCCATTGCCGCGTTGTTGAACGCGCCGTCCAGCCGGCCGAAGCGGGACACCGTCGCCGAGACGAACGCGTCCACATCGGACGCCGACGACACATCGCCCGTCGTGTAGGCGACGTCGTGGTCGGACAGCTCCGCGGCCAACTTGGCCAGGGGCTCCTCGTTCCGGGCCACCAGCATCACCGACGCACCGTCCGCGGCGAACACCCGCGCGGCGTCCGCGCCGATGCCCGAACTGGCCCCGACGACCAGGACCACCTTGCCCGTCAGCAAACTCATGCCGCTCCTCCTCGCAGTGCCAGCATCGCGCGTGCGTCGGCCGGGGTGGCGATCGGTTTCCCGAGGTCGTCCACCACCGCCCGGATCTTCCGGACCTGCTGGGCGTTGCTCTCCGCGAGCCGCCCCTTGCCGATCCACAGGCTGTCCTCCAGGCCGACCCGCACGTGCCCGCCGAGCCACGCGCTGTGCGTGCCGAAGCTCAGCTGGTCCCGGCCGGCGGCGAACGCCGAAAAGCAGTAGTCGTCGCCGAAGAGCTTGTCCGCGATCCGCACCATGTGCTCCAGGTTCGCGTGGTCGGCGCCGATCCCGCCCAGGACGCCGAACACGCCCTGGATCAGCAACGGCGGTTTCGCCAGGCCCAGCTCGACGAAGTACGCCAGCGAGTACAGGTGCCCGATGTCGTAGCACTCGTACTCGAACCGCGTCCCGGACTCGCCGAGCGTCCGCAGCGTGTGCTCGATCTTGTCGAACGTGTTCACGAACGGCTTCGAGTACGTGTTGAGCACGTACGGCTTCTCCCAGTCGTGCTTCCACTCGGTCACCTTGTCGGCGATGCCCGAGTAGACGAAGTTCATCGACCCCATGTTCATCGACGCGAGCTCGGGCCGCAGCCGGTAGGCGGCCGCGAGCCGTTCGTCCATCGTCATCGAGGACGCGCCGCCCGTCGTGATGTTGATGACGGCATCGGATTCCGAGGTGATCCGCCCGACGATCTTCTCGAAGACGTCGGGATCGGGCGTCGGCCGGCCGTCCGGCTCGCGGGCGTGCAGGTGGACGATCGCCGATCCCGCCTCGATCGCCTCCAGCGCGGCGTCGGCGACCTCATCGGCGGACAGGGGCAGGTACGGGCTCTGCGACGGGATGTTCACCGAGCCGGTGATGGCGGTCGTGATGATGACTTTTTCGGCCGGGCGCATCAGTTCTCCTCCAAGGTGAGTGCGCGGTAGGCGTCGAGCTTGGCGTCGTCGAGCGGCCCGACCAGCGTCAACGCGACCTGTGTGGCGCCCGCGTCGTACTGCGCTCGCACCGTCTCGCGCACCTGGGCAGGCGTGCCGCAGGCGACGAGCGCGTCGACGAGCCGGTCGGATCCCGGCGGCGCGAGGTCGGCGTCGGTGAAGCCGAGCCGCTTCAGCTTGGCGAGCTGGTGGGGGAGCGTCAGGTAGTAGGCGAGCCGATCGCGCGCGACCTCGCGGGCGGCGGCGCGCGACCGGCCCACCACCGCCCACTGGACCACCGACAGGAAGAGGTCGCCGACCGTTTCGCGCGCCCAGCGGGTGTGCTCCGGCGTGACGAGGAACGTGATCAGCCCGTCGGCGCGCTCGGCGGCCAGCCGCGTGATCCCCGCCGAGTACGCCCCGAGCACCTTCGGTACCCCGTGCGCCACCTTGTCGACGCCGTCGAGGTACTCGCGCAGGAAGGGGAGCGGTCCGACCCCGCGTTCGCGGACCGCTCCGCTCACCCCGAGCCCCAGCACGTACCGCCCGGGGTAGCCGGCGGCGAGGTCGCGCGCCGCCGAGGCCGCCGACTTCGGCACGCGCTCGAGGGCCCGGGCGACGCCGTTGCCGACGATCAGCCGGGACGTCGACGCCAGCACCAGCGCCGCCGTCGTGAACGCCTCCCGCCCGTTGACCTCGGGGATCCAGACCATCCGGTGGCCGGCGTCCTCGAGCGCACGCACGAACCGGACGGCCCCGTCGTGGTCGAGGTCGTCCAGCTCGGCGATCGACAACGCGGTGCGCGGCAGCGAGAGCGTCATGCGGTCGCGTCCCGGAACGCCCGGACCAGGCCGCGGGCGGCTTCGGCCAGCATCGTCGTGTCGTTGCTGAGCAACACGAAGTCGCAGCCGTCCCGGACAGCCCGCGCCGCCTTCTCCGGGACCCCGCCGAAGGCGAGCCCGCACTTCTTCCCGGCGTCGTGCGCGGCCGCGATCGCCGAGGCGACGAGGTCGAGTACGTCGGGGGACGCGGGCGTCGACCCCATCGACATCGACAGGTCCGCCGCGCCCACGAACACGGCGTCCACTGTGTCCAGTGCGAGCATCTCCGGCGCGGCCTTGATCGCTTCGACGCTTTCCAGCTGCGGGATGCACAGGACGTCGTCGTTGCCGGCGGCCAGGTACTCGGCGTTGGGCCGCAGCCCCCAGGCCCCGGCTCGGCTGGTGCCGCCGGCACCGCGGACGCCGTGCGGCGGGAACCGGCACGCCCGACCGACGGCCGCCGCCTCTTCGACGGTGTCGACGTGCGGCACGAGGATGCCCATGGCGCCCGCGTCGAGGATCTTCTGGATCGTCGACGGCGTCTTGTCCGGCACCCGCACGATCGGCGTCATGCCGAGCGCCGCGGCGGTGTTGATCAGCCGGTACGCCGTCACCAGGTCCAGCGGCGCGTGTTCCAGGTCGATGACGACGAAGTCGAACCCGGCGAACGCCATGATCTCGGCCGGCTCGGTCGAGGCGATCTTCAGCCACGTCCCGACGGGAGTGGCGGGACGGGTGAAGAGCCCGCCTCCGGTCCGGCCGTTCATGGCATCGGATAGTCGTCGGCGTTCAGGACCCAGCCCGGTTTCTCCGAGAAGTCCACCCGCGGCGGGCTGAAGATGTCGATCAGCTGGTTGACGCCCGGGTCGCTCGCCGCGGAGGTGTGCACGGTCGGCGGCGGGATGATCGTCACCGACGGGCTGCCGATCCGCACGTGCTCGTCCTCGCGCCACGTCGTGCTGTCAGGCAGCCACGGCGTGCGGATGTGGTGCACGTATTCCCCTTGCACGGCCAGGGAAAGCTGTTCGAAGTCGTCGTGGTGGTGCGGCGAGAGCTTGCGCGGGTCGCGCGGCCCGTTCTGCAGCGGGAGGAAGTTCACCATGAACGACCGCGTCCGGAAGATCCGCCCGAACCGCTTCGGGTCGTCCGGGACGTCCGCCAGCGAATAGAAGCGGACCCGCTCTTCGGCGGGGGCCGGCCAGCGCTCCAGCAGCGTGACACGCGGGTGGTTCTCGGCGTAGGCGCCGGCGTTCGCGACGCGGTCCCGCCACGCGGGTTCGGTCGCCTCGACCAGCCGGACGAGCGGGCCGTCGCCGTGGACGCCGATCCGCGACGCGCCGGGCGGGACCACCACGAGCCCGGGGGAGTCCACCTTGGTCGCGCCGTCGTCGGTCAACACCGTGAACGCGGGGGAGGCGGCGGTGACGATGATCGCCAGCTCACCCTCGAGGGTCCCGTTGTCGAGGTCGTCGCCGTCGCGGGCGTCGGTGTGGACGAGGATGACGTTCTGCGCCCGCACGACCGGCGTTTCCCGCAGGTCGAGGTACTGCGCGGCGGTGATCGCGGCGCCGCTGTCGGGCCGGGCCGCGGTGGCCAGGGCCGAGCGGGGATCGTCCTTTTCGTACACGAGCGGGTCCTTTCAGGCGTCGAGGTTCAGCAGGTACGTCGGGTTGTCGCGGACCATCCGCCGCAGGTCCTTCTCCGGCAGGCCGAGGTCGAGCAGCGCCTCGCCGACGCGCAGCCACGCGTCGACCGGCTTCGGGTTGGCCTTCTGACCGAAGTCCGACGCCAGCACGGTGTGCTCCGGGCCGAGGGCCTCGATCCAGGTCAGCAGGTTCTTCGGATCCCACTTCTGCGTGCCCTCCGGGTCGTACATGCCGACCTCGTGCTCGATGAACGCGCCGAGCTCGATCAGCTCGCGGCACAGCGCCGGGTCGGCGCCGATGACGAAGTCGGGGTGGCTGACCACCATCCGCTTCATCCCGCGCTCGTGCGCCTCCCGGAACAGCGTCTTGATGTACTCGGGGTACATGTGCCCGCCGTTGAGGACGGCCTGCTGCTCCTTGATCTCGTCGAGGATCTCGAGCGCCTCGGGCTTGAGCGAGCCTTCACCGTCGACGATGTCGATGCGCTCCAGCGTCAGCGGGACGGTCGTGGTCGGGAAGGCGCCGTCCTCGGGGTGGCAGTCGATGTGCCGGCCGGAGGAGATGGTCGGGAACCAGACGACCTTGCCGCCCATCCGCAGGGTCATCCGCACGGCGTGCACGTTGAGCCCGCCGACCGTGCTGTTCAGCGCGATCCCGCCGAACACCTGCGCCCGGACGTCGGCGAGGCGGCCCTTCATCGCGAGGACGTCCATCTGGGTGTTGTGGTGGTGGGACTTCGCGACCATGGCGCGCATCCCGATCCGGGCGCCGTCCTGCGCGGCCTCGACGTGGTCGAAGCGCCGGGGGAACGGGCTCGGCCCGGAGTGGACGTGCATGTCGACCAGGCCGTCCAGGACGGCGGCGATGGCGGGGCTCATCAGAGTGCCTCTCGTTCGCATTATGAAGTCAAAGTTCACTATAAGACCGGCTGTCAACCCTGTGACCGCTCTTGTGTTCACGGTTGGCGGTATTTAGAGTGTCTGACGTTCGCTTCGTGAACACTAGGTTCGAAAACGGAGGACACCGATGTCCACACCGCCCGACGCCGCGGAGGCGGCCGTCCGCCCCGGCACCCCGCACGGCCCGGACCCCGCGAAGGTGCGCGCCGCGGTCCGCGGCGGAACGCTCGCCTACTTCGTCGACCAGTTCGACATCTACCTGCCGATCGTCGTGCTGGCGCCGGCGACCGCGTACTTCCAGGCCGCGAACCTCAGCGCGAGCACGACGGCCCTGCTGGCGTCCCTGGTGTTCGCCTCGACGCTGATCGGCCGCCCGCTCGGCGCGGTCATCTTCGGCCACTTCGCCGACACGGTCGGGCGCAAGCGCACGACACTGGTCGCGGTCGGCGGGTTCGGCGTCATCACGCTGATCACCGCCTGCCTGCCCGGCCACGAGACGATCGGGATGTGGTCGGTCGGCCTGCTGATCGCGCTGCGGTTCGTCGACGGGATCTTCCTCGGCGGCGAGTACACGACGGCGGTGCCGCTGGCGATGGAGTGGAGCCCGAAGCACAAGCGCGGCCTCTACGCCTCGATCATCACGTCGACCTCGCCCGCCGCGTACGCGGTGATTGCCGCGATCACGCTGCTGATGCTGCAGCTGCTGCCCGCCGCCGGCCTGCACAGCGCGTACGTGCAGTGGGGCTGGCGGGTCCCGTTCCTCGTCGGCGCGCTGCTGGCCGCCGTGCTGTTCCGCTACTACCTCAAGCAGGTCCACGAGCCCCCGGTCGAGCTGACCGGCGAGAAGCACAAGCTCCCGCTCGTGCGGCTGGTGAAGAAGTACCCGCGGGCGCTGGGCCAGGTGTTCATCCTGATGACCGGCACGTGGCTGGCGACCAACATGGAAGCCGCCGTGACACCCGCGCAGCTGAAGGCGCACCTCCTGCTGTCCAGCAAGGAGGTCACGCTGACGATGCTGGTGATCAACGCGTCCGCCGCGCTGTCCTACCCGCTGTTCGGCCTGCTGTCCCAGCGGATCGGGCGACGGCGGTTCTACATCGGCTACGGCCTGGCGATGGTCGTGCTCGGCGCGGGGTCGTACACGCTCTTGATGACCTCGAACGGCGGGTTCGGCGCGGCGCTCGGCTTCGGCGTGCTGATCGGCGTGTTCACCGTCGGCACGTTCGGCCCGATCGCGGCCTACCTGACCGAGCGCTTCCCGGCGAGCATCCGGTCCACCGGCTACGGCGTCGGGTACAGCCTCGCGCTCATCGCCCCGGCGTTCTACCAGTTCTACCTGCAGCGGTTCGACGGGTTCATGCCGGCGCACCTCGCCCCGGGCGTCCTGATCGTGCTCGCCGGCCTGCTGATCAGCCTGGGCGGGTTCCTCGGCCCGGAGACGAAGGACGTCGACATGGCCGACGACAGCACGATCCCGAAACTGTCCTGAGTGGACGGTGTGGACGGTCTGGATGTCGGCGGCCTCGCCACCGCCAACCCGGTGTGGGTCGGCTCCTCGGAGCTGACCATGACCCTGGACGGGATCACCGCGTGCGTCGACGCGGGCGCCGGGGCGGTGGTGGCGAAGTCGGTGAACGAAAGCGCGGCGGCCCGAAAGCAGCTGGCCATCGCCGACTACGCCTTCGTTTCCACCGGCGGCGAGGTGCGGCCGCCGGGCACGGCCCGGGCCGGTGACGGGCTGCTCAACCGGTCCGGGCTCGCGGCCGTGGACCTCGACGACTGGCTGGCGATGCTGGCCGCCGCCGCTTCCCACGGCGCGGCACGCGGTTGCCCGGTGGTCGGCAGCATCACCCTGGGCGACCCGGCCGCGGCCGCGCGGATCGGCCGCGCGCTGGCGTCGGTGGTGCCGGCGGTCGAGCTGAACATGGGCGCGCCGCACGGCCGTGAGGCGCGCGCGGTGCGGCAACTGACCGAAGTGGACGGTGTGGCCGACGCGGTTCGGACCGTGCGGGCCGCCGTCGACGTCCCGTTGTTCGTGAAGCTGCCGGGCCAGGCGTCGGACGTCGTCGCGCTGGCCCGCGCGGCTCGCTCGGCCGGCGCGGACGCCGTCGGGCTGGTCGGCCGCTACCCGGGCTTCCTGCCGGACCTCGAGGGCGGCTCGGTGCTCGGCTCGTGGGGCGCGTGGAGCTCACCGGGGTGCCTGCCGATGAGCCTTTACTGGGTAGGTAAGGCTTTCCAGCAGCTCGAAGTGCCCTTGATCGGGACGAACGGCGCTCGCACGCCTGAAGACGTGCTGCGGTTCCTCGCCGCCGGCGCACGGGCCGTCGAAGTCGTGACAGCGTTGTGGATCGGCGGACCCGCCGTCCTCCGAGAGCTGGTCGACGGAGTTTCCGGCGTCACCGAAGACTTCATCGGCAGCGCGCTGGCCGGGACGCGCGAGTACGCGGACGTCCCGCCGCTGCCGTCGCCGGCGTGGCTGCCCTACACCGCGCGCTGGAGGTCGTCGGGCCGGTAGTGCCCGCCCAGTTCGAGGGTGAGCTCGCGCGCAGTGTCGACCACGACCCGCAGCTCGGGCGTGTCGTCGCCCATCGACAGCGTGTTGTCCGGGCCCACGATCGCGATCGTCGCGCAGATGCCGTACTCGTCGAAGACCGGCGCCGCCACGGCCACTATCCCCGGCGTGCTCATCGCCGAGCAGTGCCCGACCGCGCGGACCCGGTCGACGTCGGCGCGCAGCTCGTCGCGCGCGGTGCCGGAGAGGTTGCCGATCAGCCGTTCCATCGAGAGCTGGTCGGCGTGGTAGGCGAGGAAGACCTTGCTCTGCGCGGTGTCCAGCGGCAGGTGGCTGCCCACCCGCACCGACACGATGACGATCGTCGACGCGTTCTCCTCGACCCGCGAGACCACCGGGCCGGTGAGGCCCCACAGGCTGAGCACGACGCTCGTCTGCGTGGCGCGCGAGAGCGCCTGCATGTGCCGCGGCGCGAGGTTGACCACGCGGCGGTGGCCGATGGCGAACGCGCCCAGCTGCAGCAGCAGGCCGCCGGGGACGTACCCGCCTTCGTTGCTGCGCTCGAGAAGTCCCGCCGCGACCAGGGACGTGCAGTAGCGGTACGCCGTGGTGCGGTTGAGGCCGAGCCGCTCGGCGACCTCGCCGGCGGTGACCTCGGGCGTGGCCGGGTCGAACAGGGACAGGATCTGGCTGACCCGGCTCACGGCCTGGATGTCCGCCTGGTCGGCGCGGGTGTCCGGGGAGCGCGTCGGTTTGGTCACGAGGGCCTCCGCCCGGAGTTGGTACAGCTGTTCACTTCGTGAACACAGGCTACCGGACCGGACGGAGGCCGACCCGGGCTAGCCGGTCAGGCCCACGTGGAGGAACGCCAGGACGGCGCCGGGGCCGACGAGCAGGCAGATGCCGAGCCCGCCCAGCAGGGGCCGGTCCTCCCGGAACATCTTCACCAGCAACCCGACGGCCACCGCCACCGTGGCGGTCAGCAGGGTCAACACGAGAACGGACATGGGTTTTCCTTCGCGCAGCAGGGAACACGACGCCGGGCGCGGCGCCTTGGAACGGGTTCAGTTGGCGAAGGCAGGCGGAGCGCGGGTGGACCGCGAAGTGGGGAGTGCGACGGCCCGCAGCGCCGCACCGGGGAGTTCGGCGCGCCACCACTTCGGGGCGGGCGCGACGGTGGCCGAGGACGGGGTGAGCGCCCACGGGACCGGGGTGGTGGCCGGGCCGCGGGGGACGGCGGGCCGGACCGTGACGAGGTCGTGCGCCGGTGCGGTGGCCACCGCCGGGCCCTCGGGTGCCGGCGACCACGCGGGAACCGCCGGCGTCCCGCCGAAGAACAGCAGGACGGCAAGCAGCAACCCGAGGCGGCGGTACCGCCTCGGGTTGCTCAGCTGTCCGAATCGTCCGATGTGGTCAGGCTACCTCAGCCACCGCCGTAGGTGGCCTGGGTGACCGCGAAGACGTTGCGGTTGCCCGCGCCCTCCTGCAGCGACCACAGCAGGTCGGCGGCGGTGTCGTCCTCCCAGTAGGACAGGCTTTCGCCGCTGCCCACCCACGCGAACGTCGACGGCCCGGCGGCCGGCGTCCAGTAGTGGAGCTGCTTCGAGCCGGACGAGTTGAACCACCAGCGTCCGTTGTGCGAGGCCACGCCGTTGAGCTTGTACCAGGGCAGCTGCAGCGCCTGGCTCGCCGTCGTCGTGGCGGCGAACGTGCCGGACGAGGCGAACGGGTAGCGGATCGCCCGCGGCGCGCGGTTCGGGTAGTCCGTGCAGCCGGACGGGCAGGTGTACTCCGTCATCACGATCGACTTGCTCACCCGGTCGAGGGAGATCGACGACCACGCGAGGTTCGTGCCGGACGTCGTCTTGGACGTGATCGTGCCCACCTGCGGCAGGACGTACCCGTAGTTGTGGGCGTAGTACGTGCTGCCGGACTGGTGCCCGATCTGGTCGGCCGTGCCGCCGGGGTCGGTCTTGAGGATCTTCCGCATGTCGAAGACCCGCATGCCCTTCCCGGTGTCGGCGACGTAGAGGTAGTCGCCGTACCAGGAGACGCCGCCGGCGTGGATCGGGATGTCCTTGAAGTCCGGGGCCGCCGCCGTGCCGGTCGGCTCGACCAGCAGCACCTTGCGGTACTTGTTCGGGTAGGTGGCGTCCCAGTCGGCGAGGGTGATCCGGCTGCGCGTCTGGCCGCCGTCGCAGCCGTCCTTGGTGTACCAGCTGACCAGGACGAGCTGGTGCCCGTCGTAGTTGCCGCTGTTGGCCGTGCCGACGGCGTCGCGGCTGGTCGTGATGCCCTGCGGGTAGTTGGTGCAGTCGGCGTTGTCGCCGCTGTCGAACCGGAACCCGGTCGACAGCCCGGCGACGGAGAACGAAGACGGCAGCGCCGCCCGGTCGTGGTTCGCGTTGTCCATGACCGTGTGGACGGCCGCCGTGCCCAGCGTCGAGACGAGCGCCGAGTTGACGGTGTCGAACTGGTCGTAGCTCGCGGCCAGGGTGTACTGCGAGGCGGGCAGGGTGGTCGGCCCGGCCGCGGCGAGGGCCGCCGATGGTGCGGCGACCAGACTCGCGAGGACGCCCGCCCCGACGGCGGCGTTGACTAATCGGTGGCGCAATGACATGAGACCCCCAGTAGTCCGATCAATGCCCGGGACAAGGTAGAACCGGGCGGGGTGAATGGGCAACGGCTTCTCGGTGAAAAAGGGAAGGTCTTTTCGCGACGTCTCACATTGAGACCTGCGCGGTCCGGGTGACGTGCTGTGATCGCAGTCATGGAGTCCGAACCGGAACCCGGCGAGCACCGGGTGTGCTTCGAGCGAGCGCTGGTGCCCGCCGGGTGGCAGATCGATTTCGAGGACGTCGGCGCGGTGCGCGGGGCTACCAGCTCGACGGCACGTAGGCCCAGCCGAGGTAGTCGGAGCGCTGAGCGTACGTGCTCGTCTGGTACACCGACGGGCCGGTGCTGATCGCGACGCCGCCGCCGAGCGCGAGCATGATGTGCCCGTTGCTGGTCGTGCTGGTGAAGAACACGGCCGCGCCGGCCGGGGCGACCGAACCGGTGTGGATGCGGCCGTTGGCCTTCTGCCACTGGTAGTGCGTGGTGGCCGAAGCGAACCGGGCGCTGGTGCCGAAGGAGCGTTCGACGAACAGCTCGCACTGGTTGTTCCAGTCGGTGTGGCCCAGGCGCGCCTTGGCGAACGCGATCGCGCTGTCGGCGCGCGGGTCCGCCGGGAACGCCGTGCCGGCCGCCTTGAGGCCGTCGGTGTCGCAGTGCGGGACGCCGTCGACGAACCCGTCGGTCCCGGTCTTGACCACGGCGTCGGGCACCCACAAGTTGTCGCTGGTGAGGTCCCAGATCTCGTCCGACGCCGTGGCCTGGCAGACCACCGGCACCGACGCGCCGGCGGGGTACTTGTCCGCCACGCTGCCTGCCGCGTCCGCCGCGTCACCCTTGTGCGCGCGGCCGTTGAGGTCGGCCTTGGCCGGGAACGCGTGCGGCGTGGTGCACCGCGGCGCGACCATCGACGTCGAGCCGGTCTTGACGTAGGCGTCGGGCACCCAGAGGCCGTCCGTGGTCAGGTCCCAGATGCTGCTGCCGCCGTACACCGGGCCGGTGTCCTGGCACGCCAGCGTCACCGAAGTGCCCGACGGGTACATGTCGGCGATCCGCTGCCGGCCGACGGCCACGTCGGGGTCCTTGACGGTCCGACCGTCCACTGTGGTCGTGACGGGGTAGGCCGACGCGGCCTGGGCCGCGGGTGCGGCCGGCCCGGTCAGCGCGACGCCCAGGCCGATCGTGGCCACGGCCGCCTTGAGTGTGGTGTTCACGTTTCCTCCATCGGGATGTCCGGCGAATCGTCGGCCGACGCCGTACAAGAGCCGTACAAGCCCGCCGGGCGGCCTAGTACTTTCCGCCTAGCCCGGACTCCCCGAAGATCGGATGTGCGGACGCGCGCGATCGGCGATCTTGGCTGTGGGACACCGACGTGAGGAGAACGCCCATGCAGCCGGCCGCCCTGATCCGAGGCCACGAGGAAACCTGGTCGTGGCTCTTGCTCGGCCTGACCGGGGCCGTCTTGCTGGCCTTCGTGGTGCTGTTCGTGGCCGCGCTGGTCAGCATCCTCGGCTCGCGGCTCACCGGCGGCATGAAGCTCGTCTGGGTGATCTTCGCCTTCTGCGCGCCGTTCCTGGGCAGCCTGCTGTGGTTCGCGGTCGGCCGTCGCGACGCCTACCTCCCGGTCCGCCGGTGATCGTCGCGGACGGGCTCGCGAAGACCTACCGCGGCGCCGGTGTCGAGGACCTGTCCTTCACCGTCCGGCCCGGCGTGGTGACCGGTTTCCTGGGGCCCGACGGCGCCGGCAAGTCGACGACCATCCGGCTGATGCTCGGCCTGACCCGCGGCCGCGGCCGCACCACCTTCGGCGGCCGGGTGTACGCGGACGTCCCGGGTCCACTGCGGACGGTCGGCGTGCTCACCGACGCCGCCGCGGTGCACCCCGCCCGGCCGGCCGCCGCGCATCTGCGGATGGTCGCCGCGGGCGGCGGCGTGGGCGCGCGGCGCGTGCGGGAGGTTCTCGCTACCGTCGGCCTCGAGTCGGTCGCGAGCAGGCCCGCCGGCCGGTTCAGCCTCGGCATGAAGCAGCGGCTCGGCCTGGCCACGGCGCTGCTCGGCGACCCGGAGTACCTGGTCCTCGACGAGCCAGCCACCGGGCTCGACCCCGAAGGCGTGCGGTGGATCCGCGACCTCCTGCGGCGGCTGGCGGGGGAGGGGCGCACGATCCTCGCGTCGTCGCACCTGCTGGCGGAGCTGTCGCTGCTGGCCGACGACCTGATCGTCATCGGCGCCGGCCGGCTCGTTTCGGCGGGGCCCTTGGAGGAGTTCGTCCGGCGGCACGCGCACGCGGACGTCGTGGTGCGCGCCGAGCAGCCCAGCGTGCTGATGGTCGCGCTGGCCCGCGCCGGGCTGCGCGTGCGGCAGGACGCCGGCGAACTGGTCGTCGAGACCGCCGACACCGAGCGGGTGGCGGCGGTCGCCGGCCGCGCGGGCGTCGCGGTGCGGGAGCTGTTCGTGCGGCGCAGCGGGCTGGAGGACGCCTTCCTCGCCGCGACCGCGGCCGCCGGCCGGCACCGGGGGGAGCTGCCGTGAAGCACGCGCTGGCCTACGAGTGGGTGCGGGCCCGCTCGCTGCGGTCGACGTGGCTGCTGCTGGCGGGAGCGGGGGTGCTGCAGTTCGCGTCCGGCCTGTTCTGGGGTCTCAAACGCGACTTCGGCGCGTTCACCTCGGCGTTCGGACCGGCCACCCGGCTGGGGGCGTTGCTGGTCGCGGCGATCGGGATCGCCGCGTTCGGCCTCGACCGCCGGCACGGCACCCTCGCGACCACCCGGCTGGTGCTGCGCTCGCCGGCCCGGATCGTCGCGGCGCGGGCCCTGGTCACCGCCGGGCTCGCGCTGCTGGGCGGGGTGCTGATGGTGGTGTTGACCGCCGCCGGGGTGCTGACCGGCGGGGGCGCCTTGCCCGCCGGCGCGGGGGCGGCGGGCAAGGCCGCGGCCGGGGTGCTCGCGCTGACCGTCCTTTCCGGACTCGCCGGGGTCGCGCTCGGCGGGCTGCTGCGCCACACCGGGCTCGCTGTCGGGTTGTTCGCGGGGTGGACCTTCGTCGCCGAGACGGCGCTGGCCACGCTTACCCGCGTGCCGGTGACCGCGCTGCCCTTCGGTGGCACGGCCCGGTCCGCACTGCCGGGGACCGCGGTGTTCGCCGCCCTGGTGGTCCTTGCCCTGGGCGCGGCGACGTTCACCCTGGCTCGCCGTGACGGCTGATCCGGCGCGCCCTAACCTGGGCACGGTGAAGCGCTGGCTGAGCTGGTGGGACGGCCGCGTCGTCCTGCTGGCGCTCGACGTCGCGGTGGCGGCGGCCACGATCGCGTTCAGCCTGCTCGGCGGCGACCCGCGCGACCAGCACCCGGCGCTCTACGTGCCCGCGGTGGTCGTCTCCGGGCTCGCGCTGCTCGCGCGGCGCCGGTGGCCGCTCCTCGTGCTTGCGGTCGCCGCGCTGTGCTTGCCGGCCGGCGTGACGCTGCTGCCGGTGACCATCGCGACGTACTCGGTCGCGGCCCGGCACGGCGTCAGCTGGCAGACCGGGGCCGCGGTCGTCGTCGCCGGCGCGACCGGCAACGCGTTCGGCCTGCTGCGGCAGCCGGGGGGCCTCATGATGGTCGCGCTCGTGCTGGGGTTCTTCGTGCTCGGCCCGGTGCTGGGCGGGCTGTGGATGCACCAGCGCGCGACGTTGCTGGCCGTGCTGCGGGACCGCGCCGAGGAGGCCGAGCGGGCCCGGACGCTGCTGGCCGACCAAGCCGTCTTCGCCGAACGGCGGCGGATCGCGCGCGAGATGCACGACGTCGTCGCCCACCGCGTGACCGCCGTCGCGCTGCAGGCGGGCGCGCTGTCGCTGCGGGCGCCGGACGAGAAGACCGAGCAGGCCGCCGAGACGATCCGGGCCACCAGCGCGACGGCGCTCGACGAGCTGCGCGGCATCCTGCGCGTGCTGCGCGACGACGCCCCGGCCTCGGACGCGGGTCCGGGCGTGCTGGCGTCGCTGGAAGACCTCGTGGCGGAGGTCGCGGCGACCGGGGCGCGGGTCGAGCTGACGCTGCCGGATCCGCTGCCCGCGGTGCCCGACCAGGTCGGCCGGGCCGTCTACCGGGTGGTGCAGGAGTCGCTGACCAACGCGGGGAAGCACGCGCCGCACGCGGCCGTCGACGTCCGGCTCGCCGTCACCGGGGAGCGGCTGGCGGTCGAGGTGACCAACCGGCTGACCCCGCACGGCAGCGCCGTCCCGGGGTCCGGCTACGGGCTGGTGGGCATGCGCGAACGCGTCGAGCTGGCCGGGGGCGACCTGCGCACCGGCCCGACGGGGGACGGCCGATTTCAAGTATCAGCGCGCTTTTCAGTAGGCCCGCCGGTCGGGGAGGGCGAGTGACGGTCAAGGTCGTGCTGCTGGAGGACGAGGAGCTGGTCCGCAGCGGCATCCGGATGATCCTCGAGTCGGCCGAAGACGTCGAGGTGGTCGCCGAGGACACGAACGGCGCGCGGGCGGTCGAGCTGACCGACCGGTTCCGGCCGGACGTCGTGCTGACCGACGTCCAGATGCCGAAGGTGGACGGCATCGAGGTGGTCAAGCTGCTCGCGGCGCACCCCGCGGCGCCGGCGGTGGTGGTGCTGACGACGTTCGACGTCGACGAGTACGTCTACGCGGCCCTGCGCCACGGCGCGGCGGGCTTCCTGCTGAAGGACACCCCGCCCCGCGAGCTGGTCAACGCGGTCCGCGTCGCGGCCCGCGGCGAGGCGATGCTGTCGCCGAAGATCACCAAGCGGTTGCTGACGGACTTCGCTTCCGGGGGCGGGAGTTCGCGGGCCCGCGCGCGGCTGGCCGAGCTGACGCCCCGGGAGCACGACGTCGCCGTCCACATCGGACGCGGGCTGAGCAACGCGGAGATCGCGAAGGCCCTGGTGGTGAGCGAGTCGACCGTGAAGGTCCACATCGGACACATCATGGCCAAGCTCGAGGCGGCCAACCGCACCCAGGTCGCGCTGCTGGTCCACGACGCCGGCCTGAGCTAGCGCGGCACCCGTCGTTCGAGGATCTTCAGCGACTGCTCGCACCAGCGGAGGTTCTCCCGCTCGAACGCCAGCCCGCGCATCAGCGTCAGGTACGGGCCCACCCGCTCGGCCTCCGCGAGGTACTCGTCCTCGAACCGGCCGTCGAGCAGACCCGCCCGCAGCCGCTCGTAACGGGCGATCTTCGCCTCCGCCCGGGTCATCCGCTCCGCCAGCGCCCGGCGGACCGCCGCCTCGTCACCGGAGTCGAGCGCCTGGACCTGGATCAGCAGCTCGTCGCGGATCACGCCCGGGCGCGGCGGGTGCGCCGTGAAGTCGTGGAGGGCCCGCGTGCCCGCGTCCGTCAGGGAGAACAGCCTCTTGTCCGGTCGCTTCTCCTGGCGGACCAACCGGGCGCGGACCAAGCCCTCCGCTTCCATCCGGTCCAGTTCGCGGTAGAGCTGCTGAGGTGTCGCCGGCCAGAAGTTCGCCACCGACGCGTCGAACCCCTTCGCCAGGTCGTAGCCCGAGGCGTCGCCCTCGAGCAGTGCCGCCATCAGCGCGTGACGGAGAGCCATGGTGAACTAGTTGAGTGCTTCGCGCTGGATCTGGTCGAACTGGGCCGCCATCGCCTCCGACAGCGCCTGCGCGGCCGACAGCGGCCGGACCATGACCGTGAACTCGTCGATCAGCCCGTCGTCGTCGAAGTGCAGGAAGTCGCAGCCTTCGACGCGCGCGTCACCGATCCGGGCCTCGAAGACGAGCGCGTGGTCCCGGCCTTCGCCGCCGCTCAGCTCGCGCACGTAACGGAAGTCTTCGAACACCCGCAGCACGCCGCGCAGGATCGCGGCCGTGATCGCCTTGCCCGGGTAGGGCTTGAACGCCACCGGGCTGCGGAACACGACGTTCTCCGCCAGCGTCGCGGCCATGGCCTCGGGATCCCGGGCCTCGACGGCCTTCCGGAAGCTGGTCATGCCTCACCTCACCTAGTCAATTTGTTGAGTAGGAGTGTACCGCGTGCACAAGCGCACCTGCGCAGTGCGCAGGTCGCCGACCAGCGCGCGCGACGGGCACGTCGGCAGTTAGCCCAGTTTCGCGTACGGGCACAGGGTTTTCGCCCGCTCGACCAACCGTTGCACGTCGTCGGTCCCCGGCCACGTCACCGCGACTTCGGTGCGCAGCAGGGAACCGGCGCCGGCCGGGTCGCGGCCGACGGCCACCGTCACCGCGACGGTCAGCGCGGCCGGGTCGGCGCCGGTTTCCCGCGCGAGCACGCTCAGCGTCGCGTGGAAGGAGGCGGCGTACCCGGCGGCGAACAGCTGCTCCGGGTTCGTGCCGGCGCCGTCCCCGCCGAGCTCGGCGGGGAGCCGCAGGTCGAGCCGGAGCGTGCCGTCGGCGGACCGCGCGCGGCCGGACGCCCGGCCGTGCGCGAGCGAACCGCCGTCCACCGTCACGGTGGTCGTGTAGAACGCCGTGCCCGCACGGGTGGCGCCGGGCCACCCGTGCGGCGCCGTCACGACCGGGCCAGCCAGTCGGCGAGCTTGGTCTCGGCCAGCTTCGCGTCGGGGCCCGGCAGGAGGTCCCGCGGTCCCGGCACCGCGCCGAAGTACGGCGCCGCCGGGTCTGTGACGACCTCGCGCGGGTCTTCGCGCGCGGTCAGCACGGTGCGCACCCACTCGTCGAGGCCGAAGACCTCCGGGCCGGCGATCTCGGTGATCCCGCCGACCGGCTGCCCGGCCGCGGTCCGGGCGACGGCCGCGGACACCTCGGCCGCCGCCATCGGCTGCACGCCCGCGCCCGGCAGCCGCACGACGCCGTCCGTCGTCGACGTGTCCGCGATCCCGCCGGCGAACTCGAAGAACTGCGTCGCCCGCACGATCGAGAACGGCAGGCCCGACTCGGTGATCAGCTTCTCCTGCGCGACCTTGGCGCGGAAGTACCCGACGTCCGGCTGCCGGTCGGTGCCCACCACCGACAACGCGACGTAGTGCGTGACGCCCGCTTCCTTCGCCGCCGCGACGAGGTTTCCGGTGGAGGTGCGGAAGAAGTTCATGACGTCGTCGTCGGCGAACGACGGCGAGTTCGACACGTCGATCAGGACGTCCGCGCCCAGCAGCACCTCCTTCAGCCCTTCGCCGGTCAGGGTGTTCACCCCGGTGCTGGGGGCGGCGGCGACCGCCTCGTGGCCGTGCCCGGCCAGCCGCGCGACCACCTTCGTGCCGATCAGGCCGGTTCCGCCGATGACGACGACCTTCATGTCCGTTCCTTCCTCTCGGGCGCCGTCCCGGAGGTCCCGCAACGGCTGCGCACCCACTAGGACAAGACAGCGCGTTCGTTCGTGACAACGGGCCAGCCTCGCAGCTTCGCGGGGTTGAGGACGAGCCAGAGGTCGGTGACCACCCGGTCGCGGGCCCGCCAGAGGACGACCGCCGCAACGCGGTCGTCCACCCGCACGACGAGGCCGGTGCTCCCGTTGACCGAGTGCTCGGCCACGCGCGTGCCGGGCCGCGGCGCGAGCAGGGCCAGGACGGCCCGCGTCACCTCGGCGCGGCCCCGCACCGGCCGGTCCGTCGTGCGCAGCTTCCCGCCGCCGTCGAACCAGGCGGTGACGTCGTCGGCCAGCAACGCACCCAGTGCCTCGACCGACTCCGCGGAGCAGGCGGCGCGGAACCGCCGGCCGAGCTCGTCGGGTGTGGTGCGGGGGACCGCGAGCCGGTGCAGGCACGCGCGGCCGACCGCCCGGGCCAGCCAGTCCGCCGGCGATGCGACGGTCGCCCGGTCGGCGGGACCGAGCGCGTACCAGGCCCGGTAGGCCTCGTCGGCGACCTCGCCGGACCCGGTCAGCCAGGTGGCGACGTCCTCGAGGTGACGGCGTTCGGCCAGCAGCTCGGCCAGCGCGGGATCGACCATGCCCGTTCGACAAGACGGCGGCCCGGAACGTGACGTGTCACAACGGCCGGGGCTGTCTTGTCTTCACTGGCATGACCACCCACATCCCGGGGCCGCCCCCGCAGCTGGACGTCGTCGCGACCGTGCCGGGCGCGCCGCAGATCCACGAAAACGCCGAAGCCATGACGATCCTCGTCACGCTGCCGCCGGGCAGCCCGGGTGCGCCGCCGCACCGGCATTCCGGGCCGGCCTACGGTTATGTGCTCAAGGGCGAGATCGTCTTCGAGCTGGAGGGCGAGCCCGAGCGGGTCGTCAAGGCGGGCGAGGCGTTCTGGGAGCCGGGCGGCGACGTCATCCACTACCAGGACGGCAACCACCTGACCGACGCCGAATCGGCGTTCGTGGTCACGATGTTCTGCGTGCCCGGCCGGCCGATGCTGGAGCCGGTGAGCGCGGAAGAGGTGGAGCAGCGCCGGAACCGGCGGGCCCCGCGGCCGTGATTCGCCGGATCGGATGATCAACGCCGGTCTTGCGCCGCCGGTACGCTGCCGCTGTCAGAAGGGATCCGCACGCATGGAGGACACCGGCCTCGAGGACGCGACCGCCGTCTTCGCGGAGGTGCGGCCGCGGCTCTTCGGCATCGCGTACCGCATGCTGGGCAGCGCCGCCGACGCGGAGGACCTGCTCCAGGAGGTGTGGCTGCGCTGGCAGGCCAGTGACCGGGCCGCCGTCCGGACCCCGGCGGCCTACCTCGCCACGACGACCACCCGGCTGGCGATCAACGCGACAAAGACGGCGTACGCGCGCCACGAGACCTACATCGGTCCGTGGCTGCCCGAGCCCGTGGACACCTCGGCCGATCCCCAGCTGGGGGCCGAGCGGGGTGCGGCGCTGGAGCTCGCGGTGCTGCTCCTGCTGGAGAAGCTGACGCCGACTGAGCGCGCGGCTTACGTGCTGCGCGAGGCGTTCGACTACCCGTACGTCCAGATCGCCGAGATCGTGCAGACGACCGAGGTCGCGGCGAGGCAGCTCGTCAGCCGCGCGCGCAAGCACCTGGCCGCGGAACGGCGCACGCCGGCCGCCCCGCCCGAGCAGCGCCGGCTCCTGACCGCGTTCGTCACCGCGGCCCAGGAAGGCGACTTGTCGACACTGGAGGAGCTGTTCGCGGCCGACGTGATCAGCTACTCCGACGGCGGCGGCGTGGCCCGTGCGTCGCGCATCCCGGTGCGCGGCGCGACGACGGTGGCGAAGTACGTCCGCGCGTTCAAGGACCGCTTCTGGGTGGGCGTGACCGTGACCCCGGCGCTCGTCAACGGCGCGCACGCGATGCTGCTTTCCCGTGACGGCGAGGTGTTCACGGTGCTGACGGTGACCGCCTCGGCCGCGGGCATCGACCAGGTGCTGTGGATGATGAACCCGGGCAAGCTCAAGGCGGTCGCCGCCGTATAACGCCCTACACGCTGGCGCGTCGGGGCTCGTACTTCGCCCGCAGCGCCTTCTTGTCCGGCTTGCCCAGCCCGGTCATCGGCAGCGACTCGGCGATGATCACCTGCTTCGGCACGTGCACCGGGCCTTTGCGCTCCCGCACCGACGCCTGGAGCTCGCCGGTCAGCTTCTCGATCGCGGCGTCGTCGGTGGCCGCGTCCGAGCGCAGCACCACCACCGCCGTCACCGCTTCGCCCCACTTCTCGTCCGGGGTGCCGATCACGCCCACCTGCGCGATCGCCGGGTGCTCGGCCACCACGTCCTCGACCTCGCGGGGGAACACGTTGAACCCGCCCGTGACGATCATGTCCTTGACGCGGTCGACGATGAACCAGAAGCCGTCCTCGTCCTCGCGGGCGACGTCGCCGGTGTGCAGCCAGCCGTCGCGGAACGTCTCCGCCGTCACCTCCGGCAGGTTCCAGTACCCGGCGGCCAGCAGCGGTCCCGCCACGCAGATCTCGCCGGGTTCGCCGGGCGCGACCGGGTTGCCCTCGGCGTCGAGGAGTGCCGTGCGCAGGAACGCCGACGGGCGCCCGCACGAGGCCAGCCGCGCGTCGTCGTGGTCGCCCTTGGCGAGGTAGCTGATCGCCATCGGCGCCTCGGACTGGCCGTAGTACTGCGCGAAGATCGGCCCGAACCGGTCGATCGCCTCGCGCAGCCGCACCGGGTTGATCGACGCGGCGCCGTAGTACACCGTTTGCAGCGACGACAGGTCGCGCGTGCGCGAGTCGGGGTGGTCCATCAGCGCGTAGAGCATCGTCGGCACCAGCATGGTGGCCGTGATCCGCTCCTCCTCGATGATCCGCAGGACGTCGGCCGGGTCGAACTTCGGCACGACGACCAGCGAGCCGCCCTTCAGCAGCGTCGGCGCGAAGAACGCCGCGCCGGCGTGGGAAAGCGGTGTGCAGATGAGGAACTTCGGGGCCTCCGGCCACTCCCACTCGGCGAGCTGGATCTGGGTCATCGTCGCCATCGCCTGCGCGGTGCCCATGACGCCCTTGGGCTTGCCGGTCGTCCCGCCGGTGTAGGTGATGGAGACGACCTGGTCCGGCGGCAGGGCGGCGGGCACCAGCGGGCCGGGCGCGAACTTCGCGGCGGTCGCGGTGAGGTCGTGCCCGATGTGGGCCAGCGGCTCGGGCACCGGCCCGATGGTGAGCACCTGCGTGAGGCCGGGGACCTTCTCGAGCAGGCCGAGCGCCCGCTCGACGAACATCGGCACCGGGTCGATGATCAGTGTGGTGATGCCGGCGTCGCCGAGGATGTAGGCGTGGTCGTCGAGCGAGCCGAGCGGGTGCAGCGCCGTCCGCCGCGAACCCTGCAGCTGGCCGGCCGCGATGATCAGCAGGACCTCGGGGCGGTTCAGCGAGAGCAGCGCCACCGCCGCGCCCGTGCCGGCCCCGAGCTCCTCGAAGGCCTGGGCGTACTGGCTGACCTGCTCGGCGGTCCCGGCCCCGGTCATCGTGGTCTCGCCCAGCACCATGACCGGCGCGTCCCGGTGGCGTTTCAGGGCGGAGACGACCAAGTGGCCGAGGTGGTTCGGATACCGCATCGCCGGTTCGCCCATCGGAGTCCCTTCCCCGCCGTCAAGACTAGAACACGTTATAGTTCTATGCCCTGGACCGTCCTGGCGCAAGGGCTTGCGGCCGACGGCGCTGACAACGGTGTCGTCGTGCCGAGGTCCGCAGCGCCGTCACGCCGATGTAGGTGCGCGGGACGGCGAGCGTCCACATCGGACAGTGAGGCGGTGGCCACCGCCTTCGTCTCTAACGCCTCCGGCAACGACGCTTCGCCGGATCGGGAGGAAACCCGGCGGGAATGCTCAGTCACCTGACAAGACGGGGGTCCGGGCCGCTCACCGCGGAAGAAAGAGGGCTTTCCGCGCCGAGACCTTGCGCCCGGCCGCTCGTTGGACGACTATCGCGGGGACGTTCTGCACGTGCAAGCGCACGAGCAAGGGGGAGTGGGTGACCGAGGTGGCACCGGCGGTGGCCGGGACGGCGGACGTCCCGAGCGACGCGGTCTTGATCCGGGCGGTGCGCGACGGGGATCTCGCCGCGTACGGCCAGCTCTACGACCGGCACCTGGTCGCCGCCCGCAGGGTGGCGGCCGCGATCGCGTCGGGTGAAGCGGAGCGGGACGACCTCATCGCCGAAGGGTTCACCCGCGTACTGCGGATCCTGCGCGCCGGCGAGGGCCCGGACGAAGAATTCCGGCCCTACTTGCTGACGACGATCCGGAACACGATGATCAGCTGGCGCCGGCGCGACTCCGCGCTGTCGCTGGTCGCCGAGGTCCCGGACGTCCTGCCCAGCGAGGGCAGCGACGAGCCGGTCGGCAGCCGGATGCACGCCACCGTCGCCGCGGACGCGTTCGCGAGCCTGCCCGAGCGGTGGCGGTCCGTGCTGTGGCGCACCGAGATCGAAGGCGAGTCGCCGGCCCGCATCGCCCAGGACCTCGGCATGACGCCGAACAGCGTCGCCGCGCTGGCCTACCGCGCCCGGGAAGGGCTGCGGCAGGCCTACCTGGACCAGCACGTCCCCGAAGCCCGGCGGCGCAACTGCCGGATCATCTCCGGCCAGCTCGCCCGCTGGGTGCGCGACGGCGTCGGGGACCACAAGAGCCACCGGATCACCACGCACCTGGACCGCTGCGCGGACTGCCGGAAGCTGGCCGTCGGGCTCAAGGAGCTCAACGCGGAGCTGCCGGCCACCGTGGCCCCGCTCATCCTCGGCATCCCGGTCGTGACGCACTGGCTGACCACCGGCGGAACCGTCGCCTCGTCCGGCGCCGCCGGCACGGGTGCGTCCGCCCTGTCGTGGGCCACCGCGGCGAAGGTGGCCGCCGCGAGCGCGGCGCTGGTGACGACGGTGACCATCGGGGCGGGCACGTCGGACCTGGCGCCACCCCCGGCGACCGGCGCCGACGGCAGCACGACGGTGCAGTCCACCGGCGCCCGGCCCGCGCCCGGCGCCCGGCCCGCGCCGGGCGTCCCCGGCGGTGGCGACCGCGGGACCCCCGCCGGAGTGCAGCTCACGTCGGCGCCCCCCACGGCCGAGTCGTCCGCGGGAGAGACCGCGGCCGACGGATCGGCCGAGGCGACCGGAGCCGGCGGCACGGCCACGAACGACAAGCAAGCCGCCAAAGAGTCGAAGCAAGCCTCGAAGTCCGCCGCGAAAGAGTCGAAGCAAGCCTCGAAGTCGGCCGCGAAAGAGTCGAAGAAGGCGGAGAAGACGAAGCAGCCCCAGGGATGACCCGGCCCCACGCGGAGGCCGGGTCGTCCGCTCAGCAGGGCTGCAGCAGCCAGCAGAGCCGGTACTTCGCCCGGTAGGTGGCGGAAGTCGCCGGGGCGACGATGTTCTGCGTCCGCGCCCCGCCGTGCGCCCAGCTCGAGAAGGCGTACTTGAGGTTGAGCGGCGGCAGGTTCTGCGGGCTGTCCGCGCTGATCGAGTTCGTCGAGCCGGCGATCACCGTCCGGGAGAACGGCGTGCGCTGCTGCGTCCCGCCGACGGTCAGCAGTGCCTGGTCGGGGCTCGACGTGAAGCTCAGCGTCACCGTCTTCGGCTGCAGGTCGATCGTCTTGGACCCGGTGCGGCCCGTCGAATCCGTCGCCGTCAAGGTGAGCTGCAGGTACGACGGGTACTCGTGGTCCGGCGCGACGAACGTGCCCGCCGCGACGCCCGGGAAGTCCTGGACGTTGTGCGTGTGGCAGGTGCCGTTGGCCGCGCAGTGCCGGATCGCGAGCCGCCACGACAGCGCCGAAGGCGGCAGGTCGCCGTCCTGGGCGTCGATCGCCCGGCCGGAGAACGCGACGGTCTGGCCTGCCGACCAGGTCAGCGCCGCGTCGGGCGCGTCGATGACCGGGACCGGGTCGAGCCCGGCCGGCGTCCCGACGGTCACCCGGACCGTCGTGGTCGCCGTCGCGCCGTGGGAGTCGGTCACCCGCAGCCCGGCGTCGACCGCGGCCGATGCGGTGTAGGTCCAGGTGGGCCGGGCGGCGGACGAGTCGTCGTACGCGCCGTCGCCGTCGAGGTCCCAGGCGTAGGACAGCACGTCGCCGGCGTCCGGATCGGTGGACCCGGTGCCGTCGAACTGCACGGTCAGCGGCGCCGGGCCGCTCGACGGCGTCGCCGTGGCGGCGGCGACCGGCGGCCGGTTGGTGCCGCCCGGGTAGCTCACGCGGCGCAGCTCGCCACTGCCCAGGGCGACGTAGAAGACGTCACCGCCGGGGCCCGTCAGCACCTGCACGGGTGTGCTGGCGCCGGTCACGAACGGCACCAGGCGGCTCGGGCTGGGCTGCCCGTTCGCCGTCTGCATCGCCCAGATGCAGCCGCGCGACGAGTCGGCGAAGAACAACGCGCCGGCGTACGCGGCGGGATAGTTGCTGCCCGACTCGAAGGCGATCCCGCTGATCGACGAGCCGCCGGTCGGGCACGGGTCACCCGCGACGACCTTGGCGTTGTGGTTGTAGGCGTAGTATGGCGCGGTCTGCCCGCCGGTGGTGTACAGCGATTCGCAGCGGTCGAGGTTGGCGCCGTCGTAGCCGGCTTGGCGGGCGGTCCCTTCGAAGCACGGCCAGCCGAAGTTCTCGGCCACCGCGTCCCCGGCGTTCGCGACGCGGTTGATCTCCTCCCACGTGTTCCAGCCGACGTCACCGGCCCACAGCTCGCTGGTCCCGGGCCGGAACCCGAACCGGAACTGGTTGCGCGCGCCGTAGGCGATCACCCGCCGGGCGTTGGCGTCGGTGCTGTTCGCGAAGGGGTTGCCGGGCAGGCCGTCGCCCGTGTCGGGGTCGATGCGCAGCAGCGTGCCGTTGAGCAGCACGGGCTGCCCGGCCGCGCGGCGCGGGGACTGCGACCGCAGCGCGCCGCCTTCGGCGTTCGGCGGGGCGAGGTTGGTCCCGGCGGGGGAGGGCGGGTCGGCGCACGGGTTGCCGGTCTGGCCGTAGTCGGCGTAGTTGAAGCTGGCGCCGTCGCCGCCGCCCGCGTACAGGGCGCCGTCCGGGCCGAAGGCCAGCGCGCCCACCGAGTGGCTGGGGAACTGCTGGCACCACCCGGTGACGAGGGGTTTCTCGCTGACGGCGGTGCCGTCCGGGCCCATGGTGAGCCGGGAGACCCGGCCGGTGACCACGCAGCCCTGGTCGGTCGCGCCGGGCGGGGTCGGGCAGGCGTCGCCCCACTGCGGCGCGGTGCCGCCGGGCAGGGCGTCGAGCGTGTAGGAGACGTAGACGTACGGCCGGGCGGGGAACGCGGGGTCGACGGCGAGGCCGAGCAGGCCGCGGTCCCAGAAGTCCTGGGTCGGCGTCCGCAGGTCGGCGAACACCGTCGCCGTGGGGTCGGCGAGGGAGTCGAAGACCTTGACCAGGCCGCTCTTCTCGGCGACGAACACCCGGCCGTCGGGCGCGAACGCCGCGGCGGTCGGCGAGGTCAGCCCGCCGATCGCGACGGTGTCGGTGAACCCGGTGGGCACGGCGGCCGCGGGTGCGGCGAGAGCCACCGCGAGGGCGGCGGCGACCGGCACGACGACCGCCGCGGCGAGGGCGCGGCGCGATCTTCGGGGGAACGGGAAAGGCATCACGAGGACTCCTGGTGCGCGGGGACCGGACCGTCCCCTATGGCGCCGGAAGTCCGATAGTTGTTACATCGAGACGGAAAATGCACACGAACCGCTCAGCCGCGGCCGAGCCACTCCGCGAGCAGGGCGCGCTCGGCGCCGGTGAGCATCGGCAAGTCGGGTGGGACGGCGGGCGGGGCCGGCGCGTCGGTCAGGATCCGGGCGGCCACGGCTTCGTACATGGCGTCGGCGAGGCCTTCGGTGGGCCGGCTCAGCAGGGCGAGCACCGCACCGGTGCCGGCGGCGTGGATCAGTTCGACGGCGAGGGTTTCGGGGACGCGAAGCCGGCCGGCTTCCGCGACGCGGTGCACCCGGGCGCGCAGGACCGCGAGGCCCGCCTCGGCCGCCGGGGACGTCCGGCCCGGCGTCACGAGCAGGCCGAACAGGGCCGGGTTGGCCAGGCCGAAGCCGAGGTGCGCGGTCCAGCCGGCGCGGAGGTCTTCGACCGGGTCGCTGTCTTCGTCGGCCGCTTTCGTGCTGACGTAGGCGGCGAAGACGTGCTCGGCGACGGCGTCGAGGAGCGCGTCCTTGTCCTCGAAGAACCGGTAGAGGGCGGGGGCCTGCAGGCCCGCGGCCTGGGCGACCGCGCGGATGGTGAGCGCGGCCGCGCCTTCGTCGTGCAGGAGCCGCGCGGCGGTCTCGAGGATGTGTGCCCGCGTCTCGCTCCGGTCCTTCGCCATGATTTCGATGGTAACGCATGCTTGCTATCAGTGGTGCTAACGTGGTTAGTATCAGTGGTAACCAATCGAAGGGGCCCACCATGATCGTGATCACCGGGGGAACCGGCAAGCTGGGTTCGCTGATCGTCGAGGAGCTGCTCCGGCGCGTGCCGGCGGAGCAGCTCGGCGTCAGCGTGCGAGAGCCCGGCCGGGCCGAGGGCCTTGCCGGACGCGGAGTGCGGGTCCGGCGCGGCGACTTCGCCGATCCGGAGTCGCTTGCGCACGCGTTCGAGGGCGCTTCCCAAGTTCTGATCGTCTCGACGGATGAAACGGGGGAGACGGCCGTGAGCCGCCACGCGGCGGCGATCGAAGCCGCGCGGGACGCGGGCGCCAAGCGCGTTCTCTACACGAGCCACCAGGCCGCGGCCGAGGACTCGCTGTTCGCGCCGATGCCCGACCACGCCGCGGCCGAGCGGCACCTGGCGGCCGGGGTGTTCACCGCGCTGCGCAACGGTTTCTACGCGAGCACCGTTCCACTGCTGGTCGGTCAGGCGCGGGAAACCGGGGAACTGGTCGCGCCCGCCGACGGACCCGTTTCGTGGACCGCGCACGCCGATCTCGCCGAAGCCGCGGCGGTCGTCTTGGCCGGCGAAGGCCGGTTCGACGGGGTGACGCCGCCGTTGACCGCGCCGGTCGCGCACGACCTGGCCGATGTCGCGGACATGCTCAGCGACCTTTGGGGACGCACGATCCGCCGGGTGGTCGCCGAGGACGACGAGTGGGTGGCCGGCCTGGTCGGGCACGGCGTCCCGGAGGACCGGGCCACGTTGCTGCTCGGCATGTTCCGCGCGGCCCGCCGGGGCGAGTTCGCGGCGACCGGTCCCGAGCTGGAAGACCTGATCGGACGGCCGGCCACGCCGCTGCGGACCCTGTTCGAGTGATCACTATGCACTCCGGCTATACACCTCGTGTAGAGTCGCCCGCATGTCGATCGGACACACCCTGCTCGGGTTGCTGGAGAACGGGCCGCGCCACGGCTACGACCTGAAGCGCGCCTACGACGACCGGTTCGGGCACGACCGGCGCGTCCACTACGGCCAGGTCTATTCGACGCTGGCCCGGCTGCTGAAGCAGGGCCTCGTCGAGGCCGACGGCGTCGAGGCGGGCGGCGGCCCGGAGCGGAAGCGGTACGCCATCACCGAGGCCGGGGTCGCCGACGTCGGCACGTGGCTGGCGACCCCGGAGAAACCCGAGGCGTACCTGCAGAACACGCTGTACACGAAGGTGGTGCTGGCGCTGCTGTCCGGCCGCCCGGCCGCCGACGTCCTCGACGTCCAGCGCACGGCCCACCTCGACGCGATGCGCGAGCTGACCCGCCGCAAGACCGGGGGCGACCTCGTCGACCAGCTGGTCTGCGACCACGCGCTGTTCCACCTGGAAGCCGACCTCCGCTGGCTGGAGCTGACCACGGCCCGGCTCGACCAGCTGGCGAAGGAGATCGCGTGAGCACCGTGCTGCTGGAGGCGGCCGACGTCCGCAAGGCGTACGGGCCCACGGACGCGCTGACGGCGGCGAGCCTGCGGGTGCGCGCGGGGGAGGTGGTGGCCTTGATGGGCCCGTCCGGGGCGGGCAAGTCGACGCTCCTGCACTGCCTGGCCGGGATCGTCCGGCCGGACGACGGCGCGGTCCGCTACCAGGGTCAGGACCTGGCGGCGCTGACAGACCGCGCGCGGTCGGCGTTGCGCCGCACCGACTTCGGGTTCGTGTTCCAGTTCGGCCAGCTCGTCCCCGAGCTGACGTGCCTGGAGAACGTGGCCCTGCCGCTGCGCTTGAACGGCGAGCGCGGCCGGGCCTCGGCCGGCCGCGCGCGGGAGATGCTGGGCGAGCTGGGCCTGGGCGACATCGCCGGCCGCCGCCCGGGCGAGGTGTCGGGCGGGCAAGGCCAGCGCGTGGCGGTGGCCCGGGCGTTGGTGACGGGCCCGCGGGTGGTGTTCGCCGACGAGCCGACGGGGGCGCTGGACTCCTTGAACGGCGAGCAGGTGATGCAGCTGCTGACGACGGCGGCCCGCAACCGCGAGGCGGCGGTGGTGCTGGTGACGCACGAACCCCGCGTGGCGGCGTATTCGGACCGCGAGGTCGTGGTCCGCGACGGCCGGACCCGGGAGCTGGAGGTGATCCGGTGATCGGGTCGTGCGGAGGGCGGTTCCGGGATCGGGGAAAGGGGGAGTCCGGGGTCGGGGCGGTTGCCGGCCGATCCCAGCTGCGAGGCGCGGCAGCGGTCGTGGCTTCGCTCGTGCCCTGCGCCGGCCACCTCCGTCCCTCCGAGGTGGTCCGGTGATCCGCCGCTGGACCGCCGACCTCCTCCTCGGCGTGCGTCTCGCCCTGGGTGGCGGGGGCGCGCGCACCGCCTTGGTGCGGCTCGCCCTCACCGCCGCCGGGGTCGGGTTCGGCGTGGTCGTCCTGCTCACCGCCACCTCCGTGCCCCACCTCATCGGCGCCCGGGACGACCGGGCCGGTGCGCGCGTGCTCGACTTCGCGGCCACCGCCCCCGGTGTCGATCCCGTCTACGCCCTCGCCCGGGCCGACGAATACCGCGGCCGCGGCCTCGGCGGCTACCTCGTGCAGCCCACCGGCCCGCACCCGCCCACGGCTCCCGGCGTCGATCGGCTGCCCGGCCCCGGGGAGGCCGTGCTGTCCCCGGCGCTCGTGGATCTGCTGCAGTCGCCGGAAGGCGAGCTCCTGCGCCCCCGGTTCCCCGGACGCGTCATCGGCACCATCGGCGACGCCGGGCTGACCGGACCGCACGAGCTCTTCTTCTACGTCGGCTCCGCCACTGTCGCGCAGCTGCGCGACGCCTCGCCGGTCAGCCGGTTCGGCGCCGAGACGCACCGGCGTCCCCTCGGCTCGCTCGAGCTGCTGCTCGTCGTGGTCGGCGCGACGACTTGCCTAGTCCCCGTGTTCGTCTTCGTCGTCACCAGCACCCGGCTCGCCGCCGCCGCGCGGGACCGGCGGCTCGCCGCGCTGCGGCTGATCGGCGCCGACCGCGGGCAGGTGCGCCGGATCGCGGCCGGCGAGGCCCTGCTCGGCTCGTTCGCGGGCCTGCTCGCCGGGCTCGGGCTGTTCCAGCTCGTCCGGGTGCTCGTCCCGCGGATCACCGTGACCGCCTTCCGCGGCGGCCTCTTCGGCACCGACCTCGTCCCCGACTGGCGGCTGGGCCTCCCCGCCCTGCTGGTGCTGCCGGTGCTCGCCTGCGCGGCGGCGGTGTTCGCGCTGCGGACGGTCGTCATCGAGCCGCTCGGCGTCGTGCGGCGCGGGACGCGGGTCCGGCGCCGGCTCGGCTGGCGCCTCCTGCCCGCGGCCGTCGGCGGGGCCCTGCTGTTCACCGGCACCGACGACGCCGAAAGCCCCGGCGTGATCGCCGGTATTGTGCTCGTCCTCGCGGCCGTGCCGCTCGTGCTGCCCTGGCTCGTCGAGCGGGTCGCGGGCCTGCTGCACGGCGGCTCGCCCGCCTGGCTGCTGGCCGTCCGCCGGCTCCAGCTGGACAGCGCGACCGCCGCGCGCCTGGTCAGCGGCATCGCCGTCGTACTCGCCGGATCCATTGCGCTGCAAGGCGTCTACGCCCGCACCGAGAGCGACCGGCCCGCGCCGCGGGAGGTCAAGCTGCTCGCGAGCTACTTCGCGACCAGCTACGCCGACGCCGAGGCGTTCGCCGCCACATTCCGCGCGCTGCCGGGCCAACGCGACGCGCAGCTGCGGTCCCGCGGCCTGATCGAGAACGCCGCGGGGGAGCGGGCCTCGATCGCCGTCGGGTCGTGCGCGGAGCTGCGGGCCCGCGCCGGGCTCGTGGACTGCCGCGACGGCGACGTCTACGCCACCGGGTCCGTGGGCTACCTGCCCGACGCCGGCGACCACGTGTGGTTCGACGAAGGCCGCCGCGCCGACCCGCACGCCGTTCCACAGTGGACGATCCCGGCGGTCCACCTCGTCGCCGGCGCCCGCGGCGAATCGGCGGCGCTGCTCGTCACCCCGGCCGCGCTGGCGACGGCGACCGGCGTCGGGCTGTCGGTGTCCGCGGACGTCCCCACCGCCGACCCGGACCTGGTGGAACGCGTCCGGAACACGGTGGGGTGGAACGGAACCGTGTACTCGCTCGGGAGCGAAACCGACGGCACGTACGCGCTCATCACCCGGGCGCTCTCGGTCGGCTCGGTGCTCGTGCTGCTGTTCGTCGCGGGCAGCCTGCTCGTCGCCGCGTGGGAGCAGCTGCGGGAACGGCGGCGCAGCCTCGCCGCGCTGATGGCCAACGGCGTCGGACGCGGGGTGCTCGCGCGGTCGCTGGTGTGGCAGCTCGCGATCCCGGTGGCGGTCGCGGTGGCCGTCGCCGTACCGGCCGGGCTCGCCCTCGACTGGCTCGTCCTGACCCTCGTCGTGCACCGGCCGATGGTGGTCGACGGGCCGGCCATCGCGGTCCTGACGGCGACGGCGATCGCCGCGGTACTGTTCGTCACCGCGCTGACACTGCCCGCGTTGTGGCGGACGACGAGCCTGGAGAATCTGCGGGAGGAATGAGCGGGAAAGACGGCGGGTCCGGTTGTTTCCGGATCCGTCGGCGGCTCGGAAAGCCTTTACGGACAAACGGATCCTGCCCGAAAAGGCGCCCCATCCGCCCTGGCACCGTTTTCCGTTTCGGGAGATCCTGAATACGCCGATATTCGCCGATCCACGATTTCGAGGCGAGCCGATGCGTATCATGTACGACGCGGTCACCGCGGGCAACATCCTGCGGAAGGACCAGCGGCCCGCCCTCGTGGCCGGGTACGTCGACCGGATCAGGCTCGCGCCGTGGAGCGCCGCGGACTGGGGCCTCTTCCCGGACGCGCTGCAGGTGCGGATCGTCAAGAAGGCTTCGACCAACGACGGGCACGTCCTCGACATCGAGCCGGGGGACGCCACCGCCGACGAGGCGCCGGGCTGGGCCCGGATGCGGCGCGAGTCGGGGTTCGCGCACCCCGTCATCTACTGCAACCGGTCGACCTGGCCGAAGGTGAAGGCCGCGTTCGCGGACCAGGGCGTCGAACCGCCGCTGTACTGGATCGCCACGGCCACCGGCAAACCCGAGATCCCCGCCGGCGCGATCGCCGCGCAGTACCTGCTCGACGTCGCGCCCGGCATCGACATCTCCGTCGTCGCGGACTACTGGCCGGGCGTGGATTCGCCGGCGTCGCTGACCACCGAACCGGAAGTGGAGCTCATGGAACGCATCACCGTCACCCCGCCCAACGACGGGCAGAACACCGTGCGGCTGAACCTGTCCGGCAGCGCCGGCGCCGCCATCGTCGTCCGCCCCCCGATCAACCGGGACGGCGTGTCGAAGCCGATGTGGGTCGGCAACATCTTCGCGTGGGGCTCCGACAGGGTGGGCGTCGGCCACAACCCGAAGACCGACCCGAACTACGACGACCGGCTGACGTCCCACCGCCGCTTCGTCCTGCCGGGCGCGGTGTGGGCCGACCTCGAATACAGCGCCGCGGAGGCGTTCGACATCGACATCGTCGGCTGAGCGCCGCTCAGACGGTCAGCCGGTTGCGGAGGAACGCGATCCCGGCGTCGGTGACCTGCTCGAGTTTCCGCTCGCCGTAGAAGTGGCCCACGCCGTCCAGCCGGATCAGGTCCGCGTCGGCGCCGGCGCGCCAGTACGCGGCGACCAGTGCTTCGCTGTGGGCGATCGGGATGCCGGCGTCGTCGGTGCCGTGGGCCAGCAGCAGCGGCGCCGACGTCGCCGACGCGTGCAGCAGCGGGCTCGCCGTCGGGCCGGGGAGCCAGTCGTGCGGGTCGTGGCCGCTGCTGTGCAACACCGAGTCCGCCGGGGGCGGCGGGATGCGCGTGAAGTCCGTCGGCGGGCTCCACGCGATCGCCGCGCCGAGGCGGCTCGACGGGCCCGTGATCCCGAGGTCGCCGTCGAAGGCCGGGTCGTCCGCGGTCACCGCGAGCATGGCGGCGAGGTAGCCACCCGCCGAATGTCCCCACGCCCCGACGCGGCCGGCGTCGAGCTCCAGCTCGGCCGCGTGGTGGCGAACCCACCGGACCGCGGCCTTGACGTCGTGCACCTGCGCCGGGAACGGGGCCTCGCGCCCGTGCCGGTACTGAGCCCGCGCGACGGCGAACCCGGCCGCCACCAACCGGTCCGTGACGCGGTCGCCGAGCCTGCTGTGCTTGTGCGACCCGGCCGCCGGAGCGCCGCCGTAGAGGTAGACGACCACCGGATGGCTCCCGGCGCCCGCGGGGACGACGAGGTCCAGCAGCAGCGGCCGGTAGCCGGGCAGGGGTGCCACGAGTGCGTCCCGATAGGACACTCGCGTCTCGGTCCGGTCGGCCCGGGGAAGGGTGAGCGGGGCACGGGAAGTGAGCACCCCGCTACTATCGGGGCATACCGGTCACGGTGGCCAGCCGTATCAGGATGCGGGAGCCGCGCCGCCCCACCCGGCGGTGCCCTCGCCGCCGTCGGGCTCGGCGAGGCCTACCTCCGCTCGGACCTCGGTGTGGCCGACGACGCCGGGCTGACGTGGGCGCGCAGTCGCGTGATCGTCGCGGCGTGGGGCGCCCGGCTCGTGCCGTCGGCGATGTCCGCCTACGCGAACGTCCGGGACCTCGATCCACCCGGTCCAGCTCGCCACGATCCCGGCGGCGTTCCTGCCGACGCGTGAGGGGGTTTCGCGGGCGCGCGAAGTCATCGCGCGGTGACCGGCGCGACGGCCGCGGGCGTCGGTGCGATCGCGTTGCCGGACGGCCGGCTGATACAAGAGCCGTACAAGCGGGTGTACGGATTTTGGATCCCCGTCTGGCGCACTGTCACCCATGCGAATCCGTGAAGTCCTCCTGCTCGCGCTGGTGGCGGCCGGCGCGCTGGCGCTGCCCGGGACGGCGAGCGCCGCCTACAGCGACCCGCTGACCACGACGACCAAGCAGAACCTCGTCTGGCACGCCACGCCCGCCGCGGCGCTGAGCGCGCTGGACAACGCGCTGCCGAACGTCAGCCTCAACACCGTCGTCAACGACACCAGCTACGCGATGACCGGCTGCACGACGGCCGAGAAAGCCGCGCTGCCCAAGGCGCCGGTGGCGGCGAAGTCGCTGTGCTGGGACTCCGAACGCGCGGGCAGCACCACCTGGGTGCCGCAGGGCATCACGACCTCCGGCGACGCCGACGACGACGGCCTGTGGGGCGCGGACAAGATCATCCTGTCCGGCTGGCACGGCACCGACGCGCTCGGCCGGTACAACGACGCGCGGATCCAGGCGATCAACTACAACGCCCCCGCCTCCGCCGCGCACCGGATGATGTACCTGGCCGTGCCGAACAGCACCGGCAGCAGCTTCTCCGCGGCGCAGGCGCACATGGGCGGGATGGCCTGGTACGGCGACAAGATCTACGTTACCGCCGAGGGCAACACGTCCACCGCGATCCGGGTGTTCAGCACCAAGCACATCCTGCAGCTGACCGACACGACGTCGAACGCGATCGGCAAGACGTCCGGTGGGTATGCGGCGTACACGTACAAGTACGCGATGATGCAGGTCGGCTACTACACCTACGCCGGCGGCACGTGCAGCATGGCGTCGGACACGGGCGTGCCGTGCTTCTCGTCGATTTCGCTGGACCGCAGCACGAGCCCGGCGTCGATCGTGACGACGGAGTACTTCTCCGACCAGAGCCTCCACGGCCGCCTCTACCGCTTCCCGATGGGCACCGACTACCTGCTGACCGGCACCGCGTCCGAGGCGTACCGCAGCTACGTGGGCAACATGCAGGGCGTCCTGTCCCACGACGGCAAGTGGTACGTCGCCCACAGCTCGGCGACGATCAACGGCCAGCTCTGGGCCCAGACGACCGCGGCGAGCACGGCCGCGAGCTGCGGTTCCACGGCCGCGTGCTGGGCGGTCCACCCGGAGGCGCTGACGTACGACTGGTCGACGGGGCTCGTGTGGTCGCAGTCGGAGTGGTCGACGGCGGACTGCCAGGCGCAGAGCCAGGTCTGCGGCCGGTCGGTGTTCGCGGTGCCGCTGACGTCGCTGGGCTAGCCGCCGAGCAGGGACGTTCCGAGTGCCGAGATCAGGTACAACACCTGGCGCCCGGACCGTTCCCGGTCCACCAGGCCGTTTTCGCGCAGCACGGCCAAGTGCTGCGAAACCGCGCTGGGTGTCACGCCGAGCGCGCGGGCGAGCTCGGTCGTGGTGGCGGGGGAGCGGAGGGCTTCGAGGAGCCCGGCCCGCGCCCGGCCGAGCAGCCGGACCGTGCCGGCCGCCGGGGGCCGGGTGCCCGCCGTCCACAGGGCGCCGCGGCCGCGGGCCGGGTAGCGGACCGTCGTCTGCGTGGACGTGCTCCGCTTGACCAGGACGTGGGGGCAGCCGAGCACGACGGGGATGAGGACGAGCCCGCCGGGGCCGCGGTGCACCGGGCGGCGGTCGCCGTTCAGCAGCAGCCGGCCGTCGCGCCACCCCAGTTCCGGGTGCAGGCCGGCGAACAGCTTTTCGACGCCGCCCGTGGCGAGCGTCCGGGCGCGGTGGGCGACGTCGGCGTCGAGGACGGCCCGGATCCGCGGCCAGTGCGGGGCGATCAGGCGGTCGTGCGCCTCCCGCAGCTCGCCGGCGATCACCTTCAGCCCCTCCGCCGGCCGCTCGGCGAGGTCGGCGGTCGTCCCGCGCAGGTCTGTGCCGAAGACCCGGCCGAGACTGCGCCGGACCTGCCGCGCGGTGGTCCGCCGGAGCGCGGCCAGATCGTCCTCTATGGACGGACCGGCGCCGCTGGGCGCGGGCACCAGGAACTCCGGCCAGTTGGGCCGGTCGCTGACGACCAGCGGCCACGTCCACGCCAGGTCCAGCGGTGCGCGGGCGAGTTCGTCCTCCGCCCAGCGCAGCCACGGCAGCGCGCTCGCCTGCCGTTCGCGGCCGCCCAGCTGCCGCAGGCACGCGACCGTCTCCGACAGCGGGGAGATCGCGACGCGGGTCGCGGCCAGCTCCGCGACGTCGAGTTCGATCGTCAGGACCATGGTCCCGAGTATGTAGCACCGCGCTAAATGGTGTCCCGGCCCGGTGGGGGCCAGCAGGCTCCGGATCATGACCTTGCCGACGGCGTATCGGCGGCTCTGGTGGGCCACCGGCATCGACAACCTCGGCACCGGCGCGTTCACCGCGGCGGTGCCGCTGCTGACCGTCACGGTGACCCACGACCCCCGGCTCGTCTCGCTCGTGTCGGCCGCGGCGTACCTGCCGTGGCTGCTGCTGTCCCTGCCCGCCGGGGCGCTGGCCGACCGCCACGACCGGGCCGGCCTGATGTGGCGTGCCCAAGCGGTGCAGGCCGTGCTGGTCGCCGTGACCGCGGTCTTGGCCGTGTGCGGCGCGGCCGGGGTGCCGGTCCTCGTCGTCACGGCGTTCGGGATCGGCGCGGGCGACGTCGTGTTCGGCACCGCCGCGCAGGCGATCCTGCCGGACGTGGTCGCACAGCCCCTGCTGCCGCGCGCCAACGGTCGTCAGCAAGCCGTCACGACGATCACCGGGCAGTTCGCCGGCCCGCCGCTGGGCAGCCTGCTGTTCGGCGTCGCGGCGGCCCTGCCGTTCGCCCTCGACGCCGTTTCGTTCGCGCTTTCCGCGGTGCTGGTGGCGACGCTGCCCCGGCGAACACACGTCGTCCGGACGCGTTCCGCGGTCCGGGAAGGGCTGTCGTGGCTGTCGAGGCACCGGTTGCTGCGCACCTTGGCGATACTGGTGGGCGTCAACACCTTCTGCGGCCAGCTCGCCGCCGCGACGCTGGTGCTGCTCGCCACCGAAGTCGTGCACCTCGACGCGGGCGGCTACGGCCTGCTGCTCGCCGGGGCGGCGCTCGGCAGCGTCCTCGGCGGCCTGGTCAACGCGCGGATCGTGGCCCGGATCGGCGCCCGGGCGGCGCTGCTGGCCGCGCTCGCGGCCAACGTCGGCGCGTTCGCGGGCGCCGGCCTGAGCCGCGATCCCGTCGTGCTCGGCGGGTTCCTCGCGGTCACCGGCTTCGTGACGACGCTGTGGAACATCGTCACCATCGGACTTCGGCAGCAGCTCGTCCCGGCCGCGCTGCTGGGCCGCGTCACGAGCGCGTACCGCCTGCTCGGCTGGGGTCTGATCCCGGTGGGCACCCTGGCCGGCGGGCTGGTCGCCCATCAGCTGGGGCTGCGGGCGCCCTACCTCGTGGCGGCCGCCGTGCGCGGGATCGCCCTGCTGGCGGTCCTGCCCGTACTGGTCCGATCGCTGCGTAGTCCTGAGTGGACGTATGCCGGTCAGCGGCGGGTGTAGATCAGGCCCAACTGGTCGACCTCGTCGCCCGCCCGGCCGTGGAAGCCCGCGATCTGCCACCCGTCGGGAGCGGTCGCCGTGGTGCAGTCCGCCGTCGTCGTGCCGCCCGCCAGCACGCCGCCCCGGTTCGTCGTGAAGCGGGCGAAGAAGATCCGCGTGTGCCCGTTGTAGCTGCCGCGGCACAGCTCGGCGGACACGGCGTACTCGCCCTCGGCCAGCTGGTAAGTCCGTGCCGTGCCGCCGGTTCCACCGTGGCCGAGGCTCGTGCCGTCGGCGAGAGTCAAGCCGATCCGGTCGACGCGGCTGCCCGCGCTCAACGCCAGGCTCGTGGCACGGGCGGCCGGCGGGACGCGGTCCAGGTCGGTGAACGGCGTCCCGTGCGGGCCGCCGAAGCGGTCGCTCAGCCGGAACGCGGGGTCGGCCGACCAGCTGAACCGCACGGTCACCGGATCGTGGTCCGACAGCATCGCGCCCGAGGGGTCGAGGAACGCGTTGTGCTCGTTGTTGTAGTACGTCGCGTCCAGGGAGATCTGCTTGTTGCCGCGGTAGAGCACCTTGTCGACGACCTCGCAGGCGTTGGTGACCGCGGTTTCGTCGCACACCAGGGGATCGCTGCCGGCCGCGGGCGGGACACCGCCGCGTTCGAGCCGGACCCACGCGTCGGTCAGGCCGTTGTCCGCGGCGAACGCCCGGATCGTGTCGGCGGCCCGCGTGTAGCGCGTGTTGGTGTCGCCCATGACGACGACCGCGTTGCCCGCCGAATGCGTGGCGATGTACGCCGTGAGCTGGCGCAGGTTCGCCGCGCGCGACGCGAGGTCGCCGTCGTTCGTGCCCGCGTTCGTGTGGATGTTGTACGCGTCGACGTACACGCCTTCGGCGAGCCGCAGCCGGGTGAACGTGAAGCCCTTCGGCGTCAGGCAGTCGCCGGAGTCGAACTGGCACGAGTCCCAATGGACGCGTTCCAGCTCGTCGGACGGCACGGACGACAGGCTGTTCAGCCCGCTCCCGATCCCGGCGCCGCCGCTGGTCGGCGTCCGGTACGGATGGGTGTCGGCCGCGTACAGGTTGGCGTGGTAGTTGAAGTCTTCCTGGACGTGCACCACGTCGTACGGGCCGAGGCGCTGCCCGATCGCCGTCGTGCTCGACGCGCGCGGGGTCGGCGCGCTGGAAATGCCCTCGGGCAGGCCGGCGACGTTGTAGCTCAGCACGCTGAACGTGCCTCCGCCGGCGGCAGCGGGGAGGGTGGCGGCGGCGAGCCCGGACGCGGCCAGCAGGGCCGTCGCGAAGGCGGTGAACACTCTGCGCAAGGCGGTGTTCCTTCCGTGGCGGGGGAGCGGGAACAGCCGGCAGGATCGTGAATGTTTCTCACGTTAGCCCGTTGTTCGCGCTCACACAACCGCCCCTCAGCCCCCCGGGTGACCGCACGCGTAGACCGACGCCGAGGCCAGCCGGACGCACGCGGGGCAGGTGTTCACCGGCCGGTCGCGGCGCCCGTAGTACGGGTGCCGGGCGCCGCACAGCGCGATGAGCACGTCGCCCGGCTGCGGATAGGGGTGGCACCGCGGGCAGAAGGCGTGCGCGGCGCGTTCGACGTCGGTGCTCATGCTCCCCCGAGTACCCGGGGCTCCGGCGCGTCAACCCGCCGGGACCGGCGCCACACCGACCGGCCGCCGGTGAAGCACCAGATCGCGATCACGGGGTCGCAGAACGCGCAGCCGAACGACGAGTCGTGCGCGAACGGCAGGATCGGCTGCCCCTTGAGGTGGTGGACGACGTCCCAGCCGGTGTGCAGGAGCCAGCCGATCCCGATGAACGTCCACGAGTCGAGCCCGCGGAAGGCGACGTACGTCATGACCGCGCAGAACACGAGTTCCCATGGCCCGAGTGCGCCGCCGGAGAGGTAGGCCGCGCCCGCGCCGCCGACCATGAGGGCGTTGAACTTCTGCCGGTGCGGCTCGGCGATGAGGGAGTTGAGCCCGACGTAGAGGAGGCCGATCAGGATCGGCGCGAGCACTGCGATCATGATCGACACGCTAGGAACGGCCGCCCGGGGCGGCCAGTGGCTGTTCTGCCACGTTCCGCCGGTTTCTCGCCAGCCGGGGCGGCTCCGTAAGGTAGGGGGCCGGTGGATGATCAGGTGGTTTCGGAATGAACGTGAAGGCGGCCCGCGCGAGTGCGACGCGGGAAAGCATCCTCGTGACGGCGGAGCGGCTCTTCGCCGAGCACGGCGTGCAGGTGGTGTCCAACCGGCACATCAGCGAGGCCGCCGGGCAGGGCAACAACGCCGCCGTCAACTACCACTTCGGCACGAAGGTCGACCTGGTCCGGGCGATCGTCCGCCGGCACGCCGAGCGCATGGAGCGGCTGCGCGCGGAGCTCGTCGAGGCGATCGACGGCGACGGCGACCTGCGTGCCTGGGTGGCCTGCCTGGTCCTCCCGAGCACGACGTACCTGCGCGAGCTGGGCGCCCCGACGTGGTTCGCCCGGTTCAGCGCCCAGGTGATGACCGACCCGGCGCTGCGCGAGATCATCGCCGAGGAGTCGCTGTCGTCCCCGGCGCTGGCCCGCGCGGTCGAGGGGCTGAACCGCTGCCTCGACGGCCTGCCCGCCGACGTCCGCGCGGAGCGCGGCGACATGGCCCGCCAGCTGATGATCCACATGGTGGCCGAGCGCGAGCGGGCCCTGGCCGAGGGCACGCCGACCCCGCGCGCGACGTGGGACGACGCCGGGACGGGCCTGATCGACGCGATCACCGGCCTCCTCCTGGCCCCGGTGACCCCGGTTCGTCCGCGCGGCTGAACCCCGCCGCGGCGGCCGGTCGGGGTGCGGCCAGCTCGGTGGTCCGGTTGCGTTGGGCGGCCGCCCCCTCGCCGCGGGCGGTCTCCGAACAGCCCACTTCCGGGCGGTCGCCAGGCCGGTCCGCGCGACCCGGTTCGTCCGCGCCGCTGAACCCCGCCGTCCCGGTTCGTCGCCGCGGACGAACGGCCCCGCCGCAAATCCTCCTAACGTCGCCGGGAAGCGACGACGAGGAGGCGGACGGGTGCACATACTTCTGCGGGGCGGCCGGGTCGTGGACCCCGGGAGCGGGTTCGACGGCGTCGCCGACGTCCTGCTGGACGGCGGCCGGGTCGAAGCCGTCGGCCCGGACCTCGACGCGCCGGACGCGGTCGTCGTCGACGTCACCGGGCTGGTCGTCGGGCCCGGGTTCGTCGACCTGCACAGCCACGTGCACTCCGTCGCCGGGCAGCGGCTGCAGGCCATGGACGGCGTCACGACCGCTCTCGACCTCGAAGCCGGGCTGATGCCGATCGAGCGTGCCTACGCCGAAGCCGCGAAAGCCGGCCGTCCGCTGAACTACGGCTTCTCCGCCTCCTGGGGCGCCGCCCGGGCCCAGGTGCTCGCGAACATCGCGCCCGACGCGAGCATCGACAGCGGGCTCTCGATCCTCGGAAACCCGCAGTGGCAACGGAGTTCGTCGAAGAAGGAACTGGTCGCGTGGCTCGCGCTGCTCGAAGGCGAGCTGGCCCGGGGCGCCCTCGGCATCGGCATCCTGATGGGCTACGCGCCCGCCACCGACCCCGGCGAGTTCCTGGCCGTCGCGCACCTCGCCGCGAAGGCCGGCGTGCCGACCTACACCCACGTCCGCGAGCTGGTCGAGGTCGACCCGGCGATCCCGGTCGACGGTTCCGTGGAGATCGTCGCCGCCGCGGGCGAGACCGGCGCCGCGATGCACCACTGCCACGTCAACAGCACCTCCGGCCACCACATCGACCGCGTGCTCGCCACGCTCGAAACCGCCCGGAGCGAAGGCTCGCGGGTCACCGTCGAGGCCTACCCGTACGGCGCGGGCAGCACGGCGGTCGGCGCCGCCTTCATCGAGCCGGACCGCTTGCGGCTCAAGGGTTTGAAGCCGTCGAGCGTCGTCATCCTGGAGACGGGGGAGCGGGTGCGCGACGAAGCCCGGCTGCGGCAGCTGCGGGCGGAAGACCCGGGCGCGCCCTGTCTGCTGGAGTTCCTCGACGAGACCGACCCCCGCGAACGCGGATTGCTGCACCAGGCGCTCGCCTTCCCCGACGCCGTCGTCGCCAGCGACGCGATGCCGGTGTACTGGAAGGACGGCCGCACCGAGAGCACCGAGTGGCCGTTGCCGCCGGGCGGCACGACGCACCCGCGGACCGCGGGCACCTTCGCGAAGACCCTGCGCCTGATGGTCCGCGAAACCGGGGCGTGGAGCTGGCTCGAAGCGTTCCGCCGCTGTTCGTACCTGCCCTCGCGGCTCCTCGACGACGTCGCGCCCGCCGCCCGCGGCAAGGGCCACCTCGGTGCCGGAGCCGACGCCGACCTCGTGGTTCTCGACCCCGCTGCGATCACCGACACCGCGACCTACACCGACCCGACCCGGCCGTCAGTGGGAGTGCGGCACCTCTACGTCGGCGGGGTTCCCGTGGTCGGCGACGGAAACTTGAACACCGACGCGCTGCCCGGGAAGCCGCTGCGGGGTGAGCCGCGGTGATCGACGACATCGAGGCGCTCGTCCGCTGCGAGTCGCCCTCGGCCGACCACGAAGCCGTCGCGCGCAGTGCCGAGGTCGTCGCCGGGATCGGCCGGCGCCTGCTCGGCGTCGAGCCCGAACGGATCGTCACCGACGGCTGCACGCACCTGCGCTGGCGGTTCGGCGAAGGCGAGCCGCGGGTCCTGCTGCTCGGCCACCACGACACCGTGTGGCCGCTGGGATCCCTGCGGACGCACCCCTTCGAAGTCCGCGACGGGACCCTGCGCGGCCCCGGCTGCTTCGACATGAAGGCCGGTGTCGTGATGGCCCTGCACGCCGCTGCCGCGCTGCCCGGCCGCGACGGCCTCTCGATCCTCATCACCGGTGACGAGGAAATCGGCTCGCCGCTGTCCCGCTCGCTCATCGAGGAGGAAGCCAAGAGCTGCGACGCGGTCTTCGTGCTCGAAGCCTCGGCCGACGGCGGCGCGCTGAAGACGCGCCGCAAAGGCGTTTCCCTGTACCGCGTCGAGGTCGAAGGCCGCGCCGCGCACGCCGGGCTCGAGCCGGAGAAGGGCGTCAACGCGGGGATCGAGGTCGCGCACCAGATCCTCGCGATCGCCGCGCTCGCCGACCTGGACCGGGGCACCACCGTCGTCCCGACCGCGCTGGCGGCCGGGACCACGACGAACACGGTGCCCGCCAAGGCAAGTGTTGCCGTCGACGTGCGGGTGTGGGACGCGGCCGAACAAGAACGCGTCGACCGCGCCATCAGAAGCCTGGCACCGGTGCACGAAGAGGCCAGGATCCACATCGCCGGCGGCATCAACCGCGCGCCGCTGGACGCGCGGGCGTCGGCGGAGCTGTTCGTGCTCGCGAACGAACTCGCGGGCGGAACGCTCACCGAAGCCGCGGTGGGCGGCGCTTCCGACGGCAATTTCACCGCGGGACTGGGCATTCCGACGCTCGACGGCCTCGGCGCGGTCGGCGGCGGTGCCCACGCCGACGACGAGCACGTCGTCGTCGCCGAGCTGCCCCGCCGCACCGCTCTGCTCGCAGCGCTCACCGAAACCGTGCTGGCGCAACGAAGTTCGTCCGCGCCGACGAACACGCGGGGCGAAACCGGTGCGGGACAACGGTGACCCGCGGGGCTTCTGCGGCCAGGATCGGAGTGTGACAGAAGTCGTGACGAACACAGCCCCGCCGCTGCGGGACGAGGCGGCCGCCGCGGCGACCGCCGCCGCCACGGCCTCGGGGGTCGAAGTCCGGACCCTGGCCGAGGTCGCCGACCTGACCGCCGTGACCCGGCTCTTCGAGTCGATCTGGCGCCCCGCGCCGGGAAACCAGCCGGTGACGTCGGAACTGCTGCGGGCCATGGTCTCGGCGGGCAACTACGTCGCCGGCGCCTTCGACGGGCCCGAGCTGCTCGGCGCCTGCTTCGGGTTCTTCGGCGGTCCCGCGAAGGGGGGACTGCACAGCCACATCGCCGGCGTCGCCACCGCCGGGCACGGCCGCGGCATCGGCTTCGCGCTCAAGCTGCACCAGCGCGCGTGGGCGCTGCGCCAGGACGTCCCGGTGATCTCGTGGACGTTCGACCCGCTGGTGCGCCGCAACGCCCACTTCAACCTGACCAAGCTCGCCGCCCGCCCGGAGCAGTACCTGCCCGACTTCTACGGCCCGATGCACGACGGCATCAACGGCGCCGGCGACACCGACCGGATCATGGCCGTGTGGGACCTGGCGAGCCCGGCCGTGCGGTCGGCCGCCGAGGGCTCGCCCGCGCCCTTCGACGCGGCGGCGCTCAGGGCCCAGGGTGCCGCGGTCGCGCTGGCGGCGGACTCCGGCGGCGGCCCGGTCACCGGACCGGCCGACGCGCCGGTCGTGCTCGTCGCCGTGCCGCCGGACATCGAGGCGCTCCGGCGCGCCGACCCCGACCGGGGCCGCGCGTGGCGGGTCGCCCTGCGGGAGGTGCTCGGCGGCCTGCTCGCCGACGGCGCCTCGGTCATCGGATTCGATCGGGCCGGCTGGTACGTGGTCGCGAAGGAGCGAACGTCGTGAAACTCACCGGAGTGGAACTGCTGCGCGTCCGGATGCCCCTGGTGGCACCGTTCCGGACGTCGTTCGGCACGCAGGCCGAACGCGAACTCCTGGTCCTGCGCGCGGTGACGTCGGAGGGCGAGGGCTGGGGCGAGTGCGGCGCGATGGTCGACCCGCTCTACTCGTCGGAGTACGTCGACGGCGTCGAGCACGTCCTGCGGACCTTCCTCGTGCCGGCGCTGCTGGCCGCCGACGACCTCACCGCGAACAAAGTCGCGCCGCTGCTGGCGAAGTTCAAGGGCCACCGGATGGCCAAGGCCGCGCTGGAGATGGCGGTGCTCGACGCCGAGCTCCGCGCGCACGGCATGTCGTTCGCGACGGCGCTGGGGTCCACAAAGGACTCGGTGCCGTGCGGGGTGTCGGTCGGCATCATGGAAACGATCCCGCACCTGCTCGACGTCGTCGGTGGCTACCTGGACGCCGGGTACGTGCGGATCAAGCTGAAGATCGAGCCGGGCTGGGACGTCGAGCCGGTGCGCGCCGTCCGCGAACGCTTCGGCGACGACATCCTGCTGCAGGTCGACGCGAACACCGCATACACGCTCTCGGACGTGCCGCAGCTGCAGCGGCTCGACCCCTTCGAGCTGCTGCTGATCGAGCAGCCGCTCGAAGAGGAGGACGTGCTCGGCCACGCCGAGCTCGCCAAGCACATCCGGACGCCGATCTGCCTGGACGAGTCCGTCGTCTCCGCGCGCTCGGCCGCCGACGCGATCAAGCTCGGCGCCTGCCGGATCGTCAACATCAAGCCGAGCCGCGTCGGCGGGTACCTGGAGGCGCGGCGGGTGCACGACGTCTGCGCCGCCCACGGCGTCCCGGTGTGGTGCGGCGGCATGATCGAGACCGGGCTCGGCCGGGCGGCCAACGTCGCCCTGGCCTCGCTGCCCGGGTTCACGCTGCCCGGCGACACCTCGGCGTCGGACCGGTTCTACACCAGCGACATCACCGAGCCGTTCGTGCTCGAAGGCGGCCGGCTGCCGGTGCCGTCCGGACCGGGCCTCGGCGTCACGCCGATCCCGGAGCGGCTCGCCGAGGTCACCACCGCCAAGTCCTGGCTGACGTCATGACCACAGTGGACGCGGTGGCCGCGCGGGTCCGGGAGTACGCGCTCAAGGCGGCGGTCGCCACGTCGAAGGCGCGGGTCCGGGTCGCGGTGGCGTACGCGGCGGTGCGGGCCGCGCCGTCCCGGCGGTTCCGGCCGCGCGACCCGCGGTGATTCGTCCCCCGCGATGAAAGTTCCGCCGGGTCTCGTCGGTTTCGACGAATCGGCCGCCCCGGTTCCCGTCCTAGCATCCCCCGCAACGCCGGTTCCCAGAGAGGCAACCATGTCGAAACTCACCGAACTCGCCGCCTGGCTCGAGACCCGGCTCCCCGCTGTGCTGGCCGAACACGACGTGCCCGGCGCGGCCGTGGCCGTGTACGCCGGCGGCGAGATCATCGACCACGCGGCCGGGGTGCTCAACAAGGGCACCGGCGTCGAGGCCGACGCCGACTCGCTGTTCCAGATCGGGTCGATCACCAAGATCTGGACGACCACGCTGGCCCTGCAGCTTGCCGACGAGGGCCTGCTCGACCTCGACCAGCCGGTGCGGAAGTACCTGCCGGAGTTCACGATCGCCGACCGTGTTTCAGCTGCCAAGATCACCGTCCGGCAGCTGATGTGCCACACCTCCGGTTTCGAAGGCGACATCTTCACCGACACCGGCCGCGGCGCCGACTGCGTCGAGAAGTACGTCGCGACCCTCGGCGACGTCCCGCAGCTGTTCCCGCCCGGCGAGATGTTCTCCTACAACAACGCCGCCTTCTGCGTGCTCGGCCGGGTCGTGGAAGTGCTGCGCGGCAAGTCCTACAATGACTGCCTGGCCGACCACCTGTTCGTCCCCTTGGGACTGACGCACGCCGCGGCCAGCCCGTACGAGGCGATCCGCTTCCGGGCCGCGCTCGGCCACCTCACGCCCGAGCCCGGGGCCGACCCGCAGCCCGCGGGCGTCTGGGCGCTGGCGGCGTCCAACGCCCCGGCCGGCTCGATGCTCGCCATGCGCCCGCGCGACCTCGTGACGTTCGCCGGCATGCACCTGCGTGACGGCGAAGGCCCGGACGGCACCCGCGTGCTCAGCGCGGAAAGCGCCCGCGCCATGCGGGAACGCGTGGTGGAGCTGCCCGACCTCGGCATGATGGGCGACGCGTGGGGCCTCGGCTGGTCGCTGTCGGAGGGCGGCGCGGTCGTCGGCCACGACGGCGGCACGATCGGCCAGTCGGCCTTCCTGCGCCTCGCGCCGGAGCAGGGCGTCGCCGTGGCGCTGCTGACCAACGGCGGCAACCCGATCGCCGTCTACCACGAAGTCGTCGGCCACCTCCTGAAGGAGCTGACCGGTATCGAGCTCAAGGCGCCGCCGGTGCCCGACCCGGCCGCGCCGCGGATCGACGCCACCCGGTACGTCGGCGAGTATTCGTCGTCGGTCGCGGACATCACGGTCAGCCAGGACGACGACGGCCGCGTCTGGGTCGAGCGCGTCCCGAAGGGGATCTTCGCCGAGCTGGCCAAGCCGGAGAAGACCGAGCTGGTCGCGATGAACGGCGACACGCTCATCCTGCGCGAGCCGATGCAGGGGATGTACCTGCCGCACGCCTTCGTCGGCGACGACGGCACCGGCCGCGCGCTGTACCTGCACACCGGCCGCGCCGACCGGCGGGTGAGCGCGTGAGCAAGGTCGAACAACGGATCGCGGACGCCTTCCTGGCGGCCGGCGCGCGGGGTTTCCTGCACGCGCGGGAGATCGGCGGCGAGGGGGAGGTGGCCGCCGGCGCGGACGACCCGGTGGTGCTCGCGTCGGTGTTCAAGATCCCGGTCGCCGTCGCCTACGCCCGCGAGGTCGTCGCCGGCCGGCTGGACGAAACCGAGCGCACCCGCGTCGGCAAGCGCTACCGCATCGGTGGGATCGCCACCGCCGGCTGCGCCGACGACGTCGAAATGACGTGGCGCGACCTCGCGCTGTTCATGCTGACCATGAGCGACAACGCGGCCACCGACGTCATCTACCACCGCGTGGGCCAGGCCGCCGTCGACCGCGTCCTCACCGATCTGGGCCTGCACCGCACCCGGCTGATCGGCTGCTGCGAAGACCTCTTCGCCTCCGTCTTGGCGGACCTCGGCGCGACCGAGGACGCCGACCTCGAGGCCGTGTTCGCCGGGGCGACGCCCGAACGCACCTGGAAGCTCGCGGTGCTCGACCCGGAGCGGACGACGTCGTCCACGCCCCGGGAAGTCACCACCCTGCTCGAAGCGATCTGGACCGACCGCGCCGGCGAGCCCGCCGCGTGCGAGCGGGTCCGCACGATCATGGCGCAGCAGATCTGGCCGCACCGGATCTCCTCCGGCTTCGGCTCCGACGCACGGATCGCGGCCAAGACCGGGACGCTCCCGGCCGTCCGCAACGAAGCCGGCGTCGTGTCCTACCCGGACGGCCGCCGGTTCGCCGTCGCCGTCTTCACCCGCGCGGACTCCCTGGCCGAGCGGCAACCCGCCGTCGACGCCGCGATCGGCAAGGCCGCCCGCCTCGCCGTGGACCACCTCCGGAAGGAAACGCCATGACCAGGACTCGGACGGCGGGGGTCGTGCTCGGGGTGCTCGCGCTCACCGCGACCGCCTGCGGGGGATCGGGCAGCGCCGGCAGCGGGGACGGCACGCCGGTCGACGGCAAGACCTTCAGCCTCGGCGTCGGCTCCGACCCCGGCAGCCTCGACCCGCACATGACCGTGCTGTCGGTGGCCATCCAGGTCGACCGGTTCCTCTACGACACGCTGCTGAACCTCGACGACAGCGGCAAGCCGATCGCCGGGCTGGCCGCGAAGTGGGAGGCGTCGACCACGACGGCGTCCTTCACGCTGCGCCCCGGCCTCACCTGCGCGGACGGCACCCCGCTGACCGCCGCCGACGTCGCGGCCAACATCAACTTCATCGGCGACCCGGCGAACAAGTCGCCCATCGCCGGGCTGTACATCGCCCCGGGCACCAAGGCGACCGCGGACGCGGCCGGCACGATCAGCGTCACCAGCGGGAAGCCGGACGCGTTCCTGGCCCGCAACGTCGGCGGCGTGCCGATCGCCTGCGCCAAGGGGCTCGCCGACCGCAAGCTGCTCGCCAAGGGCGAGGCCGGCACCGGGATGTTCACCGTCAGCGAGGCCGTGCCCAACGACCACTACACGTTCACCCGCCGCAAGGACTACACGTGGGGTCCCGGCGACTGGAAGGCCGAACCGGGCCTGCCGGACAAGGTCGTCGTCCGGGTCATCCCGAACACGACGACCGCCACCAACCTGCTGCTGTCCGGCGAGCTGAACGCCGCGCAGATCAACGGGCCGGACCGGCAGCGGCTGGAGGCGCGCAAGCTCTTCCACGCCGACTTCACGGCCCCGATGGGCGAGGTGTTCTACAACGAGGTGGCCGGGCGGCCGGGGCAGGACGAAGCCGTCCGCCGCGCGCTCACCCACGCCCTCGACCTGCCCCAGCTCGGCAAGGTGCTGACCAGCGGCGCGGGCAAGCCGTCGAAGGGCATGATCACGAACGAGCCGGAGGTGTGCCCCGGCGACACCGTCACCGGGAACCTGCCGGCCCACGACCCGGCCGCGGCGGCGTCCGCTTTGGACGCCGCGGGCTGGACGAAGGGCGCGGACGGCGTGCGCGCCAAGGGCGGCAAGAAGCTTTCGCTCACCGTCCTCTACGGCACCCAGCTCGGCCCGACGATGGCGCCGACCGCGGAGCTGGTCCAGCAGCAGTGGAAGTCGCTCGGCGCCGACGTGGCGCTCAAGGCCGTCGACAGCCCCGGCCTCAGCCAGGTCCTGTTCGGCACCGGCGAGTGGGAGGTCTCCCTCGCCCCGGTCGGGTTCTCGCTGCCGAGCCAGCTGGTGCCGTTCGTCTCCGGCCCGGCCGCGCCCGACGGGACGAACTTTGCCCACGTCGCCAACCCCGGGTACGACCAGGCGGCGCAGCAGGCGGCGGCGAAGCCCGGCGACGCCAGTTGCGCGGACTGGAACACGGCGGAGACCGCGCTGATCAAGCGGGTGGACGCGGTGCCGTACTTCGACTCCGTCGTGCCGACCTACGCCAGCGGCGCGAAGTTCGCCCTCAGCCAGGGCAGCCTGACGCCGGCCTCGATCCGGATGTACGCGAAATGACCACGGCGGCGGCGCCCGCCGGCCTGCGGGGCAACCCGTGGCCGGCGTTCGCCGCGCGGCGGCTGGCCCGGTTCGCCGTCTCGCTGTGGGCGCTGCTCACCGCGGCGTTCCTGATGATCCACCTGGTCCCCGGCGACCCGGTGCGCGCGTCGCTCGGGATGACCGCCCCCGCCGCGCTGGTGGCGGCGAAGCGGGCTGAACTCGGCCTGGACGACCCGCTGTGGGTGCAGTACGGGCACTACGTGCGCGGCCTGCTCACCGGCGACTTCGGGACGTCGATGGCGAGCGGGCAGCCGGTGGCGCAGGTGATCGGCGACCGGCTGCCGTCGACGTTGCAGCTGGCCGTGCTGGCCTTCGCGGTCGTGGTGGTCGTCGCAGTCCCGGCCGGCGTCGGCTTCGCGGTGCTCACCCGCGGCGGCCGCCGCCGGGGCGCGGAGCTGGGCTTCACGTCGGTGAGCGTGTTCATCGCCGCCATCCCGGAGTTCCTGATCGGGGTCGGGCTGGTCGCGCTGCTCGCCGTCGGCCTCGGCTGGTTCCCGGTGGCGGGCACCGACGACGCGACCTCGTACGTCCTGCCCGTGGCGGCGCTGGCGATCGGGCCGGCGGCGGTGCTGGCCCGGATCATCCGCGTCGAGCTGCTTTCCGTGCTGGGCGCCGACTTCGTCCGCACCGCGCGGGCGAAGCGGCTGCCCGCGCGGCTGGTCTACATCCGGCACGCGCTGCCGAACGCGCTGACCGCGACGCTCACCCTGGGCGGGCTGATGCTGACCGCGATGGTGGCGGGCACGGTCCTGGTGGAGAACGTGTTCGCCTGGCCCGGTCTCGGCTCGACGATCGTGCAGTCGATCGTGACGAAGGACTACCCGCTGGTGCAGGGGATCGTGCTCGTCTACGGCGTCGGCGTGCTGCTGGTCAACCTGCTGGTCGACGTCGTGCTCGGGCTGCTCGACCCCCGCTCGGCGATTCGGGAGGCCTGAGATGGCGCGACGACGTGGATCGGCGTGGACGGCCGCCGTGCGCACCCCGGTGGGCGCGTGCTCGGCCGTGCTCCTGGCCGTGGTGGTCCTGCTCGCGGTGGTCGCCCCGCTGGTGTGGGGCGACGCCGCCGGGGCCATCGACACCGACGCGATCGGCCAGGGGCCGTCGGGTGCGCACTGGTTCGGCACCGACTCCCTCGGCCGCGACCTGTTCTTCCGCACCCTGGTCGCGACCCGGCTCTCGATCGGGCTCGCCCTCCTGGCGACCGCGATCGGCGTCGGGGTCGGGGTCCTGCTCGGCACGCTGCCGTCGGTGCTGCCGCGGTGGGCAGGACGGCTGCTCGTCGCGGCCGTCGACATCGCGGTCGCGTTCCCCGGGCTGCTGCTGGCGCTGTTCTTCGCGGTGATCTTCGGCGTCGGCACGCAGGGCGCGGTGCTGGCGATCGCGTTCGCGATGGCGCCGGGGTTCGCCCGGCTCGTGCAGACGCTGTCGGCGTCGGTGAGCGGGCGCGACTACATCGCCGCGGCCCGGATCGCCGGTGTCGGCCGCATCCGGCTGCTGGCCCGGCACGTGCTGCCCAACATCGGGGAGCCCCTCGTCGTCAACGCGACGATCGGGGCCGGCTCGTCGCTGCTCGCGTTCGCCGGGCTGTCGTTCCTCGGGATCGGTGTGCAGGCCCCGGACTACGACTGGGGCCGGCTGCTGCGCGAAGGGCTGGACGGCATCTACGTCAGCCCGGTGGCCGCGCTCGCGCCCGCCGCGGCGGTGGTGCTCGCCGGGCTGGCGTTCAACCTGGTCGGGGAGACGGTGGCCGCGGTGGTCGGCGTCCGCACGCGCGCGTCGCGGCGCGCCGCGGGACCGCTGCCGGCCGCGTCGGGGGACACTGTCGGGGCCGAACCCGCCGCCGACGCGGTGCTGGTTGTCGAGAACCTCCGGGTCGCGTTCCCGGGCCCGGCCGGCTGGACCGTGCCGGTGCGCGGGGTGAGCTTCAGCGTCCGTCCCGGCGAGGCGATCGGCGTCGTCGGCGAATCGGGCTCCGGCAAGAGCCTGACCGCGCTGGCGGTGTCGCGGCTGATCGAAGCGCCCGGCGTGGTCACCGCGGACCGGCTGGAGTTCGACGGCAAGCCCGTGGACAAGGCGCCGGATCGGGAGCTCGGCACGTCGCTGGCGATGGTGTTCCAGGACCCGATGACGTCGTTCAACCCGGCCCGCCGGGTCGGGCGGCAGCTCGCCGAGGTGTCCGAACAGCACCACGGCCTGTCCCGGCGCGCGGCGTTCGCCCGCGCGGTCGACCGGCTGGCCGCGGTGCGCGTCCCGGCCGCGGCCCGGCGGGCCCGGCAGTACCCGCACGAGTTCTCCGGCGGCATGCGGCAGCGGGCGATGATCGGGATGGGCCTGATGGGGCAGCCGAAGCTCGTCATCGCCGACGAGCCGACGACCGCGCTCGACGTCACCGTGCAGCGGCAGGTCCTGCGCCTGCTCGCCCGCACCCGCGATGCGGAAGGCGCGGCGATCCTGCTCATCAGCCACGACATCGCCGTCGTTTCCCAGACGTGCGAACGGATGCTGGTGATGTACGCCGGGCGCGTGGTGGAGGACCTGCCGACCGGGAGCCCGGCCCAGCACCCGTACACGCGGGCGCTGCTGGCCACGACGGTGGACCTCGACACCGACCGCGACGAGCCCCTGGCCGTGATCCCCGGCCGCCCGCCGGAGCCGGACCAGGTGCCCGGCGGCTGCGCGTTCGCCGCCCGCTGCCCGCTGGCCTCGGAGGAGTGCCGGGCCGAGGACCCGGTACTGGCACCGACCGCGGACGGTCACCGGGTCGCCTGCTGGCACCCGCAGGTGAGTGTCCTTTCCGGACAGTCGCACGAGGAGGGAGCGGCATGAGTGCCCTGGAGTTCGACGCCGTGAGCGTCCGCTACGGCAGGCTGACGGCCGTCGACGGCGTGAGCCTGACCGTCCCGTCCGGACAGGTCGTCGGCCTGGTCGGCGAGTCCGGCTCGGGCAAGTCGACGCTTGCCAGGGCCGCGGTCGGGCTCGCGCCGGTGAACGCCGGCCGGGTGCTGCTCGACGGCGTCGACGTGCGCCGGCCGCCCCGGCGCCGCGGGGTGCAGATGGTGTTCCAGGACCCGTACTCGTCGCTGGACCCGCGGATGGCGATCGGCGAGTCGATCACCGAGGCCATGCCCCGCGGCACGGCCCGCGCGGCCCGCCGCGCCGAGGTGGCCCGGCTGCTCGAGCTCGTCCAGCTCGACCCGGAACGCGCCGCGATGCGGCCCGGGCAGCTCTCGGGCGGGCAACGCCAGCGCGTCGCGCTCGCCCGGGCACTGGCCGGGCAGCCGAAGGTGCTGATCGCCGACGAGATCACCTCGGCGCTCGACGTCTCGGTGCAGGGCGCGGTGCTCAACCTGGTCCGCGACGTCCAGCGGCGGCTGGCACTGTCGATGCTGTTCATCTCGCACAACCTCGCCGTGGTGCGGTACGTCAGCGACGTCGTCGCCGTGATGTACCTCGGGCGGATCGTCGAGGCCGGGCCGGCCGAGCAGGTGCTCACCGACCCGCAGCACCCGTACACGCGGGACCTGCTGGCCTCCGCGCCGTCCGCGCACCGCAGCCTGCTCGCCGACACCGACGACCCGCTCGCCGACACCGAACCCGCCGACCCGCACCACCCGCCGGCCGGCTGCCGCTACCACCCGCGCTGCCCGATCGGCCCGCTCGTGCACACCGACCGCACGCTCTGCACCCAAGCCGACCCGGCCGACGACGCCGCCCACCGGCCGCACCGCGCGGCCTGCCACTTCGCCGCGTGAAACCGTTTCCCACAAGGAGATCCCGCATGACCCGACGTCTGGGCACCGACGACCTGTACGCCCTGGAGTTCCCCGAACAGCCGGCGATCTCGCCCGACGGCGCCCGGATCGTCTACGCGGTGCGCACCGCGGACCGCGAGAAGGACACCGACACCCGCTCGCTCTGGCAGGTCGCCACCGGCGGCGGCGAGGCCCGCCGGCTGACCCGCGGCCGGGCCGACGGCGCCCCGGTGTGGTCGCCGGACGGCACGCGGATCGCGTTCCTGCGCGCCCAGGACGGCCCGGCGCAGCTGTGGCTGCTGCCCGCCGACGGCGGCGAGCCCGAGCAGGTCACCACCCTGCCGCTCGGCGCGGGCACCCCGGTGTGGCGGCCCGACGGCGCCGAGATCGCCTTCAGCGCCCCGATCGACCTCGCGGCCGAGGAAGGCGAAGACGACGGCGCGCAGGGCCGCCGCGGAAGCGCCCCCGTGGTCGCCGACCGGCTCGACTTCAAGGCCGACGGCGCCGGATTGCTCCGCACGCTGCGCCAGCACGTCCACGTCCTCGACGTCGCTTCCGGCGAGGTCCGGCGGGTCACGACGGGGGACTGGCACGCGGGCGACCCGGCCTGGTCGCCCGACGGCGGCCGGCTGGCCTTCCCTGCGGCGCGTGACGCTGACTCCGACCTCACTTTCCGGTCCGGCGTCTACGTTCTCGACCCCGGCGACCGCACCGCCGAACCGCGGCTGGCGGGCTCGGCCGAGGGCATGGCCGGGACGGTCACCTGGACCGCGGACGGCGAAGCCCTGCTCGTCATCGGCCGCGTCGACACCGCGCCGGGCCACGCCGGGCTGCTGCGCGTGCCGCTGGCCGGCGGCGAGACCGTCGACCTCGCCGCGCCGCTCGACCGCAACGTCATGCCGGGCGGCCCGGGCTACCCCGGCGCGGTCCCGCGGCTCGCCGGCGACGGCTCGACGGTCCTGTTCTGCGTCCGGGACCGCGGCTGCACGCACCTGTACGTCGTCGACGTCACCGGGGGCGAGCCGCGGCGCGTCCTCGGCGAGGCCGGCACCGCCGTCGACGGGCTGAGCGTCGCCGGGACCACCGCGGCGGTCGTGCTGACCACGCCGACGTCGTTCGGCGAGGTCGCGACGGTCGACGTCACCGGCGGAGAAGCGCGGGTGCACACCGCGCACGGCCCGGACGAAATCGAGCTGTTCACCCGCGAGGAGCGGGAGTTCACCGTCTCCGACGGCACGGTCGTGCACGGCTGGCTGCTGCGCGACCCCGCCCGTACCGGCCCACTCCCGCTGCTGCTCGACATCCACGGCGGCCCGCACAACGCGTGGAACGGCACGGCCGACGCCGTGCACGTCCACCACCAGGAGCTCGCCGCCCGCGGCTGGGCGGTGCTGCTGCTCAACCCGCGCGGCAGCGACGGCTACGGCGAAGCGTTCCTGACCGCCGCGGTCGGTGCCTGGGGCGTGGCCGACGCCAAGGACTTCCTCGAGCCCCTCGACGACCTCGTCGCCGAAGGGGTGGCGGACCCGCGGCGGCTCGCGGTGACCGGCTACAGCTACGGCGGCTTCATGACCTGCTACCTCACCAGCCGCGACGACCGGTTCGCCGCCGCGATCGCGGGCGGGGTGGTCAGCGACCCGGTGAGCATGGCGGGCACGTCCGACAGCGGGCACTACCTCGGGGTCGCCGAGCTCGGCGCCGTCCCGTCGGAGAACCGCGCGCACTACGCGGCGCTTTCGCCGCTGGCGCAGGTGGAAAAGGTGCGCACGCCGACGCTGGTGGTGCACGGCGCCGACGACGACCGGTGCCCGGTGGGACAGGCGGAGCAGTGGTTCACCGCGCTGCGCGAGCAGGGCGTGCCCGCCCGGCTGGTGCTCTACCCGGGCGCGTCGCACCTGTTCATCCTGGAGGGCCGGCCGTCGCACCGCGTGGACTTCAACCGCCGCGTCGTCGACTGGGTCGAGCAGTACGCGGGGGAGCCGGGCAAGCCGGCGCGGGTGCCGCTCGACGTCGCGCACTGGCGCCGGCGCCTGGCCGAGCTCGCGCGCAAGCACCGCGTCCCCGGGGCGGCGCTGGGCATCCTGCGCCTCGACGGCGACGAGGTCGTCCAGGTGAGCCACGGCGTGCTGAACAAGGCGACCGGCGTCGAGGTCACCGACGACTCGGTGTTCCAGATCGGCTCGATCACCAAGGTGTGGACGGCGACCGTCGCGATGCAGCTGGTCGACGAAGGGCTGCTGAAGCTCGACGCGCCGATCATCGACGTCCTGCCCGAGCTGCGGCTCGCCGACCCCGACGTCACGAAGAAGGTGACGCTGCGGCACCTGCTTACCCACACCAGCGGCATCGACGGCGACGTCTTCACCGACACCGGCCGCGGCGACGACTGCCTCGAGAAGTACGTCGCGATCCTCGACCAGGCCGCGCAGACCCACCCCCTCGGCGCGACGCTGTCCTACTGCAACTCGGGGTTCGTCCTGATCGGCCGGGTGATCGAGAAGCTGACCGGCAAGACCTGGGACGCGGCCCTGCGCGAGCGGCTGTTCACCCCGCTCGGCCTCAAGCGGACGAGCACCCTCCCGGAGGAGGCTCTCCTGCAGCGCGCGGCGATGGGGCACGTCGCGGCGGGCGACGCCGAGCCGGAACCGGCGCCGGTGTGGGGCCTGCAGCGCTCGGCGGGCCCGGCCGGGCTCATCACGGCGTCGACCGACGACGTCCTGGCGTTCGCCCGCCTGCACCTGACCGGCGGCCTCGGCCCGGACGGCTCGCGCGTGCTCTCGGCGGAGTCCGCCCAGGCGATGACCGAAGAGCAGTTCGAGATGCCGGACAAGGACACCCTCGGCGACTCGTGGGGCCTCGGCTGGATCCGCTTCGGCTGGGACGGCCGGCGCGTGTACGGCCACGACGGCAACACGATCGGGCAGGCGGCGTTCCTGCGGATCCTGCCGTCGCACGGGCTGGCGGTCACGCTGCTCACCAACGGCGGCAGCACCCACGACCTCTACGAGGAGCTCTACCGCGAGATCTTCGCCGAGCTGGCCGGGGTCGCGATGCCGCAGCCGCTCGAACCGCCCGTGCCCGCTCCCGAGGTCGACGCCTCGGAGTTCCTCGGCGTCTACGAGCGGGAGTCGGTCCGCACCGAGGTCCTCGACCGGGACGGGAAGCTGTGGATCCGCCAGACCGTCACCGGCCCGCTCGCCGAGCTGGTGCCGGAGCCGACGACGGAGGACGAGCTGGTGCCGGTCGGCCCGGCGCACTTCGCCTACAGCCCGGCGGGCATGCGCGGCTGGGTGTCGGTGACGTTCTACACGCTGCCGACGGGGGAGCGGTACCTGCACTCCGGCGTGCGGGCGACGCCGAAGGTCAAGGAGTGACGACGACGCGCTGAGCCGTCCCGGTGTCCCGCCAGGCCGTTTCGACGTCCTGGAGGGGCACCGGGCGCGCGTCGATCCGGAAGTTCTCGATTTCGGGCACGAGCGCCCGCAGCTCGGTGACGATGTCCCGGGTGGGCACCGAGCCCTGCCCGCTGCCGGCGAGCTGCAGGCGCGCCGCCCGGAGCGCGGTCGAGGGGAGTTCGATCGCCGGTCCCGCCACCGAGCCGATCTCGACCCACGTCAGCGGCCGGCGGGCCCCAGACGTAGTCGAGGACGACGTCGACGTCGGCTGCCTTGCCGAGTTCGTCGAAGGTGAGGGTGTCGTCGGCTGGCACGTCGGCGAGCTTTTCCGGTCGCGGCCGGCGGCGATCACGCGGCCCGCACCGAGGTGCTTCGCGACCTGGACGGCGAGCCGTCCCGCGTTCCCGGTGGCGCCGAGGACCAGGACGTCCTGCCCGGCGGTGAACTCGATCCGCCGGCGCAGGGCGATCCACGCGGACATCGCGGGGTTCATGCCGGCGGCCACGGCGATGGGGGTACGAGCGGAAGTTCACCCCTTCCGGTGTAGTGCTCGCCCTCGGCCTGGGAGCGGACCCGGGGGTGCAGCCCGGCGGCGACGACGATCTCTTCTTCGGTTCGCGGCTGGGGATCGGCGAAGTCCCGGCGGCGCACGAGCTTTCCCTGACGCAGCTGCGGGTATTGGGTCTCCTGCGCGACCGCACGCCGAAGATGGCGGAGCTGGCGACGCACCTGGGACTGGACCGGTCGTCGGTGAGCGGCCTGATCGACCGGGCGGTCCGCCGGGGTCTGGTTCTCCGGGAGGCCAGCCGCGATGACGGCCGTTCGGTGCGCGTCAGCCTGACCCCGCCCGGCGTTGCCCTGGCTCGTGAACTGACGGCGGAGGCGGGGCGGGCGATGGCCACGGCGGACCGCACCCGGCTGGGCGTCCTGCTGGGACCGGATGCCGGCATGAGCCCGGTCACGTCGGGAACACCTGCGCGGCCAGGGCGTTGTAAGGGGTGTCGGTACGGAGAGTCCCCGGGCCTCACCCATTGCCTTCACGGAGTGCCAGTCCGGCTGGAGCCGTGTAGCGCCACTCGCCGCGAGGCGACCCCCGTACCGGCCTCGAACTCCCGTTTCCGCTCGCAGGTTCCCCCCAGCCTTCGCCGAGCGGAAGCGGGACTATTTTGTCCTCGGTGGACGGTCCTGGGCGGCCTCCCGGGCTGCCTCGCTCGCCGTCAGTGCTTCGGCGCGGTCGCAGCCCCCGGCGTCGACTTCCGGATGAACCAAGTGCCCGCGAAGGCCAGCAACCCGATCACCCCGGCCACCACGAAGGCCGCCCGGAGGCCCGAAGCGTCCGGCCCCGCGGCCGCCCCGTCCGCGCTCCACAGCGTCGCCACGCTCACGAACACCGCCGTCCCCAGCGCGCCCGCCACCTGCTGCAGCGTCGACAGGATCGCGCTCCCGTGCGAGTACAGGTGGTCCGGCAGCACGCCCAGCGACTCGGTGAACAGCGGCGTCATCATCAGCCCCAGCCCGGCCATCAGCAGCACGTGGATCCCGATCACCGCGATCAGCGGCGACCCCGCCCCCAGCGTCGTGAACAGCCACAACGACACCGCCATCGCCGCCGCGCCCGGGATCACCAGCGGGCGCGCGCCGACCTTGTCGAACAGCGCCCCCACCGGACGGCCCAGCAGCCCCAGTACCAGCCCGCCCGGCAGCACCGCCAGCCCGCTCACGAACGTGCTCGTGTGCAGCACCGTCTGCAAGTACAGCGGCAGCAGGATCGCCGCCGCGCCGATCAGGCACACGAACAGCAGTGCCGTCAGCACCAGCGCCACCACGAAACTCCGGTGCGTGAACGGCCGCAGGTCCAGCAGCGCCCGGTCACGCCGCTGCAGCCGCAGCTGCCGCCACGTGAACACCGCCAGCGCGACCACGCCCACGACGATCGGCACCCATGACGGCACCAGGGGCGCCGCCCCGGCCTGCTCACCGGTCGAGGACAGCCCGTACAGCACGCCGCCGAACCCGATCGCCGACAACAGCACCGACGGCACGTCCAGCGGCACCCGCCGCGTCTCGCTGTCCAGCCGCAGTTGCAGCGCGCCGGTCACCAGCGCCGCCACCGCCAGCGGCAGCACGATCCAGAACATCCACCGCCAGCTCAGCGACGACAGCACCGCGCCACCGATCGTCGGCCCGATCGCCGGCGCCACCGCGATGACGATCGTGATCGTCCCCATCGTCGCGCCGCGCCGCTCCGGCGGCACCAGCCGCATCACGGTCGTCATCAGCAACGGCAGCATCACCGCCGTCCCGCACGCCTGCACCACCCGCCCCGCCATCAACATCCCGAAGCCCGGCGCGAGCGCGCACAGCAACGTCCCCAAGCTGAACGCCGACAGCGAGAACAAGAACACCTGCCGCGGCGAGAACCGCTCCAGCAAGAACCCCGTCGTCGGGATGACCACCGCCATCGTCAGCAGGAACCCGCTGGTCAGCCACTGCACGGTCGTCGTCGGCACCCCCAGGTCGACGGTCAGGTCACGCAGCGCGACACTCAGGATCGTCTCGTTGAGGATCATCACGAACGCGGACAGCACCAAGACCCCGATGAGGAGCCCCGGGCGCACCGGAGCGCGATCCAGGTCGGCGGGCGGGGTGGACACGGTGTCGGTCATCGGGGCGAGAGCTCTCCTGGTCGGGCGCGGCCGCCGGCGACAGCGGGCGGTCTCCTTGCAGTCTGCCCGTTCCGTCGCCTTCGTGTCACGGCGGTTTCCGCCGTGCCCGCGGTCACAGGGGACCCCCCGCTGACGCTCCGAAACCGTCCGATATGCTTCAGCGAGTACGGAGTTCCGCAGCGCGCGATTAGCTCAGCGGGAGAGCGCTTCCCTGACACGGAAGAGGTCACTGGTTCAATCCCAGTATCGCGCACCACGAGCCCACCCCCGGGAACTCGTGGAAGTCCGTGCCGCGGGCGATTAGCTCAGGGGGAGAGCGCTTCGTTCACACCGAAGAGGTCACTGGTTCGATCCCAGTATCGCCCACGAGATTCGCGGGAGAGCCCTGTTTGCGGAGTGCGCAAACAGGGCTCATCTCGTTGTGTCCTGTGGGGGCCGAGCCCCCACGCCCCCGCCGGGGGCAAGCCCCCGGACCCCCGCGTGTGGCTGGGTTTTCCTTTCGGCCGGCGGTTTTGTCCTTAGTGGACTTTTACAGCAGGCGGCGCTGTACTACGTCGGCTGTCACTGTGTTCACCAGCTTTTCCAGCTCTGTCGGGTCGGGGAGGGTGTGCCTCTGGCGGCCCGCGAAGAGCAGGTGGCTTGCCCCGATCAAGGACAGGGCCAGGGAGTCCACGTTTGCGTCCGCCGCTATGCGGCCCTGTGCTCGCTCTGCTGTCAGGTAGGTCGACAGCATCTCCCTTGCCTCGGCCAGGAACGGCAGGCCGTCGCCTGGGCGGCGTAGGCGCTCTCTCAGCTCGTCGCGGAAGAAGACCAAGCTTGTCAGGGCTATCGAGGCTGGGTCGAACAGCTCTGTCAGGGCGTCTGCCAGGTTCGATGGCACTGTGCGGGTTCCTGCTGCGGCTTCCAGGATCGCTGATTGGTCTTTCAGGCGGCCGATGCGGTCGTGTACCAGTTCGGCCAGGAACGCGTCGAAGTCGGTGAAGTGGCGGTGGAGCACGCCCTTTGCCACGTCTGCCTCGGCTGTCACTGCTCGGCTCGTCAGGGCGTTCGGGCCGTCGCGGAGCAAGACTCGCTCCGCCGCCTCGAACAGCTGCTTGCGGACGTCGCGCAAGTGGACACCGGTCGGCATGGCCCCATTCTCCGTTACGCCCGCGGCGAACGCGCGGGCGGTTGTTCGAGTGGGCGCGCGCCCATTAGAGTGGGCGCATGCCCACTAAGCCTCATGAGGCCCGGTCCTTCGCCGAATCCTTCGGGGTCGACGTCGAACGCTACGACCGCGCCCGTCCGGAGTATCCCGCCGAACTGGTCGCCCGGGTCGTCGCCGCGAGTCCCGGTCCCGACTTCCTCGACGTCGGCTGTGGCACCGGGATCGCCGCGCGGCAGTTCCGCGCCGCGGGCCGCCGGGTGCTCGGGGTCGATCCCGATCCGCGGATGGCCGGCTTCGCCCGCGGTACCGGCGTCGAGGTCGAGGTCGCGAAGTTCGAGGACTGGGACAGCGCGGGACGGACCTTCGACGCGATCGTCGCCGGGCAGTCCTGGCACTGGGTCGACCCGGTCGCCGGCGCGGTCAAGGCGGCCGGCCTCTTGCGTCCCGGCGGGCTGCTCGCCCTCTTTGCGCACGTGTTCCAGCCGCCGCCCGCGGTGGCGGACGCCCTCGCCGCGGGCATCCGGCGCGTCCGGCCCGATTCGCCGTTCGCGGGGGAGTCGCGAACTGCCGCCGAGCTCTACGACGTCATGTTCACCAAGTTCGCCGACGGGATCCTGGAGTCGGGTGCCTTCGGCGTGCCCGAGCGGTGGTCGTTCGCGTGGGAGCGGACGTACGCCCGCGACGAATGGCTGGATCTCCTGCCCACGACCGGCGGCCTGACGCGCCTCGAGCCCGACGCGCTGGCCGATGTCCTCGCCGGAGTCGGCGCCGCGATCGATGTGCTCGGTGGTGGCTTCACGATCGAGTACGCGACGTTGGCGGTGACTGCACTCAAGCCTTGACAAGAAAAGTTGTCGGTGAGATCTTGGTGGCAAGCACGAGATGCCGATGAACCTTCGGCTCGAACTGGGGAGTTATCGATGTCTTTTCAGGCTTACCTCGACAAGGCGGAGCAGCAGACGGGCATCACCCCGCGCGCGTTCCTCGAACTGGCCGCGGAGAAGAAGCTGACCAAGCACGCCGAGATCATCACGTGGCTGAAGACCGAGCACGCCCTCGGCCACGGCCACGCAACGGCGATCGCCCGGCTGGTCACGAAGGGCCCGGAGTTCGTCGCGGAGCACCACACGGACGGCGTACTCCATCTTGACGGAGTGGCCGCCCGATCCTGACCGAACGGCTCGGGTCGGTCACCCGGCCGTGCGATCGCGCGGTTCGCTACCTACGGCTCAGGTTCGTTGCCGCCCAAGGCATACCCCGCCGGCTGGCCGCCCGGTCCCACCCGGGCGGCCACCCCGCCTCACCCGATCGGCCCGAGATACGTTCCACCCGAAACGTCCAGGGTCCGGCCCGTGATCCACCGCCCGTCCGGCCCCGCCAAGAACCCGACCACACCGGCCACATCCTCCGGCTCGCCGATCCGCCCCAGCGCCGTCATCGCGGTGAGACCGGCCGCCGCCTCCGGGATCGCCAGCAGTGGCTCCGTCAGGTCCGTGCGGATCGGCCCGGGCGCGACCGTGTTCACCGTGATCCCGCGGTGGCCGAGCTCGTTGGCCAGCGTCGGCGCGAGCGCCTCGACCGCGGCCTTGCTCACCGTGTAAGCGATCTGGCTCTGCACCGCGATCCGCGAAGCCATCGAACCGACGGTGATCACCCGGCCGCCGTCGTTCAGCGCCGGGAGCAGCCGCTGGACCAGCAGCATCGGCGTCTTCACGTTGATCGCCAGCAGCCGGTCGAGCTCCTCCTCGGTCACCTGGCCGATCCGGCTGTGCGAGCCGATGCCCGCGTTGTTGACCAGGACGTCCAGCCCGTCGAACGCCTCGGTCACCGCCTCCGCCAGCCGGTCGACGGCACCGGCTTCACCGAACCGGGCGCACACGGGGAAGGCGTGCCCGCCGGCGGCCTCGATCAGCGCGACCGTCTCCTTGGCCGCGACCTCGTTGCCGCCGTGGTGCACCGCGACCACGGCGCCGTCGGCCGCCAGCCGCAGCGCGATCGCGCGGCCGATCCCGCGCGAAGCCCCCGTCACCAACGCGTTCTTCGTCATTTCCGGCTCCTCCGGGTCGGTGCCGGGACGTCGTGGCCCGGCGCTGATCGAAGGTTTCCGCTCGGCGCTGACCGGACGCGCACCGCGCGCGAACCACCCCTCCGGGCGACGGTCAGCGGCCCACCGCGACCGGTTCCGGGCTCGCGGACGCCGGAGAGCGCCGGGGCAGGAACGCGGCGACGCCCAGCGCGATGAGCGCGGCGGCCGATCCCATCCCCAGCACCAGCCGGAACCCGTTCTGCGACGGCAGTTCCACCGGTCCGAACCGGATGGTCAGCCGCGCGAGGATCAAACCGGCCGTCGCGCTGGACACCGACGTCCCGATCGAGCGCATCAGCGTGTTCAGGCTGTTCGCGGCCGCGGTCTCCGACACCGGCACGGCGCCCATCACCAGCGACGGCATCGCGCCGTAGGCGAGCCCGATGCCGGCGCCGATGACGCTCGACACCAGCACCAGGTGCCAGGTCGCGCTCATCAGCACGATGCCGAGCGCGTACCCGGCGGCGACGACCACCGCGCCGAGCATCAGCGTCGTCTTCGGGCCGCGGGTGGCCGTGATGCGCGCGGACACCGGCGCCAGCGCCATCATGACCAGCCCCGACGGCGCCATCACCAGGCCCACCGCCAGCATCGACTTCCCGAGGCCGTACCCGGTGGCGGCCGGCAGCTGCAGCAGCTGGGGGAGCACCAGCGACATCGCGAACATCGCGAAGCCGAAGACCGCCGACGCGATGTTCGTCAGCAGCACCTGGCGCCGCGCGCTCGTCCGCAGGTCGACCAGCGGCCGCGGCGTGCGCAGCTCCCACCGGCCCCACAGCAGCAGGACGACGACCGCCGCGGCGATCAGGCCGAGCGTGGGTCCGCTGCCCCAGCCCCAGTCGGCGCCCTTGGAGATGGCAAGCAGCAGGCACACCAGCGCGACGGACAGCCCGGCCGCGCCGAGGACGTCGAACCGCCCGCCGGTGCGTACCGGTGACTCCGGCACGAGCGCGACGACGAGTGCGGTGACGACCACGCCGAGACCCGCCGCGGTCCAGAAGAGCACGTGCCAGTCGGCGTTTTCGGCCAGCAGCGCCGCCGCGGGCAGGCCCAGCGCCCCGCCGACGCCGAGCGACGCGCTCATCAGCGCCGTCGCCGAGCCGAGCCGTTCGGCGGGCAGCTCGTCGCGCATGATGCTGATCCCGAGCGGGATGACGCCGGCGGCAAGCCCCTGCAGCGTCCGGCCCACGACCATCGGCACGAGGCTGTCCGAGAGCCCGCCGATCGCCGAGCCCACGACGAGCGCGCCGAGGCTGACGAGCAGCATCCGCCGCTTGCCGTACATGTCGCCGAGGCGGCCCATGGTCGGCGTCGCCACCGCGCCCGCGAGCAGGGTGGCCGTGATGGCCCAGGTGGCGTCGGCCGCGGAGGCGTGCAGCAGCCCGGGCAGGGCGGGGATCAAAGGGATGACCAGCGTTTGCATCAACGAGACGGTGATGCCCGCGAGGGCGAGGACCGCGACGACGAGGTTCGCGCGCGGCGACGCCTTTCTCGCGGGGGTGGCTGGGTCGAGCACGGGGCGGTCCTCCGGAGATCTGAATTAAATCAGTTGCTTGACTCAGCGTAGCAGTCTTCGGTTGACTGCTGACGAACCGACGGCCACCGTGGAGGAACGATGACGGCCACCGAGATTCCCGAGTTCCCGATGCCCCGGGCCGCGGGCTGCCCGTTCGACCCGCCGCCCGCCGCCCGCGCGCTGCAGGAGGAGACCCCGCTCGCCCGGGTCCGGCTGTGGGACGGCAGCACGCCGTGGCTGGTGACCCGCTACGCCGACCAGCGGGCGCTGCTGGCGGATCCCCGGGTCAGCGCCGACATCACCCGGCCCGGGTACCCCAGCCCCGCGCCGTTGCCGAAGGACGGCACCGGATTCGGCTTCATCCTCATGGACAACCCGGAGCACGCGCGGCTGCGCAAGATGGTGACGGCGCCGTTCACGATCCGCCGGGTCGCCGCGATGCGCCCGGCCGTGCAGCGGATCGTCGACGACCTGATCGACGAGCTGCTGGCCGGCCCGAAGCCGGTGGACCTCGTCGAGGCGTTCGCGCTGCCGGTGCCGTCACTGGTGATCTGCGAGCTGCTCGGCGTCCCGTACGCCGACCACGGCTTCTTCCAGGAGAACAGCAAGGTCATCGTGCGCCGCGACGCGAACCCCGAGGAGCGGACGGCCGGGCTCCAGGCGCTGATCGGCTACCTCGACCGGCTGGTGGGGGCGAAGCTCGACAATCCGGCCCCCGACTTGCTTTCCGGGCTCGCCGCCCGGGTCGCGGCGGGCGAGCTGACCCGGGTCGAAGCGGCGCAAATGGGCTTCCTGCTGCTCGTCGCCGGCCACGAGACGACGGCGAACATGATCGCGCTCGGCACGCTGGCCCTGCTGGAGCACCCGGACCAGTTGGCGCTGCTGCGCGAGGGCGACGATCCGGCGCTGGTCGCGTCGGCGGTCGAAGAGCTGTTGCGCTACTTGAACATCACGCACAACGGGCGCCGGCGCGTCGCGCTGGAGGACATCGAAATCGCCGGGGAGACGATCCGCGCGGGCGAGGGCCTGATCATGGCGAGCGACATCGCCAACCGCGATCCGGCGGTCTTCCCGGACGGCGACCGGCTCGACCTCACCCGCGACGCGCACCGGCAGGTCGCGTTCGGCTTCGGCGTCCACCAGTGCCTCGGGCAGCCGCTGGCCCGGCTCGAGCTGCAGGTCGTCTACAGCACGCTGTACCGGCGGATTCCGACCCTGACGCTGGCTACGGACGTCGAGCGGATCCCGTTCAAGCACGACGGGTCGGTGTACGGCGTCTACGAGCTGCCGGTGACCTGGTGAGGCCGACCGGCCGATCGGCCTGAACCGTTCGCGGCCTCGCGCGTGTTCACGGCATGGCCGGATACACGACCGATGCCGACGTGATGATGCAGGCGGCGAGCAGGACTCCTCCATCCCGAAGGAGGCGTACGGCGGTCAGTCGATGCCGCCGCCGATCCCGCCGGTCTGGAACTTCTCCGGCCGGCTCGCGGACATGATCGAAGGACCGTACGACGCCGTGCGCGCGCAGACGGCGGCCACCGTCGGCCAGACCGCCGCCGTGCTCCGGGCCTACGCCGACAACCTGGTCGAGGCCGCGTGGCACTACCAGCGCAGGGAGGCGCTGGCGATCGACGCGCTACCGCGGGACGAGGACCGCTGAGCCGTGGCCGACATCCCGCTCCTCGCGTCCCCAGATTCGGCCGTGCTCGAGGAGCAGTTCTGGTCGCTGATCGGCAAGATCGACCGCTTCACCGACAAGCACCACCTGCCCGCGCCGCACCTGCGGCCGATCCTGGAGCAGTTCTCGCTCATCGACAGCGACAAGCTGCGCGCGGTCGCCAAGGACGTCTGGGGCACCGGCGGGGAGCACCAGGGCATCCCGGCCACGATCGCGGCGGACGTCCCGGAACGGGTGCTGGAGCTGCTCGACCCCTTGAACAACCGCTGGACCGGGCCGGCGTACACGCAGTTCGAGGGCGCGCTGAAGGGGGTCAACGGGGCCGTGAAGGGCTATCCCGTGCCCGCGCAGCAGGTCGGGCAGGTGCTCGAGGACCTCGCCGAGAAGTTCGACCTCACCTGGATCGAGATCATCGGCCTGGTGGGCTCGATCGCCGGCACCGTCGTCGCCATCGGCGCGATGGCGGTCCCCGAGCCGGTCGTGACCAAGGTGATCGGCATCGTGCTCGGCGTCATCGGCTGGGTGCTCACCTGCGTCAGCCTGGTGGTGTCGCTGATCAGCTCGACGTGGCCGCGGGTGCGGGCGGCCGAGGAGGCGATGGCGCTGCTCCGTGGCGACCTGAAGATCCCCGGCCCGGAGGACGCGCTGATCGTGCCGCCGTCGCACGACAAGTGGAAGCCCGTGACCGCGAACCCGAACGACTGAACCGGAGGCACCGAGATGACCACCGACGCCGTGCGGGCCGCGATGCGGCACGCCGTCGAGCAGGCCGCCCTGGCCGAGGCCGACCCGGCCGCCGCGCTGCTCGGCGAGATCCCCGGCCGGTCGCGGGCGGGGACGGTGACGGTCTGGGTCGATGCCGTCGGCCGCCTGCTGCGCATCAAGCTGGCCCGGGGCGCAGCCCAGGAAGGCGACGAGCCGAACCTCGCCGCCGCGGTGATGGAGGCTTACGAAGCCGCGGTCGCGGAAAGCGCCGCGCGAGCGGGCGCGGCGCTGGCCGACGCCGCCGAGGCGCGCTAAACGCTCCGCAGCACCGAAACGACCACGCCCAGGATCGCCGCCCGGTCGCCGTCGATGACGGCGTACGCCGGGTTGCGGGGCTCGAGGTAGACGTGGCCGTCGCGGCGGCGGTACACCTTGACCGTCGCCTCCTCGTCGATCATCGCCGCGACGATCTGGCCGGAGTGGGCCTCGGTCTGCTGCTTCACCACGACGATGTCGCCGTCGCAGATGGCCGCGTCGATCATCGAGTCGCCGCGCACGCGCAGGCCGAAGACGTTGCCGCGGCCCGTGAGGTCGCGCGGCAGCTTGAGGACGTCGTCGACGTGCTCCACGGCCGAGATCGGCGTGCCGGCGGCGATGTCACCGACGACGGGCACGGGCACCGAGTCGGAGTCTTCGCTCGGCGCGCTGCCGTGCAGGAACGCGCGCACGTCCATCGGGCGCGACACCGTGGCCCCGCGGCGCAGGAAACCCTTGTCCTCCAGGCTCGCCAGGTGCTTCGACACCGACGACGTCGACTGCAGGCCGACGGCCTGGCCGATCTCGCGGGTGCTGGGGGAGTAGCCGTGGCGGACCACCCAGTCGCGGATCACGACCAGGATCTTCTGCTGCCGCTCCGGCAGGGCCGCGGCGTCGAGGTGCTCGAACGTGTCGTCGTAGGTGGTCACCGGCGGAATCCTAGAGGCAGGCGCGGCGCGGGGTGCGGCCTGGTCGCTCCGGCGAGTCCCGCTGACCGGAACATCGGGTGACGGTTGGCGCCTTACCAACATGAACGCCGACTTCGCCATCTGTTGACCTGATGTCCGATTCGACGTATGGTCTAGACCACAATTTTCCTTCGCTCGAACCCCTTCCCGGAAGCGGTGGGCATGCCCGCCGCGGCTTCGTCGTACCCGGGAAGCGAGCCTGTCCCCGAAGGAGCTTCCATGAACCGCAAACTGGTCGCGGCCGCGACGGGTGCCCTCCTGGCGCCGGTCCTGGTGGTGGTGAACCCCGCGGGCATCGCCAGCGCGCACGGTTACGTGAATTCCCCGGCCAGCCGCCAGGCCCAGTGCGCGCAGGGCACGGTGTCCTGCGGCGACATCAAGTACGAGCCCCAGAGTGTCGAGGGCCCGAAGGGCCTGAAGTCCTGCAACGGCGGCAATGCCCAGTTCGCCGAGCTGAACGACAACGGCAAGGGCTGGCACGCGTCCCCGGTCGGCACGACGGCGACGTTCACGTGGACCTTCACGGCCCGCCACCGCACGTCGAACTACGAGTACTGGATCGGCGGCGCCAAGGTCGCGGACATCAGCGGCAACAACCAGCAGCCGCCGGCCACGGTGTCGCACCAGGTGAACCTGAGCGGCCACCCGGGACGCCAGACGGTGCTGGCGGTGTGGAACATCGCGGACACGGCGAACGCGTTCTACAGCTGCATAGACCTGCAGGTGGGGTGAAAACGCCGTCCACCTGGGAGCGCGCGGCTCCCGGGTGGACGGTTCCCGCGCCGAAACCGGGTTCCGTGTCGGAAGCCTTGCCTGGATCGACCGGGCGGCAGCGTTCCGCAATCGGCGTACGCCTTCCCAGTCGGCCGGACAACGCTCGTCCACGTCGGCCTCACGGACGTTCACCTGAACGGCGTCGGCTGAGGCACCGGCGCCCGCCGCCCCTTGACCTTGACACTGTGACAAGGTCTTCACTGGCGGCAGGAGGTGATCCCCATCAACCGGGAACAACACGCGCGCCTGCTCGCCGCGCTGGCGGCCGGCACCTCGTCCACGCGCCTGGAAGCGGCGCTCGCCGCCGGCACGCACGCCGACCCCGGGCTCGTCGACGCGCTCGTCGGCCGGTGCGCCGTCGAGCCGGACTTCTTCGTGCGCGACATGCTCACCTGGGCCCTGACCCGGCTGCCCGCCGACGTCACCGTCCCCCGGCTCCTGGCCGAGCTCCGTTCGGAGCACGCCCAGGCCAGGAGCCAGGCGCTGCACACGCTGTCGAAGATCGGCGACCGGACCGCCTGGCCCGCCATCACGCCGTCGCTGCTCGGTGACGCCGACGACGACGTCAAACGCAGCGCGTGGCGGGCCGCCGTCGTGCTCGTGCCCCACGAGGACCGCGCGGAGCTGGCCGCAACGCTGGCCACCCAGCTCGGCCGCGGCGACCGGGACACCCGGCTGAGCCTCAGCCGGGCCCTCGTCGCCCTCGGGGACGTGATCGAGCCGGTTCTGCGGACGGCGCTGGCCGGCGCCGGCCCGGCCGTGCGCGCGCACGCCCGGGCCACGCAGCGGCTCCTGCACGACCCGGACGCCGGGTTCGACCTGGCCGTCGAAGAGGCGAAGCGGGTCGTCGCGCTCGGCCCGGAGCGCGCCGGGGGAGCGGCGTGCTGATCGGCGAGGTGGCCCGCCGGTCCGGGGTGAGCACGCGGATGCTGCGGCACTACGACTCCCTCGGGCTGGTGCGCCCGACCGGCCGCACCGTGGGCGGCTACCGCGAATACTCCGAAGAGGACATCCGCCGGATCTTCCACGTGGAAGGCCTGCGGTCGCTGGGGTTGTCGCTGCGGCAGATCGGCACCGCTTTGGCGGACGCGGACTTCCCGCCGGCCGTGCTGGTCGGTGACCTCATCCGGCGGACGGAGGACCGGATCGAGCGGGAACAGGAGCTGCTCGACCGGCTGCGGGCGATCGACGCCTCGGCGCCCGGCGGCTGGCAGGACGTCCTGCGCGTCGTCGAGCTGCTGCACGGGCTCGACTCGCCCCACGCCGCCCGCCGGCAGCAGGCCGTCCTCGCCCCGGCTGAGGACGGCCCGGTGCCCGCCGACGTGCTGGCCAAGGCGGTCCTCGCCGAGTCCGACCCGAACGTCGCCGGCGCGCTCCGGTGGGCGCTCGCGCGGGCCGGCGGCGACGGCGTGGCGACCGTGGCGGCCGGCCTGCGCTCGGCCGACGCCGGCGTCCGGCGTCGCGCGGTCCGGGCGATGGCGGAGCTGCCCGGCGACGAGGCGACCGCGGCGCTCGTGGGCGCGCTCGGCGACCCGGACCCCGCTGTCCGCCGGCCCGCCGCGCTGGCCGTCGGCAGCCGCGGCGGGCGCGCGGCGGTGCCGGTCCTCGTCGGCATGGTGGTCGAGGGAGCGAGCGACGTCGAGGCGGCCGAGGTCCTGAGCGTGCTGGCCACCGGACACGGGTGCGCGGACCAGGTCATGAGCGCGCTCGCCGGCGAACTGGCCGCACCGACGGCGGACTCCGCGGTGCGGGTCCGCCTGACGCAAGCCCTCGCCGAGCTGCCGACGACGCTCACGAAAGACGTTCTGCGGCAACTGGCTCACGACGACGACCCGGCGGTCGCGCGCCTCGCCGCCGCCCTTCAGCGGACGCCGTAGCGGAGGCCGTCGACGAGGACGGCGACCAGGCGCTTGCCGTGCTCGGGGTCGCGGCCGGGTACGGGCTGGCACAACAACGCGATCGCGTACAAGAGGTCTTCGGCGCCGAGGTCGCCGCGGATCGCGCCGTCGGCCGCCGCCGCGTCGAGCAAGGCCGTGAGCGTGGGACCCAGCCGCTCCATGAAGTAGCCGGGCAGCCCCTCGAACGCCGGATCGCCCGAGTGCAGGGCCGAGGCGAGCCCGCGTTTGGTCCCCAGGAGCTCGACGAACCGGTCGATCCAGAGGGAAAGCGCCCGCTCCGGCGGGTGGGCGGCGCTCAGCTCCGGGCCGGCGTCGGCGACGGCGTCGATCCCGGTCCGCACCACGGCCTTGACCAGGTCCGAGCGCTGGGGGAAGTGCCGGTACAGCGTGCCGACGCCGACGCCGGCGAGGTCGGTGATCTCCTTGGCCGGGGCGTCGACGCCGGACGTGTCGAAGACCGTCCGCGCCGCCTCGACGAGGGCGTCGACGTTGCGCTGGGCGTCGGCGCGCCGCCGTCGGGTCTCCTGGGTCACTTCGCCCCTCTCGGTTGCGTAAACGGAAAGTCTTTCCGTATAGTTCCGGAATAGGTTTCCACTTACGGTCAGCGTACGCCATCCGCGCCGGCCGGCACCTCGGCGGGAGAGAACCCATGCACTACCGCACCCTCGGCCGGACCGGGATCAAGGTCAGCCCGTACGCGCTCGGCGCGATGATGTTCGCGACGTCCTTCGGCAACCCCGACCCGGACGACTCCGCGCGCATGATCCACAAGGCACTGGACGCGGGCATCAACTTCATCGACACCGCCGACGCCTACGGCGACTCCGAAGAGGTCGTCGGCAAAGCGTTGCGAGGCCGCCGCGACGACGTCGTGCTCGCCACCAAGTTCGGCCGCCAGGTCGGCGACGACCCGCACCACCAAGGCGCGTCCCGGCGCTGGATCGTCACCGCCGTCGAGAACTCGTTGCGGCGCCTGGGGGTCGACCACATCGACCTCTACCAGCTGCACCGCACCGATCCCGCGACGGACGTCGAGGAAACGCTTTCCGCGCTGACCGACCTGCTCCGCACCGGCAAGGTCCGCGCGATCGGCACGTCCCAGAGCCTCGCGTCCGACCTCGTCGAGGCCCAGTGGGTCGCCGAACGGCGCGGCCTGGCGCGGTTCCGCACCGAGCAGGCGGCCTACTCCCTCCTCAACCGCGGTGTCGAACGCGAAGTGCTGCCGCTGGCCCAGCGCTTCGGCATGGGCACGCTGATCTGGGGCCCGCTCGGCCAGGGCCTGCTCACCGGGCGCGTCCGCAAGGGCGAGCGGACCGACCTGCGCCGGGCCCACCTGCTCAAGCACCTCACCGACGAACGCCGGCTCGACGTCGTCGAGCAGCTCGTTCCGCTGGCCGCCGAAGCGGGTCTGCCGATGACCCACCTCGCGATGGCCTTCGTCATCGCCCACCCCGGCGTCACCAGCGCACTGCTCGGCCCGCGGACCATGCCGCAGCTCGACGACCTGCTGGCCGGCCTCGAGGTCCGGCTCACCGACGACGTCCTGGACCGCATCGACGAAATCGTGCCGCCCGGAACGAACGTCGGCGCGCTGGACCAGAACTACCAGCCGCCGGCGGTGCACGACCCGGACCTGCGCCGCCGCCCGCTCGCCGAACGCGCCGCGGCCTAGCTCCCCGCGCGGGCCGACGCGGCGGGAACTACGGCGAATCGGGAAGCCGTCCCACCACCGCGGCGACAGCGGCTTCGACGACGGCGAGATCCTGCTCCCCGCTGCCGCCACTCGCACCGATACCCCCGACGACCACGCCGTCCTCGACGATCGGCACCCCGCCCTTGCCGAGCACCACCCGGCCGCCCGAACGCCGCGGCCGTGTACGCCTTCCTGATCGCCACCTCCGTGAGCGGGAACGGCGTGCCGTCGGCGCGGGCGAAGGCCACCAGCGCCCCGCCGCCGTCGACCACCGCGATCGCCATCGGCACGCCGGAAGCAGCCGCTTCGGCGCGGGCTGCCCGCACCAGCGCGAGGGCGACCTCGCACCGCACTCCCGTCATGACGCACTCCTCGTCAGTCCACCGTCCACATAGGTCGTCGTGCCCGTCAGACCTGACTTGGCTCAAGATCGCTGATCTTGGGTAGGGTGCTGGCTGTTGAGCTGCGGTTTCGTCGTGTGAACGGCGAAAATCTGCGCACTAAGCGGCCGGTTCTAGAGGTCTGCCCATCGCTTCCCGGTTACGGCTTCAGCGACAAGCCGGCCGCGCCGGGGTGGGGGATCGAGCGGATATCCGACGCGTGGTGCGAGCTGATGGCCCGGCTCGGCTACCGGCGGTTCGGCGCCCAGGGCAGCGACTGGGGCACCAGCATCGGTCAACGGCAAGCCGATCGGGTCGCCGGCATCCATCTCATGCCGCCGCTCGCACCGCCCGATCCGGCCACGTTGGACGACCTCACCGGTGCCGAGCGGGCGGCGCTCGCGACACTGCGGGAGGCGGACGAATGGGGCTCCGGATACTCGGCGCAGCAGTCGACCCGGCCGCAGACGGTCGGCTACGGGCTGGTCGACTCGCCGGCCGCCCTCTGCGCCTGGATCGTCGAGAAGTTCTGGTCGTGGACCGACTCCGGTGGCGACCTGCATCGGGTTATTACCCAGGATGAGCTGCTCGACAACCTGATGCTCTACTGGCTGCCCGGCACCGGTCACCCGTACTCGGTAAGCGGCTGGCTAAAGATCAACAAGTGCCCATCAGGTGTCCGTACGTTGAAGTCGCGCATCCCGTAGGGCCGGTCAGCCAGTGGCTCGACGATGTCGGCGCCGCGGGCGCGCAGCTCGTCGTGGCAGGAATCGACGTCGTCGACGACAACCGTCACCCTGGCCGGGCCGACGCTGCTTTCGGCGTACAGGTGGAACTCGGCGGTGTCGCGGATCACGGCCGCGTAGCTAGGTGGGGTCTCCCAGGTGAATATGGTGTCGAATCCGAGCGCGTCCGTGAAGTACGACCGCGCTGCCTGCACATCTCGGCACGGCAGCACGGGAACCGCCACCCGCATGACCATTCCGTCACCTTACCTGACTTTGGCTCAAGATCGCTGATCTTGGGTAGGGTGCTGGCTGTTGAACTGCGGTTTCGTCGTGTAGAAGGCGAAAATCTGCGCACTAAGCGGCCGGTTCTAGGCTGTCTCTCGTGGCGTATGTGCGCACGGTGAAGACGGCGTCGGGGGCCAGGGCGGTGCAGATCGTGCACTCCTCGCGTCGCGGGTCGCGGGACATCGAGCACATCGGCTCGGCGCATGACGATGCGGCGTTGGAGGCGCTCAAGGCGGTGGCGAGGCAGCGTCTGGCTGTGGGGCAGCCCGAGCTCGACTTTGGCCCGGACTTCGCGGCGTTGCAGGCCGGCAGTGGTGCTGGTGGTGGGCCGCTTGCGATCACGTCGTCGCGGATGGGGTACCTGTGGGACGCGCTCGGCCACGCCTACCAGCTGTTGGGGTTCGAGGAGGCCGCTGGTGGTGACGAGGTGTTCCGTTTACTGGTACTGGCACGGATCGTCGAGCCGACCAGCAAGCTGGACAGTCTGCGGGTGGTCGAGGAGGCAGGTTTCGACCCGTCGGCGTACGCGACCCTCAAGCGGCGTCTGCCCGCGTTCGCGAAAGAGTCCTGGCGGCAGAAGTTGGCCGCGGCGTGCGCCCGCACCGCTGATCTGGGGCCGGCGTCACTGGTCCTCTACGATGTGTCCACCTTGTACTTCGAGACCGATGCCGGGGACGGGTTCCGTGAGCCCGGGTTCTCCAAAGAACGCCGCCTGGAGCCGCAGATCACGATCGGGCTGCTCACCGACGCAAGCGGGTTTCCGTTGATGGTTAACGCGTTCGAGGGCAACCGGGGCGAGACCACTACGATGCTGCCGACCGTCCGTGCGTTCATGGATGCCCACCAGCTGGCTGATGTCACGGTCGTGGCCGACGCTGGCATGATCTCTGCGGCCAACCAGCAGGCCATCGAGGCCGCGGGGTTGTCGTTCATCCTCGGCGCGCGGATACCCGACGTGCCGTACGTGGTCCAGGCGTGGCGCCACGAGCACCCGGATGAGCAGATCCCCGACGGGCACATCTTCACCCAGCCCTGGCCTGCCGGCCCCAAGGACCAGCGCCGCGACCAGATCATCTACTACCAGTACCGGGCGGACCGGGCTCGGCGCACCCTGCACGGCATCGACGAACAGGTCGCCAAGGCCGAGCAGGCCGTCGCCGGCAAGACCGGGTCAAACGCAACCGGTTCATCCAGCTCACCGGCGCCACCAAGAGTGTCAACCGGACCCTGGAAGCCAAGGCACGCGCCCTTGCCGGCCTCAAAGGCTACGTCACCAACCTCCCGGACGTCACCGCCGAGTTCGTGATCGACGCCTACCACCGACTGTTCCACATCGAGAAGTCGTTCCGAATGTCTAAACACGACCTACGTGCGCGGCCGATCTACCACCACAAGCGCGAGTCGATCGACGCGCACCTGACGGTCGTGTTCGCCGCCCTGGCCGTCAGCAGGTGGATCGAGCGGACCACCGGCTGGTCGATCAAGAAGTTCGTGCGCACCACCCGCCGCTACCGCACCATCAACATCCAGGCCGGCGAGCACACCCTCACCGCCGTCGACCCGCTACCCGACGACCTCCGCGATGCCCTCACCCGCATCCACGACCGCGGTGCGCACTAATTTGAGCCAAGTCAGGACATAGGTCGTCGTGCCCGTCAGATAAGCGGCCCGGGGCGAGGCCAGGAACGCGGCGACGTCGGCGAACTCCCGGACGGTTCCCCAGCGCCGCAACGGGATCTCTTCGGCGAGCCGGGGCGGCACCCCGTCCGGGAACACGACGTCCCGGCGCTCGGTCGCCAGGGTCTTCAGATACCCGTGGATCCCGGGACGGACGGCGTTGGACGCGGCCATCCCCGGAGTCGGCTCGCGGACGCCGTTCGTCGTGATCGCCAGGATCCGCCCGCTCGAACTCCGGCGCAGGTGCGGGACGGCGGCCTGAACGAGCCGGACGAGCGGCAGCAACACCAGGGTGGACGCTGTTCCACAGCACGATGTCCAGCCCGCCGAACCGCTCCACCGTCTCCGCGACGACTCGCGCGGGCTCGGCGGGCAAGCTCAGGTCCGCGGCCACCGCGTGGGCACCGATCCTGGCGGCGTGCGAGGCCAGCACGTCACCGCGCCGGGCGGTCATGACGACGTCGGCGCCCTCGCCGGCCAGGACTTCCGCGATCCCCAGCTCCATCCCGGACGACGAGCCGCTGACGAGCGCGACCTTGCCTTTCAGCTCCAAATCCACCGCGACGCTCCTTCAACCCTGGTCATGCGGGCGAAGGTATCGTCGGGAGATCGGTATCTTCAACGAAACCGGGAGGAGCCAGGCGATGGGCGCCGCGCACGACTCGCTGGCCGCTCGGTGCCCGAGCTGGGCCGTGCTCAACCTGATCGGCGCGCGTCCGACGGGCTCGTCGACCGCGTCGAGACGCCGTCGGTGACGCCCCCGAAGGTGGAGTACTCGCTCACCCCGCTGGGCCGTTCGCTGTTCGAGGTGCTGATCCCCGTGCGGGACTGGGCCGAGCGGCACGCCGGCGACACGGCTGCCGGACGGCGAACTGCTTGAACGCCTGACGCGAGCAACCGCGTGAGAACCGGCACGGCGCAAGGGGCCGCGCCGGAGTGAGGCTCTCGCAGTACCTGTATCGCCAGGATCTCCCGGAAGTCCAGGACGCCTGTCAGTCTCGTCGAGACGGTACATGCCTCCACGACAGAAGGAACGAAAACCAATGGCGGACAACCAGTTCACCGCCCACGCAGATCTTTTCGATCTGAGTGGGAAGTACGCACTCGTCACCGGCGGCACCAGGGGAATTGGCATGATGATCGCGCGCGGCCTTCTGCAGGCGGGCGCCCGCGTCATCGTCAGCTCACGCAAGGCAGACGCGTGCGAAGAGGCGCAGAAACTGCTTTCCGAATTCGGTGACGTCCAAGCATTCCCCGCCGACCTGTCCCATCATGACGAGTGTCAGCGCCTCGCTGATCTTGTCCAGCTCGACTCGGACCGCTTGGACATCCTCGTCAACAATGCGGGAGCGATGTGGCGCGAGCCGCTGGAGACGTTCCCGGACGAGGCCTGGGACTCGGTGATCGACCTCAACCTCAAGTCGCCGTTCTGGCTCGTGCAGGCACTGCTCCCCGCACTTCGCCGGGCGGGCACCGCCGATGATCCCGCGCGGATCATCAACATCGGCAGTATCGCCGCCATCCACGTCGCCGAGGCGCCCAACTACTCGTACGCCAGCAGCAAAGCGGCACTCCACCAGCTCACCCGAGTGCTTGCCCGGGAACTGGGCCCACAGCACATCACGGTGAACGCGGTGGCCCCAGGACCGTTCCCGTCGCAGATGATGGCGGCCACGCTCGACGCCATCGGCGACAAGATCGCGGCGAAGGCGCCTTTGCGCCGGCTCGGCCGCGATGACGACATGGCCGGCGTCGCGGTGTTCCTCGCCAGCCGGGCCGGGTCGTACCTCACGGGCACCATCATCCCGAGCGACGGCGGTATCGCCACCACCGCAACAGGTACCTAGGGCGCGTGCCGCGACAGCCATCGGGGTACCAGCAGAACCTCCCTCCGTCTGCGGACAGCGCCTATGGTGAAAAGGTGGCCATGATCGATCTACGCACCGAGATCAAGGAGTTCCTGACCTCGCGGCGCGCGCGGATCACGCCTGAGCAGGCCGGACTGCCCGCCTACGGCGGCAGCCGCCGGGTCAAAGGTCTGCGTCGCGAGGAGGTGGCTCTGCTGGCAGGGGTATCCGTCGACTACTACGTGCGGATGGAGCGCGGCAGCCTCACCGGCGCGTCCGACGGGGTGCTCGACGCGTTGGCCTCTGCCCTGCAACTCGACGAGGCCGAGCGCGATCACCTGTTCCACCTCGCGCGGCAGTCAAGGGCGCCCGGCGGTCCACGCCGCCGGCGACCCGCCGGGACGGTGCGTCCGGCGCTCCAGCAGGTGCTCGACGCCATCACCGACGCGCCGGCTTGGATTTGCAACGGCCGCTATGACGTCCTGGCCACGAATCACCTCGCCCGCGCGCTGTATTCACCGGTGCTGGCCGACCCGAGACGGCGGGCGAACACCGCGCGGTTCGTGTACCTGGATCCCGAAGCGGCGGAAACGTTCTTCGTCGACTATGACCGAATCGCCTGCGATGTGGCCGCGAAGCTGCGCATGGAAGCCGGCCGCAATCCGCACGACGAAGAATTGATCGCCCTGGTCGGTGAATTGTCGACCCGCAGTGAGCTGTTTCGGCAGCGGTGGGCCTCTCAGGACGTTCGGCTCCACCGGTCCGGACGCAAGCGCCTGCACCATCCGGTAGTGGGCCGGCTCGACCTGGACGTCGAGTCGATGGAGCTGCCTGCCGAACCCGGCCTGCTCCTGAACGTCTACACGGCGCCTGCCGGCACGGCGACCGCGGACGGTCTGACCCTGTTGGCGTCGTGGGCGGCCGGCCAGGAGGGGCTGGCGACCGGGATTCAAGCACGCGGCTGACACGCGGTCAGCGGATCGCGCCGCGCGGGAGGACTGCGTGCACGCCCCACGTTTCGTTGGCGACCTGGGTGATCCGCAGGTCGACGACCGGCGAGGCGAGCGCCAGGGCGGTCGGCCGGTCCAGGCCGTGCAGGCGCTGCAGCCAGGTCACCATGGCGTCCAGCGCGTCGGCCGTCGCCTCGTTGAGGTCGGTACCGAAGCCGAAGGTGACCCGGCCTTCCGGGGTTTCGGCGTGGATGCCCGGGACCGCCGCGTCCGCGGCCAGGGTGAGGGTCACCTCGGTGGTCATCGGGCATTCGATCGCCGTCCCGCCGACCTCGCCGTGGCCCTGCGCCGCGTGGCCGTCGCCCAGGTGCAGCAGCGCGTCCGGGACGGTCAGCGGCAGGAACAGCGTCGACCCGGCGACGAGGTCGCGGCAGTCGAGGTTGCCGCCGCCGGCCGGGCGCGACGGCGACGGTGTGCCCGAGGTTGTTGGTGGCGGTCTCGGGCCCGATGTCCCACGTCAACCACGCGCCGGGGCCGCCGGCCACCCCGAGCCGGCGGTTGAGCGCGTTGTCCTTCGTCCCCGCCGCGGTCCAGCCCCAGTCCCCGGGCGTGATCGACGTGAAGTGCACGCCCAGGACCATGCCGGGCTCGGCGCCGCGCACCGCGATCGGCCCGGTCAGGCAGTGGCCGCGCCGGTCCGGGAACATCGTGGGGCCCTGCACCCGCCGGTCCAGGTAGCCGGCGGCGTCGAGCGAGCCGACCACGATGGAGTCCCCGGGTCGACCGTGAGCACGGGCGGGGTGGCCCGGTCGAAGACCTCCACTGTGGACTCGCGCGTCGCGGGAAGCTGGTGCTCGGCCAAGGGTTTCCTTTCCGACGTCGGGCTCAGCGCAGCGCCGACCCGGCGGTCGGCAGCAGGCGGATCGTGGCCGCCGGGTCGCTCGTCAGCGCCGAAACGGTGGCAGCCAGCGCGGCGCACCGGGGATCTTGGTGGACGGCGTCCAGGATACGTTCGCGATCGGCGTCGTCTTCGAAGCGCCTGATCCAGACGACGGTGTCGGCGGCCCCCGTGAACGAGCCCACCACCTGCATCCCGTGTTCTCGGTGCAGTGGGATGACGGACTCGTCCAGGTAGCGGGCCAGTTCGGCGCCGCGGCCCGGCCGGGCATGCTCGGTGCGGATCTCGTAGAACATCGGCGGTGCTCCTCAGGTTCGGGGTCGTCGAAGACCGCCAGCGCGTTGGCCCACAAGCCCAGCCCCGCCCCGGCCGGCCGCCCGCTGCGGTGCAACGCGATTCGTTCGTCGTCCGCCGTCGACGCTAAGGACGTCAACCGGTTAACTCCAGTGCAAGGTTGGTACGGACTGATTCCACCTGTGATAATCGGCGGGTAGATTGCGATCTGAGCCTCATCGAGGCGCTGGACGCACTGCTCACCGAGAGCAGCGTGACGAAGGCGGCGGCGCGCGTTCGACGATCCGCTGCTCGTGCGGGCCCGGGCGTGACCTCGTGCCGACCCCTCGGGCGCTGGAGTCCACTCGGAAACGCTCGTCACCGAAACGCCGGTCGGCGCGATCCGGCCGGAACACCCGCTGGCGAAGGCGAAGACTGTCACCCCGAAGAGGTTCGCCGCGGCCGACCACATCGTCGTGTCGCGCCGGGGCCGCGCCCACGGCCCGATCGACGAGCGGCCCGCCGAACTGGGCCTGAGCCGCCGGGTGATCGCCGTGCTGCCGAGCTTCGCGGGGGCGCTGCACCTGGCCCGGGCCACCGACGTCGTCTGCGTCACGCCCGCCAGGCTGGGTCGCTCGATGCTGGAGACGCTGGGGCTGCGGACGTTCCCGATCCCCGTGGCGTTGCCGGATGTGGTGCTCGGCATGGCCTGGCATCCCGCAACCACCACGACCGGACGCACGCACTGCTGCGCGAGCGCACCCGCCGGATCATGGCCCTGGCCGCGGGCTCGGCGTGATTGCGGCACCGCCCACACGACCTTCATCCGGAGACGGCGATTACGTGCTTGCCCAGCACACCGCCGCGTTCGAAGGCCTCGTGCGCCGCGGCGATGTCGGCCAGCGGGTACACGCGGTGCACCACCGGGCGAAGCGCGCCGGCCGTGACGTGGTCGGCCAGCTCGTCCAGCACCGCGGAACCGGGGTTGGCGCTGAACGTGCGGATGCGCCGGGAGCCGTGGATGCTCGACGCCGCGATCGCGGCCAAGGCGGGAGCCGAGAGCCCGACGGTGACCATCCGGCCGCCCTTGGCCAGCCTGCCGCGGTAGCAGTGCAGCTCGGAGCCGACCGTGTCGACGATGACGTCGAACGGCCCGATCTCCTCGGGGGTGGTGGTGCCGTAGTCGAGGACCTCGTCGGCTCCGAGGTCACGCAGGACCGCGGCGTGGCGGTCGCGGGCCAGCGCGGTGACGTGGCCACCCATCGCGTGGGCCAGCTGCACCACCGCGGTGCCCACGCCGCCGGCCGCGCCCCGGACCAGGACCCGCTCGCCCTCGGTCAGCCGGACGCTGTCGCGCAGCGCGATCAGCGCGGTGCTGCCCGCGACGACCAGGGAGGCCGCCTCGACCGCCGAAACACCCACCGGCGCGGGACTGATGCGGTCGGCGGGAACCACGACGTACTCGGCTGCTCCGGCGACGGTGTGCCGTTGCCGGGGGTGCACCATGCCCCACACCCGGTCCCCGGCCTGGTAGCCCTCGACGCCGGCGCCGGCCGTGACGACGACACCGGCGAAGTCCAGGCCGACCCCGATCGGGAACTTCCGGCCCGACACCATCTTGACCCCGCCGACGCGGACGATGGCGTCGTGTCCGTTCACGCTGGACGCCTCGACCGCCACCAGGACCTCGCCGGCACCGGGGGAGGGGCGGTCGGTTTCGGTGACTCGCAGGACGTCCGGTGCTCCGAAGCTGGTGATCTGTGCGGCTTTCATGTCGGGTTTCCTCCCGTGGTCGGCTGGTGTGCCGCCGATCCTGGGGCCTGCCCAGGGAAACTCGGTCGTTCGCGTTGTCCTGGGTCTGGCGGACCCACCTTCGCCGGGCGCGTCCCGGGCATACTGGGCCGGTGACCGACGACCCCCGCCGCGCATTGGCCGAGTTCCTGCGGACCCGGCGAACCCGGGTGCGGCCGCAGGACGTCGGCTTGGAGCCGGGCCCGCGGCGACGCGTCGCCGGGCTGCGCCGCGAAGAACTGGCCATGCTGGCCGGGGTGAGCTCGGACTACTACCAGCGCATGGAGCAGGGCCGCGACGTGCGGCCCTCCGGCCAGGTCCTCGACGCGATCGCCGGCGCGCTGAACTTCTCCGCCGAGGAGACCCGGCACCTGCACGGCCTCGCGGCCGCCGCGCGCACCCCGGCCCGCCCCGCACGCGCGTACCCGCCGGAGGAAGTACCGGAGACCACGCTGCGGCTGCTGGCCGCGACGACCTCGCCCGCCCTGGTCGTCGGGCGTTTCCTGGACGTGCTGGCCTGGAACCCGCTGGCCGGTGCGTTGCTGGGCGCGTTCACCGACCTGCCGCGGGCCGAGCGGAACCTGCTGGCGATGTTGCTGCACCCCGACGCCGACCAGGCCTGCCCGGAACGGTCGGCCACCGTCGCCGAGCTGACCGCCATGCTGCGGACTCAGGTCGCCACCGAGCCGGGGCACCCGCGCGCGGTGGAGCTGGTGGGTGAGCTGGCGGTGCGCAGTGCGGAGTTCGCGACGCTGTGGGCCCGCCACGACGTCGAGGACACGACCCGCGGCCGGATGCGCGTCCAGCACCCGCTGGTCGGGGAACTGAATCTGGACTGGGACGCCTACCCGATGCCGGGCGCGCCGGGGCCCGTGCTCATCGTCTACACCGCCGAGCCGGGCAGCGCAGACGACGAACGACTTCAACTGCTGCGCACTGCTCAGCTCAGCGACAGGGCGAATTCGACGTAAGGCCCGGTTGCTTGGGAGCCGGCGGCCCACCGGCCGGGTTTCTCCTGGCGGACGAACGCTTCCTGGTGGGCGGGCTCCGTGCGCAGGGTCAGATCGGGGAACCCGGCCGCGATCTCGGCGGCCCGGTCCTCGGGGACCGGCCAGCACGATTCCACCGGCCGTCGCGGCGCCCGGTCACGACCACTGTGGGGCTTCCCCGAAGGTGAAGGTCAACCCTCGGCGAGCCGGCGGATGTGAGATCACCGGGCCAGGGCGAGGAGTTCGTCGATTGCTTGCTCCGGACCGTCGTAGGTGAGATAGGCGATGGCGAACATCGGAGCGATCACCCGGCTCCAGGCGTAGAGCCGGTCACCGTCGAGGCCGCACGCGGTCGCCACCCGCCGGCAGCGGACCTCGACGCCCTCGTGTCCGGCGCCGGCCACCGCGTAGTCGACGGCGTCGAAGCAGGGATCGCCGATGCAGGCCTTGGGATCGATCGCGACCAGACCGCGTGACGGGCCGCCGTCGAGGACGTTGCCGAGGTGCAGATCGCCGTGCAGCAACACGACCCGGGCCTGGGTGTCCAGCAGCGCCTCGCAGCGTTCGATCGCCCGTCGCCACGTGGCCTGGTCGATCCGGGCGGCGATGGCCGGCTCGGCCAGCCGCCGGCCGATCCGGGCGAACGCTTCCTCACACCGGCCGCGCAGATTCCACGGCCAGCGCGCGGGCGGGGCCACCGCGTGCAGCGCGGCTAGCAGCTCTGCCCACTGCTGCGGCAACGACGTCTGCGGAAGGTCACCGGCCTCGGTGCCGGGCCGGACCTCTTCCAGCACCATCGCGCCCGCCTCGGCGTCCGCGCACAACACCGCCGGCACCCGGCCAGAGGACGCGAACACGCGCAGCATCTCCACCTGTCTGGTCAGCAGGGCCCGATCCGGACTGAGCTTGAGCACCGCCGGCGTTCCGTCCGGCCAGTGACATCGCAGGACGACCGAGGACGCTCCACTCTGGAACAGTTCACCGAGCACGAGGCCCCACCGGGCGGCCAGCCGCGCGGCGAGGGCCGGAACCTCGTCGAGCCACCCTGCGGCGTCGGGACCCAACCGGGCGCCAGCCTCTTCGATGTCCACCCGGGCAGTCTTGCAGCCGGTCGGCCACGGGCTTGCGCGGCTGTTCCTGGACGACCGCACCGGTTGGGTCAGCGGCGCCCGGACAACGTCCGCGTCACCCCGCGCGCCGCGGCCAACAGGGCGGGGATGCCGGCGTGGGCGTGGTCGTCGTTGGGGACGATGATCGAGAGCGCCGCGACGACGTCGTTGAGCGCGTCTCGGACGGGGACCGCGATGCCGGTCGCGTCCTCGTGGACGTGTCCGGGCAGCAGCGCGTAGCCCTGCTTCCGGACCGCTGCCCAGGCCCGCTCCAGCTGGTCCGCGGTCGTGATCGTCGCCGCGGTGCGACGCCGCATCGGGCGTCGCAGCACGCGCTCGCGGATCTCGGCGGGTGCGTAGGCCAGCAGCACGTGCCCGCTCGAGGAGAGGTGCACCGGCAGCCGCCCGGCGATCTGGGAGTAGTTGATCACCGCGTCGCGAGCCGAGAGCCGTTCCACGAACAGCACGTCGTCGCCGTCGAGGACGGCGAGCTGGGCGTGGTGGCCGACGACCGCGTGCAGATCCTCCAGGTACGGCATCGCCGCGTCCCGCAGTGACGACGTGGGGGAGGCCCGGGCGGCGAGCTCCCACAGCCGGACGCCGACCCGGACCTCGCGGCCGGGACCGCGGGCCAGCAGCCCGTGCGCGCTCAGTTCGGCGATCAGCCGGGAGGCGGTGGCGATGTGCAGGCCGGTGCGCCGCGCGATCTCGGAGACGGTCAAGGACGTCTCGTCGGCGGTGAACGCGGCGATGATCCGCGCCGCCCGGGCGATCGACGACTCGCCGGTGGGTGCCCGTGCCATGCCCCGAGTATCGCCGCCGCCGGTTCTCTCGTCCATTGAGAGTTCGTTCGCGGCCCGCGTGGGTGTCGGCGATGGTCGTCAAGCACGTCGAGGAGGGTCAACGATGAATGCTTCCTTGCAGGTCCGGAGCAAGCACGTGGTGGCGGACGGGGTGGTGACGCTCGAGCTGGCCGCGGCCGGCGGTGGCCGGCTGAAGGACTGGACACCCGGCGCGCACGTCGACCTGGTGCTGCCGAACGGGCTGACCCGGCAGTACTCCCTGTGCGGCGACCGCTGGGACCCCGGGCGGTACCGGATCGGGGTCCTGCGCGAGCCCGGCGGACGGGGCGGCTCGGCGTACGTGCACGACGAGCTGGACGTCGGCGACGAGGTCGGCGTGGGCGGCCCGCGGAACAACTTCCCGCTGGTGCCGTCGCCGGAGTACCTGTTCGTCGCCGGCGGCATCGGGATCACGCCGCTGCTGCCGATGGTGCACCAGGCCGAGCTGCTCGGCGCACGGTGGCGGCTGCTCTACGGCGGCCGGAGCCGCGCGGCGATGGCGTTCCTGGGCGACCTGGATGCTTACGGCGACCGCGTCCTGGTTCGTCCCCAGGACGAGCACGGCCTGCTCGACCTGGCCGGCTTCCTCGGTGATCCGCGGCCGGATGTGAAGATCTACGCCTGTGGCCCGGAGCCGATGCTGGCCGCGATCGAGCAGGTCTGCGCGGCGTGGCCGGCGCACACGCTGCGCACCGAGCGGTTCGCCGCCGGCCCGGGAGAAGCGGCCCGGACCACGCCCTTCGAGGTCGAGCTGGCCCGCAGCGGCGTCAGCGTCACCGTGCCGGCCGGGACCAGCGTGCTCGACGCCGTCGCCGAAGCGGGCGTCGAGGTCCTTTCATCCTGCCGCCAGGGCACGTGCGGCACCTGCGAGACCACGGTGCTCGCGGGACGCCCCGAACACCGCGACGCGATCCTCGAAGATCACGAACGCGCCGCGGACGACTGCATGTTCGTCTGCGTGTCCCGCTCCCTGTCCGACCGCCTCGTCCTCGACCTGTGACCCTCCGGAGGTCTCGCATGACCACGCTCGAAACTCCTTGCCCGGTCCACGACGGCGACCCGTTCAGCCACGCCGTGCTGGAGGACCCCCTCCCACTGCACGCTCAGCTCCGCGACGCCGGTCCGGTCGTCTACCTGTCCCGCTACGACGTCTACGCCGTCGCCCGCTACGAGCAGGTGCACGCCGCGCTCACCGACTGGCAGCGGTTCCAGTCCGCGGCCGGCGTCGGTTTGGCGAACTTCCGGACCGAGAAGCCCTGGCGGCCGCCGAGCCTGCTGCTGGAGGCCGACCCACCCCGCCACGACGCGCCTCGCCGCGTCCTCAGCAAGGTCCTCGGCCCGCGCGCGCTGCGGCGCCTGCGCGAGCGGTGGACCGCCGACGCGGGAGTGCTGGTCGACCAGGTTCTGGCTGGGGGCTCGCGGTTCGACGCCGCCCAGGCGCTGGCCCACGCGTTCCCGCTGCGCGTGTTCCCCGACGCGGTCGGTCTTCCGCCGGATGGACGCGAAAACCTGCTGCCCTACGGTGACCACGCCTTCAACGCCTTCGGCCCGGACAACGACCTCGTGGCCAAGGGAGCGCCGCGAGTGGGGGAGCTGTCGGACGGGGTGAGCCGCCGATGCCGGCGGGAAGTCCTTGCGCCCCAGGGGTTCGGCGCCGACGTCTGGGCCGCCGCCGACAGCGGGGACATCACCCCCGAGCAGGCACCGCTGATCGTGCGGTCCCTGCTGACCGCGGGCGTCGACACCACTGTGCACGCGCTTTCCGCCGTACTGCACGCCTTTGCCACGCACCCCGGGCAGTGGCAGCGCCTGCGGGAGGACCCGGGCTTGGCCCGGGTGGCGTTCGACGAGGCCGTCCGCTGGGAGTCGCCGGTGCAGACGTTCTTCCGCACGACGACCACGGACGTGCGGATTGGAGACGTCCTCGTACCCCAAGGAAACAAGGTGCTGATGTTCCTGGCCGCGGCGAACCGGGACCCCCGTCGCTGGAACGACCCGGACGCGTTCGATCTCGCGCGCGATCCTTCCGGTCACGTCGGCTTCGGCATGGGCCTGCATCAGTGCGTCGGCCAGCACGTCGCCCGCCTCGAAGCCGAGGCGCTGCTCACCGCGCTCGTCGGACGGGTTCGGCTGATCGAGCTGGACGGCCGACCGCGACGCCACCACAACAACACCCTCAGAGCGTGGGGCTCGTTGCCCGTCAGGGTCGTGCGGTGACCCGATTCCGGGCGAGCCGGGGGAACAGGGCTTCGGCGGCCGTGCGGTCGACGTCGGGGAAGCGGTCGGCGCCCGGGCCCTCGTAGGTGGTGAGGTTCCGGTCGAACTCCTCGCGCCACGCCCCCGGCGCGAACGGGAAGTCGCTGCCGTAGAGGACGTGGCCTGGTTCGGCGAAGGCGTAGAGGGACGGCAGCGCCGTCGGGGTGGCGGACAGCGCCGTGTCGAAGTAGAACTTCCGCAGCCCGGCCAGGATGCCGTCCGGGGTGGTACCGGGGTTGAACATCGCCGCGCCGGTGAAGCGGTGCGCGGCGAAGGGCAGGAAGCCGCCGGCGTGCGAGAGGATGATCCGCAGGTCGGGGTACCGGTCGAACACACCGTGGGCCACCAGGTCGAGCGCGGCGCGCGTGGTGTCGAAGGGGAAGTCCAGCAGTGGGCTCGGCAGGCCGTCGAGCCGCGCGATCGGCGGCTCGGCCGGGTGCACGAACACCACGGTGCGGCGGGCGGCCAGTTCCGTCCACAGTGGCTCGTAGGCCGGGTCGCCCAGGTAGTGGCCGTGGGCGTTGGACAGCAGGACGACGCCGTCGGCGTGCAGGTCGTCGAGCGCGCGCACGGCTTCGGCGACGGCGCCGTCGAAGTCCGGCAGCGGCAGCACGGCGAAGTGCCCGAACCGGTCTGGCGTGTCCTTGACCAGTTCCGCCTGGAAGTCGTTGATTTCGCGGGCCAGGTCGCGGGCCGCGGCGTCGTCGCCGAAGTGGACGCCGGGTGCGCTGATCGACAGCACCCCGGTGGCGATTCCCGCGCCGTCCATCATCGCGGTCGCGGCGGCCGGGCTCCACGAGGGCATCGGCCAGCCGCCGGCGGTTTCGCCACTGTCCTCGAGCGCCTTCAGGTAGCGGGAGGGGAGCAGGTGCTGGTGCACGTCGATTCGACCGCTCACGGTGTCTAGCCTCCTAATAACTAGGTTGCTAACTATTGTTCTGCTAGCCTAGCTCCCATGAGGACGACCGGCAACCATCCGCCCACGGCCGCGGAGGTCGACGAGCTCGTGCAGGCGGCCGACGCGGTGTTCTTCGCGATGCGGAAGGCCCGGTCAGCGGGGGCGGACCGGGACGGCGGGCTGTCGCTGCCGCAGGTCACGATGCTCGAGCCGCTGGTCGCCGAGCCGGAGCTGCCGGTCGGCCGGCTCGCCGCGGCCGCGGACGTGTCGATTCCGACGGCGACCCGGATGCTCCAGCAGCTGGAGTCCGCCGGAGTGGTGGTGCGCCGGCGCTCGGCCGAGGACGAGCGCAAGGTACTGGTCGCGTTGACGGCGGACGGCGGTGAGCGGCTGACCCGGTTGCTCACCCGCCGCCGGGAACGCCAGGCGGAGGCGTTCACCGTGTTCACGTCCGAGGAGCGCGCGCAGCTCGTGGCTCTGCTCCGGAAGCTCGCACCGGTCATCGACGTCGACCTCGGCGCCCGGAACTACTGAGCGTTTGCCTGGCGATTTCCTAGCGCAACGCCTGGGAAATCGCGCCCAGGCTGACGTCGACGATCGTGCGGAGCTGCTCCGGACTCGCCCCGGCCCGGCTCATCACGGCCAGCGACTGGTTGACCGCCGCAAGGTGAACGGCGAAGGCGTCGGCCCGCTTCACGGCCTTCAAAGCCCTCCGCAGCCGCGCATGCTGAAAGCCGAGAGCTTCGGTCGCGCGCGCGGCGATGGCTGGGCTCAGGACCGGTGTCGCCATCGCGGTCTGGGCGATCAGGCACCCGTCCGGCAGGTCGGGGTCGGCGATCCGGTTCAGGGTGACGTCGAAGAACTCCCGTATCGCCCGCAGTGGCTCGTCGGACGCGCCAGAAAGCGCCTGGTCGTACCGTTCCCCGTAGCGCGTGGCGTAGCGGTCCAGGCAGCGCAGGTAGAGCGACTCCTTGTCGCCGAGCGAAGAGTAGATGGAACTGCGGTTCAACCCGGTCGCCCGGGAGAGGTCGTCGAGCGACGTGTCGGCGTACCCGGCTCGCCAGAACTGGACCATCGCCGCGTCGAGCACGACGTCCACATCGAACTGCTTCTTCCCGGCCATCGCGCCGGCCACCTCGCTTCTGCGTCAAGCCGCTGTGACAAGCCCATCCTATCTTGAACCGAACAGTTCAAGATGATTTAGGGTGGGTGACATGACCGAAAATTCGATCTCCGGGTTGCCGCTGCACGACCTCGCGGGGTTCACCCACCGCTGGGTCGACGCGGAAGGCGTCCGGCTCCACGCCGTGGAGGGTGGTCAGCCGACCGGTCCGGCCGTCGTCCTGCTCGCCGGTTTCCCGCAGACCTGGTGGGCCTGGCGCAAAGCGATGCCCGGCCTCGCCGGGCGATTCCGCGTGATCGCGATCGACCTGCCGGGCCAAGGCCACTCCGCCCGCCCTCACGACAGCTACGACACGCACACCGTCGCCTCGCGCGTCCAGGCCGCGGTGACCGCGCTCGACGTGCCGAAGTACTGGCTCGCTGCCCACGACGTCGGCGCCTGGGTCGCTTTCTCGCTGGCCCTGAAGTACGAAGAGCGCCTGCACGGCCTCGCCCTGCTCGACGCGGGCATCCCCGGCATCACCCTCCCGGACGCGGTCCCCACGGATCCCGGCCGGGCGTGGAAGACCTGGCACTTCGCGTTCCACGTCGTCCCTGAGCTGCCCGAGACGCTGCTCGCCGGTCGTGAGCGCGAGTACGTCGAATGGTTCCTGACGGCCAAGACCTTGTCCCCGAACACGTTCGACAGCACCGAGATCGACCACTACGCCGCCGCCATCGCGGCCGAGGGAGGTCTCCGAGCGTCTCTCGCGTATTACCGCGACGCCGCGGAATCCGCGCGCAAGAACCTGGACGCACTCGGCCGGCAGCACTTGAGCGTCCCGGTCCTGGGCGTCTCGGGTTCCCACGGTTCGATCCCCGACATGGCCGCTTCCCTCGGCCCCTGGACGGACAACGCGACGGGCGTCGTCATCCCGCAGGCCGGGCACTTCATTCCCGACGAACAACCCGACGCGGTCGTGCACGCGTTGACCGCGTTCATCGATCACGCACGCGGGAGGGCTTGAGCAGCAGCGCCAAGGCGGCGGTGATCAGGCTGACGACGGCGAGGACGTCGAAGGCGACGCGGTAACCGTCCACAATGGCCGCGTCCCCGCCGCCGCGGTCGGTGACGGTGACACTGCACACCTGTGCCGAGTCCGGCGCGATCCACGTCCGCCGGCTGACCGGGGTTACCACCAGTCGCTGCCGAGGCTCACGTCCACGACGACCGGCTTGCGTCCGCCAGGTACCGGGCCACCGGGCCCAGGGTCAGCATGCCGCTGGCGGCGCCGGCGTCTTCGCCCTGAGCGTCACGCAGGGCGGCGGTGGCCCGCGCGGCGGCTTCGCGGTCGCGGAGGCGTACGGCGGTGTGGGCGGTCAGGCACCACATCGCCTCCTGCAGGTGGTCGTGGGGTGGCTCCGGCGCCGCGGCCAGGGCCGTGCGGGCGTCCTCGGCACGGTCTTGGGCGAGCAGCACGTGGGGACGTGCCCAGGGCAGGTACGGCCCCCAGTCCAGGTGCCGGTCGGTGGGTGCGGGCCGGTCGTGCAGCAGACGCAGTCCCAGCAGGGCGAGCGGGAACAGGCCGCGGTGCAGTCCGGGCATTCCGGCGGAACGCAGGGCCTCCTCGGCGGCGCGGTACTGCGCCGCGGCCGTGGCGGGGGCCGGTCCGTTCGGCTCGGTGCTGCGGGTGGCGGTGACCCGGGCCCGGAACCAGGCGGTGAGGACCTCGACGAGGGGAGCCTCGGTGGTGGCGGCGAGCTGTTCGGCTGCCGCCGCGTGTGCGGCCGCGGTGTCCAGGTCTCCCAGGGCTGAGGCGGATTGCAGGCGGACGAGCCGGCCGAGGACCGCGAAGTTCGGCAGGTCGTGCCGGGTCGCCAGGTCGAGGATCTCGGTGCCGATCCCGTCTCGCGTTGCCGCGAGCCCGGGGCGGGTGAAGGACTGCAGGAACACGCCGTTGAGCGCGAACACCAGCAGTGCGGGGTCGCCCAGTTCTCGGGCCAGCGCCTCGGCTTGGTGCGCGGCCTGCCGGGCGCGGCTCAGCTCGCTCGCGTCCAGGCCGGCGGTGCGGCTCTCGACGGCGATCGTGGCCAGCAGCCGCGCCCGGAGGTCGGCGGGCTCGTCCGGGCCGAGCCGGCTGAGCGTGCGTTCGGCGGCGGTGACGACCGCCCGGGACTGCCCGGGGTCGTCGGCGCGGCTCCAGATGGCGGGCACGTCGTAGGCGCCGATGATCCGGGCGGTCAGGCGCAGGTCCCCGGTGCGTTCGGCGGCGTGGATCGCGGCCAGGCGGTCACGCCGGGAGTGGACGAGCGCGTCGCCGCCGGCCAGCGCGAGCGTGCGGGCGAGGTCCACGGTCGTGCGCGGGCCGAGCCGGACCGCCGGGGCAGTCCACGCGTCCGGCGTGCCGGGCCCGGTCAGGATGTCGGTCTCCAGGCGTTGCAGTTCGGGGCCGGGATCGAGGCCGAGCTGGCCGACGAGCATCGTGCGGGCGCGGCGGAGGGTCGACAGTGCGTCGGACTGACGGCCCGCGCGGTGCAAGGCGCGGGCCAGCAGTCCCCAGGCCGGTTCTCGCCACGGGTGTTCGGTGACGTGAGCGCCGAGTTCGGCGACGAGGTCCGCGCCTTCTCCGGCGTCGAGGAGGATGCGCGCGCGTAGTTCCAGTGCCGCCAGGCGAAGTTCCTCCAGCCGGGTCCGTTCGCGGTGCGCCCACGGGGAATCCGGTACGTCGGCGTAGGCGGGGCCGCGCCAGGCGGCGAGCGCTGCGCTGAGGTCGGTCACGGCGCCGGGGGAGTGGCGGGCTTGGGCGAGCGCGTCTTCGAACCGGTGGACGTCGACGTCTTCGCGGGGCAGCCGCAGTGCGTAGCCGGGGCCTTCGGTGACGATCACCCGCGGCGGGGTGCGGGGTGACCGGTCGGGTTCCAGGGCGCGGCGCAGCGCGGCGACGAACGTCCGCAGCGCGCCGACCGCGCGTGCCGGTGGCTCGGCCCAGAGGTCGTCGACGAAGGTGTCGGTCGTGACCAGCCGCCCCTCGGCGGCGACGAGGCGGGCGAGCACCTCGCGGTGGCGGGGACCGCCCAGGCCGACAGGGCTGCCGTCGTCGTCCAGGGCCCGCACGGCACCGAGCACGTCGATTCGCATGCCCCCATCATCGGTGCCGGTGGCCGGGTGCGCCCGGGCGCACTGATCGGTTGCTGATCGCCGTCGCCCAGGCTCGGCGGGGTCAGGTTTCCCGATCCGAAAGACGGCCTTCGATGACACTCTCCATTCCCGGTTTCGACCACGTCCGCCTGCCCGGTGCCGGCGGTGTCGAGCTGGCTGCCGCGGTCGGCGGCACCGGCAGCCCGGTGGTGCTGCTGCACGGTTTCCCCCAGACGCACCTGATGTGGCGGCACGTCGCCGAGCGGCTTGCCGGCGAGCACACGGTGATCTGCCCCGACCTGCGCGGTTACGGCGCCAGCGACAAGCCGGCGGCCACCGGCGAGGACGTCTACGCCAAGCGCACGATGGCCGCCGACGTCGTGGTTCTGGCGGCCGCGGTCGGCCACGAGCGCTTCGCCCTCGTCGGGCACGACCGGGGCGCCCTGGTGGCGTTCCGGGCGGGCTTGGACCACCCGGAAACCGTTTCGCACCTGGGCATCCTCGACGTCGTCCCGACGCTGGACATGTGGAACGTGCTGCACGGCGTCCCGGCTGCGGTCGGCTACCACCTGTTCCTCATGGCGCAGCCGCCGGGTTTGCCCGAGACGATGATCGCGGCGAGCGCCGACGCGTTCTTCGGTTCGTTCCTCGACGCCTGGGCGAACGACCCGGCCGCGATCCCGGCGGAGGTGCGCGCGGAGTACCTGCGGGCGAGCGCGGCGGCGGTGCCGTCGATCGTCGCGGACTACCGCGCCTCGGCCGGCATCGACGTCGGTCATGACCAGGCCGATCTGGATGCCGGGTCGCAGCTGGCCATGCCGGTGACGGTCGTCCAGCAGGACTGGGGCGCGCAGCTGGGCTACGACGCCGCCGCGGTGTGGAAGGCGTGGGCGCCGGACCTGGACCACCGGCTGACCCGGGCGGGGCATTTCATGGCCGAGGAAGCACCGGACGAGATCACGGGCGCGATCCGGGACCTGCTGGCCCGCTGATCAAGCCGTGATCAGCCGGGTCGCCGCAGATGAGAGCGAAGGCCTTCCGCTCGTCGGTTTCGCCGTCTTCGACGGGCCGTCGCGGGCGGGGACTGGTCCTGGTCGGCGATCTTTCGCACGAGTGGGGTGCGCGCGGAGCGGATCGTCATGGACCCGGAGCCGGCTGACCTCGCCTAGCCGGGCTCGCCGACGGGCCGATCGGTCGTCAGGACGGCCCAGACGACCTTCCCGCGGGACCATCGGAGGCTGCAGCCCCACGCGTGCGCCGAACTCGCCACGATGTGCAACCCCAGTCCCGAGGCGCCGGGCCGAGGCGGCGGGAGCAGCACGGCCGGGCTGGGATCGTCGTCGAGCACGGCAATGGTCAGCCGTCCCCGTCGCAGGTCCAGCCGCAGCACGGCTGCCGACCTCGTGTGCTGGATCGCGTTGGTCGCGAGTTCACCGGCCACGAGGACGCCGTCGTAGATGAACTGGGGGATTTCCCACTGTGCGCAGGCCTCGCGGACGGCGGCGCGGGCCACCGCCGAGGCTTTCAGGCTGCGCGGGAGAACGACCTCGGCCCGTTGGCGCGACGACCAGGACAACGCTCGTTCGGCTTTGGGGACGTCCTCGCCGATCGCGACCTGGCGGTGGATCCCTTGCTCCCGCAGCGCCCGTGCCCGGCCAGGTGCGCCGGCCAGTGCGAGGGGGATCCCCGGCCAGGTTTCGATTCGCCGGGCGACCAGCCCGAACACGCCGAGGGGCGCGACGGCGTCGAAATCGAGGTCGTCGATGCCGGCGATCACGGCCTCCGGCCCGTCGGCGGCGACGCTGAGCAAGCCGTCGCGCAGGTGCCGGTAGCTGCCCAGGTGGAGGCCGCCGGAGACGGTGACCAGCGTAAAGCGCGGCCCTGGCGCCACCTCGAGGTCGAGTGTGCTCCGCATGGCCTCTCCTCCGGACGGAAGCAGTGCCGTCCGGGGCAACGCTAGAACCAAGGCCGGGAATCGGGTAGAGCTGCGACCGGAGTGCGCTCAGCCGAATTCCCGCGGGATCGGGCGAGGCCGCCGCCGTAGGCGTTCAGCGCCGCGGTCACGGGCCCGGGCGCGCCGCCGCGGCCAGGAGAACCACACCGATGACGGCGACGATCCCGCCGGGCAGGTCGGCCCAGCGCAGGTCGTGCAGCCGGCGCGCGATCGCGCTTGGGCGTCGGCATGGTCGCACTCGGCCTGTTCACCGCGCCGGTGCGCGGACGCTCACCGCAGTCCGCCGGCGTCCCGATCGCGACGGGCGCCCGCGCAACGCGGTGGGCGTGGGCTCGCGGCGAGCAGGCTGTGGTCTCCCGGCCGCATCGGCCGCCGGCGTGTTTCAGCTGACACCCAGGGCGTCGTCGAGCGTGGCGAAGATGTCGGTGCCCGCCTTCAGCCCGGCGATGAGCAGAACCCGCCGCACGATGGTGTCCGCGGCCGCGACGATCCGGAAAACCAGCTGGCGATCGAGGCAGGCGCGGTGGATCGTCGCCAGCACGCGCACGCCGGCCGCGGAAATGTACGCGACGGTACTCAGGTCGGCGACGACCACATCGGGGGGTGGCAGGCCGTCGAGGGCATCGTTCAGCGTCGTGCTCGCGGCGGGGCCGGTCGCCGCGTCGATCTCGCCGCCGATCGTCAGCACCAGCGCCCCGCTCTTGGCGCTCTGAGCGAGGGTGAAGTGGGTCGTGCCCTCTTCGTACATGGTGTGCCGGTTCCCGTCGGCGACGATGAACCCCGACCGTAGCCCTCGGAGCGCCGGGCCGCTCGGGAGGACGACGACCTCTCGGCACGAGCAGGGGCCGCGGAGACGGTGCAGCGGGTCTTCGACCACGGCCGGCCGGTGCGCGAGGCGTTTCCCGAGGTGATCGGGCAGCAGGTGTTCCAGATGTTCGACCGGGTCTACGAGACCGGGCAGCCGGAGTCGGTGCAGGAGTTCCGGTTGCGGATGGACGTGCCGGGCACCGGGCCATGAGTCCCATGCCGAGCACGGGCTGCGACCGATCGTCGTGAGTGCGCCTACGTCGGGGGCGGACCGAGGTCGGTGTGCAGGCCGGCGAGGGTGCCGGCGATGTCGGCCAGCTTCACGTCGAGATCCTGGGAGGTGCGGCGCAGCAAGGCGAACGCTTCGTCGGCGGTCAGGCCTTGGCGGGTGATGAGGATTCCCTTGGTTTGGCCGATGACGTCGCGGGAGTCGATCGCGCGCCGCAGCTGGGCGGAGTGCAGCGCGGCGACCTCGCCGGCGTGGCTGCGAGCCAGGGCGAGGGCGGCGTGGGTGGCCAGCAGGAGCGCGCGATGACGGTCGTCTTCGGTGATCGCGTCGCGGTGGCTGTAGATGTTGAGCGCGCCGCGAACCGAGACCTCGCCGCCGGCCGGTTGCAGCGCCGTCGACAGCACCGATCCGAGCCCGTTCCGGACCGCGGTGGCGGCGAACCGGGGCCACGCGGACGCGGTGGTGAGGTCTTGATCGAGAGCGTAGCCGGGCCCATCGGCACTGGCGACGTCCACGCACGGCCCGGCACCGGTCGCGTACTGCACCTGGTCGAGTTCGGTGGCGACGTTGTCGGTTTGAACCGGGGTGAAGAACCGGCCGGCCGGATCGCACAACGTGACACTGGCTATTTTCGTGTGGGGGATGACGACGATCGACGCCGCCGTGATCTGTCGCAAAGTCTGCTCGATGGTCGTGGCGTCGAGCAGAACCCGGGTCAGCGCCGAGAGCTGGTTACCCAGGCGAGCGGATTCGTCATGCCGAGACTCGTTCGCGACGGCGGCGTCGACCGTCTCGTAGGCCGGTAGCTCGGCGGCGGTGATCGCGACCCGCAACGCTGTCGTGATCGCCGCGTCCGGGCCGAGTACCGCGACCGACAAGACGCCCCGAACTGCGTGCTGACGCACGAAATCGTGCATCATCCGAGCACCCGCCGCGGACAAGTCCCTCATCTTCCGCAGGTCCAGGACGATGCAAGCCGCGGACGGCACCGTGCTGGTGATGTCGGCGAGTTTCCCCGCGGTCACTTGCACCGCATTTCCTGCCAGCATGCCGCTGATACGCAGCACCAGCGTGGAATCCACGCTTCGCGGCCTGATGGATACTTCGTCCTGGGGCATTGTCGTCCGTCCGTAGCCGGCACGTGCGGATGGACCCGGCTGGGCCGTCATCCCCGCTGCTTGCTCCGCGCCGTTGGCCGTCGGCTACCACGGCACACCGGCCGTGAAACCGCAGGAAAAACGTCAACAGGCGCGGACGAGGCACCAACGGTGTGACGGTCGTCGACGCAATAGCCGAGCCGGGATCTCCGCCGCACCGATCAGGCTCCTCCTCAGCGGATACGGGCACTCAACCGGCAGGCCGGAAGCGCCGGCGCGGACGGCAGGCGGTGCAGACCATCGTCTGCCCGAGCATGGTTCCATTGTCGGAAAGCATTTGCGCGACGTGATGCGTCTCCCGGCCGCATCGCTCGCAGGGAATGGGCTTGCTGTGCTGACTGATGACGAGCCGGTTGTGCCGGGGAACACGCCTTTCAGTATCCATGTCACCTGAATGGTGTAGCGACGGTCGTGTCCGCGGTGAAGATTCCGCGAATGCTGTGTTCCGGCGACGCCTCGGGTTGGACCGGCGGCCGCGGGGAGCCGATGCAGGTGGTGCACGCCGCGGATCTCAGTGACGCGATCGCGCGGTGCGTGGTGAGACCGGTTTCCGGCGCGCTCGACATCGCACTCGAGGGCCGGTCGAACGCCGACTCGAGTGCGGCGGTAACCGCGGAACCCGTGCCTGATCGTCCGGCCAGTGCCCGTTTTCCTCGTTCACCGCCGTCGCGTGCCGCGCCTGGTGCTGGATCGCCCATGGGGCTTCGACTTCCGGGTGGGCGCAGGGTTGCGCCGATCGGCCGCTCACCGGACGACGAACGGGGGTTCGCGGAGTTGGGTCCGGGGTAGTCGCAAGAGCAGGTCACGTCTTCTGTGCACAGGAGACCGGACTCAGGTCCCGCCGGTCCAGTCAAGCGGCCGGCGGGGCCGTCCGGAAGTGTCGAGGACGACGGCGGCCGAGTACCCGAGCAAGACCCCACCACGATGACCAGCACGAGCCACCACGCCGCTTCGGCCCCGGTATGAAGCGGCCACGGCACCACGTTCGCCGCCGCGATCGGGCTGCGGCCCGAACTCGCCTGCCGGTGATCTCCGAGCAAGTCGCCGGGGAGCCCGCAGCGCGGACGGATGCACGACCGTAAGGTGAAGCGGTGGCGGGGAACGAGACCATGGCACCCGGATCGGCGGAAGCGCTTCGGCTGACGGCCCTGCGTGAAACCGGGTTGTCGGCCGCGGCGGACGTGGGCATGGACCGGTTCGCGCGGCTGGTCACGCGGGTGCTCGGCGTCCCGGTCGCGTTCGTGTCGTTGCTGACGCGGGACCGGCAGTTGCTACCGGGCGCGTACGGCCTGGCCGAGCCGTGGGCCGCGGTCCGGGAGACGCCGTTGTCGTATGCGGTGGGCCGGGACGTGGTGCTCGCCGGCGAACCGTTGCACCTGCCCGACGCCCGGGTCGACGAGCGAACCCGGGCGTGCCCCGCTCTCGAAGGACTCGGCATCGTCGGCTTTGCGGCCGTACCGCTGACCGATGTCGACGGGCGCGTTCTCGGCTCACTCTGCGCGATCGACCCCGCGCCCCATGCCTGGACCGAAGCCGAACTGCGCGACCTCGGCGACCTCGCCGCGGCGTGCGGCGCCGAACTGCGGCTGCGGATCGTGTCGCGGCACCGCGAACAGGCCCGAGCCGAAGCGCGGGAAGCCGGGGCACGGGCCGCGGAGCTGGCCGAACACAATCGGATCGCGCTGGCCCGTTCACAGCTGCTGCTGCGCGCCGCCGAAGAGCTCGCTGACACCACGGGCCTGGCCGAGGTGCGCCACAGTGTCCGGGAGCTGGTGACCAGCGATCTGAAACCGGCCTACGTGGGCCTGGTCCTGGTCGAGGGTGACCGGATGAGGCGGGTGTCGGACGAGTCCGACTCGATCGGCCTGGAGCGGGATCATGCCACCTACGGCCTCGATGATCCGTGGCCCAGCGCCCGCGCGGCCCGCGACGGCACGACGCTGCTCATCCACGGTCCGGATGGCCTGCGCGAGGGTGGCTACAGTCCGGGCGCGATCGCCGAGCTGGACCGGCAGGGCCTGCACACGACGATCTGCGTGCCACTGCCCGGTCCCCGGTCCCCGGTGGGCACGCTGATCATCGGCTGGGACACCCGCCACGAGATGGACGTCGGGGAGCGCGCCGTCGTCACCGCCCTCGCCGGGTACACCGCCCGCGCGGTGGAACGGGCGCTGTTCGTGGACCAGCGGGTCGTCGTGGCGCGGATGCTGCAGCAGGCCATGCTGACCGAGCTGCCCGAGGTCGACGGGCTCGAACTGGCCGCGCTCTACCGGCCGGCCGCGGTCGACGACCTCGTGGGCGGCGACTGGTACGACGCCTTCCCGTTGCCGGCCACCGGCCCGGATTCGGCGCAGCTCGCGATATCGATCGGCGACATCACCGGTCACGACACGACCGCGGCCACGCTGATGGGGCAGCTGCGCAGCATGCTGCGCCAAGCTGACCTCGACCACCCCGGCGCGGCGCCCGCGGACATCGTCAGCGCCCTCGAACACGCCAACCACGCACTTCCATCGACGCGGGCGGCACGCTCGTGCACGGCCACCTCCGACCGCTGCCCGACGGGGGGTGGGAGCTGGCCTGGACGACCGCCGGCCACCCGCGGCCGCTGGTGCGCGGGGCCGACGGCGTGGTGCGGGAACTCGCCGACGCGGACGTGCTGATCTTCCCGGGAACTCCCGAACTCCGCTCGACGCACCGGACCGTGCTGGCCGCCGGATCGGTGCTGCTGCTCTACACCGACGGGCTGGTCGACCGTCCCGGCCACGACATCGACGCCGAGGTCGCCCGGCTCGCGGCCCTGCTGGCCGCCCGCGGGGACCGGCCGCTGCCGGACCTGCTGGCCGAGCTGGCCGAGCGGCTGGCGGGTCCGGCACCGGGCGATGACGTCGCACTGCTGGCGGTGCGGGTCCCCGTGCGGCAGCGGAGTGAGCGCGCGAGCGGGGACTGACCCCGCGGTCAGACCGAGCCGGGATCCTCACCGCCGATGCGGCCCCACACCAGCTTCCCGCCGTCGTAGTGGCGCACCCCCCACGCGCGGCACAGCTGGTCGACGAGAACCAGGCCCCGGCCGCCGTCGGTGTCGGGTTCCCGCGGCCGGGGCTCACCGGGCCCCGCGTCGGCGACGGCGACCGTCACCTCATCCGTTCCGGGAGGGCGGTGGAGCCGGAGCTGGAGCGGTCCGCCGGCGTGCCGGTAGGCGTTTTCCAGGAGCTCGGCGACCACTATCAGGATGTCGATCAGCGCGAGCTCGCCGAACGTGGCCAGGCGTGCCCTGGCCCAGCTCCGGGCAGCCGCCAAGCCGGCGTGGTCCGCTCCGGTGACGTCCAGGACCTGCCAGCCGGGCGGGTCAGCGCCTTCCGCAGTCACCATTCGACTCTCGGTCCGCGCCGCGCGTCCCCCAGCAGTGCGACGCTCGCTCGCCGAGGTGCGGGCCGTACCGGGAGGGGGTGGCGACGGTCGTTGCGCTCGGTGCTCACGTGTCACCGGCCGGCCTGCGTGCGGATCCACGCGCGGGCGTCGTCCACGGTCGGGTGGATCCCGACTTTGGTGTCGAGGCGGCTGAGCTGAATGGCGCGCAGCATGGGTTTCCCGTCGGCGACGAGCGCGAACGGCAGGCCGGCGGCCGCGGTCGCGGTGACGAGCTCGGCGAGCACTTGCAGCCCGGCCGAGCCGCAGAAGGTGATGCCGCCGAGATCCAGGACGAGTGCGGGCGGCTCGTCGGCCAGCGTTCCTTGCGCCCGGAGGCGCAGCAGCTGGGCGCTGCCGAGGTCGAGGTCGCCGGTCGCGGCGAGGACGACGGCTTCGGGCGAGGTGGTGAGCCGCACCGTCAGCCCCGGCGTGCTGTCGCCCTCGGTCACGGGGCCTCCTTCCGTCGAGGACGACAGTAAACGATCGCGCGATGTTGTGAGTGAATGGGCGGCAAGCCCGACTGCGGTAGCGAGGCGGTGCGACTCCGGGCCATCGGCCCGAGCCGGTGAAGCCGCCGCGGCTTGGTCCGAGCCGCGAAGAACGGGCTGACCGTGCGATCGAGATCAGACATTCAGCCGGACTCGGCCCGGGCGCGGAGGCCGTCCAGCATGACGGTCAGGTAGCCGTGGGGGCGGGCACCCGAGCGGCAGATGATCGTGTCGACCGTGTGCTCGAGCTCGGCTTGCGCTTCCTCCTCGGGCAGCAACTCGGCCAGCGACTTCGCGAGCGCCGGGAGTGTCGCGCAGTGGCGGATGCTCGCCAGGAGTTCGGCCCACGACGAGGCTTCGCTGGTCGACCGGGCGAAGTCCGCGAGGTCGCGCAATGCGCCGAGGCCGATGTCCAGTGCGAGCGCTCGCCGGTCGGGGAAGTGGCGGTACAGGGTTCCGACGCCGCGCCCCGCTGGACAGCGCGTTCCTCCCGCAGCTGACGGCGTGGGACGCGCTGACCGCGCAGGCGGCGACCGGCGGACGGCTGACGCTGGGGATCGGGCCCAGCCACCGCGAGATCATCGAAGGCGGCTACGGCTTCTCCTACGACCGGCCGGCGCGGCACGTCCGCGAATACCTGCGGGCGTTGACGCCGTTGCTGCGTGGGGAATCCGCCGACTTTCGCGGCGAGACGCTCACGGTGTCCGGGACGGTCGAGGTGCCGGGCGCGGAGCCGCCGCCGGTGCTCGTGTCCGCGCTGGGCCCGGTGATGCGCGGCATCGCGGGGGAGCTGGCCGACGGCACGATGACCGTGTGGGCCGGCCCGGAAATGCTGGGCGAGGACGTGGTTGCGAAGATCGCCGGCTCCGCGCGTGGTCGCGTCGGCCATGTTGTCGGTGACGGCGGTGCCGGACCGCGTCCGCGACGACATCCGCGCCCGGTTCGGCGCGGCGGGGGAGTTCGCGAGCTACCGGCGGTTGCCGCGGCAGCAGGGGAAGACCGGGCTCGAGGACCTCGTGGCCGCTACGGTCCGCCGGTTCGCGGAGGCGGGCGTCACCGACCTGCTGGTCAGCCCGGTCGGCACCGATGAGGAGCGGCACCGCACGCTGGAGCTCGCCTGAGGCGTCACACCGCGGCGAGCCGGCGGAAGCGGCTGCCGTGGAAGACCAGCGGCGGGTGCGCGGCGGTGTGCAGGCCGTGGATCCGCAACAGCGCGATCAGGTGGTCCCCGGCCGGCACCTCCTCGTGCAGCGAGCACTCCAGCCACGCGCTCGAGCCGCTGATGAACACGCTGCCGTGGGGGCCGGGTTCCCAGCCGACATCGCGGAAGCGGTCGCCGTGGCGGGCGGACAGGCTGAGGCACGCGTCGTCCTGGCCCTCGGCCAAGACGCTCAGGCCCAGCCGCCGGTCGCGCAGCCGCGGCCACGTCGACGACGTGCGTTGGATGCAGATCGACACCAGCGGAGGCGCCAGCGAAACCGACGTGAAGGAGCTGGCGGCCATCCCGTGCGGGACGCCGTCGATCAGGGCGCACACGGCGGTCACGCCGGACGGGAAGCAGCCGAACGCTTCACGCAACCGGCTTTCGGACGTCACGGGCTGCAAGGCGGTCATCGGGTGTCCTCTCACGGTCGGGGGACGCAGGGCTCGTACTTCCGGGAGCGGGCCGGTCGGATGGCCTCGACCGGGTCGAACCACGCGCCGGTGGGGAGCTGGACCACCCCGGGCCGCAGTGCGTCGTCCGGGGCGGCGCCCGGGCGACTTCGCGCAGGTACTCCGGCTGGATGACCGGGCCTTCGGCCGCGATGGTCTCGCTGGCCTGGCGGCCGGCGGCGTAGCCGATGAATTCGAGCGTCACGGGGTCTCCTGTCCCAGGGCGCGGGCGGCGGCGAAGATGTCGCTCATCCGCCAGCTTTCGTTGGCGTGGGTGCGGCGCGCCCGGCCCCAGCCGGAGTCGCGCCGGTACTGCTCGGGCCAGTCCGAAGCCCGGACGGCGGTTTCGTCGACGGCCATCGGCGTGCGGCAGTCCGGGTCGACGAACAGCGCGTCGACCGGGCAGTAGAGCTCGCACAGGAAGCACGTCTGGCAGTCGGCCTGCCGGGCGATGACCGGGGCCGCGCCCGGGACGGCGTCGAAGACGTCGCTGGGACACACCTGTACGCACTTGTCGCAGGCGATGCACCGGTCGGCGAGGACGAGTTCGATCACGCGGCAGCCTCCTGCCAGTCCGTGCGCCAGTGCATGCCGAGGGACTCGCGCCGGCGCAGTGCGGCGGTCTTGACCCAGCGGCCCATGGCGACCAGTGACGCGGTCTCGCGCGCGGTCACGGCGTCGCGGCCGGTGCCGGTCAAGTCGCCTTCGACCACCGTCCACAAGGAATCCAATGTGGACAACGAGGCGAGGAGACCGGCTTCGTCGCGGAACATGTTCTTGTCGTAGGCGTTCAGCTCGTCCCGGACGACGTCGGTCACGGCGGCGGTGTCCACTGCAGACGGACGCCCGCCCGGCCGGATCCCGGCTCCGCCCACCGGCCGCAGGGGCGACGCCGTGGCCGCGCGGGCGTACCGGACGGCGGCGCGCCCGGCCCACGTGCCCGAGGAGACCGCCCACGCCGAGTTGGGCGAGCCGCCGCCGGAGATCGCGCCGACGACCGGCACCCGGCCGGCGACGTCGCCCGCGGCGAACAGGCCGGGCACGCCGGTGGCGCAGTCCGGCCCGGTGACGAGGCCGCCGACACCGCGGATCGTGCCCTCGCCGAGCAGGGTGACCTCGAACCGGTCCCGGTACGGGTCGATGCCACGGCGGGTGAACGGCAGCAGGAAGTTCGGCTGCACGACGGGCATCTTCCGGCGCACCCAGTCCGGTGCCCGGTCGAGCGTCGTGAAGACGGGACCGCGGAGCATGGCCGCGCCGAGGACGCGGTTGCGGTCCGGGCCGGACGGCAGTTCGATGACGCGGCCGTCGGCGTCGGTGTAGGTGCCGAACAGGTACGTCATCGAGCGCGCCATCGTCGAGAACGCCGGGGCGAGGGTGTAGTAGTTCGAGAACTCCATGCCGGACAGCCGCGCCCCGGCCTCGACGGCCATGAGGTGGCCGTCGCCGGTGTTGCCGCGCGAGCCGAGCAGGTGGGAACGGAACGCGGTGCCGCCGGTGGCCAGGACGACCGCGCCGGCCCGGACGCGCCAGTTCCGCCCGCCTGCCGGCGGACCCCGGCTGCGCCGCCGACGGATCCGTCCGGGCGCAGCAGCAGTTCGAGGGCCGGGTGGTGGTCGAGGATCCGGACGCCGGCGCGGTGGACGAGCCCACGCATCGCCCGCAGGTACTCCGGCCCGCGCACGTTGTTCGTCCGGTCCGGCTGCCCGTCGCGCATCGGGAACGGGTAGTACCGATCCAACGTGGGCAGCCGTTCCCACGTCGTGCGCAGGACCCGCAGTGCCTGCTCGGGATCGGCGATGCCACCCGCGTGCGCGTGCCGGTCGGCGACCGCCTGTTCGTGGTGCCGCGGTTCGACGAACCAGTGCGTGACCCCGGCGGTCGCGGTGACGCCGCTGGTGCCGCAGTAGCCCTTGTCCACCAGCACGACGTCCCCGCCGGCCTGGGCCGCGGCCAAGGCGGTCCAGGTCGCGGCGAGACCGCCGCCGACGACGAGCACGCCGGCGCTCAGGTCGAGGTCACCGCTCATCGGGACTCCGCTAGCTCGGCGACCCCCAGCTCGGCCAGCAGCCGGTGCCGCAGCTCGTCGAACTCCGGGTTGCGGCGGCTGCGTTCGCCCTCGAAGTCGACGCGGTGTTCGGCGGCGAGCCGGCCGGACCGCATCGCCACGACCCGGTCGGCGAGGAGGATGGCCTCGTCGACGTCGTGGGTGACCAGCAGGACGGCCGGGCGGTGCGCGGCTACGAGGTGCCGGACCAGGGCGTGCATCTTGATCCGGGTGAGCGCGTCGAGGGCGGCGAACGGTTCGTCGAGCAGCAGGAGACGCGGTTCGCGCACCAGCGCCCGGGCGAGCGCGACGCGCTGGGCCTCGCCGCCGGACAGCGTGACCGGCCAGGCGTCGAGGTGCCCGGCCAGGCCGACCTCGGTCAGCGCGCGGGCCGCGGCCTCGCGGGGAAGGCCGACGGCGACGTTCTGCCACACCCGCCGCCACGGGAGCAGGCGATGTTCCTGGAACACCACCATCCGCTCGGCCGGTGCGGCCAGCTCACCCTCGTCGGGGGTGTCGAGACCGGCGAGCAGCCGCAGCAACGTCGTCTTGCCGCAGCCGCTTTCGCCGATCAGCGCGACGAACTCGCCGGGCGCGATGTCGAGGTCGAGTCCATTGAGGATGGTTCGCGGCCCGAAGCTCTTGGTCAGCGCTCGCACGCGAACGGCGGTGCTCACAGCTTGACCGCGTGGTCGGCGATGGTGATCGGCCCGCTGAGGACCTTCCGCTGGGTGAGCCAGTCGGCGCCGCGCTGGAGCTGGGCGATGCCGTCGTCGTTGATGAGCGCGAGCTTCGTCTGGACGTTCTTGGCGGCCATCTTGTCCAGCACGGTCTGGGGGTAGTGGGAGACGGCGTTGCCGATGTCGAGGGACTCCTTGTAGTGCTGGTTCTGCCAGTCGTAGTCGGCCTGGAACGCGGCGATCACCTTGCGGATGGTGTCGGCGTTCTGCTTGGCGTAGTAGCGGCGGACGAGGTAGCTGGTGAAGTCGATCTGGAAGTCCAGCTCGTCGCCGTCGACGAAGATGGGCTTGGCGCCGTACTGGACCTCGGCGATCTCGCGGAAGCCCTGCCAGATCGCCCAGGCGTCGATCTTCCCGGCGCCGAACGCGGCCGATGCCTCGGGCGGGTTGAGGTAGGTGACCTTCACGGATTCGCGCGGGACTTTGTACTTCTCCAGCGCGGCGACCAGCAGGAACTCGCCGAGCCCGGCCTTGTTCACCGCGACCGTCTTGCCCGCCAGGTCGGTGACCTTCTCGATGCCCGTGTGCGCGCCGGCGACGATGGCGGTGGTCCGCGGCGTCGAGGCCGCCCAGGCGACGTAGACGAGGTCGGCGCCCGACAGGATGGCCTGGTCGGCCGGGGTGGTGCTGCCGCCGAAGCTGAAGTCTGCGGTGCCGCCGACGACGGCCTGCAGCGTGGGCGCGTGGTTGGGGAACGGGCCCACCCACTCGACGGTGATGCCCTGGTCCTTGAGCGTTTTCTCGAGCACGCCGCGGGCCTTCGGGACGGAGATCGTGCTGTAGGTCAGCCTGACCTTGCCCTGGGTGGCGCGGCCGGCCGAACCGGTGGCGAGCGGGGCGGCGAGGGCGGTCAGACCGGCAGCGGTCAGGAACGTGCGGCGGGAGAGTGTCATGGCTGTCCTCAGGCGGTCAGGCGGGCGTAGGTGGGGTGCCAGCGCAGCAGGCGGCGTTCGAGGAGACGGGTGACCAGGTCGCAGAGGATCCCGATCACGGCGTAGATGAGCACGACGAGCACGATCACGTCGGTCTGCAGGAACTCGCGGGCGTTGGTGGCCATGAACCCCAGCCCCGCGTCGGCGCCGAGGGTTTCGGCGATGACGAGCGCGAGCCAGGCCGCCGTCAGCGACAGCCGGAGGCCGCCGAGGATCGACGGCAGCGCACCCGGCAGCACCACCCAGCGGATCTGCCCGGCCCGGCCGAGGCCGACGACGTCGGTCATCTCCAGCAGTTTCGGGTCGATCTGCCGGATACCGAGCACGGTGGTCAGGTAGAGCGGGACGGCGGTGCCGAGCGCGATCAGGAAGATCTTCCCAGCCTCGCCGATCCCGAACCAGACGATCACCAGGGGCAGGATCGCGAGGAACGGGACCGCGCGGATCATCTGGATGCTGCGGTCCAGCAGTGCTTCGGCCATTTTGGACAGTCCGACGAGCAGGCCGAGCCCGAGCCCGAGGCTCGCGCCGATGGCGAACCCCGTCGCCGAGCGCTGCAGGCTGGCCAGCAGGTTCGACGGCAGCTCGCCGTCGGCGATCAAGTCGCCCGCCTTGGCCAGCACGCCGCTCGGCGCGGGCAGCACCTGCTTCGGCAGGATCCCGGCCTGGGCCAGCAGTTCCCAGAGCGCGAGCACGGCGATCGGCGTCAGCCAGGACACGGCCCGGTACGGGGAGCGGACGACGACCGGCCGGGCGACGGCGCGGGTCATCGCGGATCGAGCCCGGAGTCGATGTACTCACTGAGCTTCTTGCCGCCGGGGAAGAGCCCCTGCTGCACCCAGGTGTCGTAGGTCTTCTGCAGCTGGGCGGCCAGCGCGGCATCGACGGGGATGCGCTGGTAGGTCGTCTCGTCCGGCCGGACCTGTTTCGCGACCTCGAGAGACTGATGGGCGAACCCGGCGTACCACTTGTCGAACGCGTCGGGGTTGTCCTTCGACCAGGTGTAGCTCTTGTCGACGCGGCTCGCGAAGTCCTGGATGGCCGTGCGCTTACGCGGGTCGCCGAGGGCTTTGTCGGTGGCGGACAAGACGTTGAGGCCGGAGTTGATGCCCGCGCCGTCGGACAGCACCCGAGCGCCGAGTTCGCCACGGGCGCGGGCGGCGTAGACGCTCCAGGTGGCCCAGGCGTCGATGTTGCCGGTGGAGAACGCGCCGTTCGCCTCCGAGGGGGCGAGGAGTTGAGCGTGACGTCCTTGTCCGACAACCCGGCCTGCTTCAGGGCGCCGATCACCAGGTAATGCGCGACGCTGCCCCGGGTCGTGGGGGAGATCCGCTTGCCCTTGAGGTCGGCGACCGTGCGGGCGGGGCTGTCCTTCGGTACCAGCAGGTAGGTGCCCTTGCCGCCGTTGCTCCACGCCGCGGCGACCTTGATCTTGAAGCCGCCGGCGATCGCGGTGACGGTGGGGGAGTCGTTGGCGCCGCCGATGTCGATCGCGTCCGCGCGCAGTGCCTCGTGCAGGTTGACCGCCGCGGCGAACTGCGACCACTCGATCTTGTACGGCAGGTTGTCGAGCAGCCCGGCGGCCTTGAGCCGGGACTGCGTCGCGCCGGTCTGGTCGCCGACGCGCAGCACGACCTCGCCGGAAGCGTCCGAAGTGGACGATCCGCACGCCGTGAGCGCGGTGAGGCCGAGCAAGGCGGCCACGAGCAGGGCGAGCCGGGGTTTCGAGGGCATGCGGAACTCCCCAATGCGGTGTCGGCCGCGGAGATTCGGTGGCGGCGCCGGGCTAAATGGTCACCGGCGTGTGTCTATTTTCCCCCGCGCCCGGGGAGAGTCAACGCCCGCGGCCGGGTTCCCAGGAGCCGAGAAAAGTTCCACTGTGGACCGTCGCGACCCGCGCGGCGTCGAAGTACTCGCGCAGCGGACGCCAGCCGGGCACGACGAACCGGCCGCCGGGACCGGTGAAGGTCAGCGTCGGGAGGGCGTAGCGGACGTGGTGCTCAAGGTGCTTCGCGCGGCCGCTGTGCGGTCCCGGCGCGGTGATGTCGAGGACTTCCGGGCACGGGTTGCGCGTCTCACGCCAGTCGTCCCGGACGGCCTGGCGGATTTCGTCGCTCGCCATGGCTGTGCGCAACGCATCGACGTCGAGGCCCGGCACGCCGTCGACGGCGGCGAGCACGCGCTCGGTGTCGTCGGCCGGGGTGCCGTGCAGGAACGTCGTTTCCCGCAGCCGGGTCAAGACGAGCTCGGCGACGGCTTTTCCTTGCTGCTCCGCGGCTTTCGCGGCGAGCGAGGCGGGCCAGCTCGTCCGCGCCACCCAGGCCAGGTGGGGTGGCTTGGGGGCGCCGGTGTGCTCGGTGACGCCGTCGATGAACTTCGCGTACCAGGCTGCTTCCGCGGCCGGGTCCGGTGCGGGGTCCTCGTCGTCGTCGAAGAGGATGCCGAAGACCCGGCGCCACCGGGCGTCCGGCAGTTCCGCCCGCAGCCGGCGGAACTTCGGCTCCGATCCCCACGCCCAGGGGCAGGCGGGATCGGTGTATTCGACGACGTCGAGCGGCACGCCTCAGTCCTCGGGCACGTCGACCGGGGACCACAGGCTGGGCAGGTTGACCACGATGCCCTCCTGGCTGCTGCGGGCGATGATCACCACGGCCTCTTCGTCAGTCGGGTTCTCTTCGCGGTGGGGCACGTACGGCGGCACGAAGATGTAGTCGCCCGGCCCGGCCTCGATGCGGATCTCCTCCTCGCCGTCGGCGAAGACGAACACCGGGTGGCCGGACTTGACGTAGATCGCCGTCTCGGCTTCGCCGTGGTGGTGGTCGCCGGAGTTGGTGACCGGGGCTACGTGGGTCTCGCCCATCCAGACCTTCGACGACCCGACGGTCTTACCGGAGATGGCCTCCAGCCGGGTCATCCCGGTGGTCTGGTTGGTGTCGCCGGTGAGGTCGGCGCCGCGGATGTGGCGCAGCGGCTGGTGCCAGAGGTCGGTCACGGGAAGTCCTACCTTCTTTGTTGGGTCTGAACTGGTCATTCGTAGGATCGGTGGGCCCTGGGGCTCCGGGTATGGCTCTCACGGAATCGCCGTTGGCAAG